>NZ_JAVSJB010000008.1:0-266081 GCF_032027545.1 Pseudomonas oryzihabitans | reverse complement strand
TCCCGCCGCTTCTCCGTGGCGCCCATGATGGACTGGACGGATCGTCACTGCCGCTATTTCCACCGCCTGCTCTCGCAGCATGCCCTGCTCTATACCGAGATGGTCACCACCGGCGCCCTGCTGCATGGTGATGCCCAGCGCTTCCTGCGCCATGACCAGGCCGAGCATCCCGTAGCGCTGCAACTGGGTGGCAGTGTGGCGCAGGAGTTGGCCGCGGCGGCGCGGCTGGGCGAGCAGGCGGGCTATGACGAGATCAACCTGAACGTCGGCTGCCCCAGCGATCGGGTGCAGAACAACATGATTGGCGCCTGCCTGATGGCCTATCCCGAGCGCGTGGCAGACGCCGTCAAGGCGATGCGCGATGCCGTGGCCATTCCGGTGACGGTCAAGCACCGCATCGGTATCTCCGGCCGCGACAGCTACGACGCACTGCGGGACTTCGTCGGTCAGGTCGCCGACGCCGGTTGCCGCAGCTTCACCGTCCACGCCCGCATCGCCATCCTTGAGGGGCTCTCGCCCAAGCAGAATCGGGAAGTCCCGCCGCTGCGCTACGAGGTGGCCGCGCAACTGGTGCAGGATTTCCCGGATCTTGAGTTCATCCTCAATGGCGGCATCAAGACCCTGGAGACCTGCCGCGAGCAGTTGCAGGTCTTCGACGGCGTGATGCTGGGGCGCGAGGCGTACCAGAACCCCTATCTGCTGGCCGAAGTGGACGCTGCGCTGTATGGCGCGGATCGTCCGCAGATCAGCCGGCATGAGGTCATGCTGCAGCTACGCCCCTACGTCGAGGCACATCTGCAACAGGGTGGCGTCGTCCATCACGTCACTCGTCATGTCCTCGGCCTGGCGCAAGGTTTTCCCGGCGCGCGGCGCTTCCGTCAACTGCTGTCCACCGAGTTGCATCGCAGCCCTGATCCGCTGCGCCTGTACGACGAGGCCACTGAACTTCTCAGGGGCCATTGAGTCACGTCTCCACGATATCCATTCGTTAACCGAAGGAAAGACTGCCATGAGCAAGCTGGAACAACTCAAGCAATACACCACGGTCGTTGCCGACACCGGCGACCTGGACGCCATTGCCCGCCTCAAGCCCTACGACGCCACGACCAACCCCTCGCTTCTGCTCAAGGCGGCTGCCCTGCCCCGCTACGAAGACCACCTGCAGGCTGCCTTCAGCGGCGCCGGTGGCGACATCGGCCTAGCCTGCGATCGCTTCGCCGTGGCCGTGGGTGGCGAGATCCTCAAGCTGATCCCCGGCCGCATCTCCACCGAGGTGGACGCGCGCCTGTCGTTCGAAACCGTCGCCACCCTGGAGCGCGCCCATCGCCTGATCGAGCTCTATGAAAAGGCCGGCATCGGCAAGGACCGCGTGTTGATCAAGATCGCCTCCACCTGGGAAGGCATCCGCGCGGCCGAGCAACTGGAGAAGGAAGGCATCCAGACCAACCTGACCCTGCTGTTCTCCTTCGCCCAGGCCGCGGCCTGTGCCGACGCCGGCGTGTTCCTGATCTCGCCCTTCGTCGGCCGGATCTACGATTGGTACAAGAAGGCCGAAGGCCGTGATTACGAAGGCGCCGAGGATCCGGGCGTGAAGTCGGTGACGCGCATCTACCGTTACTACAAGGCCAACGGCTACAAGACCGTGGTCATGGGCGCCAGCTTCCGCAACCTGAACCAGATCGAACAACTGGCCGGCTGCGACCGCCTGACCATCAGCCCCGAGCTGCTGCAACAGCTGTCTGACGCCCAGGGCGACCTGCCGCGCGCGCTGACCGCCGACACTGGTAGTGGCGAACCCAAGCAGCAGCTGAACGAGGCGGCCTTCCGCTGGGCGCACAACGAGGATGCCATGGCGACCGAGAAGCTGGCCGAAGGTATCCGCCAGTTCGCGCGGGATCAGGAAAAGCTGGAAGTGCTGCTGCCGGGCAAGCGCTGAGCGACGATTGGGTCAGTGCCTTTCCAGGGCACTGACCAGATCGCGAAAGGCATTGCGGTTGGATTCGTTCAGGCCCATCAACACCCGATGGGCTTCCAGCACGCGACTGCGCACCTCGGCTTCGGATTGGTCCTGCGGTGGCAGGTCGGTGAGGCACTCGGGGCAAGGCAGCACGGTCTCGACGATATTGAACACCTGATCGAAGCCCATGGAATCCAGCAGCCGCAGGATGTCCGGGTTGTTCGTCGTCAGCATGGGCAGCAGCCCGATACGTTGGCGCGACAGGATGGACAGCTTGGCCAGCAGGCCCAGGGTGGTGCTGTCGATACTCTGCGTCTCGGTCAAGTCGATGACGATGGATGAGAAATTCAAGGACGAGAAGATGTGCTCGATGGTCGCATCCAGCGCCGAGCAGAGGGTCAGGCGCACCTCGCCGGTGAATTTCAGGACGAAGGTACCGTCCTGCTCGGCAAATTGGATTTTTCCGGTGCTCATGCCAGATTCCTGCTCAACACCAGCAAAGCGATATCGTCAGGCATGTCGTTGACCGCTGCCAGCTCAAGGGCTTCACTCAGGCCTGCCAGTGTACCGCCGGCGCGGCGGACGTATTCGGGCAGGCTGCGTTCTTTCTCTTTCAAATTGTCTCCCGGCAGCAGGTCGAAGATGCCATCCGAAAAGAGGGTCAGGCTGAAGCGCTCCGGCAACGCCATCTGGTAGTCATTGTAGGTGGCCTCCTGGAACAGGCCCACCGGCAACCCCTTGCCTTCCAGGAAGCGGGTCTCGTCCGGCGTGTGCAGGACCGGCAACGGCAGGTGACCACCGATGCTGTAGCTCAGGGTCTCGGTGGTCTCGTCGATCACCCCGCCCAGCATGGTCACGTGTTTGCCCAATTTGCAATCGAGCAGACCCCGATTGATGTGGCCGAGCACATCCGACGGCTTGAATTCGGGTAGCGTACCGTTGCGCTTGGACTCGTACAGCAGCCGGGTGGTCATGAACTTGAGCAGCACCGTGACGAACGCCGACGAGGCGCCGTGCCCGGAAACGTCTGCCAGGTAGAAGGCGACGCGATGCTCGTCGATACGAAAGTAGTCGACGAAATCGCCGGACAGGTACAGCGATGGGATGATCTCGTGGGCGAACTTCAGCCCCTCGGTTTCCCAGGGTGTCACCGGCAGCATGTTCATCTGCACATGGCGACCGGCGTTCTGGTCTTCCTGCAGCAGGCTCAGGCTGGCCTGCAACTCGCGATTGGTGTTCTCCAGCTTGACCCGGTAGCGATCGTTCTCCAGGCGTAGCCGGGCACGATCCAGCGCCCGGTTCACCGAGTGCTCGAGCACCACCAGGTCTTCCAGCGGCTTGATCAGGTAATCGGCTGCACCCAGGCGCAGGGCCTCGACGACATCGCTCATCACCCCCGCGCCGGAAAGCACCAGCACGGGCGTATCGATGGATAGTTCACTGATCCGGCGCAGCAGCGTCAGCCCATCGACCTGCGGCATGCGCAGGTCGCAGATGATGAGATCAGGCTGTTCACGCTCGAAGATCTGCAGGCCCTGCTGGCCATTGCTGGCTTGCAGGACATTGAAGCCACTGTCCTCGAGATAGTCGGCGAGGCTGAGGCGAACCACCTCGTCATCGTCAATGATCAAGAGCGTGGCAGGCGTATTAGACATAGAGGATCCAGGCATGCACCCGAACGGCTAACCGGCGGACGCTATCCGACACGGGCCACGGTGATTACGACACGGCGAGACACTACTCCCATCCACCCAGGCGTTCAAGCTTGCCAACGGGATGGATTTTCTTTACAGGGTGCCTTTCTTGAGTTTATACCTCAAGCCTAACGCTATCCATCCTCCCACGCAGTAGGATTGCCATGAGTACCAGTGACCGCTCTTACAGTGAAAAGCGCGACTTCATTCGCATGAATATCGATTCCCAGGCCATCCTCAAGGTGGGAGACCAGAGCTTCGATGCCCGCTGCGTCGATATGTCCAGCACCGGCTTCCAGATCGAAGCGGAAACCGCGCTCTCGGTCGGTGACCGGGTGACGGTGGTCATTCCCTCCAGCCATGCCGAACTCAAGGGGCTGGAAGCAGATGCCGAGGTGCTGCGCGTCCAGGCCACCGACTCGGGCAAGCAGCTGCTCGGACTGTCCGTGCTCGAAATGCGCTAGGTGCAACAGCAACGAAAAAAGGCAGCCTCAGGGCTGCCTTCTTGTTTCGTAGCGCCGTGCGCTAGAAATCGTCTACCACATGGCCATCGTTGACCTTGAATTCCCGGGTCTGCAGATAGGCGTTACGGATGAAGACGTACTTGTCGCCGGTGATCAGGCGCTCGGCCTGCAACAGGCCGGCGCGGGTATCGACGGTGCTGAGGGCGAAGGCGCTGTTGCGGACAGCCACGTCGTCCACATAGGGATAGGCACTGGTGTAGCTGTCCGGGATACGGCCGAGCCCGTCACGCACGCTGCTGGGGCCAAAGAACGGCAGCACCAGGTAGGGACCGCTGCTCGCGCCCCACTTGCCCAGGGTCTGGCCGAAATCCTCGTCGTTGCGCTGCAGACCGGCCTTGGTAGCCACGTCCACCAGGCCGAGGCCACCCAGGGTAATGTTCATCAGCAGCCGCGCGGTATCCACCCCGGCGTGCTCCACCTTGCCCTGCAGCAGGTCGTTAGCCAGGTTGCGCACGTCCCCCAGGTTATTGAAGAAGTTGCTCACGCCCGTCTGCACGAAGCCCGGCGTGAAGCGCTGGTAACCCTGGGCGACCGGCTTGAGCGCATAGGTGTCCAGGGTATCGTTGAACACGAAGATCTTGCGGTTGAAGCCCTCCCACGGATCGGGATTCTCGGCTTCCGCCGCCATCGCCTGACCGGCAAACGCCAGGGCTGTCGACAGCAGCACTCCCCAGACCCTGGAACCCCGTCGCTCGACCGTCATCGCTTCTCTCCTAGTTGCACTCAGACGCCTGAAAGGCGCCGATTATAGTCATAGCTTTGCTACTTTGGCTCAGTGGCCGAGCTCAGTCATTCGATCTTTGACCCGTCGTTGCGGTCAAAGAATCCGGACACAGGAGAAACGCCATGACCACGTCTCATCTGCAGGACCAACTCGACGAACTCCGCCACCAGCTGGATCAGGATCCGCCGTCTTCGCCCGAGGACCGGGAAAGTCTAGAGCTCTTGATCCGCGACATCGAATTCCAGCTGGCTAACGAAGACGCTACCCATACCAGCGACAGCAGCCTGGTGGACGGCGTCAATCTGGCAGTGGAACGCTTCGAAGTCAGTCACCCCACCATGGCCGGTACGCTCAGGTCGATCATGAACAGCCTCAGCAGCATGGGCATCTGATCACTGCCGTACGTAACGTTCGATCCCGTGCTGGATATCGTCGCTGCTGCGGTAGGGATTGATGTCCAGCCCACCCCGCCGTACATAGCGGGCGAATACCGTGAGCCGCTCTGGCTGGAGTATCCGCCAGAGGTCCAGATAGATGCGCTCCACGCACTGCTCATGGAAGTCGGCGTGCTGGCGAAAGGCGACCAGGTAACGCAGCAGGCTGGCTGGATCCAGCGACAGCCCTGCTTCGTACTCGACCACCACGGTACCCCAGTCCGGCTGACCGGTGACCGGGCAGTTCGACTTGAGCAGATGACTATAGAGGCGCTCGCTATTCCGCGTCTCGCCGACGCTCAAGGCCTGGGCCTGCGGCTCGGCATAGCGGTCCACGGTGACGTCCAGGTCGTCGATGCACTGGCCGGCAGGCCGCTGGATGCCCCGGGCGGCCCAGTCATCCAGCGATAGCAGCGTGACCCCGACCGTGGCGCCAGCGGCTGCGCTCAGATCCCCGGCCAGAATGGCTTCGAGTTCGCCCAGAGAGGCGAACACCGACTGGTTCAGGGAGTTGAGGTACAGCTTAAAGGACTTGGACTCGATGATGTTCGGCGACGCCGCCGGGATGGCAAATTCCGCGATGGCGACCACCGGCTTGCCCGACGGCAGCAGCCAGGACAGCTCGTAGCAGGTCCAGACATCCACACCGCGGAACGGCAGCGCCTCCGCGCTCAGGCCTAGCTCCGCCCACTTGGGCGCCCGTGGGATGGGATAGAGCAAGGCCGGCTCGTAGTGGCTGACGTACTCGGTGCTCTTGCCCAGGGGCGATTGTTCTACGCTCTGCATGACTCTTTCGACACTCAGTGACGCATGCCACGCCCGCTGACGAGCAGGCGGATGCTGACCAGATAAAGCACGACCACGGCGAACAGCATGAAGGCGATCGCCACCCCGATGCGGATGTCCGACACGCCAAGGATGCCGTAGCGGAAGGCGTTGACCATGTGCAGGATGGGGTTGACCAGGGATACCTTCTGCCAGAACTCGGGCAGTAGGTCGATGGAATAGAAGACCCCGCCCAGGTAGGTCAGAGGCGTCAGCACGAAGGTCGGCACGATGGAGATGTCGTCGAAGTTGCGTGCGTAGACGGCGTTGATGAAGCCACCTAGGGCGAAGATCGCCGCGGTCAGGACGATCACCAGCAGCATGATGCCGATGTGGTGCACCTGCATGTGAGTAAAGAACAGCGACAGCAGGCTGACGATGGCCGCCACGGCCAGGCCGCGCAGAATGCCGCCCATGGCGTAGCCGATGAGGATGACGTGGGGCGAGACCGGCGAGACCAGCAGTTCTTCCACCGAGCGCTGGAACTTGCTGCTGAAGAAGCTGGACACTACGTTGCTGTAGGCGTTGGTGATCACTGACATCATGATCAGGCCCGGTACGATGTACTGCATGTAGGTGAAGCCACCCATGCCACCGATGCGGTTGCCGATCAGGTTACCGAAGATCACGAAGTACAGGACCATGGTGATCGCCGGGGGCAGCAGCGTCTGCGCCCAGATACGGGTGAAGCGGCGTACTTCGCGGTGGACGATGGTCCGCAGCGCCACCATGTTGGCTTGGAATTCGGTACTCATCGGGCGACCTTGGCTAGATTTTTTTCCACCAGGGAGACGAACAGCTCCTCCAGGCGGTTGGCTTTGTTTCTCAGGCTCTGGACCTGGATGCCGGCGGCGTCCAGTTGGCGGAACAGCGCATTGACACCGCTGGCCTTGTCGATCTGCACCTCGAAGGCGTGATCGCCCAGCAACCGGGTCGGATAGCCTTCCAGTTGCGGCGCGGTCGTCAGCGGCTGGACCACGTCGACGATGAAGGTCTCCACGTTGAGCTTCTGCAGCAGCTTGCGCATGCTGGTGTGCTCGACCAGCTCACCGTGATCGATGATGGCGATGTTACGGCAGAGCTGTTCCGCCTCTTCGAGATAGTGGGTGGTGAGGATGATGCTGGTCCCCTGCCGATTCAGCTCGGTGAGGAAAGTCCACATGGAGCGACGTAGCTCGATGTCCACCCCGGCGGTAGGCTCGTCGAGAATCAGCAGCCGGGGCTTGTGGATCAGGGCGCGGGCGATCATCAGGCGACGCTTCATGCCGCCGGAGAGCATGCGCGACGGAGTATCACGCTTGTCCCACAGTCCGAGCTGGGTCAGGTATTGCTCGGCGCGCTCGCCGGCGATGCGGGCGGGTATGCCGTAGTAGCCGGCCTGGGTCACCAGGATATCGAAGGCCTTCTCGAACTGGTTGAAGTTGAACTCCTGGGGTACCACGCCGAGGCAGCGCTTCAGACCGGCCGGGTCCTTGTCCAGGTCATTGCCGAACACCGAGACCTGGCCACCGGTCTTGTTGATCAGGGTCGACAGGATGCCGATGGTGGTCGACTTGCCCGCCCCGTTCGGACCGAGCAGCGCGAAGAAGTCACCTTCGACCACATCGAGGTCGATGCCCTTGAGGGCGGTGAAGCCGTTGTTGTAGGTCTTGGTCAGACCACGAATGGAGAGAGCTAGACTCATGTGCCTCCCGGCAAGAACTGATTCGCAAAGAAAAGTACTACTTCCTATAACCCCGGCAGGAAGCAAAGGTTCGATCCTAGTCGAACCAGACAACGTCGGACAGTGCCCCTATACTGCGCAGCCGCTTTTTCAGGAGACACCCATGGCCACTTCCTATCTCGATCACCACGTTGCCCTCCTCGCCCAGCTGCGTGGGGTCCTGGCCGATGTCGGCGCGGCCGAGCAGGTGCCCTCGGAGAACCACGCGCTGTTCCTCGACCGCTTCGATGAGCTGGTCGCCGGGCTGCCCAAGGCGCCCGAAGAATACGCCTACCTCGGTCAGGATCTGCTCAGCCAGATCTTCAGTCGTTATCCGCAGATCGCCCACCGGGTGCCGCGCGACCTGCTGTGGTTCTTTGGCGGCGATTGCCTGCACTTCATGCCGGACGAAGAGCTGGAGCTCTATCAGCGACTGGACGAACGCCGCCATGAGGCGGAATCCCGTGGCGAAGCCTTCGACTGGGCGCAGGAACAGCGCCTGATGACCCTGCCGGCTGACGCAGCGCGCCATTGAAACGCCAGAGGGCTATCGACCAGGTCGATAGCCCTCCGCCACCGCACGAACGCGCTACCTTTTAGTAGTAGGCGTTTTCGCGATTGGTATGGTCGGTCACGTCGCGCACGGCGGTGAGCTGGGGGATCCGCTCCAGAAGGGTGCGCTCGACACCATCCTTGAGGGTGAGATCGACCTGGCCGCAACCCTGGCAACCACCGCCGAAGCGCAGCACCGCGACGTTGTCGTCGACGATATCCACCAGGCTGACCATGCCACCGTGGCTGGCGAGGCCCGGATTGATCTCGGTCTGCAGGTAGTAGTCGACACGCTCGTTGAGCGGGCTATCCTCGTTGACCATGGGCACCTTGGCGTTGGGCGCCTTGATGGTCAGCTGGCCGCCCATGCGGTCGGTGGCGTAGTCCACCAGGGCGTCTTCGAGGAAGGGCTGGCTGATGGCGTCGATATAGGCAGTGAAGCTCTTCAGACCGATGGGCTGGTCATCGGGCTTCTCTTCGCCGGGCTTGCAGTAGGCGATGCAGGTTTCGGCGTACTGGGTACCGGGCTGGGTGATGAAGATGCGGATACCGATCCCAGGGGTGTTCTGCTTTTCCAACAGGTCGGCCAGGTAATCCTGAGCCGCGTCGGTAATGATGATGGCGCTCATGGTCACTCCTCAACAGGTGTGACAAGTTTACGCCACCCCACCCCTAGACGAAAGCCCTAGTGAAACAGTCGGATAATCGTCTCAATCCAGGCTCTGCACGAAACTGGTCACTCGATTGCGCCCCGCGTGCTTGGAATCGTAGAGCGCCTTGTCGGCCTGCTGGATCATCTGCTCGTGGTTACCCAGGGGTACCGAAAGATCGGTGATACCGATGCTGATGGTGAAGTTCAGCGGCGTTCCGAGCACGTCCAGGCGCATCGCCTCGACCGCCTCACGCAACCGTTCGGCGAGCAGCCGCGCACCGTCGACGCCGGTATCGAGCAAGACGATGCCGAATTCCTCGCCACCGTAACGGCCGGCGATGTCGGCGGTACGGACGTGGGTCTTGATCATTCCGGCCAGAGCCTTGATCGCCTGGTCACCTACGGCATGGCCGTAGGTGTCGTTGATACGCTTGAAGTGATCGATGTCGAGCATCATCAAGGCCATGCGGCCGCCATAGCGCTGGTGCCGGGCGAACTCCTCGGTGAGGCGCTCCTCCCAGTAGCCGCGGTTGGCCAGGCCGGTGAGCCGGTCGGTACGCGACAGCTCCTGCAGCTTGTCGTTGGAAAGCTCCAACTGGCGCTTGTTGATGGCCACGTCGGTAACGTCGTAGATCACCACGCAGATGTGCGCGATGGCGCCGGTGGAGTCGCGCAGCGGCAGCAGGGTCACGTTCTGGTACATGAAGGCTTCCACCCCGGTGATCGGCTGGTAGCTCTTGAAGTGGACCAGGTAGGGGCGCTGCTCCCAGATCGAGAACGCCCGGGTGCCCAGCAGGACGACGCTCTCGGCCTTGGCGCGGAACCAGGCTTCGTCGATCTCGGCGAAGACGGCGAACAGCGATTGCTGGCTGACCTCGCTGAGAATCCGCCCGGAGTGGTTCTCCATGAAGCTGTTCCAGACCTCGATGCGGTAGTCGAGGTCGAGCACCACGACGCCGACGTCGATGTTCTGCACGATGTCCAGCAGCCAGTGGAGCTCGTTGATGTCGATCTGTGCGGCCATGCTCAACTCATCAGGTAGCCGATCTTGCGAGTGATGCGCTTCACCGAATCCTCGGTGAACAGCAGCAGCAGATCGAAGTGGACGTTATGGCCTTCCAGGCTGTAGCTGAGTTCGACCGCCAGGGTCTTCTTCCAGCGGGTCTTGTTGACGACGATGAGTTCGTCGATGGACGCATGGTGACCGAGGATGGTGGGGTGGCCCTGGGAGAAGCGGATGTCGAACTGCTCGGCGATGCCGGCGAGGCAGGCGCCGATGATGATGCTGGACAGGTCCAGCAGCATCTCGATGTCACCGGACTCCCCTGCCTCGCGCCAGCGCACCAGGCGCGCCATGTCGTCGAATTCGGAGTCGTGGAAGATCAGCAGGGCTTCGCCAGCGATACCCTCGCCGATGTAGCCCTGGCACACCGCGCTGAGGCGATTCTCCCGCTGCGCATCCTGCAGTGTCATATGCAGCTCGCTGACTTCCAGGATGTTGACGTTGGGGATGGGCAACTGGACGAAGACGTCCAGCGCTTTGGCCAGCAACGCCCCGGCGCGCCCCATGGAGACGTTGACCACCTCGCGCAGGGCATCGCGGAAGCTGACCTGCAATTCCGGGCGCTCGATCGACTCGGCGGATTCCGCCGTTGCCGCCGCATTGGCGCTATAGATGCCGTGGCGTTCGAGCACCTTGACGAGTTCGCCGGGATCGGCCGGCTTGCGAATGAAATCCAGGGCGCCCAGTTCACGGACGCGAGCGACGGCCTGCTCCTGAACGTCCCCCGAGACCACGATCACCTTGACCGGCAGGCCTTCGCTGCGGATGGCCGCCAGGGTCCCGTAGCCATCCAGGACCGGCATGGTCAGGTCCAGCAGCATGACCTGGCCGAGCCCCTGGCGCAGGGCGGCCAGGGCTTCTTCGCCATTGGTAGCCTGGGTGATGGATACCGCCCAGCCCTCCGGCAGGGAGCGAACCAGCTGCTTGCGCGCCATGTTCGAGTCGTCACAAATCACCAGAGGAATCACGGCCACCTTCCATGACGCAGTTTTGACGCACAGTAAACGTCGGTCACTGCACAGTAAAGCAGCTCGTGCCGCGCCTGCACGCCACGGGCGCCAGATGCCGCGTCCCGCTGGCATGAACGGTGCGCCGGGGCTGCATGAGCGGCGTTCATCATCAGCGTCTGCCGACCACGGGCGTAGCCCTGGCTTTTGCTATGCTGCCGCCCTTCGCCAGTATCTCTTCATCTCTCTGGAACGCCCATGACCGATCGTACCGCTCGCCTCGCCGCCCTCCGCCAAGCTCTCGGACAGCGCATTCTCATCCTCGACGGCGGCATGGGCACCATGATCCAGAGCTACCGGCTGGAAGAGGCGGACTACCGTGGCGAGCGCTTCGCCGACTGGCCCAGCGACGTCAAGGGCAACAACGACCTGCTGCTGCTGACCCAGCCCAAGATCATCGCCGAGATCGAGAAGGCTTACCTGGATGCCGGTGCCGACATCCTCGAGACCAATACCTTCAACGCCACCCGGGTCTCCCAGGCCGACTACGGCATGGAAGAAATCACCTACGAGCTGAATCTGGCCGGCGCCCGGGTCGCCCGCGAGGTGGCCGATGCCAAGACCCGGGAGACGCCGGATCGCCCGCGCTTCGTTGCCGGGGTGCTCGGCCCTACGAGCCGCACCTGCTCCATCTCCCCGGACGTCAACAATCCCGGCTATCGTAACGTCACCTTCGATACGCTGGTGGAGAACTATACCGAGGCCACCCGCGGCCTGATCGAGGGCGGCGCCGACCTCATCCTGATCGAGACCATCTTCGACACCCTCAACGCCAAGGCAGCGATCTTCGCCGTCCAGGGCGTGTTCGAAGAGGTCGGCATCGAGTTGCCGATCATGATCTCCGGTACCATCACCGACGCCTCCGGCCGCACCCTCTCCGGCCAGACCACCGAGGCCTTCTGGAACTCGGTGCGTCATGCCAACCCCATCTCCGTGGGGCTCAACTGCGCCCTGGGCGCCAAGGAGCTGCGGCCCTACGTCGAGGAACTGGCGACCAAGGCGGATACCTTCGTTTCCGCCCACCCCAACGCCGGCCTGCCCAACGCCTTCGGTGAATACGACGAAAGCCCCGAGCAGATGGCCGTAGTGGTCGAGGAATTCGCCGCCAGTGGCCTGCTCAACATCGTCGGCGGCTGCTGTGGCACTACCCCGGCGCATATCCAGGCCATCGCCGAGGCGGTCGCCAAGCATCGGCCGCGCCAGTTGCCGGAGATTCCCAAGGCCTGTCGTCTCTCCGGCCTTGAGCCCTTCACCATCAGCCGCGAGTCGCTGTTCGTCAACGTCGGCGAGCGCACCAACATCACCGGCTCGGCCAAGTTCGCCCGACTGATCCGCGAAGAGAACTACGCCGAGGCCCTGGAAGTGGCCCAACAGCAGGTAGAGGCCGGCGCCCAGGTCATCGACATCAACATGGACGAGGGCATGCTGGACTCGAAGGCGGCCATGGTCACCTTCCTCAACCTGATCGCTTCCGAGCCGGACATCTCCCGGGTACCGATCATGATCGACTCCTCCAAGTGGGAGGTGATCGAGGCGGGCCTGAAGTGCATCCAGGGCAAGGGCATCGTCAACTCCATCTCCATGAAGGAAGGCGTCGAGGCCTTCATCCATCATGCCAAGCTGTGCAAGAGATACGGTGCGGCAGTGGTGGTCATGGCCTTCGACGAAGACGGCCAGGCCGATACCGAGGCGCGCAAGAACGAGATCTGCGCGCGCTCCTACGACATCCTGGTCAACCAGGTGGGCTTCCCACCGGAAGACATCATCTTCGACCCGAACATCTTCGCCGTGGCGACCGGCATAGAGGAACACAACAACTACGCGGTCGACTTCATCAACGCCTGCGCCTATATCCGCGACAACCTGCCCTACGCCCTCACCTCCGGCGGCGTGTCCAACGTCTCCTTCTCCTTCCGCGGCAACAACCCGGTGCGCGAGGCCATCCACTCGGTCTTCCTCTACCACGCCATCCAGAACGGCCTGACCATGGGCATCGTCAACGCCGGCCAGCTGGAGATCTACGACGAGATCCCCGCCGCGCTGCGCGAGAAGGTCGAGGACGTGGTGCTCAACCGCACCCCCGAGGGCACCGACGCCCTGCTGGCCATCGCCGACGACTACAAGGGCGGTGGTGCGGTCAAGGAGGCCGAGACCGAGGAGTGGCGCGGCCTGCCGGTGGGCAAGCGACTGGAGCATGCGCTGGTCAAGGGCATCACCACCTATATCGTCGAGGACACCGAGGAGTGTCGCCAGCAGTGCGCGCGCCCCATCGAGGTCATCGAAGGCCCGCTGATGAGCGGCATGAACGTGGTCGGCGACCTGTTCGGCTCGGGCAAGATGTTCCTGCCCCAGGTGGTCAAGTCCGCCCGGGTGATGAAGCAGGCGGTGGCGCACCTGATCCCCTTCATCGAGGCGGAGAAAGGCGACAAGCCCGAGGCCAAGGGCAAGATCCTAATGGCCACGGTCAAGGGTGACGTCCACGACATCGGCAAGAACATCGTCGGGGTGGTACTGGGCTGCAACGGCTACGACATCGTCGACCTCGGCGTCATGGTCCCGGCAGAGAAGATCCTGCAGACGGCGATCGCCGAGAAGTGCGACATCATCGGCCTCTCTGGCCTGATCACCCCCTCACTGGACGAGATGGTCCATGTCGCCAAGGAGATGCAGCGCCAGGGCTTCACCCTGCCGCTGATGATCGGCGGCGCCACCACCTCCAAGGCCCATACCGCGGTCAAGATCGAGCCGCAGTACAAGAACGATGCCGTGGTCTACGTCACCGATGCCTCGCGCGCGGTGGGCGTGGCTACTCAGTTGCTGTCCAAGGAACTCAAGGCCGGCTTCGTCGAGCGCACCCGTGCCGACTACGTCGAGGTGCGCGAGCGTACCGCCAATCGCAGCGCCCGCACCGAACGCCTGTCCTACGAAAAGGCCGTGGCCAACAAGCCGGCCTTCAGTTGGCTGGGCTACCAGGCGACCAAGCCGAGCTTCACCGGCACCCGGGTGCTGGAGGACATCGACCTGGCGGTATTGGCCGACTACATCGACTGGACGCCCTTCTTCATCTCCTGGGACCTGGCCGGCAAGTATCCGCGCATCCTCACCGACGAGGTGGTGGGCGAAGCGGCGACCGCGCTGTTCCACGATGCCCAGGCCATGCTCAAGAAGCTGATCGACGAGAAGCTGATCAAGGCCCGCGCCGTGTTCGGCTTCTGGCCGGCCAACCAGGTGCGTGACGACGACCTGGAAGTCTATGGCGAAGACGGCCAACGCCTGGCCACCCTGCACCACCTGCGCCAGCAGACCATCAAACCCGAGGGCAAGCCCAACCTGTCCCTGGCCGACTTCGTCGCGCCCAAGGACAGCGGCGTGACCGACTACATGGGCGGCTTCATCGTCACCGCCGGTATCGGTGCCGAGGAGCTGGCCAAGGACTACGAGCGCAAGGGCGATGACTACAACTCCATCATGGTCAAGGCCCTGGCCGACCGTCTTGCCGAGGCCTGCGCCGAATGGCTGCACGAGCGGGTGCGCAAGGAGCACTGGGGCTACGCCGCGGACGAGACCCTGGACAACGAGGCGCTGATCCGCGAGCAATACAAGGGCATCCGCCCCGCCCCCGGCTACCCGGCCTGCCCCGACCACACCGAGAAGGCCACCCTCTTCGCCCTGCTCGACCCCGAGGCACGCTTCAACGAGGCCGGTCGCAGCGGCGTCTTCCTCACCGAACACTACGCCATGTTCCCGGCAGCGGCCGTCAGCGGCTGGTACTTCGCCCATCCCGAGGCCCAGTACTTCGCCGTGGGCAAAATCGACAAGGATCAGGTGGAGCGTTATACCGAGCGCAAGGGGCAGGAGTTGGCGGTGACGGAACGGTGGTTGGCGCCGAATCTGGGGTATGATGCATGACGGTATTAGTACCCTTCCACGGCCGCGAACTGTAGCTAATCCATCGACACACAAATATGACTTACAAGGAATGTATTGGTATGCGCCAAATCATCGGAATGATAGTTTTCACGTTGGCCTTTCAAGCACTTGCAGAAAGCAAGAATGAAAAAATCGAGCGACTCATAGAGGCCCAGGGGTTGAAAGAGGCGTGGGGGCAGCAACTTGAACAGAGCAAAGAATACGGCTTGAAGTTTAGTGCACAGATTAACGAGCAAATCCTTTCCCAGCTGACTCCCAATGAAGATTTCAAGCAGCGTTTCAAAGTTGCGAACGATAATTTTGTAGAGGCATCAGGTGCATTGTGGACCGCCGACAAAATGGTTTCGCTCTGGGCCAAGTATTATGGCCCTGAATTTTCTGAAAAAGAGCTTGACCAGTTAATTAGCTTCTACTCATCCCCTATTGGACAAAAAGATCTTAAAGTCACAAAAAGCTCTTTAAAGAGTATGTACACCTACTTTGAAGAGGCAAACCAACCCATCATAAAAAAAGCTACCGACGATTACATAAAAGAGCTAAAGCTAATCGCCATTCAGTGCAACTGCGCCAAACAATCCAAGCCCTCCACTTCAACCCAACCGAATACAGCCCAACCCAACTGATAGCAAGATAGAAACGAATTAGTTACAAGCCCCTACAGACACCTGAAATCCAAGAGGTTGATAAGCTCTAGAAGACGCCGGTTATTGGTTAGCCTTTATGCCTTAGACGCCTCAGGTAACAAAAACGCGGCCCTTTTCGCGGGCGTCCCTACTAGGGTGTAGGGACTTCCATCGACGAGGACCGCGTGCCCATGAAAGGCCTTACCCTAGCCGCCGGCAGTCTCCTGCTCGGTCTCGCCACCCTGAACGCCAATGCTGCGCCCCAGGCCCTGAGTGAAGCTCAGTGGCCCTTCACCGCCACCCCACGGGCCACCCTGGACGCGCCCTGGGCCATCGCCTTCCTGCCGGATGGCACGGCGCTGGTCACCGAGAAAGGCGGCGTCCTCAAGCACCTGAACGTGCAGACCGGCAAGGCGCAGGACATCAGCGGTGTGCCCAAGGTGGTCGCCGCCGGCCAGGGCGGGCTGGGCGACGTCATCCTGCATCCCCAATACGCCAGTAACCGGCTGATCTACCTGAGCTATGCCGAGGCCGGCGAAGGCGACACCCAGGGTGCTGCGGTCGCCCGGGCCAAGTTGAAGCTGAACACCGACGGCAGTGGTTCGCTCAGCGAGCTACAGGTGATCTGGCGCCAGACGCCCAAGCTCACGGGCAACGGCCACTATGGCCACCGGATGAGATTCGGGCCGGACGGCAAGCTGTGGATCACCTCGGGTGAACGGCAAAAATTCACACCGGCCCAGGACATGACCGGCAACCTGGGCAAGCTCATCCGCCTCAACGACGACGGCAGCACGCCGGCGGACAACCCCTTCGCCCAGCAGGGCGGCGTGGCGGCGCAGGTCTGGTCGCTGGGTCACCGCAACCCGCTGGGCATCGCCTTCGACACCCAGGGTCGCCTGTGGGAACAGGAGATGGGCCCCCAGGGTGGCGACGAATTGAACCTGATCCAGCGTGGCGGTAACTACGGCTATCCCGAGGTCTCCAATGGCGATCACTATGGCGGCAAGCCGATCCCGGATCACGCGACGCGCCCGGAATTCATCCCGCCGAAGATCACCTGGACGCCGGTGATTTCCCCGGCCGGATTGATGATCTACGAGGGCAGCCGCTTCCCGGCCTGGAAGGGCAATGCCTTCATCGGCGGCCTGTCTTCCAAGGCGCTGGTGCGGATCGAACTCAAGGGCGAAGAGGCACGCGAAGTCGAGCGCTATGCCATGGGCACGCGCATCCGCGACGTCGAAGAAGGTCCCAACGGCAGCCTCTGGGTCCTGGAAGACGGCGCCAAGGCACGGCTGCTGGAGTTGCAGCCGAAATAGCCAGCAGGATCACCCAGGGACGGGTGACCGCTGTCTCAACGCAACTCGGAAGGCGAGCGGCGGACGATCTTGATCGAGTGCTTGATCTCGGGTTTGCGGGTCACGCTGATCGGCCGCTTGGTGACGGTGTCCAGGGTGATGTTCCAGAAGCCGGTGCTCGGGACGGTGATGCGCGCTGGAAAGGTGTCGAAGGCGCCGCCGTGATAGGAGTGGCGGCCGCCGTTCTTGAAGCTGCGGAAATTGGCATCGTTCATCAGGCGGATGTTGCACACCCCCGAACTCTGGATGACGACCAGGTCGCCCTCATTGAGATGCTCGCGCTGGTGGATGAACTTCATGACGGGTCCTCGTCTTGCAAAGGACTAGGATAGCATCCCTGCCCTGTCCTATTATCGCCGCCCGCCCTCGACCTGCCCTTTTCCCATGCGTATTTCCGATGTCGTCCAGTTGCTCGCCGATGCCGGCGCCAAGCCCAAGCACAGTGCCCGGATCCTCCGCGCCTGGTGCCAGGGGCTGCCCCTGGATACCGGCACCCGGCGCCAGCAGGCGGAGAACTTTCTGCCGCTGGAGGTACGCCAGGCCATCCCGGCACTGACCGCGCGACTGGAAGGCCTGGCCCGGGTGACCTCGGAGCATCCGGGAGCCGACGGTTCGGCGCGGATGCTGGTGACCCTGGGCGATGGCCAGGCGGTGGAAAGCGTGCTGCTGCCGCGCGACGGGCTCTGCGTGTCGTCCCAGGTCGGCTGCGCGGTGGGCTGCGTCTTCTGCATGACCGGCAAGAGCGGCCTGCTGCGCCAGGTGGGCAGCGCCGAGATCGTCGCCCAGGTCGCCCTCGCCCGGCGCCTGCGGCCAGTGAAGAAGGTGGTCTTCATGGGCATGGGCGAGCCGGCCCACAACCTCGACAACGTCCTGGACGCCATCGACCTGCTGGGCACCGCCGGCGGCATTGGTCATCGCAACCTGGTGTTTTCCACGGTGGGCGATCCCCGGGTGTTCGAGCGCCTGCCCCGGCAAGAGGTCAGGCCAGCGCTGGCGCTGTCGCTGCACAGCACCGATGCCGAGCGCCGTGCCCGGCTGCTGCCCAGGGCGCCACGCTACGAGCCCGCCGAGCTGGTCGAACTCGGCGAAGCCTATGCGCGACTGATCGGCTATCCCATCCAGTACCAGTGGACGCTGCTATCCGGCATCAATGACAGCCAGGAGGAAATGGACGAGCTACTGCGCCTGCTGAAGGGCAAGTACGGCGTACTCAACCTGATCCCCTACAACAGCCTGGAAGTGGACGACTACCAGCGTCCCGATGGCGAGCGCATCGTCCAGATCGTGCGCTACCTGCATAGCCGCGGTGTTCTCACCAAGGTGCGCAACTCCGCCGGGCAGGACGTCGATGGCGGTTGCGGCCAGTTGCGGGCAAGGGCCGAGGTGCTGCGGCCAAGGCGAGTCAGCGCCTGACCGATCGTCCCGTCCAGGAACCCGCCCATCAGGTCAGGCGGAACGCTGACCTTTTCGGTCTTTCTGACTGCCTTTGCACCATTCAAAGGGAAGCACTCTTCATGCAGGACCGCAGCTATCGCCACGACCCTTTCATCGCCGGCCTGAAGGAACGGCTCCCGGACGAGCTACGGGAGTCCTTCACCGAGGAACAGTTGGAAGCGCTCAAGTTGGCCTTCGGTACCCGCAGTTGGGGCAAGCACAGCATCGATCTGCGCGGCACCCTCAAGTTCTGGCATCGCCGCTACTACTTCGTCGTGCTGGCCGGGCGCAACTACCGGCAGCTCTCGCGCCTGGAGCAGGAATTGTCGCTGCTCGGCAAGGCCACCATGCTCGCGGTGATCCTGCTGGCCTGCGGCCTGGTCGGGCTGGTGTTGCTCTATCTGCTCAAGTCCGCGCTCGGCATCGACATCCTGCCGGATTATCACGTGGGACTTTGGGACTGGTTCAAGGGTCTGTTCGAGTAGCACGGATTCGCACGACCCTGGCAGGGAGGCTTGCCTACCGGGAGACCTCCTATGCCCCACCTGAATCGCCGCCAGACCCTCGGCCTGCTCGCCGCCAGTGCTGCCCTGCCCCTGCTGGGCAGCTATCCGCTCCGCGCCTTCGCGGCGAACACCGAGTATCTCGCCCTGGTCGAGAAGGAAGCGCCCGGCGTCGCCTTCTACCGCCTGGCCGACGGCGAGCGCACCAGTAGCCTGGAGCTGCCTGCGCAACCCCACGAGATCGTCGCCGATCGCCAAGGGCGCTATGCCTATGTCGGCCAGTACGGAGTAAAGAGCTGGCAAGCGCCTGGCGAAGGGGGGCATCAGGTCAGCGTGATCGATCTCGCCGAACGTCGCCTGGTGAGATCCATCGATCTGTCGCCCTATCACCGCCTGCACGGCATGCGCCTGGATGACCAGGGTCGCCTCTATGTGCTCAGCGAGACCGATTCGCTGCTCATCCGCTTCGACCAGCCCGCCACTGCCGAGTACCCCAGCCAGATCGTCCCGGTGGGCGGCACCCGCAGCCACTACTTCGTACTGACCCGTGACGGGCGCCGTGCCTATGTCGCCGATACCCTGAGCGGTCTGGTGATCCTGGTGGATACCCACAATCCCGCCGTCCTGCCGGTGAAAAGACTACTTGGCCAGGCGCCAGAAGGCTGCTGCCTGAGTCCGGACGAGCGCGTCTTCTATGTGCTGGATCGCTTCGCTGGCATCCTCCATGCGCTGGACGCCCGCGACCTCGCCCCCATCAGCCAGACAAGGCTGCGCGGAGAAGCCGTACGCGTAGTCGCCCTGCCGGATGGTCATCTGCTGGTCTCCAACCTGGCGGACAAGAGTCTGTCACTGCTCAGGCCCGACACCCTGGCCGAAGTGGCCTATCTGCCCATGGGCAGTGCCGTACCGGGGCTCAACCTCGCCCCCGACGGCGAGCGCCTGTTCGCGGCACTGGAAGACAACCAGCTGGCGGTGGTCGATCTGCGTAACTGGCGCGAGGTCCGGCGCTTCGCCACGGGTAAGGCGCCCGACACCGCCGTGGTCTTCCGCAGCTGAGCCCAAAAGCGCGCGCCAGTCGCCTTTGTGCAGACCTGGCGAGCTGTCGTACGAGAATCATCCTCATTTAACAAACTGAATCATTGTGATACAAAGTGCCGATTGCGAAGGGCGTTCGCTCTTTCTCTTCTCAGGCGGTGATCCACTCCATGCTCGTCCCTTTCCTGATCATGCTCCGCGAAGGTATCGAGGCGGCGCTCATCGTTGGCATCATCGCCAGCTATCTACAGCGCACCGGTCGCGGCCACTGGATGCCGGCGGTGTGGATCGGGGTGATGCTGGCAGCAGCCCTTTCGCTCTTCGTCGGCGCCGGCCTGCAGCTGGCCAGCGCCGAGTTTCCACAGCGCCAGCAGGAGCTGTTCGAAGCGGTGGTCGGTCTGGCCGCGACCGCCATTCTGACCTCCATGGTGTTCTGGATGCGCAAGGCAGCGCGTTCCATCAAGAGCGAGCTGCACGAATCCCTGGAGAACGCCCTGTCCGCCTCGCGTAACCAGGTCTATGCCCTGATTGGCATGGTGTTCTTGGCAGTCGCCCGTGAAGGACTGGAAACCGTGTTCTTCCTGCTGGCCATCTTCCAGCAGAGCACCGGTCCGGGTGCCCCGCTGGGTGCCCTGCTGGGGCTGATCATCGCCATCGCGGTGGGTTATGGCCTCTACACCGGCGGCGTGCGACTGAACCTGGGCAAGTTCTTCCGTTTCACCGGGCTGTTCATCCTGTTCGTCGCGGCCGGCCTGTTCACCAACTCGATCAAGGCACTGCATGAAGCCGGCTTGTGGAATTCGCTGCAGCAGGTGCTGTTCGACTGGAGTCACTTGCTGCCCGCCGACGGCCCGGTTGGCACGGTGCTGGCCGGCATGTTCGGTTACCAGGACACCCCGACCGTGAGTACCCTCGGCGCCTACCTGCTGTTCCTCGCCGTCACCCTGCCGCTGTTCTTCCGCACTCCGGCACCGCCGCGCCCGGCCGCGTCGAATCCTTCCACCGCTTCGCTGGAGCGCCAGCCGTGAACGCCCCGAACGCCAACCTGCCGAAGAAAACCTCGCCGGCACTGCGCCTGGCCCTGTTCGGCTCCGCGAGCCTGCTGATCGTGGCGGCCGCGGCCTTCTACTACGCCTCGCGCTCGGCGGGCGAGCGTCACGCCGCCGTGGCCGACGGCGAAATCAAGGTCGACATCCTGGCCAATCGCTGCGAACCCAATGCCCTCGAAGTGCCCGCGGGACCGGCGCGCTTCCGCATCGTCAACCGCTCGGACCGCGCGGTTGAGTGGGAGATTCTCGACGGCGTCCTGGTGGTCGAGGAACGCGAGAACATCGCCCCCGGACTCAGCCAGGTCATCAACGCCACCCTGGCCCCCGGCGACTACGCCATCACCTGCGGCTTGCTGAGCAATCCACGGGGGACGTTGAAGGTACTCCCCACCGCTGCCTCGGAAGCCGCCAGCAAGGCCGGCCCGACCCTGACCCAATTCATCGGGCCGCTGTCGGAATACCGCGTCTACCTGAATCAGCAGAGCCGCCTGCTGTTGCAGGGCATCAGCGTGCTGCAACAAGCCCTGGCCACCGGCGACCTAAACCAGGCACGCACCGCCTACGCCGCCGCCCGCCTGCCCTACCAGCGCCTGGCCGCCACCGCCCAGCGCTTCGCCGAGCTGGACAATCGCCTCAACGCCCGCGCCGACTACTACGAACAGCGCGAGCAGGATCCCGCCTTCGGTGGCTTCCATCGCCTGGAGCACGGATTGTTCGTCGCCAACAGCACGGCTGGGCTGGAGCCGATCGCCGCGCGCCTGCAACAGGACGCCGCCGCGCTGCGCGACGCCCTGCTCGGCCAGTCGCTGCCGCCGGAGCAACTCAGCGGCAACGCCGCGCGCCTGCTGCACAACCTGGCCACCACCCGCATTTCCGGCGAGGAAGAGCGCTACAGCCAGCTCGTGCTGCCCGGCTTCGCCGCGAACCTGGACGGCACTCGCAAGATCATCGACCTGCTGCGGCCCCTGCTAAGCAAGGGCAATCAGGACCTGCAGCAGCGACTCGACAGCCAGGTCCAGGCCTTCGCCACGGCCCTGGGCGATCAGCGGCGTCCCTATGCCAGCCTCTCCAGCGAAGAACGCAACCGCATCGCCGCAGCGGCGCAGGCCCTGGCCGACACCCTCGACCAGGTAGCCCCTGCCCTCGGCCTTGCCGCGACCAAGACCTCGTCATGAAGAAATCTTCCGATCAGCCCAATATCGAACGCCGCCGGCTGCTGGGCGGCCTCGGCGCCACCAGCCTGGCCCTGGCCGGCGCCGGTCTGTGCCCGATGCATGCCAGTGCCGCCACCACCGCCGAGGTGACCCGCGCCCCCGGCAGTGCCAACACCCATCAGCGCCAGGAATTCTTTGGCCGGCACCAGAGCGGCATCGTCACTCCGCGCCCGGCGGCCGGCATGGTCGTGGCCTTCGATGTCCTGGCCAGCGATCGCGAAGACCTGGAGCGGCTGCTGCGCACCCTCGACGAGCGCATTCGCTTCCTCATGCAGGGCGGTCCCGTGCCCGAGGTGGACCCCAGGCTACCGCCGCTGGATTCCGGCATCCTCGGCCCAGTGGTGACGCCCGACAACCTCACCATCACCCTCTCGGTGGGCGAGTCCCTGTTCGACGACCGCTTCGGCCTGGCGGCAGCCAAGCCCAAGCATCTGCAGCGCATGACCAGCTTCCCCAACGACGCCCTGGAAGCGGATTGCTGCCACGGCGATCTCTGCCTGCAGTTCTGTGCCAATACGCCGGACACCAATATCCACGCGCTGCGCGACATCGTGAAGAACCTGCCCGATCTGCTGGCGATCCGCTGGAAGCAGGAAGGCAGCGTGCCCGTGCAGGACCCGGTACCCGGCAAGCCCGCGGAAAGCGCACGCAACTTCCTCGGCTTCCGCGATGGCTCGGCCAACCCCGACTCCACCGACCAGCAGGCCATGGACCACATCGTCTGGGTCCAGCCTGGCAACGGCGAGCCCACCTGGGCCGCCCAGGGCAGCTACCAGGCGGTGCGCATCATCCGTAACTTCGTCGAGCGCTGGGATCGCACGCCACTGCAGGAGCAGGAAGCCATCTTCGGTCGGCGCAAGGCCAGTGGCGCGCCCATGTCGGGCGGTCACGAGACCGATGTACCGGATTACGGCAGCGACCCCAAGGGCCAGGTCACGCGCCTGGATGCCCACATCCGCCTGGCCAACCCACGCACCCTGGAGAGCCAGCGCAATCTCATCCTGCGCCGGCCCTTCAACTACTCCAACGGCGTGCGCAAGAACGGCCAGCTCGACATGGGCCTGCTGTTCATCGCCTATCAGGCCGATCTCGAGCAGGGCTTCATCGCCGTGCAGAAGCGCCTGGATGGCGAGCCCCTGGAGGAATACATCAAGCCCATCGGCGGCGGTTACTTCTTCGTCCTGCCGGGCATCACCGATCCAAAGGATTACCTCGGCCGCAGCCTCTTGGCCGCCGCGCAGTCTTGAAACCTCGACAGGAGAAGTCGAATGAAACGCTCGTTCCTCGCCGTTGCCCTCGGTCTGGCGCTCAGCGCGCCGGTGTTCGCCGCCAATTCGCCACTGGACCTGGTCGGCCCCATCTCCGACTACAAGATCTACGTGACCGACAACCTGGCCAAGCTCGCCGAGCAGACCGAGGCCTTCACCGCGGCGGTCAAGCGCGGTGACCTGGCCACGGCGCGTAAGCTCTATGCCCCTACCCGGGTGTCCTACGAGCAGGTGGAGCCCATCGCCGAACTCTTCAGCGACCTGGACGCCGCCATCGACTCACGGGAAGACGACCACGAGCAGGGGGTGAAGTCCGAGGACTTCACTGGCTTCCACCGCTTGGAATACGCCCTCTTCACCCAGAATACTACCGAAGGCCAGGGGCCCATCGCCGACAAGCTGCTGAGCGACGTCAAGGACCTGCAAGGCCGGGTCGACGGTCTGACCTTCCCGCCGGAGAAGGTGGTAGGCGGTGCCGCGGCGCTGATGGAAGAAGTCGCGGCCACCAAGGTATCGGGCGAAGAAGAGCGCTATAGCCACACCGATCTCTATGACTTCCAGGCCAACGTCGATGGCGCCAAGAAGATCGTCGACCTATTCCGCCCGCAGATCGAGAAACAGGACAAGGCCTTCGTCGCCAAGGTCGACAAGAACTTCGCTACCGTCGACAAGATCCTGGCCAAGTACAAGACCAAGGATGGCGGCTTCGAGACCTACGACAAGGTCAGCGAGCGTGATCGCAAGGCCCTGGTCGGCCCGGTCAATACCCTGGCCGAGGATCTGTCCACTCTGCGTGGCAAGCTGGGCCTGAATTAAGTGCCCTAGGGGCGGTGTCCGGCGCCGCACCGCTCCTACCGCTTATCGCCGGAATAGATTTATATATAAAGAAACATCGCTTTTAAGCATATAGCCCTGCTGCTATCGTTCACGGCCTAGAAAAGTCGCTGGCGTTCCCCTCGCGGGTGCCGAAGACTTCGATCACGCGCAGCCGTGCGCGCCGCCTGACAGCAGGATGACCATGTACGTTTACGATCAGTACGATCAGCGGATCGTCGAAGAACGTGTCGCCCAGTTTCGCGACCAGACCCGCCGCTTCCTGGCCGGAGAGCTGGGTGGCGAGGAATATCGCCCCCTGCGCCTGCAGAATGGCCTCTACATCCAGCGCTATGCGCCCATGCTACGCGTCGCCGTGCCCTATGGGCTGCTGAACACCACCCAGGTGCGCAAGCTGGCGCAGATCGCCCGCGACTACGACAAGGGCTACGCCCACATCAGCACCCGCCAGAACGTCCAGTTCAACTGGCCGGAGCTGGAAGACGTCCCCGAGATCCTCGCCGAGCTGGCCAGCGTCCAGATGCACGCCATCCAGACCAGCGGCAACTGCATCCGCAACACCACCACCGACCAGTTCGCCGGCGTGGCCCATGACGAACTCGTCGATCCGCGTCCCTGGTGCGAGATCATCCGCCAGTGGTCGACCTTCCACCCCGAATTCGCCTTCCTGCCGCGCAAGTTCAAGATCGCCGTCAATGGCGCCGCCCTGGACCGCGCCGCCATCGAGGTACACGACATCGGCCTGGAAGCGGTGCGCAACGACGCCGGCGAGCTGGGCTTCCGCGTACTGGTCGGCGGCGGCCAGGGCCGTACCCCGCACACCGGCGAATTCATCCGTGAATTCCTGCCCTGGCAGCACCTGCTCAGCTATTTGGAAGCCACCCTGCGGGTCTACAACCGCTATGGCCGCCGCGACAACAAGTTCAAGGCGCGCATCAAGATCCTGGTCAAGGCCCTGGGCGCCGACGTCTTCGCCGAGAAGGTCGAGGCCGAATGGGCCCACCTCAAGGACGGCCCCATCACCCTGACCGAAGCCGAAGTCGCCCGTGTTTCCGCCTTCTTCGTCGATCCGCCCTATGCCGAGCTGCAGGACCAGGACGCCGCCCTCGCCCGCCTGGACGCCGAGCACCCGGGCTTCGCCCGCTGGCGCCAGCGCAACACCTTCCGCCACAAGCGTCCGGGCTATGTCGCCGTGACCCTGTCGCTCAAGCCCACTGGCGTGGCCCCGGGTGACGTCATCGACCGCCAGTTGGACGCCATGGCCGACCTGGCCGATCGCTACAGCTTCGGCGAGCTGCGCACCTCGCACCAGCAGAACGTCATCTTCGCCGACGTCCGCCAGGAGCAGTTGCTGGAGCTCTGGCACGAACTGCGCGAGCACGGCTTCGCTACGCCCAACATCGGCCTGCTGACCGACATGATCTGCTGCCCGGGTGGTGATTTCTGCTCCCTGGCCAACGCCAAGTCGATTCCCATCGCCGAGGCCATCCAGCGCCGTTTCGACGACCTGGACTACCTGTTCGACATCGGCGAGCTGGACCTGAACATCTCCGGCTGCATGAACGCCTGCGGTCACCACCACGTCGGCCACATCGGCATCCTGGGCGTGGACAAGAAAGGCGAGGAGTTCTACCAGGTATCCCTGGGCGGCGACGCCGGCCGTGACGCCACCCTGGCCAAGATCCTCGGCCCCTCCTTCGCCCAGGACCAGATGCCCGAGGTGATCGGCAAGCTCATCAACGTCTACGTCGAACAACGCACCGAAGACGAGCGCTTCATAGACACCTACCGCCGCATCGGTATCGACCCCTTCAAGGAGCGCGTCTATGCAAAGAATCATTAAGGGCGACCAGCTGGTCACCGATAACTGGCACCTGCTGCCCAAGGACATCGCCCTGGCAGACGTCCCCAACAGCGACGACGTCATCATCCCCGCCGCCCTGTGGCTGGAACACGGTCATGCCCTCACCTGCCGCGATGGTCGCCTGGGCATCTGGCTGGACAGCGACGAGGAGCCCGAGAGCATCGCCGGTCATCTTGAGCATTTCACCCTCATCGCCATCAACTTCCCGGCCTTCGTCGACGGCCGGGGCTATTCCTATGCCCGCCTGCTGCGCGAGCGCTTCGGCTGGAAAGGCGAGCTACGTGCCATTGGCGATGTGTTGCAGGATCAGCTGTTCTTCCTCAAGCGCTGCGGCTTCGACGCCTACGTGATCCGCGCCGACCGCGATCCGGAAGCAGCCCTCAAAGGCCTGCGCGACTTCAGTGAGACCTACCAGGCTGCGGTCGATGAGCCCCAGCCGCTGTTCCGCCGCCGCCAGGCCTGACTGGCCAGTCCGGCGATCAGCCAAAAGAAAACCCGCCGCGGCGGGTTTTCTTTTGCTTACTCGGCACTAACCCAGATTGACCACCACACGCCCCACCATCTTCCCGGCCAGGATCTGGCTGATGGTATCCGGCAGCTCCTGCAGGCCGATTTCCCGGGTCAGGCTGTCCAGGTCGTCCAGCTTCCACTGCACCGACAGCTTGTCCCAGAGGGCAGCCTTGGCCATCAGCGGCAACTCGACGGAATCGACGCCCAGCAGATTCACCCCGCGCAGGATGAAGGGGAAGATACCGGCTTCGAACTTGGTGCCGGCGGTCATCCCACAGCAGGCCACGCTGCCGCCGTATTCCAGCGACTTGATGACGTTGAACAGGATGTCGCCGCCGACCGTATCCACCGCGCCCGCCCATTGCTGATCCAGCAGCGGCTTGCCGACGCCGTCGGCCAGGGTCGCCCGGTCGAGGATCTGCCGTGCGCCGAGGCGATGCAGCCATTCGGCGCGCTCCAGCTTCGCCGTGGACGCCGCCACGTGATAGCCGAGCCTGGCCAGCAGCTTGACCGCCAGGCTGCCCACGCCTCCGCTGGCGCCGGTGACCAGCACCGTTCCCGCTTCGGGGGTCAGCCCCATCTGTTCGAGCTTCTCGACGCACAGCGCCGCGGTCAGGCCAGCGGTGCCCAGCACCATGGCTTCGCGCAGACCCAGGTTGTCCGGCCGGCGGATCACCCAGGCGGCTGGCACGCGGATGTACTGGCCGAAGCCGCCGGCGGTGTTCATGCCCAGGTCGTAGCCGGTGACGATGACCTCGTCACCGGGAGCGAATTCGGCCGCGCTGGAGGCCTCCACCACGCCGGCCGCGTCGATGCCCGGGGTATGGGGATACCGCCGGGTCACGCCGCGATTGCCGATGGCCGATAGCGCATCCTTGTAGTTGAGTGAGGAGTAACGGACCCGGACCAGCACCTCACCCGCAGGCAGGTCGTCCAGGGTACGGCTCACCACCTCCTGACGGAATGCCCCATGGGGCCCTTCGGTCACCCAGAGTGCCTGGAAATTGCTCATCGCTGTTCCTCCCTTGAAGTCTTGTTATGGGATCGGCAAGCCTGAGGCTCAGCGCCAGCGGGTCGACTCGGAAAGCCGCTCCCACCAGGTAGTCACCAGCCGATCCACGCCGAGGCTGGCCGCCATGCCCAGCCGTTCGGGCAGCGACTTCTTCTCGACGAAGCGTACGGCAAAGACATCCACGACCTGCGCGCGTTCGGCCAGGTACTCGTCACTGGTACGCAGTTCGTCCACCAGTTGCTTGCCCAGGGCGGCCTGCCCCAGCCAGACCTCGCCCGTGGCGACCTCTTCGATGTTGAGCTGCGGCCGGTAGTGGGCGACGAAGTTCTTGAACAGTTCGTGGGTGGTCTCCAGGTCGTCCTGGAATTTTTCCTTGCCCTTCTCGTCGTTCTCGCCGAACACGGTGACGGTGCGCTTGTATTCGCCGGCGGTGAAGACTTCGAAGTCCACATCGTGCTTCTTCAGCAGGCGATGGACGTTGGGCAACTGGGCGACCACGCCGATGGAGCCGAGGATGGCGAAGGGCGCACTGAGGATACGGTCACCGATGCAGGCCATCATATAGCCGCCGCTGGCCGCCACCTTGTCGACGCAGATGGTCAAGGGCACGCCGGCCTGGCGAATGCGCGCCAGTTGCGAGGCGGCCAGGCCGTAGCTGTGCACCAGCCCACCGCCGCTCTCCAGCCGCACCACCACCTCGTCCTTGGGCGTGGCCAGGGTGAGGATGGCGGTGATCTCGTTGCGCAGGTGCTCGTTGGCCGAGGCCTTGATGTCGCCGTGGAAGTCCAGCACATAGACCCGCGACTTGCCGGACTCGCTCTTGCGCTTGTGCTTCTCGGCCTTGGTCTCACGCTTGCGCAGCGCCTTGAAGGCCTCCTTGCCGAGCACGCTCTGCTGCAATCTCAGGCGCAGATCGCGGTAGACGTCGTTGAGCTTCTGGACCTGAAGCTGTCCGCCCGATCCACGGCGATTGCGCCCGCGAATGGTCGCAGCGAAGAGCAGCACAGCGAGGATAGCCACCACCAGGGTGACGGTTTTGGCCAGGAAACTGGCATAGTCGGCAAGAAACTCCACGGACTCTCCTAGAATGGCGGCAGCAATGCCCTGCCCAGCATACCGAGTCGCCAGGCCGATAGAAACTCGGCAGCCACCGGCCGGTTATCCAGTCAGAGCAATGGCTTCGTCGGGCCGGCGCGAGGCCTGCCTGCCAGGCATTCAAACAAGTGTATGAATATCCGTTGACAGGGCACCTGTCGCCCCCTACCCTCGGTCGAGTATCCCAGCCAGGCCACCACGGACCTGGCCTCATCGAAGAAGACTACAAGGACCCTCGCCATGAGCGCAGCCGATGCCATCGCTACCCTGAAGAGCAAATTCGACCCCTCCGCCGCGGCCGGCCTGGATCTCACCTATCAGTTCGACGTCGAGGGCGGTGACAACTACTACGTGGTCATCAAGGATGGCACCTGCGACGTCCAGCAGGGCGACGCCGCCGATCCGGATTGCACCCTGATCATGGACCAGGCGACCCTGGCCGGCATCGTCAGCGGCGAGACCGACGGCATGCAGGCCTTCATGTCCGGCAAGCTGCGCGTCGAAGGCAACATGATGCTGAGCATGAAGCTGGGCGAACTCTTCCCCAACTGAGTCGCCCACGCAACACCAAGGCCAGGCAGCTGAGCGGTGATCACAGCCGCCCTGGCAACCACGAAAAACGCCGCGTTCTCTTGCCAAGAACGCGGCGTTTTTTCTTGAGTGATCGGCAGTGCCAATTCAAGCGTTATCGCGGCCATGGGCCGCTCCTACAGTTACATCGTGCCTTTTGTAGGAGCGGCCCATGGCCGCGATCATTAGCACCTGCCCGGCTTCTTCGTGCCTGGGTTCAAGGGCGGCGAGGCGCTACGGCGGGAGCGATATTGCCATCCCAGCCACCGCCGAGGGCCGCGATCAACTGGACGCTGGTGCTCAGGCGACTGCCCAGCAGGGTCAGGTTGGTGCGCTCGTTGCTCAAGGCGGTGGTCTGCAGGGTGACCACGTCCAGATAGCCGATCAGACCCGCGCGATACTGGTTCTCGGCCAGTTGCAGGGCACGCCGGGCAGCGTCCAGGGCTTCCTGGCGCACACCGGCTTCGTCGCCGTAGGTGCGTAGTTGCACCAGGTAGTCTTCCACCTCGCGGAAGCCATCGAGCACGGTCTGGCGATAGCCGGCGACGCTGGCGTCGTAGCTAGCCTCGGCGGCTTCCACCTGGGCGCGGCGCAGGCCACCATCGAACAGCGCCAGGGCGAAGGACGGCCCGATCGACCAGAAGCGATTCGGCGTGCTGACCAGGCTGTCCCACTGGCCGGCGCTGTAGCCGCCGCTGGCGCTCAGGGTCAGGTCGGGATAGTAGGCGGCTTCGGCGACGCCGATGGCGGCATTGGCGGCCATGACCTGGCGCTCGGCCTGGGCGATGTCGGGCCGTCGCTCCAGCAAGGTCGAGGGCACGGCGCTGGGTAGGCTCGGCAAGGTCGGAATGGCGTCGACCGCGGCCAGCTGGAAGTTGGCCGGGACCTCGCCAACCAGCACCGCAATGGCATTTTCCAGCTGGGCGCGCTGATACCTCAGGTCGATGGCATCGGCCTGGGTGCTCTTGAGCTGGGTAGTGGCCTGGGCGACATCGGCCGGGGTGACGATCCCCGCACGATATTGGTTCTGCGTCAGGCGCAGCGAGCGCTCGTAGGTGGCGACGGTAGCATCGAGTAGCCGCTGCTGGGCGTCCAGCACCCGCAGTTGCAGGTAGTTGGTGGCCAACTGGGTCTGCAGGCTCAGGCGGGTAGCCGCCAGTTCCGCCGCACTGGCCTGCGCGGTGGCCCGGTCCGCTTCCAGCTGGCGACGCACGCGGCCCCAGAGATCCACCTCCCAGCTCACCCCCAGGCTGGCGTCATAGGAGTTGTTGATGGTGCTCACGCCACCGCTGCTGACGGTGCTGCTGGTGCCGCTGGAATTGCGGATGACGGTGCTGTTGCCCGAGCCGCCGCCACGTCCGGAGCGAGTGGCGCCCAGGCTGCTCGAGAGCGTGGGAAACAGCGCGGAGCGCGCCTGGCGCACCAGGGCGAGGGACTGCCGATAGCTGGCCTCGGCCTGGGCCAGGCTCTGGTTGCGCTGGTTCAGCTGGACCATCAGCCGATCCAGGGTGGGATCGTCGTAGTGGCGCCACCAGTCACCCCGCACCTCCAGATCCTTGGGTGCGGCGGCCTGCCAGCCCTCGGCGTGGCGATAGGCGACGGGCACCGCGGTACTCGGCCGCTGGTAGTCCGGCCCCAGGGTGCAGCCGGCCAGCAACAGGGCCAGGGTCAGCGCCGACAGGCGCGGGGTTGGGATCATAGCGGCGTATCCAGGGCAGCGTCGGTACGGATGCCGCGCCAGCGATTGACGCGGCGGCGCAGGCGTTCGAAATAGAGGTAGACCACCGGCGTGGTGTAGAGGGTGAGGATCTGGCTCAGCACCAGGCCGCCGACGATCACCAGGCCCAGCGGCTGGCGCATCTCGGCGCCCTCGGTGCCGCCGATCAACAAGGGCACGGCGCCGAGGATGGCGGCCATGGTGGTCATCAGGATAGGTCTCAGGCGCAACAGGCAGGCCTGGCGTATACCCTCCTCGGGCGACAGGCCCTGGTTACGCTCCAGTTGCAGGGCCAGGTCCACCATCATGATGGCGTTCTTCTTCACCACCCCGATCAGCAGGAACAGGCCGAGCATGGAGATCAGGCTGAACTGGCCGCCGGTGAGCTGGATGGCCAGCAAGGCCCCCACCCCGGCCGATGGCAACGTCGAGAGGATGGTCAGTGGGTGCACGTAGCTCTCGTAGAGGACGCCGAGCACGATGTAGACCAGCACCAGGGCGCCGAGGATCATCAACGGCTGTCCGGATACCGTGCTGGCGAAGATGTTGGCCGAGCCACCCAGCCGGCCCTGGACATCGCTCGGCAGGCCGATGGCGGCCACGGCGCGCTGTACCGCCCGGGTTGCCTGTTCCAGGCTGACATCGGGCGCCAGGTCGAAGTTGATGCTCTCCGAGGCGAACTGGCCATCGTGGGTGACCCGGTCCTCGGCGAGGCTGTTGGTGTAGTGGGCGAAGGCTGCCAGCGGCACCTGGGCCCCGCTACTGGTGATGACGCGGATCTGCTCGAGGACGGTCGGGTCCTGGGCATAGCGCGGATTGATCTCCATCACTACCTTGTACTGATTGAGCGGCTCGTAGATGGTCGAGATCTGCCGCTGGGCGAAGGAGTTGTTGAGCACCGCGGCGACCGTCTCCATGTTCACGCCCAGGCGCTTGGCCATCTCGCGGTCGATCTGCAGGGTGATCTGCTGGGTACTGCCCTCGCGGCCGTCCACCGCGGTCAGCTCCGGCAGTGCCTTGAGTGCCGCCAGGACCTTGGGCTGCCAAGCCTCCAACAGGTCGACGTCACCGGACAGCAGGTTGTACTCATAGGACGAGGTACTCTGCTGGCGACCGCCGAATCTCAGGTCCTGGTCGGCCATGAGGAACAACTGGGCACCCGGTACCTTGGGCGCATTGGCCCGGATGCGCTCAATGACCTTCTGGGCATCCAGCTGGCGTTCGGCGATGGGCTTCAAGCGGATCAGCATCACCGCGTTGTTCACCCCGCTGCCGGCGCCGGAGCTGCCGACGAAGCCGGAGGCGCTGGCCACCGCCGGATCGGCCAGCAGCGCCTTGCGCAGGATCTCGATCTTCGGCTGCATGACCTGGAACGACAGGGCATTGTCCCCACGGATGAAGCCGATCAGCTGGCCGGTGTCCTGCTGCGGCATGAAGGTCTTGGGCACCACCACGTAGAGCACCACGTTGAGCGCTATGGTGGCGATCAGGCTCAGCAGGGTCAGCCGCCGATGGCGCAGGGCCCAGCCGAGGGTACGGTCGTAGCCCGCCACCAGGCGCCGATGGGTCCGCTCGCTGAAACGCTGCAACCGCCCTTCTTTGTCCGGATCGTGTGGTCTCAGCCAGCGCGCGCAGAGCATCGGCGTGAGGGTCAGGGACACCACCAGCGAGACCAGGATGGCCGCGGCCAGGGTCAGGGAGAATTCGCGGAACAGCTTCTCGACGATTCCGCCGATGAACAGGATGGCGACGAAGACGGCGACCAGGGAGACGTTCATCGACAGCAGGGTGAACCCCACCTCGCGGGTGCCCTGATAGGCGGCCTTGAGCGGCGGCATGCCCTCGTCGATATGCCGGGCGATGTTCTCCAGCACCACGATGGCATCGTCCACCACCAGCCCCGCCGCCAGGATCAGGGCCATCAGCGACAGGGTATTGAGCGAGAAGCCGAGGATGTACATGACGGCGAAGGTGCCCACCAGGGAGATGGGCACGGCCAACGCCGGAATGACTGCGCTGCGCAGCCGACCGAGGAACAGCCAGACCACGCCGATCACCAGGAACACGGCGATGATCAGCGTCAGCTCGGCTTCATGCAGGGTCGCCTTGATCACCCCGGATCTGTCCATGGCCACTTCCAGGCGGGCGCTGGCCGGGACGATGGCTTCCAGGGCCGGCAGGCGCGCCTTGAGCGCGGCGATGGTCTCGATGATGTTGGCGTTGGCCTGGCGGTTGACCACCAGCAGCACGGCGCTCTGGTCGTTGAAGAACCCCGCGTTGTAACGGTCCTCCACCGCGTCGCTGACCTTGGCGACATCGCGCAGGCGCAGGGTCGCGCCGTCCTGGTAGCGAATGATCAGCGGGGCGTAGTCGGCGGCCTTGAACAGCTGATCGTTGGCCTGGATCTGCCAGTTGTGGTCATCGTTGGCCACCGCGCCCTTGGGGCGGCGCTGGTTGGCACTGTTGATCGCGGTGCGGACGTCGTCCAGTGCCAGGCCATAGTGTTCCAGCTGACGCGGTTCCAGCTCGATGCGTACCGCGGGCAGCGAACTGCCGCCGATCTGTACCTCACCTACCCCATTGACCTGGGACAGGCTCTGGGCGAGGACCGTGGAGGCCAGGTCGTAGAGTTCGCCCTTGCTCAGCGTCTTGGACGTCAGCGAGAACACCATGATGGGTGCCTGGGACGGATTGACCTTGCGGTAGCGCGGCATCTGGCGCATGCCGCTGGGCAAGAGGTTGCGCGAAGCGTTGATAGCCGCCTGGACCTCGCGGGCGGCGGTGTTGACGTCCTTGTCCAGGTCGAATTGGATGATGATCTGCGTCGAGCCCTGGCTGCTGCGGCTGGTCATGGAACTGATGCCGGCGATGGTGCCGAGGGAGCGCTCCAGGGGCGTGGCCACGCTGGAAGCCATCACCTGGGGGCTGGCGCCAGACAGGGTCGCCGAGACCGTGATGGTCGGGAAGTCCATCTGCGGTAGCGGCGCCACCGGCAGCAAGCGGAAGGCGATGGCGCCCAGCAGCAGCAGGGCCAGGCTCAGTAGCAGGGTCGCGACCGGCCGGGCGATGAAAGGCGCCGAGAGATTCACCTCAGGCCGCCCTGCGCCGACCCAGGCGCTCGCCAAGACTGTCGAAGGCCAGGTAGATCACCGGCGTGGTGAACAGCGTCAGCACCTGGCTAACCAGCAGGCCACCGACCATCACCAGCCCCAGCGGCTGGCGCAGCTCGGCGCCCGCGCCGGTCGCCAGCATCAGCGGCACCGCGCCGAACAAGGCGGCCAGGGTGGTCATGAGGATCGGCCGGAAGCGCAACAGCGCCGCCTGGTAGATGGCTTCCTCCGGCATGAGCCCCTGGTGCCGTTCGGCGTCCAGGGCGAAGTCGATCATCATGATGGCGTTCTTCTTGACGATGCCGATCAGCAGGATGATGCCGATCACCGCAATCAGCCCCAGGTCGTTGCCGGTGAGCAGCAATGCCAGCAAGGCCCCGATGGCCGCCGACGGCAGCGTCGAGAGGATGGTCAGGGGATGGATGAAGCTCTCGTAGAGCACCCCGAGAACGATGTACATCACCACCACCGCGGCCAGGATCAGCAGCAGGGTGCTGGACAGCGACGCCTGGAAGGCCGCCGCCGCGCCCTGGTAGCGGGTGTTGATGCCCAGCGGCAAGCCGATCTCCTGCTTGGCCGCGTCGATGGCCGCCACGGCGGCGCCGAGGGAGACGCCGGTGGCCAGGTTGAAGGACAGGGTCACCGCCGGGAATTGACTGAGGTGGTTGATCACCAGCCGGGTCGGCCGCTGCTCCATCTTCACCAGGCTGGAGAGGCGCACCGGGGCGCGGGCGGTATCGGTGGTGGTTTCCGTCGTGGTCGCGGTGCCGGTCCCGCTGCTACCGCTGGAGCTGGTACCACTACCCGCCTTGACCCAGACCTGGCTGAGGGCATCCGGGCCAAGGCTGTCGGCGGCGGCGCTGGCGAGGACCACCCGGTACTGGTTGGCCTGGGTGTAGATGGTCGAGATCTGCCGCTGGCCGAGGGCATCGTAGAGGGCGTCGGTAATGGCCGACACCTGGACGCCGAGGCGCGCCGCGGCATCACGGTCGATGGTCAGGTACAGCTGCAAGCCCTTGTTCTGCAGGTCGCTGGTGACGTCGGTGAGTTCCGGGCGCTGTTGCAGGGCCTGGGTCAGCCGCGGCACCCAGGTGTCGAGCAGGTTGGCATCGGGCGAATCCAGGCTCAGCTGGTACTGGGTCCGGCTGACCCGGTCCTCGACGCTGAGGTCCTGCACCGGCTGCATGTAGAGGGTGATGCCCACCACCTTGGCGACCGCGGGACGCAGGCGGTCGATCACTTCCTGGGCGGTGACGTCGCGCTCGCTTTGCGGCTTGAGGTTGATTTGCAGGCGACCGCTGTTGAGGGTGACGTTGTCACCGTCGACGCCGATGTAGGAGGACAGGCTGGCCACCGCCGGGTCCTGTAGCACCACCTCGGCCAGTGCCTGCTGGCGCTCGCTCATGCCGCGGAAGGAAATCGACTGGGGCGCCTCGGTGATGCCCTGGATGGAGCCGGTGTCCTGGGCCGGAAAGAAGCCCTTGGGCACCAGCAGGTAGAGCAACGCGGTGAGCACGAAGGTGGCCACCGCCAGCAGCAGCATCAGCGCCCGGTGCAGCAACGCCCAACGCAGTGCCCGGCCATAGCCGGCGATCAGCCGCTCCAGCCACACCAGGCGATGCTCGGCGGCCTGTTCCTGCTTGAGCAGTCGCGCGCACATCATCGGGGTGAGGGTCAGGGAGATCACCAGGGAGATGAGGATGGCCACCGCCAGGGTAATGGCGAATTCACGGAACAGCCGGCCCACCACGTCCTGCATGAACAGCAGGGGGATGAGCACGGCGATCAGGGAAATGGTGAGGGACACCAGGGTGAAGCCGATCTGCCGGGCGCCCTTGAGGGCGGCCTCCAGTGGAGTGGCACCCTCCTCCAGATGCCGCGAGATGTTTTCCAGCATGACGATGGCATCGTCGACGACGAAACCGGTGGCGATGGTCAGGGCCATCAGCGACAGGTTGTTCAGCGAGAAGCCGGCCAGGTACATCGCGCCGAAGGTGCCGATCAGCGACAGCGGTACCGTGACCGAGGGAATCAGGGTGGCGCTGAAGCGGCGCAGGAAGACGAAGGTGACCATGACCACCAGCCCCACCGCCAGCAGCATCTCGTGCTGGACGTCGGTGACCGCCGCGCGGATGGTCTCGGTGCGGTCGCTGAGCACGGCGATGTCGAGCCCGGCCGGCAGGCTTTCCTTGAGGCTGGGCAACAACGCCTGGATGCGGTCGACGGTCTGGATGACGTTGGCGCCGGGCTGGCGCTGGACGTTGACCAGGATGGCACCGCTGCGATTGGCCCAGGCCGCCAGGCGGTCGTTTTCCGCACCCTGGGCGATGGTGGCGACGTCACCCAGGCGCAGGGCGCCGTTGTCGGCATAGTTGAGGATCAGCTCGCCGTAGGCCTTGGGATCGCGTATCTGGTCGTTGGCGTCCAGGGTGGCGACCCGCGTGGGGCCGTCGAAGCTGCCCTTCGGCTGGTTGGTGTTCTCGCTGGTGACCAGGCTGCGCACATCGGCCAGGGTCAGGTTGTGGGCCGCGAGCTTATCGGGATCGACCTGGATGCGCACCGCCGGGCGCTGGCCACCGGCCAGGCTGACCATCCCGACCCCGCTGACCTGGGCCAGCTTCTGCGCCATGCGGGTATCGACCAGGTCATAGAGGGTGGGCAACGGCAGCGTCCTGGAGCTGATCGCCAGGGTGACGATGGGCGTATCGGCCGGATTGACCTTGTTGTACACCGGCGGTGCCGGCAGGTCGTTGGGCAAGAGGTTGTTGGCCGCATTGATCGCCGCCTGGACTTCCTGCTCGGCGACCGACAGGTCCAGTTCCAGGTTGAACCTGAGGGTGATCACCGAGGCGCCACCGGAGCTGGTGGACGCCATCTGCGACAGCCCCGGCATCTGGCCGAACTGGCGCTCCAGCGGCGCGGTGACGGCGCTGGTCATGACGTCGGGGCTGGCCCCCGGATAGAGGGTGAGGACGCGGATGGTGGGATAGTCCACCTGCGGCAGCGCAGCCACCGGCAGCAGCCGATAGGCCAGCAGACCGGCGATGAGCAGCGCCACCATCAACAGGGTGGTGGCGACCGGGCGCAGGATGAACGGGCGCGAGATATCCATCGCGGCCGATCAGCCCTGGGTCTTGCCGGGCTTGCGCACCGCCGGCTTGGCCGGTTCGCTGGGCGGCGCCGAGGCTCCTGTCACGACCTCCACCTCGGCGCCCTCGCGCAGGCGGTCGGTACCTTCGGTGACCACGCGATCGCCAGCGGCCAGGCCTTCGGTGACCACCGTCAGGCTACCGTCATCCGGGCCGACCTTGAGGGCGCGGACCTGAATCTTGTTGTCGGGTCCCACCACGTAGGCGAAGGTGCCGTTGGAGCCGAACTGGATGGCGGAAGACGGCAGCACCAGCGCCTGGTCCAGCACCTGCTCGCGGACCCGCACGGTAACGAACTGATTGGGGAACAGCGCTTCGTCGCCATTGGCGAAGCGCGCGCGAAACTTAAGGGTACCGGTGGACGTGTCGATCTGGTTATCGAAACTCTGCAGGGTACCCTCGGCGACCTTGCGTATCCCGCCGCGATCCCAGGCTTCGACCGGCAGCGTCTGGCCGCTGCGCGCGCGCTTGAGCAGCTCGCCGAGCTGGCTTTCCGGCAAGGTGAAGACCACCGAGATCGGCTGGGTCTGGGTGATCACGGCCACCACGGTGCTGTCATTGGCGGACAGCAGGTTGCCGCCGTCCAGCTGGCGCAGGCCGACGCGGCCGGTGATGGGCGCCTTGATCTGGGTGAAGGCAAGGTTGAGCTTGGCGTCGGCCACCGCCGCCTGGCTGTTCTTGAGCGTGCCGCGATACTGATTGACCAGCGCCTCCTGGGTATCCAGGGTCTGCTTGGCGATGCTGTCTTCGCGGAACAGCCCTTGGTAGCGCTTGAGGTCCAGCTCGGCGTTGCGCAGCTGCGCCTGGTTTTGCTGCAGGGTACCTTCGGCTTGTTGCAGGGCCACCTGGTAGGGCCGTGGATCTATGGTCGCCAGCAAATCGCCGGCCTTGACCTTCTGGCCTTCCTCGAAGGCCACGCGCACCAGCTCGCCGGCCACCCGGGTGCGGACATTCACGGTATTGAGCGCCGTGACCGTGCCGATGGATTTACGCACGATGGGAAAACTGCGCTGCTCCACCGCCACCACCCGTACCGGTGTGGGGCCGGTCATACCGAAGGGCGACCGCGCACCCTTGCCCGAGGCGGCCGCCTCCTTCTGCCCATGCTGGTGATACCAGTACCCGCCGGCAGCGGCCAACAGCAAGACGATGAGCAGCAGCCAGAGCAGTCGGCGACGCGAAGAGGTGTGGGGAGAAGAGTCGGACATCGAAGAGTTCGTACGCGCAGGAGAAGGCGGAAGATAAGCAGCCGGAGCCGCAGTCACCAGCCCCTTTACTGCGTTTTTACCTAGGGAGAAACGGGCGGAAACAAAGACGTCCGCCCGTTTCTCGTGGCCTGCGGCCCAACAGCGCCGCGGGCAAGGCTTAGCCCAGGACGGCCAGCGCCGCCGCGTAGTTCGGCTCCTGGCCGATTTCCGGGACCAGTTCGCTATGCAACACCTTGTCCTGCTCGTCCAGTACCACCACGGCGCGAGCGGCCAGGCCCTGCAGCGGACCGCTGGCCAGGGCGACGCCGTAGTTCTGCAGGAACTCGGCACCGCGCAGCGTGGAGAGATTCACCACCTTCTCCAGCCCTTCGGCACCGCAGAAACGCTTCTGGGCGAACGGCAGGTCGGCCGAGATGCAGAGCACCAGGGTGTTATCCAGCTTGTCGACCTCCGCATTGAACTTGCGCACCGAGGTGGCGCAGGTCGGGGTATCGACGCTGGGGAAGATGTTGAGCACCTTGCGCTTGCCGGCGAGGCTGGCCAGGGTGACGTCCTGCAGGTCGCCATTGACCAGGCTGAAGGCCGGTGCCTGTTGGCCGGGCTGCGGCAGGTTGCCCTGCACTTCGACCGGATTGCCGCGCAGATTGACGGTTGCCATGAATTGCTCCTTTTCTCATGAGACGGGGACAGGGAGTAAACACGTTTTCCGCGGCCGATCAAAGCCTTGCGCGTCCCCTACTCAAAAATCGCGGCGATAGAAGAAATCCAGGGAGTTGGCCAGCCCGCTGGCGATCTCCAGATAGAGCCGCCGGGTGAGCTGGTAACGCAGCGCGACCGTGTTGGCCGAATCGAATACCCCGACACCATAACGCAGCGACAACCGATCGGTGAGATTGCCCGACGCGACGACACTGGTCTTGTCGCCGGAGCCTGCGGTGTCGAGCTGGAAATTCTGGATACCCAGGCGCTGGGCCAGCTCGCCGGCAGTGCCCGAGCTACCCGCCAGACCCAACGCCAGGGCGGCCTGGCCGAGTACGTTGTTGTCCCCTTCGCTGCCGCTGGACAGCGGTCGTCCCAGCACCAGGTAGGCCAGCGCCTGTTCCTGGCTCATGCTCGGCTCGGAGAACACCTCGATGCGCGGTTGCTGGACGAAGCCGGAAAGGCGCAGGCCGGCGGTGACGTTCTGCTCCTGCACCACCCGCACCGCCTCGACATCGATGTAGGGCTGGCCGATAGGCCCCTGGAAGAACAGCCGCGCCCGTCTCATGGTCAGGCGCTGGCCATAGGCGTTGTAGCGGCCGTTGCGCAGGTTGAGCTCGCCGCGGGTATCGAGATTGTCGCCGATGTGGACCTTGCCGACGATCTCGGCGGACAGACCGAAGGCGTCGAAGGTGAGTTTGTCGGCGCCGACCAGCACGTCGACGTCCATGGCGATCTGCAGCGGCGGCTGCCTGGCCGGGGCTTCCTGGCCGACGATGACGGCATCGTCCGACACCTTGACCGTGGAGGGCGGCAGCTGTCGCACCTGGATGCGTCCGCGCGGCACCCTGACTTCCCCGGCCAGCGCCAGGCGCCCGTCCTTCATCAGGATCTTGAGATTGGGCGCCACTTCCAGCTGGGCATAGGGTTCGACGTTGACCGGCAGCCGGTCGCCGGTCACCGCGACATTGACGTCCAGGCCCTGGGCCCAGCCGACGCTGCCCTGGATCTGGCCGTGGCCCTGGGTACCGCTGCGCCAGCCGCCATCGAGGATAGCGGTATCCCCCTGAATGCGGGCGGTGAGGCCGAGATCCTGCAACCGGGTCGGCACGCTGCCGCCGCCAATGTCGCCACCGCTGAGCTGGATCTGGCCATTGACGCGGGGTTGCAACAGGGTGCCGCCCAGCTCGCCCGAGCCGTTGATCTTGCCTTCCAGGTGCTCGATGCCTTCGACGAAGGCCTTGCCCAGGGCGAGATTGAGACCCTGCAACTGGAAGTGCCCGGCCAACGCCTGGTTCGGGTCACGTGGGTCCAGCCGGGCCTGGACATCCAGGCGTCCGAGATCGGCGCTGGTCAGGTGTACCTGGGTGTCCACCTGTTGCGGCTTCAGGGTGCTGGTCACGTCGAGGCTGTCGTAGCTGAAGGTTTGCCACTGTCCGGTGGCGTCACGTAGCTTGAGACTGCCGCGGCCAGCCTGGAGGCGGACTTCCCCATCGGGTCCGGCCTTGGGCAGGCGCAGGTCCACGTCACCGTCGAGAGTGCCCTGCCAGGCCAGCTCCGGTGGCAGCAGCGGTTGCAGGCTGGCCAAGGGGAAGGCACGCAGGTGCCAGGCCAGGCGGGTATCCGGTAGCAGCTGTTGATCGTCGCCGCAGAGACTGGCCGCGCCCGACCGCCAGCAATGGCGGCCCAGCTCGAGACGGCCGCTGGCCAGGCGCTCGACACGCGCCGGACTCGCCAACGTCCAGTCCTGGCCGCTGGCGGCGACTGAGCCCCGGGCCATTTGCCCCTTCCAGTCGCCCTTCTCGGACAGGGTGCCGTCCGCCGCGAGGGCCAGGGTCAACTGAGACCCCTGGAGCGAAAGATTCGCCTGTTGCTGTCGACGATCGCCCTGCCCTTGCAACCGCAGCACCCCGAAGTCTCGGCCGGCCGCCTGCAGACCTTGGGCGGTGAGGTCCAGTTGGCCGCGCTGGCGCTCGTCCAGATCGGCGGACAACGCCAGGCTGGCCAGTCGATTGTCGGCATAGGTGAGTTGGCGACCGTTGAGCCGCAACTGACCTGCGGGCGCCTTGAGGGTACCGGCCAGGTCGAGTCGGCCCTCGGCGCTACCGGAGAGATCGGGCCAGAGCTGGGCCAGGCGACGCAAATCCAGCTGCAACTGGCCTTGCAGGCGCTGGTCGAGAGCGCCCTCTCCGTGGATGCGGTTGTCACCCAAGCGAATATCCAGCTGGGAGACCTGCCACTGCTCGCCGGCACCCTTGGCCTGGGCCGCCAGCACGGCCGGTTGGTTGCGCAGGCGGCCCTTCAGGTCCAGGTCGGCATCCAGTTGCAGGCGTCCCTCCTTGAAGGCGCCGGAGCTGCGCAACGGACCCGCCAGGCTACCCGGCAACTGGGCGACCCAGAAGGCCGGGTCCAGGCGACTGAGGTCCAGCGCCACCTGCCAGCTGACGCCCTCGGCGAAGCCCAGGTTGACCTTGCCCTGGGCGCGCCCCTGGCCGGCCTGCAGGTCCAGCGACGGTAGGTTGAGCTGGGTGGTGTCACCGCTGAAGGGAGTGGCCAGGGTGAAGGCGCCGGCCGGCCCGGTGGCCTCGGCCTTGAGATTGCCCAGGTAGCCGCCATCGCGATAGGCCACCTCTCCCTGCAAGCGCTGCAGGGACACCGGCGGTTCGGCCATGGGATAGAGACGCCGCCAGGGGAAGTCGCGCCAGTCGAGGGTGGCGTCGGCGGACAGGCCCTGCTGCCAGTCCAGTTGCCCGGCCAGTAGCACCCGCTGTTCGGGCGTGGCCTGCAGGCGCAGGGCAGCGATCCGTGCGCCCTTGGCGTCGACGCGGCCATCCAGCTCCAGGGCCACCGGGCCACCCTCCCCAGGCAACCTTGCCTGGCCGAGCAAGGCGTAGCCCGCGGCCAGATCGCCCCGGGCGGTGAGCTTGAGGTCATCCAGGCGCAGGGTATCGGGCAGGCTCGCCGCCGCCTTGAAGCCATTCGCCCCCAGTTGCAGATCGGCCGGGACATTCTCGACCAGGGGCTGGACCGTACCGGTCAACCGTCCCGGCAGGTAGCCGCTGCTGTCGGCCGTCAGGCGCAGGGTCTTATGCAGCTCACCCTCGACCTTCAAAGCCAGCGACCAGGGCGCCTGGTCCGGTGCCGGCAGGCCCAGGGTTCCGTTCAGTTGCAGCGGCCAGTCGCCCTGGGGCTGCAGATGCCCCTGGGTATCCAGCGTCAGGCCGTAGGCCGCACCAGCCAGGCGCTCGATGGCAACACCGTCGGCCTGCCAGCGCGCCTGCAGTTGCAGGTCACGAGCCTGTTCGGCGCCGTTGTAGAGCACCTGCCCCAGGCGCACCTCGCCCAACTGCACACCAACGGGCAAACCCAGCGACGGCAAGCGGACCGGCTCGCTTTGCGCGGACGCCGGCTCGGTGCTCGGCGCCTGGTCGATGGCAACCCGCGAGGCGGCCAGGGTATCGATGCACAGCTGTAGGCGGAGCAGGCAGCGTGGGCGCCAGGTGAATTGCGGTTCATCCACCGTCACCCGCGTAGCACCGCCCTGCCAGACCAGCTGCCGTGCCTGCCAATGGCTCCCCAGACGGCCCTGGAAGTCCGTCAGCGTCAGGCCGGGCACCTGGCCCAGTACCGCCCGCCCGATGTTGGCATTGCCCAGCACGAGCACCAGCAGCAGGATCAGCGCGCCCAGTAGGGCCGCCAGGATTCCGAGAACGACACCACCGACCGACTTCACAGCTCGGGCCCTATGGAAAAATGCAGGCGGATGCCACCGGGTTCGTCCAGGCCGTGGGCCAGGTCGACGCGGATCGGGCCGACCGGCGAGACCCAGCGCACGCCCACGCCGACACTCGTCTTGAGTTGATAATTGTTGAGATCGTTGAAGGCGCTACCCTGGTCGACGAAGGTCGCCAGGCGCCACTTGTCCCGCAGCGGATATTGGTACTCGACGCCACCGGCGATCAGATAGCGGCCGCCGACGTAGTCGCCCTCGTCGTTCTCCGGCGACAGCGTCTGGTAGTCGTAACCCCGCACGCTCTGGTCGCCGCCGGCGAAGAAGCGCAGCGACGGCGGAATCTTGTTGTAGCCATTGGTGAGGTTGCCGCCCAGTTGCAGCCGCCCGAGGAAGCGGTGGCCGTCGCCCAGCGTGATCAGCCCCCGTGCCAGCGCCGTGGCATGCACCATGTTGGCGTCCGACAGCAACCCTTCCTTGGCCGCCGACACGCCGAACTGCAGGCGGTAGCCACGATTGGGATCGATGCGGTTGTCACTGCGCAGCAGCGAGAAGTCCACACCCGGCATGACCAGGTTGGAGGTGCCGTCGTCGTTGCCCAGGCGATAGCTCTCGTTGCGCCACTTCACCGACAGCACCCGCTCCCAACCATTGGGAAACTTGCGGTGCCACTCGGGGCCGACGGTGAGTAGTTGGCTGAGGGAGTCGTCGTCGGCGATCTGCTCGTACTGGTAGCCACCGGCGAAGCGGAACTTGTCGTTGATCGGGTCCTGGCCCGGAATGTCGTACCAGGTGGCGACGCTCTGGCGCGGCGCCGACAGCTCGGCCTCGGCGCCCAGGCTGTGCCCCTGCGGGTTGAGCCAGTGGTTCTCCCAGGTGAATCTGAGACGCGGGCCAACGTCGGTGGAGTAGCCCGGACCGAAGCCGAAGGTTCGCGGCTTGCGGGTGCGCAGGGTCACCGTCACCGGGACTTCCGCAGGTCCTTCGGTCTTGGGGTAGGTGTCCAGCCGGGCACCATCGAAGAAGCCACTGGCCAGCAGGTTGCTCTGGAAGTCGGCGATCAGTTCGGAATCGTAGGGCGTGCCCTGGGTGAAAGGCACCATGCGCTGGAGCAGATCGGGATCGAAGGGCGCATCCCCCTCGAAGGTCACCTGGCCCAGGACGAAACGCGGCCCGCTCTCGAACACCAGGGCGATGTCGGCGAAACCGGTGGCCGGGTCGATGCGCAGCTGGTGCTGGGTGAAGGTACCGCGGAAGAAACCGTAGCGCTGCGCCTGGTTCTGGATGAGGCTCTTGGCATCCTCGTACAGCCCCTGGTTCAGCGGCTGGCCCGGCTTGAGGCCTGCGGGTATCGGCCGCTGGAAGACCCGCAGCTGGCGCGCCGGTCCTTCGATGCGGATGTCCACGTTGCGCAGCTTCACCGGCTCGCCTGGGCGAACCTCCACCACCAGCCGCGGCGTTTCGCCGGGATCAACGCGGGTCTCGATCTGCGCATGGTAGTAGCCCAAGGCCTGGGCGGCCTGCTCGGCCTGGCGCTCGGCGGCCGGGCGCAAGCGCTGCAAGGCGGCACTATCGCGCCCCTCGACGGAGCCGATGTAGGCCTGGATGTTGTCACGCAAGGGGGTATTGGCCGGCTCGACGCGGACGCTCACCTCGGCCGGCGCTGCCCAGGCCATCCCGTGCAGGCAACAGACTCCAATCAAGGCACGGCGTAGAGCTGTCGGACTATTCATACAGGGATGCTAACGGGCGTTGCGCTGTCAGACAAACGGATGCGTCCAGGGTTCGCTACCGGGCCGTTTCGCCAGAGTACGGCGGAATAGGCTAGGATCTCTCTTTTCCCAGGACAGCCAGAATGAAGATAGTTTGCTTTAATATCAATGGCTTGAGAGCAAGACATCATCAACTTTCTGCCATCATCGAACGCTACGATCCTGACGTGATCGGCTTGCAGGAAACCAAGGTCTCGGATGATCAGTTTCCCCAGGCGGAGGTCGAGGCGCTGGGCTACCACGTCCACTATCACGGCCAGAAGGGCCACTACGGCGTTGCCCTGCTGTCGCGCCTGGCGCCCCTGGAACTGCACAAGGGCTTTCCGGGAGATGGCGAGGAATCCCAGAAGAGGTTCATCTATGGTGTCTTCGCCGATCGCCAGGGCCAGCCGCTGGTGGTCATGAACGGCTATTTTCCCCAGGGCGAGAATATCGCTCACCCAACAAAATTCCCTGGCAAGAGGAAGTTCTACGCAGATCTTCAGAAACTACTTGAAGAGCGTTTCTCCGCCGATACACCTCTGCTGTTGATGGGTGACTTCAATATTTCCGCCCAGGACCACGACATCGGCATCGGCGCAGCCAACGCCAAGCGTTGGCTGCGAACGGGCGCCTGCAGCTTCCAGCCCGAAGAACGGGAATGGATGCAACGCCTGCTCGGCTGGGGATTGGTCGACAGCTACCGCCACCTGCATCCCGAGGTCGACGACAGGTTCAGCTGGTTCCCCTATCGCAGTCGCGGCTTCGAAGACGAGCCCAAGCGCGGTCTGCGCATCGATACCATTCTCGCCTCCCGCGCCCTTCGCGAGCGCATCGCCGCGGCCGGCGTCGACTACGACATCCGCGGCATGGAGAAACCCTCCGACCACGCCCCGGTCTGGCTGGAGTTGCGCTGAACGGCTGTAACGTCGGCGTCACGGAGCGGCCCTAAGGTGGCGGCCTCGTCGTAGGTTCGAGGCCCAACCCATGAACTGCTCCGCCCCGGTATTCCGCCGTACGCTGCTACGGCGAGCGGTGCTGACTCTATTGCTGCTTCCCCTGGTATCGTCCGCCACCTTGGCCGCGGAGACCGACATGCCGCTGTTGCGGCTCCAGGGTTCCAACACCGTGAACGCCCGCCTGGGCCCTCGCCTGGTGGCTGGCCTATTCGCGGAACGCGGTTACCAACAGCCGCAGACCCTGCCCACCGGCGTAGTGGATGAATGGCGTCTGGTGGCCCGCGCCCCCGACGGCAGCTCCGTCTCCGTGCAGATCGCTGCCCATGGTACCGGCACCGGCTTCGCGGCCCTGGCCAACAAGACCACCGATGTCGCTGCTGCCTCCCGTCCTATCACCGATGCCGAGGCGGCCACCCTCGCGCCCCTTGGGGACCTGCGTAGCCGGCAAGCCGAGTACGTAATCGCCCTGGATGGTCTGGCGATCATCGTGCACCCGGGCAATCCTCTGCGCGAACTCGACCTGCAGCAGCTGGCGCAGATCTTCGCCGGCGACATCAGCGATTGGCAGCAGCTAGGGGGTCAGCCCAGCCCGATCCATCTCTACGCCCGGGATGACCGCTCCGGCACTTACGATACCTTCCGCGAACTGGTATTGAATCCCGCCGGTAAGCGCTTGAATGCGCAGGCGAAACGCTACGAGTCCAACGAAGAATTGGCAGGGCAGGTCGCCAGCGATCCCGCTGGGATCGGCTTCACCAGCCTGGCGGCCGCGGCCAAGCTACCGATGCTGGCTCTGCGCGATGGCGAGGGACGCGCCATCCTGCCCAGCGAAGCGAGCGTCGCCACCGAGGACTATCCCCTGGCGCGCAGGCTATTCCTCTATGCACCGCCCAACGAACGGTCGGACTGGGTACGCAGTTTGCTGGAGTTCAGCCAGACACCCGCCGGCCAGAGCATCGTCCAACAGAGTGGTTTCGTCGCCCAGCGCATCGAGCCGCTGCGGATCACCGACACCCAGGGCATGCCCGAGGCCTATGCCGACCTGGCTCGGCGAGCCCAGCGCCTCACGGTGAATTTCCGCTTCACGGCGGGCAGCGCCCAACTCGACAACAAGGCCTTGCGCGATGTCGAGCGACTGGCCGACTTCATGCGGTTGCCGGGAAATGCCAGCCGACGCCTGGTGCTGGCAGGCTTCAACGATGCCACCGAGGATCCCGCTCGTGCCGCCCTGCTGGCGCGCCTCAGAGCCCTGGCGGTGGCCACCGCCCTGCGCCACCAAAAGGTCTTCGCCGCAGACCTGCTTTCCCTCGGCGACCAGTTGCCGGTAGCCGGACTGTCGCCCAACGGCCGGGTGAAGAATCGCCGCGTCGAGGCCTGGCTCCAATAGCGGCGACGCTTGAGCGGCTCCGCAGCCGCGCGACCTGGCCCACGGAGGCAAGCACCCTGGGGCGCACCTGGCAGCCCAGCCCGGAGCGAGCAGTCACCTCCCACTCCCTAGCCCGGGACCGTCTCAGGCGAGCCATTGAGCGCGGCGAGCATCCAGGGACTTCGCTCCTACCCTTAGCCGAGGCGAAGGGTCCTGGGCCAAGGGCTCTGCGCCATAACCGCCACTGCCAGCAGCCACCGCCTTCAACCAAGGTTCTCTCGACAAATTCGTACCACTGTAGCCATTCTTTTCGGAGAAGGATTCTTCACGCCTGGCGTCTGCGGAAGTCATTAAGTCGAGCGCAGGCAGGCTGCAAGAACAGAGTTAAAGTGATTTATGAGGTAAATCGATAATTTACAGCAAGAATCCGACCTAACTAGCTGATATTAGAGGCTTATGAAAAACGAAGAGCGATTCAGCGACAGGGTCTCCGCCTACGAGAAAGGTCGTCCGGGCTACCCCTCGACCGTGATCCAGCGGTTGGTGGCGGATCTCGCAGCGGATGCCGTGGTGGCGGATGTCGGCGCCGGTACGGGCCTGCTGACCCGGGAGTTTCTTACGGCGGGCTACACCGTTCACGCCATCGAGCCCAACGCCCCCATGCGCCAGGCGATGGCAGCGAGTCTCGCCCAGCGGGCGGGCTTCCATACCTGGAACGGTACGGCGGAAGACACCGGGCTGGGCGAACGGAGCGTGGACCTGATCGTCGTGGGCCAGGCCTTCCATTGGTTCGACCGCCTGCGAACCCGGTCGGAGTTCGCCCGGATCCTGCGACCCGCTGGCACCCTCGCCTTGATCTGGAACTATCGATTGTCCGACAGCAGCCCCTTCATGGCTGGTTACGAGGAGTTGCTGCAACGCCACGGCACCGATTACCGGCAGGTGGAGCACCGCAATCTGCGCCCGGCAGAACTGGCACGCTTCTTTGGCCCCGAAGGTTGCCAGCTGTGGGTGACGAGCAACGCGCAATGGCTCGATCGCGAGGGTCTGCAGGCGCGCGTGGAGTCATCCTCCTACCTACCCGCGCCCGGCAGCCCAGGCCATGCAGCGCTCAGCGCCGAGGTGGGCCAGTTGTTCGACGCCCACGCCGAACAGGGCCGGGTTCGCTTCGACTACGACACCCTGGTGTACAGCGGTCCTCTCACCTGAGGGCCGGCGGCACCGCGTCCAATCCCTGGATCTTCGCCCCGGCGGCGACACTTCGTTGGGAGAACCAGCCGGTCGCCGTTTCCAGGGCATAGCGTGCCGGCGCCCGGGAGCAGTGGCGGGTATCGGTCTGCGGCTGCATCTCCGCGAGGTTGAGGATGACGCCGCTGGCCGTGATGAAGGCCGCGGCCAGGGCACTGGGGGTATCCCTCATCCACAGGCAGCGGATGTCGTCACCGGGAAAGACGAACAACATGCCCTCATCGGCCCCGAGCGGGGCACGCCCCATCAGCCCCTGCGCACGTTGCGCGGGCGTGGCAGCGACCTCGACCCGCAGTATCTGATCGCCGATGCGCAACTGGAGACGGTCGCCGGCCCCGGCAGGCATCCCGGCCAGAGCGGTCAACAACGCGGCTACCCAGGCTCGCCGGCTGCTGGCCTTGCCCCTGGCATGGACAAAAACCTTCATCGCATGTGACCTTTGCCAGGCGAAAGCGATCTATCCCACATTGTCAGACAACCTCCCGAAGCCGATGTCCACCGCTACCCCACCACCCACGCTTTCGTCCGCCCAGGCTACCCGCATCACGCTGGGCACGGTGCTGTTCACCTTCATCGCCTACCTTACCATCGGCATCCCGCTGGCCGTGCTGCCAGGCTACGTGCACGGCGAACTGGGTTTCAACTCCATCATCGCCGGCCTGGTGATCAGCAGCCAGTATGTCGCCACCCTGCTCTCGCGCTCCCATGCCGGACGCATCATAGATACCGTCGGGGCCAAGCAATCGGTGCTCTACGGCATGCTCGGCTGTGGTCTCAGCGGTCTACTGATGCTCGCCTCGGTGCTGCTGCAGCCCTGGCCCTGGGTCAGCCTCGGCGCGCTGCTGCTGGGACGCCTGGTGCTGGGCTGCGCCGAGAGCCTCTCGGGTACCGGCGCTATTTCCTGGGCCATCGGCCGGGTAGGTCCGACCAATACCGCCAAGGTGATTTCCTGGAACGGCGTCGCCAGCTACGGGGCCCTGGCCATCGGCGCGCCCCTGGGCGTGGTACTGGTGGATCTGCTGGGACTCTGGATCATGGGCGCCAGCATCATGGCCCTGGCGCTGCTCGGCTACCGCATCGCCAAACCGCGGCCCGCCATCGTCCCGGTGCGCGGTAAGCGCCTGCCCTTCAGCACCGTGCTCGGCCGGGTGCTGCCGTTCGGGCTCGGCCTGGCCCTGGGAGGCATAGGTTTCGGCACCCTGGCGACCTTCATCACCCTCTACTATGCCAGCCAGGGCTGGAGCGGCGCGGCCCTCTGCCTGTCGGTATTCGGCTGCTTCTTCATCGGCGTGCGGCTGGTGTTCGCCAACGCCATCAATCGCCACGGCGGCTTCCGCGTGGCCATCGTCAGCCTGGCGGTGGAGGCCGTGGGCCTGGCCGTCCTCTGGCTCGCCCCGAGCGTGACGACCGCCCTGGTCGGCGCCGCCCTCACCGGCATCGGCTTCTCCCTGGTGTTCCCGGCACTGGCGGTCGAGGCGGTGCAACGGGTGCCGGCGTCCAACCGCGGCGCCGCCCTGGGTGGCTATTCGGTGTTCATCGACCTGTCCCTGGCGGTGACCGGTCCGCTGATCGGCGCCGTGGCCACTCATTTCGGCTACGCCGCCAGCTTCTTCTGCGCCGCCCTGGCCGCCCTCGCCGGCCTGGCGCTCAGCGTCGGCCTTCTTCGCCGCTTCGACGAGTCGTCTCGAGAACAGCCATGACCACGACCGCTCCGCCCACCACCGCGTTCGCCGTCACCCTGCGCATCATCTCCATCGTCATCTTCAGCTTTCTGCTGTTCCTCGCCATCGGCCTGCCGCTGGCGATCCTGCCGGGCTACGTGCACGACGACCTCGGCTACGGCTCGGTGATCGCGGGGCTGGCGATCAGCATCCAGTACCTCGCCACACTCTTCACCCGCCCACTCGCCGGCAAGCTGGCGGATAGCATCGGTGCCAAGCGCGGGGTGATCTACGGCCTGTTCGGCTGCGTCGCCTGTGGCGTCCTGACCCTGCTCGCCACTGCCCTGCAAAGCTTTCCCGCTGCCAGCCTGGGGCTGCTGATCGTCGGCCGGGTGATCCTGGGCATGTCCCAGGCGATGATCGGGACCGGTTGCCTGAGCTGGGGGATGGGCAGCGTTGGCATGCAGCACGTCAGCAAGGTGATCTCCTGGAACGGCATTGCCGCCTATGGCGCCCTGGCCATCGGCGCACCGCTGGGCGTTGCCATGGTCGCGGGATTGGGCCTATGGAGCCTGGGCGTCGCCATCGCCCTGCTTGGCGCTCTCGGCCTGGCCCTGGCCTGGAACAAGGAGGCGGCGCCGGTCATTCCGGGCGAGCGGCTGCCCTTCCACAAGGTATTCTGGCGGATCAGCCCCTTCGGCCTCTGTCTGCTGCTGAGCTCCATCGGCTTCGGTGCCATCGCGACCTTCGTCACCCTCTACTACGCCAGCAATGGCTGGCCCAACGCCGCCTTCTGCCTGACCGCCTTCGGCGCGGCCTTCATCTGCGCCCGCCTGCTGTTCGCTGGCGCCATCAACAAGATCGGCGGTTTCCGCGTGGCACTCGCCTGCTTCACGGTGGAAACCCTGGGCCTGTTGCTGCTCTGGCTGGCGGTGACGCCGCAGATGGCGTTGATCGGCGCGGCCATGGCGGGTTTCGGCCTGTCGCTGGTCTATCCGGCCCTGGGCGTTGAAGCCATCGTCAAGGTGCCGCCGACCAATCGCAGCGCTGCCCTGGGCGCCTATTCCCTGTGCCTGGATCTGGCCCTGGGCATCACCGGGCCGCTGGCAGGCGCCATCGCCAATGGCTTCGGCTTCAGTGCCATCTTCCTCTTCGCCGGGCTGATGGCGCTGGCCGGCCTCGCGTTGAGCGCCCTGCTCTATCGCAGAGCGCTCAACGAGGCTGCGGTCGCTCAGCCTCGGGCGTAGATATCAGCCCGCGACCAAGGCAGCTCGATCCGGCCGTCGACATGAGGCCGGTTGGCGAGCACCTGATGAATGTTCACCCAGTTCTTGCGGAAGGCATAGGCGCAACCCGACAGGTACAGCCGCCAGATGCGCAGGGCCTCGGCGGGCACCAGACGCGCCGCCTCGTCGAGATTCGCCTCCAGGGCGGCACTCCAGAAATCCAGGGTACGGGCGTAATGCAGGCGCAGGCTTTCGACATCGACCACCTCCAGTCCCGCGTCGCTCATGTTGGCAATGGCCCGTGACAGATGGGGTAATTCGCCCTTGGGAAAGACGTAGCGGTCGATGAACTCCCCGCCGCCATGACCGACCGCGCGCTCATCGGCATGCAGCGCGGTGATGCCATGGTTGAGCACCAGCCCACCAGGACGTACCGCGGCGAACAGCTTGCGGAAGTACAGGGGCAGATTGGCATAGCCGACATGCTCGAACATGCCAACGCTGACCACCTTGTCGTAGCGACCCTCTTCGGGCAAGTCGCGATAATCCAACAGCTCCAGTGTCACGCGATCACTCAAGCCTTCAGCCGCCACCCGCGCCCGGCCCAATTCGAGCTGCTCGCGAGAGAGGGTGATGCCGTGCACCTCGGCGCCATGCTCACGAGCAGCATGGCGCGCCAGGCCGCCCCAACCACAGCCCACATCCAGCAGCCGCTCGCCGGGCTGCAGCCGCAGCTTACGGCAGAGAAGCTCCAGCTTGTCGCGCTGGGCAGTGGCCAAGTCCTCGGTCCCGGTCTTGAAATAGGCGCAGGAATACACCAGCTCGGGGTCCAGCCACAGGCGATAGAAGTCGTTCGACAGGTCGTAATGATAGGCAATGGCCGAGGCGTCGGTGGCCTTGTCATGGGCTTGATGGAGGCCGTCCGGCGTCTGCTCGAGCCCTACCAGCGCCTGGCTCAGCTGATCACCGATCTCGATGGCATCGCTCATGTTCCCTTCCAGATCGATCCGCGACTCCACGAAGGCCTGGCCCAGGGCATCCAGGTTTAGCTGGCGGGGATCGGCCAGGAACTGGGGATCCTTGACGACCAGGGTCACCCGTGGCGTGGCGCCCAGATCGATCTCCGGCCCCTGGTCGATGCGGATGCGTAAGGGAATATTCAATCGGCGTAGTGCTGTGGGTAGCGTAGGAATCATGCGTAGGCTCCTGAAGGCTGTGAGAGTGCAACACTCGCCAGCGCCCGGCCCTTCCTCGGCCCCGGTGGCGCCGCTGGCCAACAACCTACTCGGAATACATCTTCTGTTACATGTCCCCTGAGAAATACAGCTTTGTACGCTTCGCAAGCATAGGCGCGAAGGGAGAATAAACAGGGAGCGTACCCTGGGAAAGACTAGAGCGGACCTGGGTCCGGAATAGGGGCAGGTGGTTTGGCCGGCTCGGTCAGGTTCTCCACCACATTGTCGGGAAGCTCGATATCAACCTCTTCATCGGCCATATCGGAATCATTCAAGGGCGCCTGGTCGCCTCCCAGCCACCACATAGGTGACATTGCCGGGGTGGCGCCATCGAGGGATGAAGACATCATGTTGCGGCTCCTGGTCGAAGGTCGTCGGTGATTAGGCGGCAACGAAGGGCGTTCGTTTCAACAAAACCATGACCGCACGTCGTTCCAGTAGCCAAGGTCTTTTCCCGCTGCAGCCTTCATTCAACCTGGAAAATCCTGGCTTCCTGAGCGACTACCGGATATCTCGGCGAGACAGGATTCATCCTTCGCAGATCAAGCAGCAGCTTGCGATTGCGAAGTTGCCTGCCTGGGGCAAGATCGGCATCGGGCAGCAGCCCAGGCGCCTGCCGCTCGAAATCCTGCAGGATGAGATCCCAGCGTGCGCAGATCTCCCGCTCGGCGATAGGGTCATGCCGTTTGCGAAAGATCATGGCGGCCCGCACGAAGACGAAGGGGTCTGCACACTGGCGTTGCCCCTGGGGCTGAACGAAATACTCGCGCTCACGTTGCAGGCAGTTGTCCAGCAGCACCTGCAGGTTGCCGATACCACTCAAGAAGAAGGCCATCTTTTCCCCTGCAGGTCCACCGGGGACCTAAATGGATGATCGGTGCACGCCGATGACCGGTCTGCCATCAGCACAGGACCGAGGCGGCGGAGCCGCCGATTGATAGCGGGCTCCCCAGGCCGCGAACAGCCACCCGTACTCGTTCGACGGTAGGCCGTACCGGGCCGCCCTGGATCACGTCCGAGCCCTGGCGGCATCAGCGGTTCAGCGGATCGCCAACGTCAGCCTGATCATCGATCTCGCCCGGGCTGGCCTCATCTTCGTCCTCGTCGTCCGGTTCAGCCAGGTCTGGCGGTTCTACCGGATCGGGCTCGACACCCTGGACCGCCGCCTGACTCATCTTCAGCTTCCGTGATTCGTTGGCCTGATGAAGGCTATTGATGGAGCTTTGCAATACGGATAGCGGAGCTGTCGGCTGGGGCCGTGCGCTGGGCGAAGCCGCCCGGGCCCAGGTGCGCATGTCAATTATCATGTTGCTACCTCTCAGTGAGACCAGGATGGCCTCAGGCATGTGAGGCTGGTCCGCCCCTGGTGTTCAGTGGCCACTATCACCATCAGTCCGATAAGACCCGCTGGCACGACGGCCTTCGCCTGCATCCGCCTTCTGCACCGGCCCCAGTCACGCCGTTGTCATGAACACCTCAGCGTATTCGGCCAGCGGCGACTAGACTCGGTACATCGCCCCTCTGGAGCTCATGCCGATGGTCTCTCCGACCCGATCCGAAGTCACCGGTGAACGGCTTGCCGTCGTCTCCGAAGACGAGCTGCTGTTGCAAGCCCTGGTTCGCGAAGTCCTCAAGCAGGAAGGCTTCCAAGTGGAAACCTTCGGCACCGCCGATGCTGCGTTGCAGTTTCTGGAACTACACTCGCAGCAGGTCAACCTGGTGGTGTCGAACGTGCGAATGCCAGGGGTGATCGATGGCATCCAGCTGGCCAGGATCGTCACCGAGCGCTGGCCCTCGCTCCCCTTCGTACTGATGTCCGGCTATGCCGGCCTGAGAAACGACATTCCTGCGGGTATCCCTTTCCTGCACAAACCTTGGACCCTGGACCAGTTGACAGAGGCGGTCAGGAAGGTGGTACCGCTGTCGATTCCCTAGGTTTGCCTCAGGCAGGCGTCACAAACTGGATACTTGCGGATCCGCTGGTCTTTCAAACACACGCCTCGACACCGTTTCACCGCTGGAATGCACCTCCCATCGAGCTCAACAGTCCGGCGGAGAAGGTATTGCAGCAAAGGTCGGTGCAAGCCGGCATCGCCACCATGAAGACAAACGGAGGGCGATGCCGAGGAAAGCCTACCTGTCCGCGGATTTAATCCCTAAAAGACGCTAGGCCACGCGCTGTAGGCATCCCTGGCGAGGACTGTCACCAGCAAGCCAGTTATGGCTGTCGAGCTTTTGAGTGGCATGCCATCAGCTGATATCCGAAGCTCAGGCTACCGATGGTTTTTGACCGATAAGTACAGTGTCGCCTTGCAAAGGCACATGAGAGCCTTTCACGCGGAGTTCATTGACCGCATACAACACCATCACGTTGAGCGCCACGGTATTCATCACCGTGCGCCTGGTAATCAGGCGGGATACCTTTGCCGGTACCCCGGGATCCAATAACGTAAGTAACACATCCTCACCCCTGTACTCGAAGAAATGCTTCACCGGGGGATTCAGGGTCGCCAAAGTTTCTTTTAGCCTGTTCATGGGGTTACCTGGTGAATCTATCAATACACTTCAATTTTGGACCTTTCTCCGCTAACTCTGTCACTCACCATCCATCCGACCACCCAGATGGCCACCTCTTTTAATTGTCGCGGAAACTGCCCCGCCTAAGGCATAAATGTAGGAGCCAGGCGAACGAACGACCAGGCCAGGAAACATGGCCTGCTACTTTCAGAGCGATTTTCCGCCGAACAGGACGCGATAGACAATCTACGAATGCCACGGTACCGCAGATTCAGGTGTTCAGAGAGATGCTGCAGCTGTGCATTACTGAAATACAGGATCACCAGGCGACCGTTCAACGTGCATTTCGCTTTCTACTCGATATCCAAGAAAACCCTCCCGGCCAATAGCGCCTTGCCTTGCCTTGCCTTGCCTTGATTGGCCCGGACGAGTTGAAGAAACTCCGGGCGAATGTGACCGCCCTTCATTCGAGCAAGCCAAAGTCGTTTCGCTTAACGCAGAACGAAGCGGCTACAACAGCCCTCCAGCGTTCCCGCGTTAGATTCTCTTCGATATTGCCGATTGCATCACCACTTCTCGAGCAATTCTTCTAGGCTTCCGCCCCCTATTCCGTGTTTTATACCCACAGCCGAAAGGGACATTTTTACCACTACCAAGGGAATAGACTCATGAGCAGCCAGAAGAACGCAAAAGCCGCTACTAGTTCGTCGGCACAACCCATCGAGCGGCAAATAGCAATCAAACAGCTGAAACTCTCGGCAGACCGAGCGGCGCTCGAGATTCTCTTTCAGCGTTATTCCGATGAACTTGAAGAAATCAGCAGACTGAAACGCAGTATCGCCCGTAGCAAGATAGTCCATTGACGCCGCGCCATCGCCAGGTCCAGCTCAACCGTGCCTAGCGAAAACGAAAGCGGCGGCCACCGGCCATAGGCTCGGCCCCCCCTGGCCATCGGCAGCTAGCTACCCCGGGTTCACGAGACGGCCAGGGTCATTCGCGCACCGCAGGAAGGGGCAGCGCCCCGCTTAAGGCTGGGGCTGGGCGTTATTCACTGGCGCATGGACAGCCGGACTCTTAGAGCCTGTTCATGATCTCGCGAGCTAGAGCCAAACAAGGCGCAACGACCTATCGGGAGCAACAGCCAACGGCTGGCCCGAAGGGTGAGCGCTAGCGAATCAAAGGGCTGAAGGAAGCGGATCGGACCCGCGCTCGAGTTTACGAGTGATAGATGAGCATTCCGACGGGGCCGCCTAGGTGGGGCTGGCCTTCCAGGCCATTTTCAACGCCGTTTGGCCGACGCGCAGCGGATTTTGAACAGGCTCTTAGCTTCACACCGCGGCTTACGCTAGGCGCAGGATCTACCGCAGGCTGAACCTCGAGATGCAGGCTGGCCCACCGTGGACCGCAGACCGCCACGCGTCTGGCGGATTCTGCGACCGCCCGCCCATCACTCGACGACAGGTCGTACATAGCTGGGCTCAAGGCACCAGCCTGGCATTCTTGTCGGCGATCAACGAACGCTCTGAAAGCTCCTGCTGACGTTGCTTCGCCATCTTCTGAATGCGCAGCTCGGCATTCCGCGCTTGAGTTTCTTCCAGAGTGGGTGGTAACTCTTCGCGCGGTGCCCCCGCATCCACCCTGGATTTCGTTTGCTCGGACATTTTCGGCTCCCGTAACGGCGACGTATGAGCAACATGGGAAACGTCAGCCCGGGTGCCGTTCAATGGCCACTATCACCAGCGGTCCGAAGAGCCCGTGAAGGGCCGAGTGAATAAAAATCCGACCGCCTTTCGTCCTCGGCAAGCCCGGAACGGCAGGCCAAGCGCCTGTCGGCCCTTCTTCGGCGTGGCGCCGGCAACCCAGCGCCTCCGCTGCCGGCGGCCTTATAAGTGCCGTCACACCTATGCGACAATGTGCTCAATGTCCGGCATGAACACCACCTTCATCGCCCAACAGCTGGGAAGCACCTTCCAGATCCTCCTTTCCACCTACGCTCGCTGAGCCGCCCCAGGTTCAGACTCGAGCAAGATAGCCAAGCTCGGCGTGGGTACCGAAACGGTATCGGCGATTCCGGCAAAGCTTTACGTCCTTGATAGGTAAGCCCCTTGATCTCCACCGCTAACATCACCATGCAGTTCGGCGCCAAGCCGCTGTTCGAGAACGTGTCCGTCAAATTCGGCAACGGTCATCGCTACGGCCTGATCGGCGCCAACGGCTGCGGCAAGTCCACCTTCATGAAGATCCTCGGGGGCGATCTCGAACCCACCGGCGGCCAGGTGATGCTGGAGCCCAACGTGCGTCTGGGCAAGCTGCGCCAGGACCAGTTCGCCTACGAGGATTGCACGGTCATCGACACGGTGATCATGGGCCACGCCGAACTGGCCAAGGTCAAGGCCGAGCGCGACCGCATCTATTCGCTGCCGGAAATGAGCGAAGACGACGGCATGGCCGTGGCCGAACTGGAAGTGCAGTTCGCCGAATTCGACGGCTATACCGCCGAAGCCCGGGCCGGCGAGCTACTGCTCGGCCTGGGTATTCCGCAGGACCAGCACTTCGGTCCCATGAGCGCAGTCGCTCCCGGTTGGAAGCTGCGGGTGCTGCTGGCCCAGGCGCTGTTCTCAGACCCGGAACTGCTGCTGCTCGACGAACCCACCAACCACTTGGACATCAACACCATTCGTTGGTTGGAAGGCATCCTGGTCGCGCGCAACAGCACCATGATCATCATTTCCCACGACCGCCACTTCCTGAACAGCGTCTGCACCCACATGGCCGACCTGGACTATGGCGAGCTGCGCCTCTTCCCCGGCAACTACGACGAGTACATGACCGCCGCCACCCAGGCCCGCGAGCGCCTGCTGTCGGACAACGCCAAGAAGAAGGCCCAGATCGCCGAACTGCAGCAGTTCGTCAGCCGCTTCTCGGCCAACGCCTCCAAGGCCAAGCAGGCCACCAGCCGGGCGCGCCAGATCGACAAGATCCAGCTGGACGAGGTCAAGCCATCCAGCCGCGTCAGCCCCTTCATCCGCTTCGAGCAGTACAAGAAGCTGCATCGCCAGGCGGTGACGCTGGAGAACGTCACCCAGGGCTTCGACGGCACCCCGCTGTTCAAGCGCCTTGGCCTGCAGATCGAGGCCGGCGAGCGCGTGGCCATCATCGGTCCCAACGGCATCGGCAAGACCACCCTGCTGCGTACCCTGGTGGGCGAGATGGCGCCGCAGAGCGGCGAGGTGAAGTGGACCGACAGTGCCGACGTCGGTTACTTCGCCCAGGACCACGCCGAGGACTTCGCCGACGACGTCACCCTGTTCGACTGGATGGGCCAGTGGACCCAGGGTGGCGAGCAACTGGTACGTGGCACCCTGGGGCGCATGCTGTTCTCCAGCGACGACATCCAGAAGTCGGTCAAGGTGATCTCCGGTGGCGAGCAGGGTCGCATGCTGTTCGGCAAGCTGATCCTGAAGAAGCCCAATGTGCTGGTGATGGACGAACCCACCAACCACCTGGACATGGAATCCATCGAGGCCCTCAACCTGGCGCTGGAGAACTACCCGGGTACGCTGATCTTCGTCAGCCACGACCGGGAATTCGTGTCCTCCCTGGCCACCCGCATCCTCGACATGAGCGAGAGCGGCATCGTCGACTTCAGCGGCAGCTACGACGACTACTTGCGCAGCCAGGGCATCAACGGTTGACGTCAAGGCCCGTGTAGTGACTATCAGGACTCACTACACGGGCAAAATAGAGGGTGCCCTAAGCAGTTACCCTAGGTATCATTTCGCACCGAAACGGGTACTCGACCAGGATCGCCGCGATCAATAGCCATCGTTTGCGCCGGGAGACCAGGGGTCTCCTGCCACGTCTCGTAACACGTAGCGCCCCTCACCGGCACGCTCGACGGGCTCCCTGTCGCATCCTGATCGCCCGCTACACCGCCTGGCTTCCGCGGAACGCCAAGGCAAGCCGCTCCACCCCTCTCAATCAGAACATTGCCGGACGGCCGCTGTCGCATCTGACTGCTGCGCCCTACCGGTTGCCTACCCATGTCTGGCCCTCGTTGGCCGATGCGGGTCGCCCCATTCGAGGTCAGGCGCCGACGCCTGGTCTCCCTCAGGTGTAATGCGAGACACGGTCTCAGGAGTACGATGAATGCACAGTGGTAACGAAGAGTCGGATTTCGTTTTCGTCGGCGCGGGAATCATGAGCGCGACCCTGGCGGTCATGCTCAAGGAGCTGGAGCCCGCGAGTACCGTCGAAGTGCTCGAACTGCTCGACGTAGGCGCAGCGGAAAGTTCCAACCCCTGGAACAACGCCGGAACCGGCCATGCAGCTCTCTGCGAGCTGAACTACACGCCCGAGAAGGCCGACGGCAGCATCGACATCACCAAGGCACTCAGCATCAATGGCATGTTCGAGGCCTCCAAGCAGTTCTGGTCCTACCTGGTCGAGGAAGGCCACTTCGGTTCGCCCCGTGCCTTCATCAGTCCCGTGCCGCACATGTCCTTCGTCCACGGCGCCAAGGACATGGCCTTCCTGCGCAAGCGCTATGAGGCGCTCAAGGACCATGCCTGCTTCGACGGCATGGAGTACTCCGAGGACCACGCCAAGCTGCGCGAGTGGATGCCCCTGGTGATGGAAGGCCGTCCGGCGACCGAAGCCGTGGCGGCCACCCACGTGGCCGGAGGCACCGACGTCAACTTCGGTGCCCTGACCATGAGCCTGCTGGGTCACCTGCAGACCCGCCCGGGCACCCAGGTCCGCTACAACCAGAAGGTGGTGGACCTGAGCCGCGAGGCCGACCAGCGGTGGCGCCTGACGATTGAGGACAGCCGCTCCGGGGCCACCCGTACGGTCATCGCCAAGTTCGTCTTTCTCGGCGCCGGTGGCGCGGCCCTGCCGCTGCTGCAGAAGTCCGGTATTCCCGAGGGCGCTGGCTACGGCGGCTTCCCGGTGAGCGGCCAGTGGCTGCGCTGCGACGATCCGCACATCGTCGAGCGCCACCAGGCCAAGGTCTACGGCCTGGCCGGCGTCAACTCGCCGCCGATGTCGGTCCCGCACCTGGACACCCGTGTGGTCGACGGCAAGAAATCCCTGCTGTTCGGCCCCTTCGCCGGCTTCACCACCAAGTTCCTCAAGCGCGGCTCCTTCCTCGACCTGCCCAAGTCGATCAAGCCGAGCAACATCGGCCCCATGCTCGCCGTGGCGCGAGACAACATGCCGCTGACCCGCTACCTGGTCGGCCAGGTCATGCAGTCCTTCGACCAGCGCGTCGAGGAACTGAGGGCCTTCTACCCGGCCGTGCGCAAGCAGGACTGGCGCCTGGAAGTGGCCGGCCAGCGGGTGCAGATCATCAAGAAGGACCCGCAGAAAGGCGGCATCCTGCAGTTCGGCACCGAGATCGTCGCCTCCGGTGACGGCACCATCGCCGCCCTGCTGGGCGCCTCCCCCGGTGCCTCCACCTCGGTGTCCATCATGCTGACCCTGGTCGAACGCTGCTTCCCGAGCCGCTTCCAGAGCGAAGACTGGCAGGCCAAGCTGCGCAACATGTTCCCGGCCTTCGGCCACAAGCTGGCGGAAGAACCCGAGCTGCTGCGTGAAGTGCGGGAACGCACCACCCGCGTACTGCAACTCGATCAACCCGCGTAACCGCCCTGCTCCGCTCCCTCTTCCCCTGGGAGAGGGTTGGGGTGAGCGCCTATCGCCGGTCGGCGAGCGCCCCCCCTAATCACCCAACGCCGCCCCTTCCCGCCGCGGATCGGCGCCGCCCTGCCAACCCGAGCCAATACGCCGGATGACCTGGATGCCACTGGTCATCTCGTCCTCGCGCACCTCATGCCCCCGCTGTTCCAGCGCCTTGCGCAAGCCTGGCGTGGTCTGCCCGAGCTCCAGCTCCGTGGGACCGTTGCGGCTACCGAAATTCGGCAATCCCGCCGCCGCCTGGGCATCCAGCTGCCAGTCCAGCAAGCCGACCAGGGTCTTGACCACGTAGCCGGCGATCTGCGAACCGCCGGGCGACCCCAGGGCCGCCACCAGGGCGCCGCTGTCCCGGTCGAACACCAGGGTGGGCGACATCGTCGAGCGCGGACGCTTGCCCGGTTCCACCCGATTGGCCACCGGCAGGCCCTTCTCCCGCGGCACGAAGGAGAAGTCCGTCAGTTGGTTGTTGAGCATGAAGCCCTTCACCATCAGGTGGGAACCGAAGTAGCTCTCCACCGTGGTGGTCATGGACAACGCACCACCCCAGGCATCGGCCGCCACTACCTGGGAGGTGGAGATGCGCAGCGGCGAGCGGTCCGGCGCCCAGGCCAGATTCGGACCAGGCGGCGTGCCAGGCGCAGCCTTGCCGAGGCTGCGCTCGCCGATCAGTTGCGCGCGACTGGCCAGGTAGCCACCATCCAGTAGGCCCTTGACATTGACCGGTACACGATCCGGGTCCGCCACGTACTGAGCGCGGTCGGCATAGGCCAGGCGCTCGGCCTCGGCGATCAGGTGCACCGCTTCCGGGCGCGGCTCCTGGCCGGCCGGCAGCGGCGTCGCCACCGGTCGTAGGGGCGCCAGGGCCCAGGCGGGATCGCGGGCTTCCAAGGCCTGGAGGATGCCCAGGGTCTGGGCCACGGTGAGGCCGCCGGCTGGCGGCGGCATGCCGCAGACACGCCAGCGCTTGTAGTCGCTGCAGAGCGGCGTACGGGGCTTGGCGCGATAGCCGGTGAGGTCCTGCAGATTCAGGCTACCCGGATTGGGGCTCTGCTGGACCGCCGTCGCGATGGCCTGGGCGATGTCGCCGCGATAGAGAGCATTGGCCCCCTCCTTGGCGATCGCTGCCAGGGTCGCCGCCAGCTCCGGGTTGCGCAGCAGGGTGCCAACCGGCTTCACCTTTCCGCGCGGATCGAGATAGAGCGCCACCATGGCGGGCGAATCCTGCAGGAAGGGATCGTGAAGGAGCTGGTTGTGCAGCCGCGGCGAGAGCGGAAAGCCCTCACGTGCCAGGCGGATGGCCGGCGCGAACAGGCTCTGCCAAGCCAGCCGTCCATGGTCGCGGTGCGCCAGTTCCAGGGCGCGCAACACGCCTGGCACCCCGACCGAGCGGCCACCGATGCGCGCCTCCTCGAAGGCCATGGGCGTCCCGTCCGGTCGCAGGAACAGCCCTTCCGTGGCACCCGCCGGGGCGGTCTCGCGACCATCGTAGGCCTGGACCTGGCGACCATCCCAATAGAGCAGGAAGGCGCCCCCGCCGATGCCCGAGGACTGCGGCTCGACCAGGGTCAGGACCGCCTGCATGGCGATGGCGGCATCGATGGCGCTACCACCCTGGCGCAGGATCTCGCGACCGGCCTCGGCTGCCAGCGGATTGGCCGCCGCCGCCAACTGCTGCCGGGCCTGGGTCGCCACCAGTCCGGTTCGGTAACCGGAACCGGCTTCCGGGGCTGGAGGCAGCGTCGTCTTCTGACTGGGGGTGCAGGCGGCCAGCATCAACGCCAGCAGCGAGGGAATGAGCAGCGATGGAGGAATGGGCAACGGGTGTCTCCTTGGCAACGGGGCGGCGTTCGCCTGCCAAGCCTAGACCATCACCCTCGCCGGCGCTAAAAGAGCGGCAACCGGCGATGCAGGACACCGCCGCAGAGCACGTCCAGCCAGAGCAACTGATGCAGGGCGACGATGGCGAAGAACACCAGGCGAAAGCTCAGCTTGACCGTCTTGTGGCGAAAGCGCTGCTGGGCGATCAGGGCGCCGGGCCAGCCGCCCAGCAATTCACCCAGGTGCAGGATCCGCTCCGGTACGCGCCAGCCCTTGTCGCGGGCGCGCTGCTTGTCGTGCCGGTAGAGCAAGAAGGTCACGACGCTGGCCAAGGCATACAGCGCCATCGGCCAGAGCACCCCACGACCGAAGGCCAGAGACAGCATGCCGACCAGGGGCAGGATGAAGACGCCGATCTGCAACAGCAGCAGCATGTCTTGCCGAGCGATGGCAGCGCGCTGCTGATAGGGCGTCGGTGCGGTCGCCCGCTTGGCGGTCTTCGGCGCAGCGGCCTGCGTAGACGCACGAGCCGGCTTGCGCCGGCTCTGCTGTTCCTGCTCCGGTTTCACCCGGCCGCCTTGGCCGCGTGCCAGTCGATCCAGCCGAATTGCCAGGTGGCCAGGATGAGCAGGCCGAAGACGATGCGATACCAGCCGAACACCTCGTAGCTGTGCTTGCCGATGAACTTGAGCAAGGCCTTGACCGCCAACATGGCGAAGATGAAGGAGGTGATGAAGCCGACCCCGAACACCAGCACGTCGTTGGCGGTGAACAGGTGGCGATACTTGTAGACCGAGTAGACGGTCGCCCCGACCATGGTCGGCATGGCCAGGAAGAAGGAGAACTCGGTAGCCGCCTTGCGCGACAGGCCGAACAGCAGGCCGCCGATGATGGTCGAGCCGGAGCGCGAGGTACCCGGGATCATCGCCAGGCACTGGGCACAGCCGACCTTGAGGGCGTCATGCCAGCGCATGTCGTCCACCTCTTCCACGCGGATGCGATGGGTACGCTTTTCCGCCCAGATCATGATCACGCCGCCGATCACCAGGGCGAAGGCCACGGTGATGGGGTTGAACAGGTACTCGTGGATCAGGCCACCCAGGATCACCCCGAGCACCGCGGCCGGCAGGAAGGCGACGATCAGGTTGCCGGTGAACCGCTGCGCATAGGATTTGCGCGGCAGGTCGGTGACGATCTCGAAGACCTTGACCCGGTATTCCCAGACCACGGCCAGGATGGCCGCCAACTGGATGATGATGTTGAAGGCGATGGCCCTTTCGCCACCGAAACCGATGAGATCGGCGACGATGATCTGGTGACCGGTGCTGGAAATGGGCAGGAACTCGGTGATGCCCTCGACGATCCCCAGAATCAGCGCCTGCAAGGCACTCCATAGGTCCATGGTATTACTCCATCCAAGTGAAACATTGCAGGTAGCCGGAGCTGCAGGCTCCAGCGGCAACGGGGTTCGAACCGTGACGCTCCGCAGGGCATGGCCCTTTGCGGTACCCAGGACAGCTTGAGCTGTGGTGGTCGCCCGGCACCTTACCAGAGCGAGACCGGTTGAAGAGACCGATGAACGGCCATTAGGTGCCGTACAATGGCCAATCGAATCTCTCCGGATGTGAAGCATGTCGTTTCTGGAATCTCTCACCACCTTCATGGGCATGTCCACGATCGAGCTGGTGGCTGCTGTCCTGGGCATCGTCGCGGTCTGGCTCACCGTGCGGCAAAACATCTGGGGCTGGCCCATCGGCCTGGTGATGGTGGTGCTCTACGTCTGGATCTTCTACGACGTGAAGCTCTACTCGGACATGCTGCTGCAGTGCGTCTATGCGGTGCTGCAACTCTACGGCTGGTGGCAGTGGCTGCGCGGCGGCCGACAACATCAGGGCCGCGAGGTCACCTCGCTCGGCGGGGCACCGATAGCGGGCGGTCTGGCCGTCGGCGCGTTCGGCAGCCTCGCGCTCGGCTATCTCATGGGCACCCATACCGACGCCGCCCTACCCTGGCTGGATGCGGCGCTCACTGGCTTCAGCCTGGTCGCCCAGTTCTGGATGGCGCAGAAGCGCCTGCAGTGCTGGGCGCTGTGGTTCGTGCTGGACGTCATCTACGTCGGGCTCTTCTACTACAAGGGCCTCTACCCCACCGCGGTGCTCTACGCCGTCTTCGTTGGCCTCGCGGCCTATGGCTGGCGTGACTGGCGCCGGGCCCTGGCGGACGCACGATGAAAGTAGTGGTGCTGACCGGCCCCGAGTCGAGCGGCAAATCCTGGCTCGCGCAGAACCTGAACGAGAGATTCGGCGGTCTCCGAGTGGACGAGTACGTGCGGGAGTATTGCGCGCTGCATGGCACCGACACCACCCTGGCCGACGTTGACGTCATCGCGCGCGAGCAACTGCGCCGCGAAGATGCGGGCCGCGTCGTTGCCCCAGCACTCCTGCTGCTGGACACCCATCTGCTGAGCAACCTGCTGTGGAGTCGGCTGCTGTTCGGCACCGCACCGGCCTGGCTGGAGCCAGCCCTGCTGGCGCGCCGCTACGATCTGCACCTGCTGCTCGATCCCCGCGGGGTCGACTGGCAGGACGACGGTCAGCGCTGCCAGCCGGAGTTGGACGCCCGAATGGATTTCTTCGACCGCTGTCGGAACTGGCTAGGGGCTCACGATCAACCGGTACTGGAAATCGCCGGCGACTGGGGCGCGCGACAGGACGCCGCCCTGGCGGCGGTCAGCCGATTGCTGCACGAGGCCTGACCCGCCGGTAGAATGACGCCCTGTACCGGAGAACCCCATGCACGATGACGATGCCTCTTTCGCTGACTTCACCCGCGGGATCCGTCCGCTCAAGCAGGATCGTGCCGACACCGGCAAACCACGCGCCGACCGCGCCCAGATCGCCCAGCGCCGCACCGATGCGACCAAGACCACGGCCAGCATCCGGGTCGACGGCCTGAGCGATGCTTTCGTCATCGACGTAGGCGCCGAAGACGAACTCTACTGGGGCCGGGATGGCGTGCAGGACACCCAGCTGCGGCGCCTCAAGGCCGGCCAGATCCCTTTCGAAGGCAGCCTGGACCTGCACGGCATGACCGTGGAAAGGGCCCGGCAGACCCTCTGGGACTTCCTCGCCGAGGCGACCCGCCTGGAGATCCGCTGCGTGCGCATCACCCATGGCAAGGCCGCCCGCCTGGACGGGCGCCGGCCACTGATCAAGAGTCACGTCAACACCTGGCTGCGTCAGCATCCGCAGGTGCTGGGCTTCACCTCCTGCCTGCCCCGCCACGGTGGAACCGGCTCGCTTTATGTCTTGCTCAAGCGCACCATGCTCGAAGGTCGCGACGAGTGACTCCGCGACTCGGGTGACGTCTCATCCGAGCGCCAACCTCCTTATCGACAAACAGGAACCCAAATGTCTCTCGAACAGCACTACTCCTCGATCCTGACCGGACTCGGCGAAGACATCGGCCGGGAGGGGCTGGTGGACACGCCCAAGCGGGCGGCCAAGGCCATGCAGTACCTCTGCCGTGGCTACAACCAGACGCTGGAAGAAGTCGTGGGTGAAGCGCTCTTCACTTCCGATAACAGCGAGATGGTGCTGGTCAAGAACATCGAGCTGTACTCCCTGTGCGAGCACCACATGCTGCCCTTCATCGGCAAGGCGCACGTCGCCTATATGCCCAGTGGCAAGGTGCTGGGCCTGTCCAAGGTGGCGCGCATCGTCGACATGTTCGCCCGCCGGCTGCAGATCCAGGAGAACATGACCCGGCAGATCGCCGAGGCCATCGAGAAGGTCACGGGCGCAGCCGGCGTCGCGGTGGTCATCGAGGCGCAGCACATGTGCATGATGATGCGCGGCGTGGAGAAGCAGAACTCCTCCATGGTCACCTCGGTGATGCTTGGCCAGTTCCGCTCCAATGACGCGACCCGCGCCGAATTCCTCGGCCTGATCAATCGCTGAGCCCGCCGCGACGTCCGTTGCCCTGGAGGGTCGAACCCTCGACCTTCCAGGAGCCCCGCCCATGCCGGATGTCCACAGCCTCACCCTGCTAAGAGCCCAACCCGAACGATCCCTCGCGCTGGGTGCCCACCTGCTGGACCTGGCCGCACTGGCCGTGAAGGATGCCGGCTGCCTGGACTATCGGGTGTTCCAGGGCAGCGAAGATGGCGATCTCTGGGTGATCCAGGCGCGCTGGGCATCGGTCGCGGCTCAGGACGACCACTTCAACCAGCCGCATACCCTCGCCTTCCTCGACGAGTTACCCAAGCTGGCGGATGAGGTGGATCTTTATCCCTTGGCGCCGAGGGGCTCGATAGGGGGAAGTTGAGTTCGAGGACGACGCCGTTATCGCGGCCATGGGCCGCTCCTACAGCACTAAGGTACCAATCTCCTCTGGCCGCTTGCAGCCCCCAGAGTCGTAGAGTGGACAACGGCGCAGCCTTGTCCACGAACGGGCATTGGCATCAAGTGGAAAACGCTACGGGCTAACACAATCGCGGCCATGGGCCGCTCCTACAGATGTTCGGTGTACCTGTAGGAGCGGCCCATGGCCGCGATGGATGAGAGCAAAAGCACAGCAGGCGGACCGCGATGGCCGCGATCAGCCGCAACTCAATACTCGGACAACGCAAAGCTCGTCAGCGCGAAAGTCGGAATACCGGCAGCTTGCAGGCGCTTGGAGCCGCCCAGTTCCGGCAGGTCGACGATGGCCGCGGCTTCGTGGACGTGGGCTCCCAGGCGCTTGATCAGGTTGCCGGCGGCGACCAGGGTGCCGCCGGTGGCGATGAGGTCATCGACCAGCAGCACCGAATCACCGGCGCCGACGCTGTCCTTGTGCACCTCGATCACGGAATCGCCGTACTCGGTGCTGTAGACCTCGGTCAGCAGTTCGGCCGGCAGCTTGCCCTGCTTGCGGAACAGCACCAGCGGCTTGCCCAGTTCGTAGGCCAGGATCGGACCGATGAGGAAGCCCCGCGCGTCCAGCGCCCCGACATGAGTGAAGGAGGCGCCTCGGTAACGCTCCAGCAGCGCCTCCATGACGGCCCGCAGGCCCTCGGGCGACTGGAACAGCGGCGTGATGTCCCGAAAGATCACCCCGGCCTTGGGAAAATCGGGCACGGCGCGGATGAGGGATTTCAAGGCGGATTCGGAAAAGGACATGGCGAAGACTCGTCGGCGGCGGGCGCCTGGCAGAAAAACAAGGGGCGCAGTATAGCGGTCCATGGCTGACCGGAGCCAACCAACCGTCCCGCCGCGCTGAATCGATTCATGTAGTGGCAGTGATTGACAGCTACCTGCTCTCGCACCATTCTTTGGCGGACGCAAACGTTTGCGCGACTACAACAACCATAAGAATTCGGAGATCCCCTATGCTGGCCTTCCGTCCTGCCCGCCTGCTGGCGGCCATCGCCCTTACCTCCGCTTCGCTGATCCTGCCGCTCACCGCCAGTCATGCCACGGCCGCCGAGAAACCCAAGGTCGCGCTGGTCATGAAGTCCCTGGCCAACGAATTCTTCCTGACCATGGAAGACGGCGCCAAGACCTACCAGAAAGAACATGCCGCCGACTTCGACCTGATCTCCAACGGGATCAAGGACGAGACCGACACCTCCAGCCAGATCCGTATCGTCGAGCAGATGATCGTGTCCAAGGTCGATGCCCTGGTCATCGCCCCGGCCGACTCCAAGGCGCTGGTCCCGGTGCTGAAGAAGGCCAGCGACGCGGGTATCAAGGTGGTCAACATCGACAACCGCCTGGACCCCGAGGTACTGAAATCCAAGTCCCTGGACATCCCCTTCGTCGGTCCCGACAACCGCAAGGGCGCACGCCTGGTGGGCGAATACCTGGCCAAGCAGCTCAAGCAGGGTGATCAGGTCGGCATCATCGAGGGCGTCTCCACCACCACCAACGCCCAGCAGCGCACCGCCGGCTTCAAGGACGCCATGGAAGCGGCCGGCATGAAGATCGTCGGCGTGCAGTCCGGCAACTGGGAGATCGACAAGGGCAACGCCGTCGCCGCGGCCATGCTCAACGAATACCCCGATCTGAAGGCCCTGCTGGCCGGTAACGACAGCATGGCGTTGGGCGCGGTCTCCGCGGTGCGCGCGGCCGGCAAGAAGGGCCAGGTGCAGGTCGTCGGCTACGACAACATCAAGGCCATCCACCCGATGCTGAAAGACGGTCGCGTCCTCGCCACCGCCGACCAGTTCGCCGCCAAGCAGGCCGTGTTCGGTATCGAAGCCGCGCTCAAGCTGGTCAAGGGCGAGCCCACCGGTGCCAAGGACGGGGTGATCGAGACACCGGTCGAACTCGTCACCCAGCCCTGATCCGAGGAGAGCCTCCCATGTCGTCCGAGGTGATCCTCAGCGCCCGTGACATCGGCAAGACCTATGCACAGCCGGTACTCGGCGGCGTGGACCTGGAACTGCGCGCCGGCGAGGTGCTGGCGCTCACCGGGGAAAACGGCGCCGGCAAGAGCACCCTGTCCAAGATCCTCTGTGGCCTGGTGCAACCCACCACCGGCGAACTGAGCTTCCTCGGCCGACCCTATGCCCCGGGCAGCCGCCGCGACGCGGAGGCCCAGGGGGTGCGGATGGTCATGCAGGAACTCAACCTGCTGCCCACCCTCACCGTGGCGGAAAATCTCTTTCTCGACCGGCTGCCCCGGCGGCTGGGCTGGATCGACCGTCGCCAACTGCGCGAACAGGCGCGACTGGCGATGGCCCAGGTCGGCCTGGAAGCCATCGACCCGGATACCCCCATCGCCGAACTGGGCGTGGGGCACCAGCAGATGGTGGAAATCGCCCGCAACCTGATCGGCGATTGCCGGGTGCTGATCCTCGACGAACCCACCGCCATGCTCACCTCCCGCGAGGTGGAACTGCTGTTCGAGCAGATCGAGCGCCTGCGCGCCCGGGGGGTGGCGCTGGTCTACATCTCCCATCGCCTGGAAGAGCTCAAGCGCATCGCCCAGCAACTGGTGGTGCTGCGCGACGGCCGCCTGGTCGCCGATGCACCCATGGTGCAATACGACACCGACCAGATCGTCAGCCTCATGGTGGGACGCGATCTCGGTGAACACCTGGACATGGGCGAACGCCGCTTCGGCCCGCCCCTGCTGGAAGTGCAGGGCCTGAAGCGTGCCGACAAGGTCCAGGACGTGTCCTTCAGTGTGCGGGCCGGGGAAATCTACGGCATCTCCGGCCTCATCGGTGCCGGCCGGACCGAGCTGTTGCGCCTGATCTTCGGCGCCGACCGGGCCGATTCCGGCGCGGTACGCCTGGCCGGTCAGCCGGTGGACCTGGGTTCGCCCGCCAAGGTGGTGCGCCAGGGCATCGCCCTCATCACCGAGGACCGCAAGGGCGAAGGCCTGTTGCTCAGCCAGCCGATCGCCGCCAACCTCGCCTTGGGCAACATGGACAAGGTGGCGCAGCAGGGCCTGGTCAACGGCAGTCGCGAGGCCGAGCTGGCCCAGCGTCACATCAAGGGCTTGCGCATCCGTTGCAACGACGGCACCCAGGCAGTGGGCGAACTGTCCGGCGGCAACCAGCAGAAGGTGGTCATCGGCCGCTGGCTGGAGCGTGACTGCCAGGTGCTGCTGTTCGACGAACCCACGCGCGGCATCGACGTCGGCGCCAAGTTCGAGATCTACGGCCTGCTGGCCGAGTTGACCCGTCAGGGCAAGGCCCTGGTGGTGGTCTCCAGCGACCTGCGCGAACTGATGCTGATCTGCGATCGCATCGGCGTGCTGTCCGCCGGCCGCCTGGTCGATACCTTCGATCGTCATGACTGGGATCAGGAGCGGCTGCTGGCGGCCGCCTTCGCCGGCTATCGCTCCCGCGAAGCCCTGCTGGAAGAACCTGTCCCGCCGCAACCCCTTTCTCAGGAAGCCATTCGATGAGCAGTCTTCCCGTCACCTCCTCCCGACGTGCCTTCGGCCTGGGCCTGGGTACCTACGTGGGCCTGGCCGCCGCCCTGCTGGCGATGATCGTGCTGTTCTCCGTGCTGAGCAGCCATTTCCTCTCCTACGCCACCTTCACCACCCTGGCCAACCAGATCCCCGACCTCATGGTGCTGGCCACCGGCATGACCTTCATCCTCATCATCGGCGGTATCGACCTCTCGGTCGGCTCGGTGGTGGCCCTGGCCGCGGCGGTGGTCAGCGTCGCCACCCTGGAATGGGGCTGGGGCATCCTGCCCGCCGCTGCCCTGGGCATGCTCGCCGCCGCCCTGACCGGCACCCTCACCGGTAGCGTCACGGTGGCCTGGCGCATCCCCTCCTTCATCGTCTCCCTGGGCGTACTGGAGATGGCCCGCGGCGCCGCCTACCAGTTGACCGACTCGCGCACCGCCTACATCGGCGATGCCTATGCCTGGCTGTCGACGCCCTTCGCCTTCGGCATCTCGCCCTCCTTCGTCATCGCCCTGCTGGTGATCGTGGTGGCGCAACTGCTGCTGACCCGCTCGGTGCTCGGCCGCTACCTGATCGCCATCGGCACCAACGAGGAAGCGGTACGTCTGGCGGGGATCAATCCCAAGCCCTACAAGGTCATCGTCTTCGCCCTCATGGGCCTGCTGGCGGGCCTGGCCGCGCTGTTCCAGATCTCGCGCCTGGAAGCCGCCGACCCCAATGCCGGCGTCGGCCTGGAACTGCAGGTGATCGCCGCCGTGGTGATCGGCGGGACCAGTCTCATGGGCGGCCGTGGCTCGGTGATCAGCACCTTCTTCGGAGTACTCATCATCTCGGTACTGGCCGCGGGCCTGGCCCAGATCGGTGCCAGCGAGCCGACCAAGCGCATCATCACCGGCGCGGTCATCGTCGTCGCCGTGATCCTCGACACCTACCGTAGCCAGCGCGCCAAGAGACAGGGCTGATGGCCACGATCAAGGACGTCGCGGCCCGCGCCGGCATCTCCTACACCACGGTGTCCCACGTGGTGAACAACACCCGTCCGGTCAGTCCGGGAGTGCGGGAGAAGGTCGAGGCCGCCATCGCCGAACTGGGCTACGTGCCCAGCGGCGTCGCCCGTTCCTTGCGCAACCAGGCCACCGGCACCTTCGGCGTGCTGGTGCCCAATGCGGTGAACCCCTACTTCGCCGAACTGGCCCGGGGTATCGAGGACCATTGCGAACGCCAGGGCTACAGCGTGATCCTGTGCAATTCCGATGACGATGCCGACAAACAGCTGCGCTACCTGCGGGTCTTGCGCGAGCGCCGCATCGACGGCCTGGTGGTCGCCACGGTAGACGGCGATCCGCGCTTCGCCAAGGCGCTGGCCGGGCTGCGCATCCCACTGGTGCTGGTGGACCGTCCGCTGGAAGGGGTCCAGGCCGGGCACATCCGCGTCGACCACCACCAGGGCGGCCTGCTCGCCACGCGGCACCTGCTGGAGCTGGGGCACAGGCGCATCGCCTGCCTCGGCGGCCCGGCCGACTCACCGGTCGCCAGCGAGCGGGTGGCCGGTTACCAGCAAGCCCTGGCCGAGGCTGGCTTCGCGCCAGGCATGATCCGTCGCTGCGCCTTCACCGCGGCCGCTGGCCACGCCGAAGCCCAGGCACTGCTGGCACAGCCAGGTGGCCCGACCGCGATCTTCGCCGGCAACGACACCATCGCCCTGGGCGTGCTGCGTGCGGCGGCCGAACGCGGCCTGCGGGTACCGGCGCAACTGTCGGTGGTGGGCTTCGACGACATCGAACTCAGCCGCTACCTCTACCCTGCACTGACCACCATCGGCCAATCGATCCGCGACCTTGGCGAGCAGGCAGCGCAGTTGCTGCTGGCGCGCCGCGAAACGGTCAGCAGCCCTTCCACCCACGACATCGCCGTACCTCGGCTGGTGCTGCGCGAATCCACCGCGGCCCCTTCTGCTCTGGAGACCTCCCATGCACCCTGACGTCGTCGTCATCGGTAGCCTCAACATGGATCTGGTGGTGCGCACCCCGCGCCTGCCCAAGGGTGGCGAAACCCTCGCCGGCCATGCCTTCGCCACCGCCCCGGGCGGCAAGGGCGCGAATCAGGCGGTAGCCGCCGCGCGCCTGGGCGCCCAGGTCGCCATGATCGGGTGCGTCGGCGCCGATCCCTATGGCGACTTCCTCACCCGCAGCCTGGTCCAGGAAGGCATCGACTGCCGCGGCGTCTCGGTGGCGAACGACGTACCCACCGGCATCGCCTCCATTCTGGTCGACGACCAGGGCCAGAACGCCATCGTCATCGTCGCGGGCGGTAACGGCGAGCTGTCCGTCGCGCACCTGCAGGCCCAGGAAGCCCTGCTGGCCAAGGCCAAGATCGTCATCGCCCAGCTGGAAGTGCCGCTCGCCACCGTCGGTGGCGCCCTGGCGCGCGCCCGGGCGCTGGGCAAGACGGTGATCCTCAACCCGGCACCCGCGACCGGCCCCCTGCCCGCCGACTGGTACGCCCATATCGACTACCTCGTGCCCAACGAAAGCGAAGCGAGCCTGCTCACCGGACTACCGGTGGACAATCGCGAGCAAGCCGAGGCCGCGGCGCGCCAGTTGATCGCGGCCGGCGCCCGTCAGGTGCTGCTGACCCTGGGTAGCCAGGGCTTGCTGCAGGTCACCGCCGAGGGTTGCCGGCACCATCCGGCCACCCCGGTGCAGGCGGTGGACACCACCGCCGCCGGCGACACCTTCCTCGGGGGATTCGCAGCCGGCCTGGCGGAGGGGCTGAGCGTCACGGAGGCCATCGCCCTCGGCCAGCGGGCCGCCGCTATCGCTGTCACTCGCCCGGGCGCCCAGCCGTCCATTCCCACACGCCAGGAGCTCGCCCGGTGAAGAAGACCGCCCTGCTCAACATCGCCCTGTCGCACGCCGTCGCCAGTCTCGGCCACGGTGATCGAGTGGTCATCGGCGACGCCGGCATGCCGGTGCCACCCGGCACGCCCCTGGTCGACCTGGCCGTCAGCCACGGGATCCCCGATTTTCTCAGTGTGCTGCAGGCGCTGCTCAGCGAGATGCAGGTGGAAAGCCACCTGCTCGCCGAGGAAACCCTCACCGCTCAGCCACCGGCGCTGGCCGAGCTGGAACGCCTGACCGCCGCAGGCGCCCTCGGCCGCCGCCAGCGGGTCTCCCACGAGGAACTGAAGGCGCTGTGTCAGGGAGCCCGGGTGCAGATCCGTACTGGAGAGTGCCAGCCCTACACCAACCTGATCCTGGTCGCTGGCGTCACCTTCTAGTGGCCTAACGGCTGGAAGAGGCGCTCAGGGGTTGGCGGCCAGCAGCCGGCGGATCGCCGGGAGATCCATCGGTCTGGCGAAGTGATAGCCCTGGGCATGGCCGGCGCCCATGTCCTTGAGCAGTTGCAGTGCCTGGTCATCCTCGACGCCCTCGGCGACCACGTCGAGTTCCAGGGATTCGGCCATGCGTACTATGGCGCGCACGATGGCCACGCTGCGCGTGCTGTCCGCCAGGCGCAGCACGAAGGACTTGTCGATCTTGAGGCCGCGAAAGCGGTATTCGTGGACATAGCCGAGCGACGAGAAGCCCGCGCCGAAGTCATCCAGCACCACCGATACCCCGTGGCGATCCAGGGCCTCCATGGTGGCTTTGGCCTGGGCCGGCTCAGCCACCAGCGCTCCCTCGGTCAGCTCCAGGCAGATGCGCGAAGGCGCCACGCCATGGGCGGCCAGGATGCCCAGCACCTCGTCGGCGAATTCCGGTCGCACGATGCTGTAGCTGGAGCAGTTGACATGCACCACCGGCCAATCGGCCTGGGCCGGCTCGGCCAGGATGGCAGCGATGCGCGTCAGCATGTAGGTATCCAACCGGCCGATCAGCCGTAGGCCTTCCAGCTCCGGCAGGAAGGCGCCCGGCGCCAGGACGCTGCCATCGGGCTGGCGCCAGCGGATCAAGGCCTCCAGTGCCGCCACCCGCCCGCTCGTCACCTCGACGATGGGCTGGAAGAAAGGCTCCAGCTCGTTGTCGTGCTTGAGTGCCTTGCGCAAGGCACCCTCGCGGACCACCTGGTCGGAGACGACCTGGCGCAACTCCTGGTTGAACACGGCGAAGTTGTCGCGCCCGCCTTGCTTCACGCGGTACATCGCGGTGTCGGCGTCGCGCAGCAGATCATCCGGCTGGCGATGAAGACTCGGATCGGCGACCACGATGCCGATGCTGCAGGAGGCGAACAGGCTGTGATCGTCGATCACCAGGGGACGATCGAAGGCCTCGATGATGCGCTGGGCGATGGCCACCGGAAACTCCAGCCCAGCGCCGGGCACCAGGATGGCGAATTCGTCGCCGCCCAGGCGCGCCAGCAGATCGGTCTCGCGCAGGCAACCGGACAGCCGCGCGGCCGCCGCCACCAGCAGCAGGTCACCGAAGGGATGACCGAACTGATCGTTGACCCGCTTGAAACGGTCCAGATCGAGGAACATCACCGCCAGGCCACTGCCATCGCGTTCCAGCGCGCTCCAGAGCTCACCCAGGCGTTGCTGGAAGAAGCTGCGATTGGGCAGGCGCGTGAGGGCGTCGTGGTTGTTCTCGTACAGCAGCCGGGCGTTGGCTTCGTCCAGCGCCTTGGTCCGCTCCTGCACCCGCACTTCCAGGGCCAGCCGGGATTGCAGTACCGCCTCCGCAGCGCTGCGCCGCGACAAGGCGGTGTCGATGTGGCGGGAGACGAAGGTGAGCAGTTCCTGATCGCGGGTGCTGTAGTAGACCTCCTCACGATAGCTCTGCACCGCCAGCACCCCACGGACGTGCTGGCCATCGTAGAGCGGTATACCCAGCCAGGAATAGGCCTCGGGCGTCCCCTCGACGGGTGTGATCTCCCCTCGCTCGATCAGCTCCCGTGCCTTCTGCTGATCGATGAGGCAAGGACAGCGCTGGCGGATGGTGTATTCCGTGTAGCCACGGGTCCTGCGGCGCCTGATCGGCGCCTGGGTACGTCGCTCGTCGACGAAATAGGGAAAGCTCACCTCGCCGGACGCATCGTCATACAGCGCAATGTAGAAGTTCTGCGCATAGATCAGCTCCCCCACCACCTGGTGCAGGCCGCTCAGCAGGTCGGTCATGTCGGGGCTGGCGCTGGACAGCTCGGCGATGCGAAACAGCGCCGCCTGCAACTGCTCGGCGCGCTCCCGTTCGATGATCTGCTCGCGCAGGCGCGCGTTGAGCTCGGAGAGCTCCTGGGTACGCTGTCCCACCGTCGCCTCGAGATCCTCGCGCCGGAGAATGCGATCCAGCGCCATGGCCACGTCGCGGGCGATGACCTGGAACAGCGCCTGGTCTTCGCTGCCGTAGCGGCGTTCGCGATCATAGACCTGCAGGCTGAGCACGCCGAAGGTGCGGTCGGCGCCGTCCTTGAGCGGAATGCCCATCCAGAATTCGGGCACCGTGCCCTGGCAATAGTAGGGGCCCTGCTCCAGGGCGAACTCGATGGCCTCCTTGGACAGCAGCAGCGGTTCGCCGTGGAGCAGGATATGGGCGGTCAGGCTCGGCCGGTGGCGATCCAGGGACTCGAAGGAACCAGGCTCGGGCGGAGATTCGTCGCGCTGGTCGAAATAGTAGGGATAGTGGATGCGTTCGGATACCGGATCCAGCAGCGCCAGGCAGAGATTCTCGGCATCGATCAGCGCCTCCAGCAGCTCGTGGGTGCGCTGCATGAACAGCTGGCGATCCACCGTCGAACTTGCCAGGTAGGTGATGTCGTAAAGCACCTGCTGGATGGCCTGGGCGCGCTCGAGCTGCCGCTGCTGCAGAACGAAACCGAAGCGCAGGGCCAGGGCGGCGAAATCGGTACGGCCATCGGGACGGGCAAGCAACCAGCCCGGCGGCGTAGGCCCGCAGCCGGTGGGATGGGAAAGGACGGCGTGCTCGGCACGCAGCGCGGCCAATTGGGCATCGTCGAGCGACATCGGCCAGTGGCCCGCCGCGTCGCCCTCTGCGGTCCGGCACCAGCCGCCACGGCGCTGATACCAGGCCCAATCGGCGTCGGCGGCCGACTCGCGCAATCGCGCGACGATCCGCTCCGGATCGACGTCCAGGCCGTTCGGGTCCGGCCAGCGGCTGCTCTCGTGCCCACCCTGCCCAGTCGAACCCGAGCCCGGATGTCCCTCCTCAGGCACGTTCATGCTGACTCCTTCCCCCTGCATCGTCGAATCCTGACACAAATGCAGATCGTTCCGCCACGTGGAGGGTGAACGGTATCCAGGGCCGTGCGAACGGTAAAAATATGACTATAAGCGGGCCCAGCCGAGACAAGACTTATACAACCAAAACCGTTGCGTACAACAAAAAGGGCTGCCAGACCTCCCGCCGCCGCTGGGGTTGTCAAACAAAATCCGCCCGCCTTCCCCACCGATCCGAAAGGCCCTCCCCGCCCGAATCTCTGCTTCCTCCTGGCCCACTAATGACCAGACAGAACTTGGATCCGGTGGCGACGACGGACCATCGCCACGTCATTTTCCAGCAGGAGTTTTCCATGACCGTATCCAAAAAAGACAACCTTATCGATTGGCTGCGCGACGCCCACGGCATGGAAGAGCAGGCGGAAAAGATGCTCACTGCCCAGTTGGCCCGCCTGGAGCATTACCCCCGCCTGCGCCAACGCATCGAGCAGCACATCCGGGAAACCCAGGAGCAGCGCCAGGTGATCGAGAGTTGCCTGAGCCGACTCGGCAGCAGCCCCTCCACCCTCAAGGACATGGGCGGCAAGTTGCTGGCGCTGGGCCAGGCCATCGGCGGCAGCGCCATGAGCGATGAGGTCATCAAGGGCGCCATCGCCGGCTATGCCTTCGAAAACATCGAGATCGCCACCTACACCACGCTGATCGCGGCGGCTGCCGAGATCGGCGACAGCGAAACGCAGCAGGCCTGCGAACGCATCCTCGAACAGGAGAAGGCCATGGCGGCCTGGTTGCTCGAAGACCTGCCCGCCACCACCAGAGCCTTCCTGGAACGCTCCGCCGATCCCGACCTGACCGCGAAGCGCTGAACCACCCCCGCGTTACCCGTGACTAGCCCCTGGAGGTTACATGTTCGTCCATAACAAGCGACTGCAATACACCGTGCGCGTGTCCGAACCCAATCCCGGCCTCGCCAACCTGATGCTGGAACAATTCGGCGGTCCCCAAGGCGAACTCGCCGCCGCCATGCGCTACTTCACCCAGGCGATAGCCGAGCTGGACCCGGGCCGCAAGGACATGCTGTTCGACATCGCCACCGAGGAACTCAGCCACCTGGAGATCATCGGCTCGCTGATCGCCATGCTGAACAAGGGCGCCAAGGGCGACTTGGCGGAGAAGACCCAGGCTGAGGCGGACATGTATCGATCCCTGACCGGAGCCGGCAACGATTCCCACGTCACCCAGATCCTCTATGGCGGCGGCCCTGCCCTGGTCAACTCGGCAGGTGTGCCCTGGACCGCCGCCTACATCGACACCATCGGCGAGCCGACCATCGACCTGAGATCCAACATCGCCGCCGAGGCCCGCGCCAAGATCGTCTACGAGCGGCTGATCAACGTCACCGATGATCCGGGCATCCAGGACACCCTGAGCTTCCTGATGACCCGCGAGATCGCCCACCAGAAGTCCTTCGAGAACGCCCTGCACTCCATCCAGCCCAACTTCCCCCAGGGCAAGGTGCCGCCGCGGCCGGAATACGCCAGCGTCTACTACAACCTGTCGCAAGGCGAAGGCGATCTGCGCGGCCCCTGGAACCAGGGCCAGGACTGGGAATACGTCGAGCAGCCCGGCCCGGCGGTGGATGGCGGCGACGGCCTGGCCGCCGTGCAACTGCCATCGAAGCAAGCCAAGGCGGTCGAACAACTAGCGACCCGCACCCTGTCCGACCCGAGCGCCGCCCCGGTGACCGGTGCCGACCTGGGCGCCGGTCTCGCCCAGAAGCTCGACAAGAACCGCCTGGAAGAGTGATGCCCCGACTTGCCGACGCGGCAGTAGCGTCGGCAAGTCTTCCTCCTTTATCTGTCGTCTTACCTTTCGTCGGCACGCCGGCAAATCGCCACACTCCCTACGAACCTGGCCAGTTGCCATGAGTCCTATCGCCATCATCGTAGTAGGGGAAACCTTGATGGAAGATTATCTGTTGGCCTTCGCCATGGTCGCTCTGACCGCGCTTTTCATCGGCCTCACGACCGTCGGTCTGGTGGAAATCACCTGATGGCGCTTTGCCGCCTTCTGTGCTGAACATTTGCCTGGCAGCGTAGTCTGCCGCTGTGCATTGATGCCACCACGTTGCACCGACGTAGTCAGGGACGCCCACCATGAAACGCCACGCTTTCGCTTCAGCCGTTGCGGTCGCTGCCCTCTGCAGCACCCCTGCCTTCGCCATGGACCAGGATGCGCTGCTCTTCGAGCAGACCACCATGGCCGCTTTCAAGACCTGCGCCAACAAGGCGGTCATCGCCGGCACGCGAATCGGCGACACGGCCCGTTTCGCCGATACCGACAGCTGTGTCACCGAGGCGCTGTCGCAGATCGAGCCGGCCTACCAGAAGGCCCTTACCTCGTTGCAGAACAACGGCACCGCGCGCCGTTGCTTGCAGACCTATTACAGCAACTGGACGGCGCTGATGAAGTCCCTGCCGGCGTTGCAGACCAAGCCACCGTCCTCGGTCCTGCTGACCGCCAACGGCGGCGAACGGCGGCTCAACCAGTACTGGCAATTCGTGGTGAGCGCACGCTGAACCGGCCAGGCTGGTACGAAGAGCGACCTGAGGTCGCTCTTTTGTTTTCAGCCAATCGCGACATGGCCTGGTTGGGCGGCTACCCGAGCCAGCCAGGCGCAGATCGCCGGAAAGTCATCCAGCGCGAAGCCGCCCTCATGGGCCACATGGGTATAGGCGTAGAGCGCGATGTCGGCGATGGAGTAGCACTCACCCACCAGGAAGGGCGTGCGCTGTAGTTGCCGTTCCATCACCCGCAATGCCTTGTAGCCCCGCACCAGGCAGATCTCGTATTCCTCGAGGCGCTCGGCGGGCATCCCCTGGTAAAGCTTGATGAAACGTGCCACGGCCACATAGGGCTCGTGGCTGTACTGCTCGAAGAACTGCCACTGCAGCACCTGGGTACGCAGACGCGGCTCGCTCGGCAGGAAGGCGGTGCCCTCCGCCAGGAAATTGAGGATGGCGTTGGACTCCCATAGGCAGGTGCCATCCTCCAGTTCCAGCACTGGAATCTTGCCATTCGGATTCTTCTCCAGGAACGCCGCGGTACGGGTCTCGCCCGCGAGGATGTCGACGTCGTGCCAGCGATACTCCACCCCCAGCAGGTGCAGCATCAACACGACCTTGTAGCAGTTGCCGGAACGGCGATCGCCATAGACCTGATACATCTCATAGCTCCTTGTGGGGGGTGGCTTGCCGGATCACTGTCGCCAGGCGGGCCAAGCCGGTATCGAGGCGTTCGGGTACCACATGGCTGAAGTTGAGGCGCAGGAAACCACGGTGCTGTTCGGGATCGGCGAAGAAGGGCTCGCCGGGCATGAAGGCAACGTGTTCCGCCAAGGCCTGATCCAACAGCGTACGGGTATCGATGGGCGTTTTCAGCCGCAACCAGAAGAACAGGCCACCCTGGGGCACCTGCCAGTCAGCGATATCCCTGAAATGCCGACTCAGGGCCACGGCGAAGCTGTCGCGACGCTCCCGGTAGAAATCCCGTACCTCGTCCAGATGCCGACGATAACGCTCGGTGCCCAGCCATTGCAGCACCTGCCACTGGCTGACGCGGCAGGTATGCAGGTCGGCCGCCTGCTTGAGCGCCCGCAACGGTTTGAGCAGCTCCGGCGAGGCGATCAGATAGCCCACGCGCAGACCGGGTAGCAGCGTCTTGGACAGGCTGCCGGTGTAGATCCAGGCGCTGCGCTGGAGGCGGGCGCAAAGCGGCTGTGCAGGCTCACCGTCATAGCACAGCTCGCGATAGGGTTCGTCTTCCACCAGGGTGACGCCGAACTCGTCCAGCAGCGCCGCCACCGCTGCCCGGTTGGCCGGGCTGTAGCGTACCCCCGACGGATTCTGGAAGGTCGGGATGAGATAGGCGAAGGCCGGGCGCCGCGCTGCCAGGCAGTCACGCAAGGCGGCAAGGTCCAGTCCTTCCGGTGTGAGGCTCACGCTCAGGCAGTCGGCGCCGAAGAACTGGAAGCTCTGCAGGGCCGCCAGGTAGGTGGGGCCTTCCAACAGCACCGGGGTGTCGACGTCGAGGTACAGCTTGGCGATCAGATCCAGGGCCTGCTGCGAGCCGGTGGTCACCAGTACCTGCTCCGCCGTGCAGTCCAGGCCATAGGCGCGGGCCTGGACGGCGATGGCCTCGCGCAGCGCGGGCTCGCCCTCGCTCATGCCGTACTGGCCCAGGCCAGCGGGCATGGCGCTCCAGTCCACTGTCGGCAGGCAGCGCTCTGCCGGCAGGCCACCGGCGAAGGACATCACCTCCGAACGCTGCGCCGCTGCCAGGATATCCCGGATCAGACTGCTCTTGAGCCTGGTCACCCGCTCGGAAAATGCCATCTTCCCTCCGTGGCCTGCGGCCGCCTAATGAGTCAAACTGATTGACCGACCCTAATGCACCTTGGAAAGACAAGTCAATATGCTTGACCTAAACCAGACCGCCAGCCAACGCGAAGTCATGGAAAGCTTCTTCTTCGGCTACCAGGCTTTCACCGCCAAGGCCGACGACATGCTCGCCCGCCGCGGCCTGAGTCGTGTCCACCAGCGCATCCTGTTCTTCATCGCGCGTGATCCCGGGCTCAGCAACAAAGCGCTGCTGGAGGTGCTCAACGTCAGCAAGCAGGCGCTGAACATCCCGCTGCGGCAGTTGCTGGAGATGCAGCTGGTGGTGGTGGAGACCGACGCCAGCGACAAGCGCAAGCGCAGACTGTCTTTGACCCGCGGTGGCGCGGCACTGGAGCAGACCCTGAGACGCGAGCAGATGCGCCTGGTGCAGACGGCGCTGGCCAGCGTCGGTCCCCAGGCCGCCGAGGGCTGGCTGGCGTTCAACCAGGCCTTGAGTGGCCGCTACACAGTGGCGAAAGGACGCCAGGACAGTTGAAAACTGTCAGTCGAGATAGCGCAACTGTAATGGTTTCTCGCCGCGCCGGTGTACGGATACCCGCACGCGCGCTCTGGCTAAGCTGGGACAAAGCCCAGGGAATCCACCATGACCGTCGAAATTCTCGCCGCCTTCGTTCTGTTCGCCTTCGTTTCTTCCGCCACGCCCGGCCCCAACAACATGATGCTGCTGGCCTCAGGCGTGAATTTCGGCTTCCGCAGGACCCTGCCGCACATGTTCGGCATCAGCCTCGGCCATATGCTGCTGGTCATCTGTACCGGCCTGGGGCTGGCGCAACTCTTCCTGCTCTATCCGCCGCTGCAGCTCGCTCTGCGCGTGGTGGGCGGTGCCTACCTGCTGTATCTCGCCTGGAAACTCGCCACCGCCGCCGCGCCTTCCCCCCGTGACGGCGCCAGCGGCAAGCCCTTCGGCTTCTTCCAGGCCGCTGCCTTCCAGTGGGTGAATCCCAAGGCCTGGGTGATGGCGATCACCGCCGTCACAGCCTATATTCCGGCGGAGAACTTCACCGCCAACCTGCTGCTGGTGGCCCTGCTCTTCGCCCTCATCAACCTGCCCAGCGTCAGTCTCTGGACCCTGTTCGGCATGGGTCTGCGCCGCCTGCTGAGTAGCCCGGCGCGTCTGCGGGTATTCAACTGGAGCATGGCGCTGCTGCTGGTGCTGTCGCTCTATCCGATCCTGTTCGGCCACCATTGAGATCCACCATGGACGTCACCACGCACCGGCTCAGACCGCTGGCCGATACCTCTCCCGCGGCCATCGTGGCCGGCTTCGTCGCCATGCTGGTCGGCTACACCAGTTCCCTGGTGCTGATGTTCCAGGCCGGCCAGAACGCCGGCCTCAGCACCGGGCAGATTTCCTCCTGGATCTGGGCGCTGTCCATCGGCATGGCCCTGACCACCATCGGTCTGTCGCTGAAGTACCGGACGCCCATCGTCATCGCCTGGTCGACCCCAGGCGCGGCCCTGCTGGTCACCAGCCTGCCATCGGTGCCCTACAGCGACGCCATCGGCGCCTTCATCGTCTGCGCAGCCCTGCTGGCCCTGTGCGGCCTGACCGGCAGCGTCGACCGGCTCTTGCGCCGAGTACCGCCGGCCCTGGCCGCCGCCCTGCTGGCCGGGATACTCTTCCGCATCGGCATCGAGATCTGCGCGGCAGCCCAGCACCGGACCCTGCTGGTGCTGGGCATGGCGCTGAGCTACCTGGTGGCCAAGCGACTCTGGCCCCGCTACTGCGTCCTGGTGGCTCTGGTGACCGGCCTGCTGCTGGCGGCCAGCCTCGGCCTGTTGGACTTCAGTCAGCTGCGCCTGGAACTGGCGATCCCGGTCTGGACCGCCCCTACCTTCTCACTCACCGCCACCATCGGCATTGCCGTTCCCCTGTTCGTGGTGGCCATGGCCTCGCAGAACATGCCCGGCATCGCCGTACTGCGTACCGATGGCTACGCGGTGCCGGCCTCGCCGCTGATCGCCACGACCGGGATCGCCTCCCTACTGCTCGCCCCCTTCGGCTCCCATGGCATCAACCTGGCGGCCATCAGCGCAGCGATCTGCACCGGTCCCCAGGCCCACGAAGACGCCAGCAAGCGTTACACGGCAGCGGTCTGGTGCGGACTCTTCTATGGCATCGCCGGCCTCTTCGGCGCGACCCTGGCCGCCCTCTTCGCCTCGCTGCCCAGCGAACTGGTGATCTCGGTCGCGGCGCTGGCGTTGCTCGGCTCGATCATGAACGGCCTGCACGGCGCCCTGGCCGAACCCAGCCAGCGCGAGCCGGCCCTGATCACCTTCCTGGTGACGGCATCGGGCCTGACGCTGGCTGGGGTGGGGTCAGCCTTCTGGGGCCTGGTGGCGGGTCTGGTGGCCAGTTTGCTGCTCACCGCACGCCGCGCCTAGGAAACGAGTGGGCTCCTGATCGGTCGGAACTTGATCGTTCCCCACAGGAGACCACCATGTCCCGTACCAATCGCCAATTCCTGCTCGCCAAGCGCCCATCCGGCGAACCCACTGCGGAAACCTTCGAGCGCGTCGAACGGCCGGTAGGCGAGCCTGGCGCCGGTCAAGTGCTGATCAAGAACCTCTATCTGTCCCTCGATCCCGCCATGCGCGGCTGGATGAACGAGGGCAAGTCCTACATAAAGCCCATCGGCATCGGCGAGGTCATCCGGGCCTTGGGCGTGGGTGAGGTACTCGCCTCCCAGCATCCTGACTTCAAGCCGGGCGACACCGTCAATGGCATGCTGGGCATCCAGGATTACTACCTGGGCGAGCCCCAGGGTTTCTACCGGGTCGATCCCACCAAGGCCAGCCTGCCGCAGTATCTCTCGGTGCTGGGCATGACCGGCCTGACCGCCTATTTCGGCCTGCTGGAAGTGGGCGAGCCCAAGGCTGGCGAGACCATCGTGGTCTCCGGCGGGGCCGGCGCGGTCGGCAGCATGGTCGGCCAGATCGGCAAGCTCCAGGCCTGCCACGTGGTGGGCATCGCCGGTGGCGCCGAGAAGTGCCGCTACCTGATCGAGGAGCTGGGCTTCGATGCGGCCATCGACTACAAGGCCGAGCCGGACCTGGCCGCCGCCCTGCGCCGGGAATGCCCCAATGGCATCGACATCTATTTCGACAACGTCGGCGGTCCGACGCTGGATGCGGTGCTCGCCCAGATCAACTTCCGCGCTCGGGTAGTCCTGTGCGGCGCCATCAGCCAATACAACAGCGACAAGGTTCAGGGTCCGCAGAACTACCTGGCGCTGCTCAGCAATCGCGCGCGCATGGAAGGCTTCATCGTGCTGGACCATGCCGCACGTTACGCCGAAGCCCAGCAGCAACTGGCCACCTGGCTGGCGGATGGCCAGCTCAGGTCCCGTGAACATGTGGTGGAAGGCCTGGATACTTTCCCGCAGACGCTGATGAAGCTGTTCTCCGGCGAGAACTTCGGCAAACTGGTGTTGAAGGTCTAGCGCGGTGTTCCTGGGGTCATTGGTCAACTCCTGAAACAGCACCTGCAAACCGGGCGTCGGAAAGCTGTCGCAGATTCGACGAAAGACGCGCCGGTTTGCTATTTGGGTGTCAACTTACCAGCGGCGATTGGCCATCATTAGCACAAGTTATTGATTTTATTGGCCATAAGTGAATTGGCACAGTTCTCGCTGGAGAGGGATCATCGGCCAAGGAGAATCAGGCATGGTCCCGCCCTCATCCAACACCATCGATTTCGATCTCGCCCGCCAGCAACGTAATGCGAGCCCGGCGGCCCTCACTCGCGAAAGCGACCCCGAGGTCTTGCGCGCCCTGCGCCAACGGCTGACGACGGTGCTGCAGGCGTCGCTGGACCTGGACCGCGTGCTGCAGCTCTTCCAGCAGGAAGTCAGCGCTCTGGTGGACCTGCCCGGCCTGTCCTATCGCCATGCGCGGGAGGGCATCGACATCAGCCTGGGACTGGAAACCGGCCATCAGGTCCACTATCACCTGAGCCAGGGCGATATTTTCCTGGGTGATCTGAGCGTGTGTCGAAGTGAGCGCTTTCATGAAAGCGAACTCATGGCGCTGGAACTGCTGCTCGGCAGCCTGATGTTTCCCCTGCGCAACGCCCTGCTCTACCGCGAGGCGCTGAACAACGCCCTGCGTGATGCTCTCACTGGCGTAGGCAACCGCAGCGCCCTGGATCGCGCCCTGGTACGCGAACTGGAACTGGCGCGTCGGACGCAGCAGCCCCTGTCGCTGCTGATGCTCGACCTGGACCATTTCAAGCGCATCAACGACCGCTTCGGCCACGGCGTGGGTGACGATGTACTGCGACAGACTGCCCAGACCATCGCCAGCTGCCTGCGCAGTATGGACATGGTGTTCCGCTTCGGCGGCGAGGAGTTCTGCGTGCTGCTGTCAGCCACCTCCCACGAGGCGGCCCATACGGTGGCGGAGCGGCTGAGAGTGGCGGTCGAGACTCAGACCTCGCGTGAGGGCGCCATCCCCCTGTCGGTCACCCTGAGCATTGGCCTGGCGACCCTGCGTGACGTGGAGTCGGCGCGCTGCCTGCTGCAGCGCGCCGACAGCGCCCTGTACCAAGCCAAGGCCAGCGGCCGCAATCGCCTCTGCAGTCTGGCCTGAAGGTCACCTGCTGGGCAGGCGACCTCACTTCCTAGCGGCGACCCCCCTTGCCGGTACCACCACCACTCGGGCCGCGACGCGGCGCGATACCTGGCGAGGTGCGGCCCTTGCTCACCGGCTTGCGGCCGACTTCGCTGGGGCGCTCGGCCACGGCCGAACCCTGCGTCTTGCCGGCCTTGGTGGTCTTGTTACGCGAACCGCGACCCGCATCGATGGGCCGGGCGGTCTTGCGCTGCTGGCGCTCCAGTTTTTCCTTGGTCTTGCCGCCCATGGCCGGCAGGGCCACAGGGGGCAGGCCTACCTCGGCGGCGAGGATGTCGATTTCCGACTGGGTCATCTCGCGCCAGCGTCCGACCGGCAGATCGCTGGTCATGAACACGGGACCGAAGCGCACCCGCTTCAGGCGACTCACCAGGAGCCCCTGGGATTCCCACAGGCGGCGAACCTCACGATTACGGCCTTCCATCACCACGCAATGGAACCAGTGGTTGAAGCCGTCACCCTCGGGCGCTTGCTGGACGTCGGTGAAGCGTGCCGGACCGTCTTCGAGGATCACGCCATTCTTCAGGCGCAGCAGCATCTCCTCGGTGACCTCGCCACGGACCCGCACCGCATATTCGCGGTCCATCTGGTAGGACGGGTGCATCAGTCGGTTGGCCAGTTCGCCGTCGGTGGTGAACAACAACAGGCCGGTGGTGTTGATGTCCAGGCGACCGACGTTGATCCAGCGCCCCTGCTTGGGCTTGGGCAGGCGGTCGAAGACGGTAGGCCGGCCTTCGGGATCGTCGCGGGTGCAGATCTCGCCCTCGGGCTTGTTGTAGATCAGGACGCGGCGTACGACCTCTTCGGCTTGGTCGCGCTTGAGCAGGCGCCCGTCGACCGCGATGGCATCCTTGGGCATCACCCGCAGCCCCAGGGTGGCGACCACCCCGTTGACCTTGATCCGGCCTTCGCCGATCCAGGCTTCGACGTCACGGCGCGAGCCGACGCCCAGGCGCGACAATACCTTCTGCAGCTTTTCGCCAGCCGGCGCGGGGGCGGTCTCGTCGAGGGATTCTTTATCGGGGTTTCTATCGAGGGTCATCTGGCACCTCCCGGTGTAGTGGACGACAGGGGCGCCACGGAACGGGCGCCAGGAAAAAGACAGGGGCGCATGATAGCGCCCCTGGGTCCGCTAGCCTAGCGGGTGACGGCTGGCCGCAGCTTCAATCCAGCGTGGCCAGCGCCTCGCGACAGAGTTGCTCGACGCGGCCCCAGTCCTTGGCCTTCACCACATCGCCCGGCAGCATCCAGCTACCGCCCACGCACAGCAGATTGGACTGCTGGAAGTAATTCTTCACGTTGCCCGGGTTGACGCCGCCCGTGGGGCAGAACTTCAGCTCGGCGAAGGGACCGGCAAAGGCCTTGAGCGCGTCCACGCCGCCATAGACGTTGGCCGGAAACAGCTTGAAGCGACGGTACCCCAGGCGATAGGCCTGCATGATCTCCGACGGCGTGGCGATGCCCGGTAGCAGTGGAATGGGCGCTGATACCCCGGCCTGGAGGATTTCCTCGGTGGTGCCCGGGGTGACGATGAACTGGGCGCCCGCCTCGACCGCGGCATCGAACATCCGCACATCGAGCACGGTGCCTACGCCAACGTCCAGGTTCGGCCGCTCCTGGCGCAGCAGACGCACCGCATCGAGTCCGTGCGCGGATCTGAGGGTGATCTCCAGCGCGGTGAGGCCACCGGCCGCCATGGCGTCGGCGAACGGCAGCACGTCGGCAGGATCATTGATCACGATCACCGGCAGGATCCGGGCACGCGCGCACAGGGCATCTAGGGTCGCGATCTTGTTCTGCATGTCCACAAACTAACTCCTCGTCAGGGGCACCAATAGACGACCAGGGGTTCGCGCAGGAACGCCTTGATCGGAGTGGCCAACTCGTCGCCCTCGGCCAGAGCGGTTTCCAGTACCTGTCGCTTGCCTGCGCCCTGGATGGCGAGGATCTGCTGCCGCGCGCGGCTCAGGTAGGCACGGCTCAGGGTGATGCGGCGCTGCGGCGCGGAAGGCGCGACACCCGGGAAGCTCAGACGCTCGCTGGCCGGGTCCAGGGCCTCTTCCAGGCCAGGGCTGCCGGGGAACAGCGAGGCGGTATGGGCATCGTCACCCATACCCAGCACCAGGACATCCGGCGTGCCCAGGGCATCGCGCAGGCGCGCCTCGGTGAGGGCCATGCCCTCTTCTGGAGAATTCGCCGGGGTGTACAGCTCGACGAACTGCGCCGCTGCCGCAGGCCCCTGGAAGAGGTGCTTGCGCAGCAGACCGGCGTTGCTGTCCGGATCGTCACTGGGTACCCAGCGTTCATCCGCCAGGGTGACCGTCACCTTCGCCCAGTCCAGCTCAGCCTTGGCCAGCCGCTCCAGGAAGGGCACCGGACTGCGACCGCCGGAAACGATCAGCAGCGCCACGTTGCGCGCGGCCAGGGCCTCGCGTAACGCGGTAGTGACCGCCTCGGCCAGCGCCGCGGCATGGACCTCGCGGTCGGGTAATTCGCGCAGGGTCACACCCTGCCCCAGGTCAGATGTCGCCATACCAGGATCTCCCGTCTCGTGCGATCAGTGCGATGGAGGTCAGCGGACCCCAGCTACCCGCCGCATAGGACTTGGGCGAGTCGCCCATCTTCGACCAGCCGGCCAGCAGCTGGTCGCACCATTTCCAGGCCGCCTCGATCTCGTCCTTGCGGACGAACAGCGACTGGTTGCCCTGCATGACTTCCAGCAGCAACCGCTCGTAGGCGTCCGGGGTACGCAGGTGCTTGAAGGTCTCGGAGAAATTCAGCTGCAGCGGACCGCTGCGCAGTTGCATGCCCTTGCGCAGGCCCTGGTCCTTGCTCATCACCTGCAGCGAGATGCCTTCGTCCGGCTGGATGCGGATGATCAGGCGGTTGCTGATCAGGCTGCGCTGCTCGGGCGCGAAGATGTAGTGCGGTGGTTCCTTGAAGTGGATGACGATCTGCGACAGCTTCTGCGGCATGCGCTTGCCGGTACGCAGATAGAAAGGCACGCCGGACCAGCGCCAGTTGCGGATATCCGCGCGGATGGCGACGAAGGTCTCGGTACGGCTCTCGGTATTGGAATTGGGCTCCTCGAGATAGCCCGGGACCGGCTTGCCGTCGCTGTAGCCCGAAGTGTACTGACCGAGCACCACGCGGCTGGCGAGCTGGTCCGCGGTGATCGGCTCCAGGGCCTTGAGCACCTTGACCTTCTCGTCACGGATGCTGTCGGCCGAGAGGTCCGCCGGCGGGTCCATGGCGGTCAGGCAGAGCAGTTGCAGCAGGTGGTTCTGCACCATGTCGCGCAGCTGGCCGGCCTGGTCGAAATAGCCCCAGCGACCTTCGATGCCCACCTTCTCGGCCACGGTGATCTCCACGTGGGAGATGTAGTTCTGGTTCCACTGGGTCTCGAACAGGCTGTTGGCGAAGCGCAGCGCGATGAGGTTCTGCACCGTCTCCTTGCCCAGGTAGTGGTCGATGCGATAGACGCGGTCTTCCGGGAAGAAGCGCGCCACGGCGTCGTTCACCACCTTGGAAGACTCCAGGTCGTAGCCGATGGGCTTCTCCATCACCACCCGGGTACGCTCGCACAGACCGACGGCGGCCAGGTTCTCGCAGATGGCGCTGTAGACCAGGGCTGGCGTGGCAAAATAGGCGATCAGCGTCTCGGTATCACCCACATCCTCGGCGAGTCCCGTATAGTCTTCGCGGTTGCGGAAGTCGATGGCGCGATAGCCCAGACGGGCCTGCATCCGGGCGAAGACCGCCTCGTCCCAGTCCGCCTTGGGCACATAGTGGCGCAGACGCTCCGCGATGTGTTCGAGCTGCTTGACCCCGTCCCCCTGATCGCGCGCGAGCGCCATGATCCGGGTGTCGTCGTGCAGCAGACCTTCACGATCCAGCTGATACAAGGCAGGGAAAAGTTTACGCAGGGCCAGGTCGCCCAACGCGCCGAAGATTGCCAGGGTACAGGGTAGAACTCGGACGCCAGCCATAAATATTCGTTCTTTTACTTAAAGTTTGAGATATTCCGCGGCCATCATAGGGGATGCGGCGCGATTCGCGTAGTCTTAATATCAAAAAATGCGGCCCGACAATACCGGCCCAATCCTTTTATAGCCTTAGGATAGAGGCACAACAACCATTAGGAGTTCTCATGGATCGTGCCAGCACCCTGCTGCAAACCATCCAGACGCGCGTTGGCGAACTCAACCGTGCCGAACGCAAGGTCGCTGAAGTCATTCTGCAGAATCCGCGGCAGGCCACCCGCTACACCATCGCCGCCCTGGCCCAGGCAGCCCAGGTCAGCGAACCCACGGTGAACCGCTTCTGCCGGTCGCTAGGGGTGAGCGGCTATCCGGAGATGAAGATCCAGCTGGCCCAGAGCATCGCCAGCGGCGCCGTCTACGTCAGCCAGGCGGTAGAAGCCAACGACGAGCCCGAAGCCTACGCCGAAAAGATCTTCAGCAGCACCATCGCCTCGCTGGACAGCGCTCGCCAGCGGCTGGATGCCCGGACGGTGGATCGCGCGGTCGACCTGATGATCCAGGCCCGGCAGATCCATTTCTTCGGCCTGGGTGCCTCGGCACCGGTGGCGCTGGACGCCCAGCACAAGTTCTTCCGCTTCAACATGGCGGTTTCGGCACATTCGGACGTGCTGATGCAGAGGATGCTTGCCTCCATCGCCCGGACCGGCGAGCTGTTCGTGATCATCTCCTACACCGGCCGCACCCGCGAGCTGGTGGACGTGGCCAAGCTGGCACGGGACAACGGCGCATCGGTGCTCGGCCTCACCGCCAGCAACACCCCGCTGGCCAAGGTCTGCACCCACAGCCTGGACATCCCGCTCCCGGAAGACACCGACATCTACATGCCGATGACCTCGCGGATCATCCAGCTCACCGTGCTGGACATCCTGGCGACCGGGGTGACCTTGAAGCGCGGCGTGGATTTCCAGCCGCACCTGCGCAAGGTCAAGGAAAGCCTGGTCGCGACCCGCTATCCCTCGGAGCCCGACCAGGGCTGACGCCCACGGGCTCCGATCTTCCCGGAGCCCGCCAGTCGCTAAATGTCGTCGCGATGGCTGAACAGATCCCAGGTGGACATGAACAGCGCGGCGATCAGCGGGCCGATGACGAAGCCGTTCAGGCCGAACAGCGACATGCCGCCGATGGTGGAGATCAGCACCACGTAGTCGGGCATCTTGGTGTCCTTGCCGACCAGGATGGGGCGCAGCAGGTTGTCCACCAGGCCGATCACCACCACGGCGAAGACGATCAGGATCACGCCCTTGATGACCGCACCGGTGGCCAGGAAGTAGATCGCCACCGGCACCCAGATGAGCGCCGAGCCGACCGCGGGCAACAGCGACAGGAAGGCCATCAGGGTGCCCCAGAGCACCGCGCCCTGCACCCCCAGCACGCCGAGGATGAAACCGCCAAGGGCGCCCTGCACCACGGCCACGATGATGTTGCCCTTCACCGTAGCGCGCACCACGGCGGTGAACTTCGCCATCAGGCTGCGCTTGTGCATATCGCTCAGCGGAATGGCCTTGCGGATCAGCGCCACCAGTTGCGAGCCGTCGCGCAACAGGAAGAACAGCAGATAGAGCATCACGCCGAAGCCGATGAGGAACTGGAAGGTGCCCTGGCCGAAGCTGAAGGCCTGGGTGGCGACGAACTGGCTACCCTGCATCGCGCCATCGGAGAGCTTCTGGCGAATACCGTCGAGGTCACCGGCGCCGAAGCGCTCCAGCACGCTGCGCACCGAGTCCGGCAAGGCGCCCCAGATCTGCTGGTAGTACTGACCGAAGTTGAGCTGACCGCTGCTGATCTGCTGGTAGAGCAGCGAGCCTTCCTGCACCAGGGAGATGGCGATGAACACCACCGGCAGGATGACGATGAGCAGGATCACGAACAGCGTGCAGAGCGCGCCCAGGTTGCGTCTGTTGTTGAAGCGGCGGACGAACCAGCGCTGCAGCGGCGCGAACAGGATGGCGAGGATGGCGCCCCAGAAGACCGCACCCAGGAAGGGGGTGAGGATCCAGATGAAGGCGAGCGAGACCACCACCAGCAGGATCAGGAACGTTTTGTTTTCCAGCCGAGCACTTTTCATTGGCTTTCGCGATTCCAAACAAGGATGACGGGCCTTGCTTAGAGCCTCGGAAGCCGTTGGGTTCCCATGAGCGCCCCCAACTCGACCCGAAGAGGCGCGCCGGAGACCCCGGCGCGCCGCTGATCATACACGGAACTGGCGAACCAACCCGCCCAGACGCTCGCCCAGGCCGACCATGCCGGCAGTGCTCGCGGCGCCCTGCTGGGCGCCCTGGGCCATGCTGTCGACGGCCCCGGCGATGGTGTGGACGCTGCGATTGATTTCCTCGGCCACCGCCGTCTGCTCCTCGGCGGCGCTGGCGATCTGGGTGTTCATGGCGTTGATGGTGGCGATGAGTTCGCTGATGGATGCCAGCGCCGCGCCGGCCTGCTCGGCCTGGGCCGTGGTGGCCTCGCCCATGCCACCGGAACGCTCCATGGCGCCCACCGCGCGACCGGTCGCCTGCTGCAGGCGGTCGATCATGGCCTGGATCTCCTGGGTGCTCTGCTGGGTGCGGCTGGCCAGGGCGCGGACTTCGTCGGCCACCACGGCGAAACCGCGTCCCGCCTCGCCCGCCCGGGCGGCTTCGATGGCGGCATTGAGCGCCAGGAGGTTGGTCTGCTCGGCGATGGCACGGATCACGTCGAGCACGCCGACGATGGCGCCGACGTCCTGCTTCAGGCCGTCCAGGGAGACAGCGCTCTGGCGCACCTCCTCGACCAGGCCGTGGATGCGGGCGACGCTGGAGGCAACCACCTCGCGGGCCATGCGGCCCTGCTCCTCGGTCTGGCGGGTGGCCTCGGAGGCCTGCAGGGCACTGCGCGCCACCTCTTGGGCGGCGGCGGACATCTCATTGATGGCGGTAGCCACCTGGTCGGTCTCGTTGCGCTGGCGCTGCATGTCGCGATCGGTGCGCTGGGCTTGCTGGGCGACGTCGTCGAGCAGGGCGGTGAGCTGCCGGGTGATGTCGACGACCTGGACGATGGTGCCCTGGATGCGATCGACAAAGCGGTTGAAGGAGGCGGCGAGTTCACCGATCTCGTCGCGACCCGTGACCGGAAGACGGCGGGTCAGGTCGCCCTCCCCGGCAGCTATGTCGTCGAGATTCGCCCGGATCTGCGCCAGCGGTCGCAGCGTCCGGGTGGCGAAGAGTTGCGCGGCGATGCCGATCACCACCAGCAGCACCCCGGCGACGCCGAGGATCAGCCAGAGCTGGCTGCGGGTCCGCTGGGCGACCTGTTCGGCCACGGCGGCGACCTCGGCCTCGACACCGTCCAGGTTCACCGCGGAGCCGATCACCAGGTCCCATTTGGCCAGGTAGTCGGTGTAGGCCAGCTTGGGCACCAGGATGTCCTTGTTGCCAGGCAGCGACGAGCTGTAGCGGCTGAAGTGCGAGCCATCCTTGCCGACCCGGACCAATTCCTGGTTCAGGTAGACGCCATTGGGATCGCGATTGTCCTTGAAGCTCTTGCCGATGCCGGCCGGATCGTTGCCCTTGAACAGGCGCACCACGTTGGAATCGTAGCCGAAGATGTAGCCATCCTTGCCGTAGGCGATGGCCGACAGCAGGCGAATGGCTTCCTTGCGCGCCTCGGAATCCCCCGGGGCGGCGCTGTCGTACAGCGGCTTGACCACGGTCATGGCCGCTTCCACGGTGTTCTGCAGGGCGCTGCGGCTCTGCGCCATCAGCCGCTCGCGGGCTTCGCCGACGTCCCTGGCCGCCTGTTCGTGCAGCACCCAGTAGGACAGGCCACCCAGGACGATGGTGAAGAGGCAGACGGGCAGGATCGCCAACAGGGTGACTTTCAATTTCAGGCTCATGGGTTCTCCTTGGCAACAAGAGCTGTGCGGTTATCGACCGTACAAGGCCGAACTTGACCAAGAAGTCACCTGGCTGGCTGGTACTGCCTGCCTCCCGGTGGCGACGGCAAGTGGATGACCACTGCCAGCCCGCCCAGGGCCGACGGCTCCAGTGCCAGGGTGCCACCACAGCTGTCGACGATATCCCTGGCGATGCCCAGGCCGAGCCCGTGGCCGGCGACGCCTTCGTCCAGGCGGGTTCCCCGATTCAGGATGGCTTCGCGTTCGCCTTCCGGCACACCTCGCCCATCGTCCTCGATGCGGATGAAATAGCCCCCGGCTCCGTGGACGATTTCCAGGCGTACCTGCCGATGCGCCCATTTGCCGGCGTTGTCCAGCAAGGTGCCGAACAGCTCCAGCAGATCCTCGCGGTCCCACGGCAGGCGCAGGCGCTCGGGGAGCCGGCAGTCGAACACCAGGTGCTCGCCATGCAGGCGCCGGAGCAGTACGCAGAGCTCGCGCAACTCCGCTACGTCCAGGTGCGCTCCCGGCAGCGCCTCGCCGGCCAGCCGCGCCCGGCGCAGTTCCCGCTCCAGCCGTTCACGGATGCGCGCCAGTTGCTCGCGCAACGTGTCGCGTTGCTCCGGCAGGGCCTGCAGCTCAGGCCGCTCGGCCAGGCTGGTGAGCACCGCCAGGGGCGTCTTCAGGGCGTGGCCCAGGTTGCCGATGCCATGGCGCGCGCGCTTCAGGCCCTCCTCGGTGTGGCGCAACAGGGCGTTCATCTCCGCCACCAGTGGTGCGAGCTCGGCAGGTACCGCGGCGTCCAGCGCCGAGCGTCGGCCCTGATGCAGCTGGGCGATCTGGTCGCGCACCTGCTCCAAAGGCCACAGCGCGCGGCGCACGATCAGGCGCTGCAGCAAGAGCAGCAGCACCAGGGTGGCCAATCCCAGCGCGGCGCCCAAACCGAGGATGCGAGTAAGGCTCGCCAGCAACGGGTTATAGTCGTCGGCGACCGTGACTCTTACCTGCTGGCCATAACGCTGGTAATCAGCGCGATAGGCCAGCAGGCGCTGCTCGCTGGGTCCGTCGACGAGCGTGTCACTCAGCCCGGCGGTGGGCGGCGCTTCGAGTTGGGCGTCCCACAGGGAGCGCGAACGCCAGCGGATGTCCAGCGCGGGAATCTCGATCAGGAAATAGCGGCCCGACAGGGGCCGCGTGTAGAGACTGCCCAGCCGGCCTTCGTCCAGCTGCAGGCCATGGGGTCCGCGCACCAGCGCGGCGAGCAGGTTTTCCGTCTCGCTGCGCAGGCCGGTTTCCAGGTAGCGACGCAAGGCGTGGTCCACCAGCCAGGCGCCACCCACCACCAGCACCAGACCGGCGACCAGCAGGACGACGACCAGGCCGACCCGCAGGTGGGTCTGGATGGACCTCAATCGACACCGCCCAGGCGATAGCCCTGGCCGCGGCGCGTCTCTATGACGTCCCGCCCGAGCTTGCGCCGCAAGTGGTTAACGTGTACCTCGATGACATTGGAGTCGCGCTCGCTTTCACCATCGTAGAGGTGATCGTTCAGGCGAGTCTTGGACAGGATCTGTCCTGGATGGAGCAGGAAACAACGTAGCAGTCGGAATTCCGCGGCGCTGAGGGCGATGGTCTCGCTGCCACGAACCACGCATTGGCGCGCTTCGTCCAGCGCCAGCCCGGCTGCCTGCAGTAGCGGCTGGTTGGCCATGCCGCGAACGCGGCGCAACAGGGCGGCGATGCGCAGCCCCAGCTCCTCCGGATGGAAAGGCTTGGTCAGGTAGTCGTCGGCGCCCGCCTTGAGTCCTTCGATGCGCTCCGCCCAGCTGTCGCGGGCAGTGAGGATGAGTACGGGCGTCGCCAGGGCGGCGTCGCGCCACTCGCACAGCACCTCGAGACCCGGTCGCCCCGGCAGGCCGAGGTCGAGCACGATGAGGTCGTAGGGTTCCTGAGCGCCCTGCCAGGCGGCGTCGCGGCCGTCGGCGAGCCAGTCGATGGCATAGCCCTGGCGGGTCAGAAAGGCCGAGAGCTCGTCAGCCAGGGCTACATCGTCTTCCACCAACAACAGGCGCATCTAGTCGTCCACCTCATCCTTCATGATGGCGCCATCCATGGCACCGATTTCCAGTTCGCGGACCCCGTCACCGACGAGAATCTCGATCTCGTAGCGATACTGGCCGTCTTCTTCTTCCAGCTCGGCCTCCAGCAGCCGGGCGTTCGGATAGCGTTCGTTGACGCGCTGCAACAGGGTTTCCAGGGGTCTGATCACCCCCTCCTTGCGCAGCTTTAGGGCCTCGTCCTGGTCCAGGTCACGGGCCTGGACCAGGGGGGCGGCGGCGCCGAGCAGGATCAACCCGACGAGTGCGAGACTCAGTCGTCGCGCTGGTCTTTCAAGACTTCGCCGGTGGTGGCGTCGAGTTCCAGATCCCATTTCACACCTTTGGGGTCACGCAATTCCAGTTGGTAGATGTAGCGGCCGTACTCTTCTTCCAGCTCGGTTTCATGGGTCGTGGAGCCCGGATGCTTGGCGATGGCGGCCTGGTTGAGCACCTCGAAGCTCTTGATCTTGCCGCTGTCGCGCAGCTTGAGGGCTTCATCGGGGCCGAGGTCGCGGGCCTGGGCGATGCCCACGCCGGTGAGCAGGATGGCGGCAGTCGTCAGGGCGGTCAGCTTTTTCATGTCGATTATCTCTCTGGTTGCTGTTCGTTCTGAGGCCAGAGTAGCGACGCGCCATTAATCGAAACTTAAACGCCGCTTAAGCCAAGCTTAAGCGGATCGGTCCATGCCAGGGCGCTTCCGGGCTCAGGATGTCCCCCTTCTGGGTCACGCTCAGCAGACCCTGACGCGCCAACTCGCGGGCGACTTGGCGCAGTGGCTCCATGAGTGGTCGCCAGTCCGTCGCCAGCTCGCGTGCCACCTCGGAAGGGCAGAAGGTCATACCAGGACGACGCGCCCGGGCCTTCGCCAGCAAGGCATGGCGCAACTGTGCGTCGGTCGGCTTGAGCGCTGTCATGAGAACCCGGTCCCGTCTCCTGGAGTCCATCGTTTCGACCAGTAAATCGTCGGTGCAGTCATGACCTCTCGCTCGAAAACCTCAAAAATCATGCAACGCCTCGCCCAGACCGATCTGCCCATCCCCGCCGATGAGCGAGATGATACTGGCACCGCCCTCTGCACGCCGCTGCCACCGGACCTCAATTACGTCGACGATGCCCAGCCCGGCCTCAGTCGGCGCAAGCTGCGTGGTAAATGGGCCTACTTCACCCCGGACGGCGAACGTGTGCACGACCAGGCCGAGGTGGAGCGCATCAACAAACTGGCGATTCCGCCGGCCTATACCGACGTCTGGATCTGCGCGGACCCGAACGGCCACCTGCAGGCCACCGGCCGCGATGCCCGCGGACGCAAGCAATATCGTTACCATCCACGCTGGCGCGAGATTCGCGATACCGACAAGTACGAGCGGATGCTCGCCTTCGGCCAGGCGCTGCCCAAACTGCGCCAACGGGTGGAAGAAGACCTGAGTCGGCGCGGCCTGTGCCGCGAGAAGATCATGGCCACGGTGATCAGCCTGCTGGACGCCACCCTGATCCGCGTCGGCAATGCCCAGTACGCCAAGAGTAACAAGTCCTACGGCCTCACCACCTTGCGCAACCGCCACGCCGAGGTGCACGGCAATACCATCGCCTTCCATTTTCGCGGCAAGAGCGGCGTGGAGCACGACGTCAAGGTCAGCGATCCGCGCCTGGCGCGTACCGTGAAGAAATGCCTGGAGCTGAAAGGTCAGCACCTGTTCCAATACGTGGACGCCGAGGGCGAGCGGCACACGGTGACCTCCTCCGACGTCAACGCCTACCTGCACGAACTCACTGGCGCGGACTTCACCGCCAAGGACTACCGCACCTGGGCCGGCAGCGCCCTGGCCCTGGAAGCCCTGCGCGAGTTGCGCTGCGAATCCCAGACCGAAGCCAAGAAGGAGCTGGTGGACATGGTCAAGGCGGTGTCGCGGACCCTGGGCAATACCCCGGCGGTGTGCCGCAAGTGCTACATCCATCCCGGCGTGCTGGACGCCTTCCTCGCCGGCGATCTCTGCACCCTGCCCCGGCCGCGCAAGCGGAAAGGGCTGAAGGAGGAAGAGGTGCTGCTGCTCAACTTCCTGCAACGGCTGGAGCAGCGCGTCGCGGAAACCGAAGCGGCCTAGAGGTGGCGGGCGGCGCATTCCTGGCACGTCACGATCGCGATCGCCTGGCAGAGGGTCCATGACCTCAATCTCAACGATCTGGATGACGGAGGCTAAACGTTATGTTATAACTTTTGCGATCTAGCGAAGGCTTTCCTATGTCGTCCAAACCTCCCTCCCTCCTGCTGCTTTCCGTTCCCACCCGCCTGCTGCTGGCATGCGTGCCACTGGCAGCACTCTGGCTAGCCGTGCGCTGGGCAGTAGCCCTGCCGTGAGCGCCGCCATCGAGTTGCGGGACCTGACCCTGGCCTATCAACGCCATCCCGCCATCCACCATCTGAGCGGTCGCTTCGCCGCGGGCAGTCTTACCGCCATCGTCGGTCCCAACGGCGCTGGCAAGTCGACGCTGCTCAAGGCCATCGCCGGCACCTTGCGCCCGGTCAGTGGCCGGGTCGATCGCGCCGTGCCGCAGCGCCGCCTGGGCTATCTGCCTCAAGCCGCGGAGATCGACCGGAGCTTTCCCCTGAGCGTGCTCGAAACCGTGATACTGGGTGCCTGGCGTGGCCTGGGTCTCTGGCGTGGCGTCACCGCCGCCCAGCGCCAGGAAGCGCGTCAGGCGCTACAGGCCGTAGGGCTGGAGGGGCTGGAGGAGCGTCTGGTAGGCACCTTGTCCTCCGGGCAATTCCAGCGCGTGCTGTTCGCTCGCCTGCTGCTGCAGGACGCCCCGGTACTGCTGCTGGACGAGCCCTTCACTGCCATCGATGCCCGTACCACCGCCGATCTGCTGACCATTGTTCGCCGCTGGCATGGCCAGGGCCGTACGGTGATCGCCGTGCTGCACGACCTGGAGCAGGTCCGCGAGCACTTCCCTGAAACGCTGCTACTGGCGCGCGAGGCCATCGCCTGGGGCGAGACCCGGCAGGTGCTGGTCCCCGACAATCTGGCCAAGGCGCGTAACCTTGCCGAGCACTGGGACGCCAATGCGGCGGTGTGTGAACGCGCATGACGCTCTATCAACTGCTGTTCGAACCCTTCGTGGAATTCGGCTTCATGCGCCGTGCCCTGGTCGCTTGCCTGGCCCTGGCCCTGGGCGCTGGCCCGGTAGGCGTGCTGCTGATGCTGCGCCGCATGAGCCTGGTCGGCGATGCCATGAGTCATGCCGTGCTGCCAGGCGCCGCGCTGGGCTTCATGGTCGCCGGCCTGTCGCTGCCGGCCATGGGCATCGGTGGCATGCTCGCCGGCCTGCTGGTGGCGGGATTGGCTGGCCTGGTCAGCCGTTTCACCAGCCAGCGCGAGGACGCCAGCTTCGCCAGCTTCTACCTGATCTCCCTGGCCGCCGGGGTCCTGATCGTCTCGGCCCATGGCTCCAGTGTGGATCTGCTGCACGTGCTGTTCGGTACCATCCTGGCCATCGACGCCACGGCGCTGTACCTGGTCGCCGGCATCGCCAGCCTGTCGCTGGTGGTCCTGGCGGTGATCTATCGGCCGCTGGCGCTGGAGTGCTTCGATCCGGGCTTCCTGCGCGCCGTGGGTGGCCGCGGCTCGCTCTACCACCTGCTGTTCCTGCTGCTGGTGGTGCTCAACCTGGTGGCCGGCTTCCAGGCCCTGGGCACCCTGATGGCAGTCGGTCTGATGATGCTCCCGGCCACCGCCGCGCGCTTCTGGGCCCACAGCCTACCCGGACTGATGGCAGTGGCCAGTGTGATCGCCAGTCTGAGCGGCCTGGTGGGCCTGGTGCTGTCCTACCACCTCGGTTACGCCTCGGGGCCGGCCATCGTGCTCACCGCGGGTGCCTGCTACCTCTTCTCCCTGGTGTTCGGTCGTCTCGGCCTGTATCGGCGGCTGCGTCCGCGCCCTCATCTCACCCACTGAAAGGAGTCGTCATGAAATCCCTGTTCTCGCTGGGCGCCGCCCTGTTGTTCGTGGTGGCCGGCCAAGCCCAGGCTGCGCCGGTCAAGGCGGTCGCCACCTTCACCGTGATCGCCGATGTGGTCAAGCAGGTCGGTGGCGATCACGTGCAGGTCACTTCGCTGGTCGGACCCAACGGTGATCCCCATGCCTATGAGCCGACGCCTGCCGATGCCCAGGCACTCAAGCAGGCCGATGTGGTGTTCATGAGCGGCCTGCACCTGGAAGGCTGGATGGATCGTCTGATCAAGGCGTCCGGCCAAGCTCGCCCGCCGGTGGTGCTCAGCGAAGGCGTCAAGACTCGCGAGATGGCCGACGACGAGGACGAGCACGGTCATGACGACCACGGACATGACCATGGCGGTCTCGACCCTCATGTCTGGAACAGCCCGCTGAACGTCATCGTCTACACCCGCAACGTGGTGAAAGCGCTGTCGGACGTCGATCCAGCTGACGCTGCCCTGTTCAAGGCCAACGGCGATCGTTACATCGCTCAGTTGGAGGCGCTGGACCGCTACGCTCGCGAGCAGATCGGCCAGATTCCCCAGGCACGCCGCAAGGTACTGACCTCCCATGACGCTTTCGGCTACTTCGCCGATGCCTATGGCGTGACCTTCATCTCGCCGCTGGGCCTGTCGACGGAAGCCGAGGCCTCGGCCCAGGACGTGGCCAAGCTGATCCGCCAGATCAAGCAGGAGCACGTGGCGGCCTACTTCTTCGAGAATTCCAATGATCCGCGCCTGGTGCAGCAGATCGCCAAGGCCAGCGGCGCCCAGCCGGGCGGCGAACTCTACGTCGAGTCCCTGTCCCCGGCGGATGGCCCGGCGCCCACCTACGCCGCGATGTTCCGCTACAACGTGGATACGCTCGTCAAGGCGATGAAAGCAGGGCATTGATGGGACGTTGCCACGAGTCGTCCGGCTTGGCCGGCTCGCGGGCTGAGCGCGGCGAGTCCAACGAGTCCTGCCCCCAACCCTCTCCCGCCGGGAGAGGGAGCATTCAGCCACCTGCCGTCCCTAACCTCGTAAGTTGGGCTGCGCGGCGAAGCCCAACTGTCGGCTAGACCTCCGACACCTCTTCCAGGTGCCGGTATTGCGCGCCGAGAAGACGGGCAAGCGCCGCCGCACGGCCCAGGCGCAGCGGTCCCAGCTCGATATCCAATACCTGGGTAGGACAGTCCGGTCCGGTCAGCCCTGCCAAGTCGCGCAGGCGCCCATCGGTGACCAACAGCAAATGATACTCCTCACCGGGATGCCGCCGCCGACGGCTCTGCAGCCACACCTCGGCTTCCGCCAGGCCGGCCAGCAACGGCGTGCCACCGCCCGCTCCCAGCTGGTCCAGCCACGCCTGCAGCGCCTGGCCACTGCGCTGCCCCTGGAAGGACCACGCGGGTCGCTCCCCTGCCGCCTGCAGCACCGCGACCTTCACCCGTTGGCGATAGGCCTGCTCGAACCAGTCGGCCAGCAAGCCCTTGGCTTGAGCTAGCGCGCCATGGCGACGGGTAGAGGCGGAATGATCGAGGATCACCAGCCAGAGCTGGGCGGGACGTCGGCTGCGCGGCTGACGCACGAGATCGCTGGCGCGCCGAGGACGGCCCTGCAACAACGTCGGCAACCAGGCGATGGCGCCCTCAGCACCAAGCGAGCGGGCCCCCTGTCGCCCCCCCGCAGATTGGCCTACCCCGATCCGGGCATCACGATCCGGGGTGCGGGGGGATCGGATGCCTAGGACTTTTTTGGCTGCTCCAGCCGGCGGCGTGGACCAGTCGCCACGGGCTCCGGCGCCATGGCGCCCCAGGCATCTCCCTCACTGCCTGAAGATTCAGCGGCGCCGCGATCACCTTGGTTACCTGCCCCTCGCTCCGGGGTAGGGACCGAGGATGCTTCCTGCAGGGGTGGTATTACTGGTGAGACGTCCTGTAGCTCTCGACGGCGATGGCGCAAGGCGAAGCCTGCCACGACATTGATGTCGGTGCTTTCGATGGCAGCGGCACCCCGCCAGGCCGCATGGGCGCGAGCCGCACGCAGCCAGACCAAGTCGGCCCGTAAGCCATCGACCCCGGCCTGGTGACAGGCTTCGGTAATGGCTTCCAGCGCCGCGTCGTCCAAAGGAATGCCGGCAAGGCGCGCACGAGCCTGGGCACAACGCTCACGCAACGTCGCCTGGGTCGGCTCCCACTGGGCGACGAAACCCATCGGGTCGCTGTCGAACGCCAACCGCCGCCGCAGGATTTCGGCCCGTTCGCGCGGTGCCGGGCGGCTGTCCAGCGCCAGGGCGAAACCGAAACGGTCGAGCAGTTGCGGGCGCAGCTCGCCCTCCTCCGGATTCATGGTGCCTACCAGCAGGAAGCGGGTGGCGTGCTCATGGGAGATGCCATCGCGCTCCACGCGGTTGACGCCACTGGCAGCGACGTCCAGCAGCAGGTCCACCAGGTGATCGGGCAGCAGATTGACCTCGTCGACATAGAGCACCCCGCCATCCGCCGCGGCCAGCACCCCTGGCGCGAAGCGCGCCCGGCCTTCGCCCAGCGCGGCATCCAGATCCAGGGTGCCAACGATGCGCTCTTCGCTGGCGCCCAGCGGCAGGGTGACGAAGGGACCGCCACCGAGCAGATCGGCCAGGCCACGAGCCAGGGTCGACTTGGCCATGCCGCGCGGCCCTTCGATCAGCACCCCGCCAATGCGCGGGTCGATGGCATTCAGGCATAGCGCCAGCTTCAAGGCGTCCGCACCGACCACGGCGGCCAGGGGAAAGACGGGAGCGGTCATTCAGGCTTCATCCATATCCATCAGCAGTTGTTCCAGGGCCTCGCGATAGTCGCCCGGTTCCTGCCAGAGGCCACGTTGCTGGGCTTCCAGCAAGCGTTCGGTCATGTCGCGCAGGGCCTCGGGGTTGTGGCGTTCGACGAAATCGCGGGTTTCGGCGTCCAGCAGGTAGGCATCGGCCAGTTGCCGATACTGATGATCCTCCACCAGCTCGGTGGTGGCGCCGAAACCGAACAGGTAGTCCACGGTGGCGGCCATCTCGAAGGCGCCCTTGTAGCCATGGCGCTTCATGCCGGCGATCCACTTGGGATTGGCCGCCCGGGAGCGCACGACGCGGCCCAGTTCTTCCTTGAGGGTGCGGATCTTTGGCAGGTCAGCCTGGGCATGGTCGCCGAAGTAGCTGGCGCGACGCTCGCCGCTCAGGGTCTCGGCCGCGGCCAGCATGCCGCCCTGGAACTGGTAGTAGTCGTTGGAATCGAGCAGGTCGTGCTCGCGGTTGTCCTGGTTCTGCAGCACCGCTTGCAGGCGCCCGAGGCGGCGGGAGAAGTCGCCTCGGGCGGCGGTGCCCTCATCCTCCGCGCCATAGGCGTAGCCGCCCCAATTGAGATACGCGGTGGCCAGCTCGCTGCGGTCCTGCCACTGGCGCTCTTCCATCGCGCCCTGAACGCCAGCGCCATAGGCGCCGGGCTGGGCGCCGAAAATGCGCCAGCCGGCCTGACGCCGCGCCAGCTCGGCAGCGGCCCCTGCAGCCTCCAGCTCGGCGCGCTCGCGCCGTACCTGGGCCGCCAGGGGATTGAGATCCTCCGGCTCATCCAGGGCCGCCACTGCCTGGACGGCAGCGTCGAACAACCGCACCAGACCACCGAAGGCGTCACGGAAGAAACCAGAGATGCGCAGGGTGACGTCCACGCGTGGCCGATCCAGCAGCGACAACGGCAGGATCTCGAAGTCCTCGACCCGGGCACTGCCGGTCTGCCACACCGGGCGCACGCCCAACAGGGCCATGGCCTGGGCAATATCGTCGCCGCCGGTCCTCATGGTCGCCGTGCCCCAGACCGAAAGGCCCAGTTGGCGCAGGTGGTCGCCCTCCTCCTGCAGATGACGTTCCAGCAGCAGATTGGCCGACTGCCAGCCCAGTCGCCAAGCCGTCATGCTCGGCAGGTTGCGCACGTCCACCGAGAAGAAATTGCGCCCGGTGGGCAGGACGTCCAGCCGGCCGCGACTGGGCGCGCCGCTGGGTCCGGCGGGAACGAAGCGCCCGTCCAGGGCCGCCAGCAAGCCACCGATTTCGGCGGGGCCACAGCCGTCCAGCGCCGGCGCCACCTGGGTGATCAGGTGTTCCAACACCGGACGGGTCGCCGGCAGATCCTCCAGCGCCAGCGGCAGAGGCTCGTCATCCACCATCGCGGCTACCAGGGCAAGTGCCAGCAACTCCAAGCGCTCCCGGGTATCACCCAGGGTGCGCCAGGGTTCGGCGGACAGCGCCGCCAAGCAATCCGGGCGCTCACCTTGCCAGGGCACGCCCAGGTCGGCGGCCAGGGGATCGAAGTCCAGCTGCAGATCCTTGGCCAGTGCCCGCAACAGGCTGGCATTACTACCCTGGGCATCGCCGCGGGGAATACGCAGCAGCGCCACCAGGGTGTCGCGGCGCAACTGGCCGGTCGGGGATTCGCCGAACACGTGCAGGCCGTCGCGGATCTGGGATTCCTTGAGGTCGCACAGATAGGCATCCAGCTGCGGCAGCCAGCTGTCCGGGTCATCGGTGATGACCAGGCCCAGCTCGCGATCCAGGGCGGTCTCGCGCACCAGTTGCAGGATCTCGCCGCGCAATTCGGTGGCGCGCCGCAGGTCCAGCAGGCTGGCGTCATAGTATTCGTCGGCCAGGCGCTCCAGGTCACGTAGCGGGCCATAGCTCTCGGCACGGGTCAGCGGCGGCATCAGGTGGTCGATGATCACCGCCTGGGTGCGCCTCTTGGCCTGGGCGCCCTCGCCCGGGTCATTGACGATGAAGGGATAGACGTTGGGCAGCGGTCCGAGGATGGCATCCGGCCAACAGGCTGCGGACATTCCCACGCCCTTGCCCGGTAGCCACTCCAGATTGCCGTGCTTGCCCAGGTGGACCACCGCCTGGGCGCCATAGACCTCGCGCAGCCAGAAATAGAACGCCAGGTAGCCATGGGGCGGCACCAGCGACGGATCGTGGTAGACCGCCGCCGGATCGACGTCATAGCCCCGCGCCGGTTGGATGCCGACGAAGGTCAGACCGAAGCGCACCCCGGCTACCATCAGGCGACCGCGCCGGTGCATGGGATCGGCCGCGGGCCCACCCCAGCGTTCGGTCACCGCCTGCTGCAGAGTCAGCGGCAGGCCGGAGAACAAGGCCTGGTAGTCATCCAGCGCCAGGCTCTGCAACGCCGGCCGCAGGTCACGCAGGGCACTGTCGTTGGTCACCCCACCGAGCAAGCGTTCGATCAGGGCGGTACCGCTCTCTGGCAGATTGGCCACCGGGTAGCCTGCCGTCTGCATCGCTTGCAGTACCTTGAGCGCCGCCGCCGGGGTATCCAGACCGACGCCATTGCCGATGCGGCCGTCGCGGGTCGGGTAGTTGGCCAGGATCAGGGCGATGCGCTTGTCCGCCACGGGGCGCCGTGCCAGTTCGATCCAATTCCGCGCGAGCGTTGCAACGAAGGCCATGCGTTCGCCATCGGCCTGGTAGTTGACCACATCGCTCTGGCTGCGCTCGCAGCGCCAGGCCAGGCCCTTGAAGCTGATCGGCCGGGTGATGATGCGCCCGTCCAGCTCGGGCAGGGCGATATGCATGGCCAGGTCGCGCGCGCCCAGCCCTTGGGGATTCTCCTGCCAGCGCTCGCGATTGTCCTGGGCGCAGATGGCCTGGAGCACCGGCACCGGGCGGCGGAAGGGGGCGAGATTCGGCCGCTCCGGGCTGGATTGGGCGAAACCGGTGGTATTGAGGATCAACGCCGTATCGGTCTCGTCCAGCAGTCGCTCCACCTCCTGAAGGCAGGCCGGCTCCTTGAGACTGGCCACGGCGATGGGCAGCGGATTCAGGCCCCGAGCCTCTAGCTGCTGGCAGAAGACCTCGACGAAGGCGGTGTTGGCCGCCTGCAGGTGGGTGCGATAGAACAGCAGCGCCGCCGTTGGCCAGTCCGGTCGCCAGCGCTGGCGCCAGCCGTCCAGGCCCAGGCCCAGGCCTTCGACCTGGTACACCGCCACTCGCGGCAATTCCCGCGGCGGCTCGTAGGTGTACTGGGCATCCAGGCATTCGGCGGCCAGGCAATGTAGGAAGTCCCGGGCATTGGCCAGGCCACCCTGGCGCAGATAACGCCACAGCCGCTCGGCCAGTTCGGGAGCTACCGTACCCAGGGCCATCAGCTCCGGATCGGGGCGGTCGCAGCCGGGGACCGCGATCAGGGTCAACCCATGCGCCGCCAATTCCGCCAGTCGCTCCATGCCATAGCGCCAGTAACCCTGGCCGCCATGCAGGGAGATGAACACCACCCGCGCCTGGCTCAGCACCTCCTCGACATAGAGATCCACCGAGGCGTGGTTCTGCAGTTGCATGGGATTGGCCAGGCGCAGGCTGGGATAGCCGGCGTCGAGGGTGCGGGTAGCCTCGGCCAGCAGCGCCAGGTGCGAATCGCCACTGCAGAGCACGACGATCTCGCCCGGCGTCTGTGCCAGGTGAGCGATGCCGTCGTCCGGTACGAAACCGCCCGGCTGAGTACGCAGCAGATGCATCCGGGGTCAGGCCACCGCGGCGCGCAACTGCGCGGTGATGGCCGCCTGGTCCAGCTCCTGACCGATCAGCACCAGCTGGGTGCTGCGGCTTTCACCGGACTGCCAGGCGCGGTCGAAGTGCTTGTCGAAACGGGTACCCACACCCTGTACCAGCAGGCGCAGCGGCTTGCCGGCGATGGCGGCGAAACCCTTCACCCGCAGCACGCCATGGGTCTTGACCACCTCGGTCAGGGCCGCCAGCAAGGTCGCCTCGGCCACTTCCGGCAGCTCGACGCCAAAGGAGTCGAATTCGTCGTGGTCATGGTCTTCATGACCTTCGAGGTCATGGTGGGTCGGACGGCTGTCGATATGGGCCTCGGACTCGGCCTGCAGGCCCAGCAGCACTGACAGGGGCAACACGCCACGACTGGCTTCCACCACCTTGACCGCCGGCGGCAACTCTTCGCTCACCTCGGCACGCACCCGGGCCAGGGCCTCGGGGTCCAGGCCGTCGGCCTTGTTGAGGATCACCAGGTCGGCACTGGCGAGCTGATCTTCGAACAACTCGTGCAGCGGCGATTCATGGTCGAGGTTGGGGTCCTGGCGACGCTGGACGTCCACTTGCTCGGGATGGGCAGCGAAGGTGCCGGCCGCCACCGCCGGGCTGTCGACCACGGTGATCACCGCATCCACGGTGCAGGCGTTGCGGATCTCCGGCCACTGGAAGGCTTGCACCAGGGGCTTGGGCAGTGCCAGGCCGCTGGTCTCGATGAGGATATGGTGGATGTCGCCGCGGCGCGCCACCAGCTCCTTCATCACCGGGAAGAATTCTTCCTGCACGGTACAGCACAGGCAACCGTTGGCCAGCTCGAAGACGCGGCCCTGGGCCTCTTCTTCGGTACAGCCGATGCTGCACTGGCGAAGGATCTCGCCGTCGATGCCCAGTTCGCCGAATTCGTTGACGATCACCGCGATGCGGCGGCCTTCGGCATGGTCGAGCATGTGGCGCAGCAAGGTGGTCTTGCCGGCACCGAGGAAGCCGGTGACGATGGTGACGGGGGTCTTGGCCAGGGTTTTCATGGGCTGCCCTTAGAGATAAAGCGAAAAAAGACGGGCAGGCATGCCGGGCGCTCGCGTTGGCGAAGCCCTGGTGGCAGCCCGGATCACCCCGCCCGGTTGCGTGTTCGAAGCTGGCGAGGCAGGTCTCCTGGCTCGCGGCGCCCGGCTCCGGCCTTCCCGCGTGAGCAGTGGCCTTATGGAGAGGCATAGATAGATGCCGCTTACAGTTGCGGGGGCAGCCGCGGTGTCGCACCGCGTTCCCTTTCAAGCTTTCGGTGAGGAAAGCACCTCGAAGCCCGACAGGCTACGAGCGCCCTCCCGGGGTGTCAATCGAAGGGGCTTGACCGGTAGCGGAAGCCCGTGGTCTGCTCGCCGTTGCTTCAGGTGTCGCGACTCCGCCATGGGTCGCGGTGAAACGGGAAGCCGGTCCGAGTCCGGCACTGCCCCCGCAACGGTAGACGAGCGCAGGATCACGATGCCACCCGGCCGGCAAGCCTGGGGAAGGCGATCCTGGTAGTTGCCTAGATATGCGGTCTTGAGCGAGCTAGCGCCTGGCAAGGCGAAATCCTCCAAGGAAGCGCGGTTTACCGAGAGTAAATGAGCATTCCGCGGTGGGTTTCAACGCAGCCAGGCCGACGCACAGCCAAGGCCGCACCTTGCAACCCTCGTGAGTCCGGAGACCGGCCTGTCGCTTTCAAGCAACCCGCGGTGGGCGGTCGTGCTGGACGGCGGCCGCCTGCGGCTCGCTGCCTTGGCGCGTCCCTGCCGCTTCGACTCCGAGGCCTTGCCATGACCGCTACCCGCTCGACCACCGCCCTACCCCAGACCAGTACCCGCACCCAGCGCCTGACCGCCACCCTGCTCGCCGGCCTGTTCGGCCTGGGCCTGGTGTTCCTGGCCGGTTTCTCCCACATCGAGGCCCTGCACAATGGTGCCCACGATACCCGCCACAGCGAAGGCTTTCCCTGCCACTGAAGGAGTTCGCCATGTTCCAGCGTATCGCCTTCAGCGCCGGCGTCGCCGGGCTGCTCGCCGCCCTGTTGCTGAGCGTCCTGCAAAGCCTCTGGATGACGCCGCTCATACTCCAGGCAGAAACCTACGAGGTCCAGACCGAAGCCCCGGCCATGGCCGAGCACCATGAGCACGGCGACGAAGCCTGGTCGCCGGAAGACGGCTGGCCGCGCACCCTGTCGACCTTCGGCGGCAACCTGGTGGTGGCCGTGGGCTTCGGCTTGGTCCTGGCTGGCCTGTTCAACCTGAAGCCGCCAACCCGCTTGCGCCAGGGACTGCTGTGGGGCCTTGCGGGTTATGCCACCTTCTGTGTCGCTCCCAGCCTGGGCCTGCCGCCGGAGCTACCGGGCACCGCCGCAGCCGACCTCAGCCTGCGCCAGGCCTGGTGGATAGGCACTGCCGCGGCTACCGCGACTGCCTTCGCCCTGCTGGCGTTCGCCCGTCATCCCGGCTTCAAGCTTGTCGCCCTGGGCCTGCTGGTCCTTCCCCACCTGCTGGGTGCGCCCCAACCGGTCGCGCATGGGAGCCTGGCGCCGGAAGACCTGCAACGGCACTTCCAGCTCGCCGTGCTGGTGAGCAATCTCCCGTTCTGGCTGTTGCTGGGCCTGGCCTGCAGTTGGCTGTTCCGCCGCCAGGGCGCTCAAGGCTGATGACAAGAGTGCTCGGTGTCGGCTGTCGCCAGGGCTGCCCAGCGGAGGAACTGGCCGGACTGGCGCTGGCCGTGCTGCAGGAGGCGAACTGCCCGGTCGAAACGTTGACCGCCCTGGCGACCATGACGGGGCGGTTGGACGAACCCGCGGTTCAGGCCCTCGCCCAACGCTGGCGCCTGCCTCTGCGGGGCTTTCCGGCGCACCAACTGGCTCGACAAGCCGGCGTCAGCACGCCAAGTCCCAGGGTACAGCAGCACACCGGCAGCCCGAGCGTCGCCGAAGCCGCGGCGCTATTGGCCGCCGGTAGTGGCGCCCGCCTGACCGTCGCGAAACGCAAGAGCGCCGCGGCCACGGCAGCCCTGGCCTACGCCTGAAGCTCCTCTTCCGCGTCGATGCCGCTGACCCGGGCACGCACGTGGATGGGGCTGAAGGGCTCGTTCTGCACCAGCTCCACCAGGGATTCCTTGACCAGCTCGAGGATGGCCATGAAGGTGACCACCACCCCGAGTCGCCCCTCCTCCAGCGTGAACAGGGCCACGAAGGGCACGAAGGCGCCATTCTTGAGTCGTTCCAGCACCTGGCTCATCCGCTCCCGGGTCGAGAGGATTTCACGGGTCACCTGGTGGCTCTCGAACAGGTCCGCCCGCCGCAGCACCTCACCCATGGCCAGCAGCAATTCGCCCAGCTCAACCTCGGGTAGCAGCTTGCGCGCCCGGGCTTCGGGGGCTGGCAACGTCGGCACCACGAAATCGCGCCCCTCGCGCGGTAGCTCGTCGAGGTCCTCGGCGGCCTTCTTGAAGCGCTCGTATTCCTGCAGACGGCGGATCAGCTCCGCGCGCGGATCCTCCTCTTCCGCATCCAGACCTTCCGGACGTGGCAACAGCATGCGTGACTTGATCTCCGCCAGCATGGCCGCCATCAACAGGTATTCGGCGGCCAATTCCAGGTGCACGGCCTTCATCAGCTCGACGTAGGTCATGTACTGCCGGGTGATCTCGGCCACGGGGATGTCGAGGATGTCGATGTTCTGCTTGCGAATCAGATAGAGCAGCAGGTCCAAGGGCCCTTCGAAGGCTTCGAGGAAGACTTCCAGGGCGTCCGGGGGGATATAGAGGTCCTGCGGCAGCTCGGTGAAGGCTTCACCGTAGACCAACGCCAGGCGGAGCTGCTCGGGTTCGAGCAGCTCCGTATCGAGCACCTCGCTCATGCCTCGATCATGAAGGGCGTCGGATCACCGGCCCCGACGCGGATGACCTCGGGTTCGTCGTCCGCCAAGCTGATCACCGTGGAGGGCTGCAGGCCGCCCGGACCGCCCTCGATCACCAGGTCGACGAAATGCTCCAGGCGCTCGCGGATCTCCCAGGCATCGCCCAGCGCCTCGTCATCGCCGGGCAGGATCAGGCTCACGCTCATCAGCGGCTCACCCAGTGCCTCCAGCAGCGCCAGGGTGATGGGATGTTGCGGCACCCGCACGCCAATGGTGCGCCGCTTGGGATGCAGCAGCATGCGCGGCACCTCGCGGGTGGCGTTGAGGATGAAGGTGTAGGGGCCGGGGGTATAGGCCTTGAGCAGGCGGAAGGCGCTGGTGTCCACCTTGGCGTAGATGCCCAGCTCCGACAGGTCGCAACACACCAGGGTGAAGTTGTGCTTGTCGTCGAGCTGGCGGATACGACGGATGCGCTCCACCGCGCTTTTTTCGCCGATCCGGCAGCCCAGCGCATAGGACGAATCGGTCGGATAGGCGATCACACCACCGGACTGGATGATATCCACGGCCTGACGAATCAGCCGCGGCTGGGGATTCTGCGGATGAATCTCGATGAACTGGCTCATTGGGGTTCCCGATCCTGAGGGTACAGCGGTTGACTGAAACGCGCCCAGAGCGGCGGCAGATCCTCGGGCACCGGTCGGTACATACCGAGTTCCGACCAGTCGGCCGGCGCATGGAAGTCGCTGCCCGCGCTCACCATCAGACCGAATTCCCGCGCCAGAATTGCCAGGGTACCCACCTGCTCGGCCGGCTGCACGCCATTGACCACCTCGATGGCATGGCCGCCACCGCTGACGAAGTCGCCAATCAGCTTGCGCAGCTTGGTGCGGGTGAAACCATAGGCCAGCGGATGGGCGAGACTGATCCAGGCCTTGGCCGCCTTGAGCGTGTCCAGGGTTTCCGCCAGCGTCGGCCAGTGCTGCTTGACGTCGCCGAGCTTGCCGCCGCCGAGCCACTTGCGGAAGGCGTCGTTGCGGTCCTCCACATAGCCGGCCTGCACCAGGTGCTCGGCGAAGTGCGGCCGCGCCGGGGCGTTGCGGCTGTCGCCCAGGGCCATCTGCACCGCGCGGGCGCCTTCCAGGGCGCCTGGCATGCCCTTGGCCGCCAGCCGCCGGTCGATTTCCCGGGCGCGCTCCCAGCGGCCCTCGTGCAGGGCCTCGAGCGCCGCGGTCAGTTCCGGCGCTCCAGGCGCGAAGGCATAACCGAGCACGTGCAGCGTCGCGCCACCCCAGGTACAGGACATCTCGATCCCCGGCAGCAGCCGGATACCCAGCCCCTGGGCGACGTCCAGCGCCTCTGCGTAGCCGTCCAGCGTGTCATGATCGGTGATCGCCAGGAGCTGCACGCCGCGCTCATGGGCGCGCCTGACCACCTCGGCGGGCGCGAAGGCACCGTCGGACGCGGTGGTATGGCAGTGCAGGTCGACACGCATGGGCTTTCTCCTCCGGCTTCATCGGGTATTATGCCGCGATGCACGGTTATCGGCTGCGGTAATGAAACAATTCATCGACTTCATCCCCCTCCTGTTGTTCTTCCTCGTCTACAAGCTCGACCCGCGTCCGGTGGAATTCGCCGGGCACGCGTTCACCCTGGGGGGCATCTTCAGTGCCACCGCCGTGCTCATCGCGGCCTCGCTGGTGGTCTATGGCGCCCTCTACGTGGCCCAGCGTCGACTGGAGAAGAGCCAGTGGCTGACGCTGCTGGCCTGCCTGGTGTTCGGCGGCATGACCCTGGCCTTCCACAGCGAAACCTTCCTGAAATGGAAGGCACCGGTGGTGAACTGGCTGTTCGCCCTGGCCTTCCTGGGCAGCCATTTCATCGGTGACAAACCGCTCATCCAGCGCATGCTCGGCCATGCGGTCAAGTTGCCGGCACCGATCTGGACACGCCTGAACATCGCCTGGATCATCTTCTTCATCGTCTGCGGCTGCGCGAATCTCTTCGTCGCCTTCACCTTCGAGAGCATCTGGGTGGACTTCAAGGTCTTCGGCAGCCTGGCGATGACCCTGGTCTTCATGCTCGGCCAGGGCCTGTATCTGGCGCGCCATCTGCAACCCATGGACGAACCGCGAGACTAGTGCCATGAGCCAGATTCTGCTGATCGACGACGACCAGGAACTCTGCGACCTGCTCGGCGCCTGGCTGAAACAGGAAGGCTTCGAGGTCACCGCCTGCCATACCGGTGTCGATGCTCGCAACCACCTGCGCGACGCGACGCCCGACGTGGTGGTGCTCGACGTCATGCTGCCCGACGGCAGTGGCCTGGAACTGCTCAAGCAACTGCGCAGCGACCATCCACAGTTGCCGGTGCTGATGCTCTCCGGCCGCGGCGAGCCGCTCGACCGCATTCTCGGCCTGGAACTCGGCGCCGACGATTACCTGGCCAAGCCCTGCGATCCGCGGGAACTCACCGCACGCCTGAGGGCCATCCTCAGGCGCAGCCATCCGGCGCAACCCGCCGCCCGCCTGCAACTGGGTGACCTGTCACTGAGCCTGGCACGGGGTGTGGCCAATATCGGTGAGACCGAGATCACCCTCACCCTGACCGAAAGCCGTATCCTCGAAGCCCTGCTGCGCCAACCAGGCGAGCCCCTGGAAAAACAGGCGCTGGCCCAGGCCGCATTGGGGCGCAAGCTGACGCTCTACGATCGTAGCCTGGACATGCACGTGAGCAACCTGAGACGCAAACTCGGCAGCCATGCCGACGGCCGTCCGCGCATCCTGGCCCTGCGTGGCCGCGGCTACTACTACAGTGTCTAGGCGACGGGAGCTTGCACCCGCGCCTTTACCCCGCCTTTACGCCCGCTGACCGCCATTGACTCCCCGGCTCCTAGACTTGGGCCTATCCGGTATCGCAACCGGCCATCCCAAGGAGATTTTTCGATGCGCAAACTCATGCCCGCCGTCCTCTTCGCAGCCCTGTTGCCCACCCTGACGCTGGCCGCCACCCCGGACGGCACCGCCATCACCCCGCCTCCCCAGGCCAAGCCGATGGATGGTGCCCACCGCGGTGAAGGCCCGCTGCGCGGTCTCAAGCTCACCCCCGATCAGCGCGAGCAGGTGGGCAAGCTGATGGGAGCGGAACACCGGCAGCAGCGTGAGATCGTCAAGAGCTACCTGGACAAACTTCCCGAGGACCAGCGCAAGGCCCTGCAGGAGCAGCTCGACGGCAATCGCGACAAGACCCGCCAGGCCATTCGCGCCCTGCTCAAGCCCGATCAGCAGAAGCGCTTCGACGAAATGGAGAAGAAGCGTGAGGATCGCGCCAAGGAATGGGCCGAGTTCCAGCAGTGGAAGCAAGATCACAAATCCTCGTAACCCCCTTCCGCCGCGCCGATGGTTCTCGGCGCGGCGTTTGCGCAAGGCGACCGCATGGTTTTTCGCTCTCTCTTCTGGCGCATCTTCGCAACCTTCTGGCTGGCCATCCTCTCCGCGGTCGGCCTGACCATGCTGCTCGGCCACCTGGCCGACCAGGACTCCTGGATCCTCGCGCAGCACCCAGGCTTGCGCGACTTGCCCGAACAATGGGTGCAACGCTATGAAAACGACGGCCCTGCCGCGGCCCAGGGACTCCTCGAACAGCGCAAGGGGCGCTACGGCATCGATGTGCTGGTGCTGGGCGAGAACGGCTCGCCCCTGGTGCGCGGCACCCTGCCACCGCGCCTCTTCGACCAGGATCCCGACCAGCCACAGCGCCTGCAGCGCCCCGGCCCAGGCGCCCGCGATCCCAACCGACCGCTGCCCTGGCGACGCCTGACCGACGAATACACCAGCCCCAGCGGCCAGAATTACCTGTTCATCTACCACCTGCCCACGCCGGAGCTGGGCGCCTGGCGCCGTGAGAGTCTGTTCTGGCCGGTCGGCACCCTGGCCATCGCCACCCTGGTACTGACGCTGTTCAGCCTGTTGCTGACGCTCAGCCTGACCCGCCCGCTCAATCACCTGCGCCGCGCCGTCCATGATCTTGGCCAGACGGCCTATCAGCAGGACACCCTCGCCCGCCTGGCCCGCCGCAAGGACGAACTGGGCGTGCTGGCGAGCGACTTCAATCGCATGGGCGCACACCTGCAGCGGCTGATCGACAGCCAGCGTCAGCTGCTGCGCGACGTCTCCCACGAACTGCGCTCGCCCTTGGCGCGACTGCGCATCGCCCTGGCCCTGGCCGAACGCTCGGACCCACACGACCTGGGCAACATGTGGCCGCGCCTGACCCTGGAGTGCGATCGCCTGGAAACCCTGATCGGCGAGATCCTCGCCCTCGCCCGCCAGGAAGCCGATCCAGGTCCGCCCGAGCAGGTCGAGCTGCACCCGCTGCTCAGCGGCCTGGTCGAGGACGCCCAGCTCACGGCGCCCCAGCAAAGGGTCGAACTGGACGTGCCCCCCACCCTGCAGCTGGACGGCTGGCCCGACGTCCTGGAACGCGCGCTGGACAACCTGTTACGCAACGCCCTGCGCTTCAACCCGCCGACACAACCCATCGTCATCTCGGCGGAGGTCGTTGCCGGCGAGGTACGCATCCAGGTCCGCGACCACGGTCCCGGCGTCCGGGCCGACGATCTACCCCGCCTGGGCGAGCCCTTCTTTCGCGCGGATCAGCAGCAAGCCAACGGCTACGGCCTGGGCCTGGCCATCGCCCGCCGTGGCGTGCAGCGCCATGGCGGCGACCTCCTCCTGGCCAACCATCCGCAGGGCGGTTTCGTCGCCAGCGTTATCCTGCCGCTACGGCCGGTGCTGGCCAATGGCTGACCTGCTGCCCCAGATCCCTGGGCACCGGCACCCGCGGCGCCACCTCTGGGGTGCCCAGATAGATGTAGCCCACCAGTTGCTCCTCCGCAGCCAGCCCCAGCCCTCGCAGCACCCAGGGGTCGTAGCTGAACTCGCCGGAGCGCCAGACCGCGCCCAGGCCGAGGGCGAAGGCTGCATTGACCAGCCCGTGGGCGACGCAGCCGGCAGTGATGACCTGCTCCTGCAGCGGTACCTTCGGATGTTCCTGGGGAGAGGCGACCACGGCGATCACCAGGGGCGCGCGCAAGGGCATGCGCCGGGCCTTGTCCAGGGCCGCGGTGTCGGTCCCGGGCTCGCGTCGCAGCAGCGCCTCGGCATAGAGCTCGCCCAGGCGTTCGCGCCCCTCGCCCGACACCAGGATCAGTCGCCAGGGACGCAACAGCTTGTGATCCGGCGCGCGATCCGCGGCGCGCAGGAGCAGCTCGAGCTGCTCGACGGAAGGCCCGGGCTCGGTGAGGCGGCCGACCGACGCACGATTGCAAAGGGCTTCAAGGGCATCCATGGGGTCACTCCTGTGGAAATGGCCCAGTGTACCCCACCGAGCCCCCTTGAAATTCGATGTCATACGAGGGGATTTGGTGCCATCCTTGGCCGAGCTCGAGCCTCTCGGCTAAAATTGCTGCAGTTCGAAAACCCGGCCGCTTTCATCGTCGCGAACGGAGTTGTACCGACTTATCGCCTATCTCCAAACGGACCCGTCAGATGAAGTTTGCGCTCAACCGGTTCCTCGCTGCTTCCGGTGACAGCCTGGGTGTCTATTACGCTCGGGTATTCGCCTATCTGATCGCTGCCGCCAGCATTTCCGCCGGCTACTACACCCAGGCCGACGCCGTCGGCCTGTGGCTGATTCCCTACGCCCTGCTCTACCCGCACCTGGCCCAGACCATCAGCCTCAAGCTCAGGCGCGACCGCGGCCCCCAGACCGACATCCTGCTCGCAGCCGTTGATGCCATCCACGTCGGCATGGCCGCGGTGGTGTTGCGTTTCCCGCTGATGCCCACCCTGATGCTGCTGATCATGCTCGGCTATACCAGCATGCTGCGCGGCGGTCCGCGTCTGCTCGGGCTCTGCCTGCTGTTCGCCACCAGCGCCGCGGCACTGGGCAGTGCCACCTTCTTCCAGGGTGTCGACTTGACCAGTCCGCTGCTGGTGGCCGTCACCGCCGTGGTGGGCACCATGCTGCACCTCTGGGGCACCGCCTACTTCCTGCACCGGCAACGCAAGCGCCTGATCCAGATCAACGACGACCTCAAGCGCGAGCAGGAAAAATCGGCGATCCTGGCGCACAACCTGGCCAAGTACCTGTCGCCCCAGGTGTGGGAATCCATCTTCACCGGCAAGCAACACATCGCCCTGGGCACCCAGCGCAAGAAGCTCACGGTGTTCTTCTCCGACATCAAGGGCTTCACCGAGCTGTCCGAGGAACTCGAGGCCGAAGCCCTCACCGACATGCTCAACAACTACCTCAACGAGATGTCGAAGATCGCCGTGAAGTATGGCGGCACCATCGACAAGTTCGTCGGCGATTGCGTCATGGTGTTCTTCGGCGATGCCAACAGCCAGGGCGCCAAGAAGGATGCGGTGGCCGCGGTCTCCATGGCCATCGCCATGCGCAAGCACATGAAGGTGCTGCGCCAGCAATGGCGCAGCCAGGGCATCAACAAGCCGCTGGAAATCCGCATGGGCCTCAACACCGGCTACTGTACGGTGGGCAACTTCGGCTCCAGTACGCGCATGGACTACACCATCATCGGCCGCGAGGTGAACCTGGCCAGCCGCCTGGAAAACGCCGCAGACGCCGGCGAGATCCTGATCAGCCACGAGACCTATTCGCTGATCAAGGACACCATCATGTGCCGCGACAAGAGCCAGATCACGGTCAAGGGCTTCAGCAAACCGGTGCAGATCTACCAGGTGGTGGATTTCCGCCGCGACCTGGGCGCTTCTCCCAGCTACGTCGAACACGAGCTGCCCGGCTTCTCCATGTACCTGGATACCAACAACATCCAGAACTACGACAAGGAGCGGGTCATCCAGGCCCTGCAACTGGCCGCCGAAAAACTGCGCGACAAGGTGATCTTCTAGAGCTGTCCCGCTGTTCTGGCAGGCAGAAAAAAGCCCCGGATATCCGGGGCTTTTTCATTACGCGGGGATCAATCCTCGCGATAGCGACGCAGGCGCAGGGCCTTGCCGGCTACGCGGGTGTCCTTGAGCTTGGTCAGCAAACGCTCCAGGCCTTCCTCGGGCAGCTCCACCAGGCTGAAGGAGTCACGGATCTGGATGCGGCCGATGGCCTCGCGATCCATGCCGCCTTCATTGATGATGGCGCCCAGCAGGTTCTTGGCAGCGATGCCATCGCGCGCACCCAGGGCGGTACGGCAGCGCACGCGACCTTCCGGCAGCGGCTGCATCGGGCGACGCTCGCCGCGATCCGGACGCTCACCACGCTCGCCACGCTCAGGACGATCGCCGCGTTCGGTACGCGGACGGTCACCACGGCCAGAGCCGGGGGTCAGCGGCTGCTCACGGCGCAACGACTCGATGTCGAGAGCACGACCAGCGGTCAGCTTGGCCAGCAGCGCGGCAGCCAGGGTCGAAGGATCGCACTGCAGACGCTCGCACAACTCCTGACGCAGGGCGCCGTGGGTAGCATCGGCATCGGCCAGCAGCGAACCCACGCCATCAGCCAGGCGCGAGATACGGGCTTCCAGCACGGCTTCGGCGTCGGGCAGGCGAATCTCACCCACGCGCTGACCGGTGACGCGCTCGATGACCTGCAGCATGCGGCGCTCACGCGGAGTCACCAGCAGCAGGGCGCGGCCTTCGCGACCGGCACGGCCGGTACGGCCGATACGGTGGACGTAGGATTCGGGATCGTAGGGCATGTCGACGTTCAGGACGTGGGTGATACGCGCCACGTCCAGGCCACGGGCGGCCACGTCGGTGGCGACCACGATGTCCAGGGAACCATCCTTGAGCGATTCGATGGTCTTCTCACGCTGGGCCTGCGGCATGTCGCCATTCAGGGCGCTGACGCGATAGCCCTGGCGCTCCAGCAGCTCGGCCAGGTCAAGGGTCGCCTGCTTGGTGCGGACGAAGGCGATCAGGGCGTCGAAGTTCTCCACTTCCAGCAGGCGCAGCACCGAGGCCGGCTTCTGGTCGGCGTGGACCATCAGGTGCGCCTGCTCGATGCGAGCGACGGTCTGGGTCTTGGCCGCGATGCGGACGTGTTGCGGTTCCTTCAGGTGACGCTCGGCGATGGCGCGGATCGACGGCGGCAGGGTGGCCGAGAACAGTACGGTCTGACGGGATTCCGGCATGGCTTCGAAGATGAATTCGAGGTCGTCCATGAAGCCCAGCTTGAGCATCTCGTCGGCTTCGTCGAGCACCAGGTGCTGGACGGTGGCCAGCAGGTTGTCGTCACGACGCAGGTGGTCGCAGAGCCGACCGGGGGTGGCGACCAGTACCTGGGCACCCATGCGCAGGGACTTCAGCTGCGGGCCCATGGGCGCGCCGCCGTAGAGGGCCACGACTTTAACGCCGGGCATCTCGGTGGAGTAGGTTTCGCAGGCGGTAGCGACCTGCAGAGCCAGTTCCCGGGTAGGAACCAGCACCAGTATCTGGGGTTCACGACGGGACGGGTCGAGCTGCGAGAGCAGCGGCAGAGCAAAAGCTGCGGTCTTGCCGGTACCCGTCTGCGCCTGGCCGATCATGTCGTGGCCGGCAAGGATCACCGGGATGGACTGCGACTGGATGGGCGACGGCTCTTCGTAGCCAACGGCCTTGATGGCGGCGAGGATGGCGGGATTGAGATTGAGCGCAGCGAAATTGCTGATGTCCTGGGTCATTGTCTTGCCTCGTGTGCTTCGCAAAGACCCCAAAGCCAAGAGCTGCGCTTATCCGAATGACCGAAGTCGCCCAGGCAGCCAAGGTGTGAGCTTTTTGCGAAATAGCGGATGAAAAAGGGGTGAAGCGTCTAGGATTGTTCGCCGTCGGGCGAACGCACACCGGTGTGACCATGGCGGCGGACCGGGAAAATGCAGTTCCTGAACGGAAGGTCAAAAAGACCGGGGCGAATCATACCCGACCCCTGGACATTTCTCCAGAGGACGTTAGCCGATATCCGATCAGGTCGCTGCACGCAGGCTGTCCAGGTAAGGCTCGAGATCGAAGCCTGCCTGCGGCGTCAGGTCACGTACCCGCGCCCGTACCCCAGCCTCGTCCAGCTCCTGCTCCAGACTGGCCGGCACCAGCAGAATGACGTTGCCTTCGATCACCGGACATTCCCAGTAGTGGTGGCGGAACAATCCGCGCAGCAAGGGCGCCCCCAGTGGCTTGCCGTCGTTCGTGCTCCACTGATTGATCACCAGCCACCCGCCGGCCTGGAGCTTGGCCTGGCAGTTTTCCAGGAAACGCCAGGCCAGATGGGCACTCGAAGGACCCACGTCGGTATAGAGGTCGACGAAGATCAGATCCGCCGGGGCCGCCGCCTCGAGCAACTCCATGGCATCGCCGATGCGGATGTCGAGCCGCGGATCGTTGCCCAGCCCGAGGTGCTGCCGTGCCAGGCGCGGGACCTCCGGGCGGAGTTCCAGGGCTTCCACTGCCTCCAGCGGCAACCACTTGAGACAGGCTTGGGTCAGGGTACCGGCGCCCAGGCCGAGGAACAGCGCACGCCGCGGCGCGGGATGGCAGAGCGCCCCCAGCAGCATGGCGCGGTTATAGTCGTATTCCAGCCAGGCCGGGTCCCGGGTGAAGACGCAGCTCTGCTCCACCTCCTCGCCGAACTCCAGGAAGCGATAGGGGCCGACCTCGACCACCCGGATTCGCCCATGGGCATCAACGACCTCCTCCAGCAAGACTTCCGTAGCCGTCATCACCACCCTCCTCTATTGACCGCCATGGTAGCCGCCATGGCCATAGTCTATCGAGCGTTGCCGGCTCCTTCGGTTATCATGGCCGGCTTCGTCGATCCCTTTCAGAGAGAGCCATGTCCGCGCCCTGGAGTCCTACCAGCTGGAGAGGCCTGCCCATCCAGCAACAGCCCGAATACCCCGATCAAGCCCGCCTCGCCGAGGTGGAGCGCACCCTGGCCGGCTATCCACCGCTGGTGTTCGCCGGTGAAGCCCGCGAATTGCGCCGGCAGTTCGCCGAGGTCACCCAGGGTCGGGCCTTCCTGTTGCAGGGTGGTGATTGCGCGGAAAGCTTCTTCGAATTCTCCGCCGGCAAGATTCGCGACACCTTCAAGGTGCTGCTGCAGATGGCGGTGGTCATGACCTTCGCTGCCGGCTGTCCGGTGGTCAAGGTCGGTCGCATGGCCGGCCAGTTCGCCAAGCCGCGTTCCTCGGGCGAGGAAGTCCAGGACGGCATCGCCCTGCCGGCCTACCGCGGCGACATCGTCAACGGCATCGACTTCACCGAAGGCAGCCGCATCCCCGATCCGCAGCGCCTGATCCAGGCCTACAACCAGTCCACCGCGACCCTCAACCTGCTGCGCGCCTTCGCCCAGGGTGGCTTCGCCGACCTGCACCAGGTGCATCGCTGGAACCTGGACTTCATCGCCAACTCGGCCCTGGCCGACCGTTACCACCAACTGGCGGACCGCATCGACGAGACCCTGGCGTTCATGCGCGCCTGCGGCCTGGACACCGCGCCCCAGGTCAAGGAAACCAACTTCTTCACCGCCCATGAGGCGCTGCTGCTCAACTACGAGGAAGCCTTCGTCCGCCGCGACAGCCTGACCGGCGACTGGTACGACTGCTCGGCGCACATGCTCTGGATCGGTGATCGCACGCGCCAGCCGGACGGTGCCCATGTCGAATTCCTGCGCGGAGTCAACAACCCTATCGGCGTCAAGGTCGGCCCTTCCACCACCAGCGAAGACCTGATCCGCCTGATAGACACCCTGAACCCCGAAAACGATCCGGGGCGCCTGAACCTGATCGTGCGCATGGGCGTGGGCAAGGTCGGCGATCACCTGCCGCGGCTGATCCAGACCGTGGAGCGCGAAGGCCGCCAGGTGCTGTGGAGTTCCGACCCCATGCACGGCAACACCATCAAGGCGTCCAGCGGCTACAAGACCCGGGATTTCGCCAGTGTCCTGGGCGAGGTCAAGGAGTTCTTCGGCGTACACAAGGCGGAAGGCACCTACGCCGGCGGCATACACATCGAGATGACCGGCCAGAACGTCACCGAGTGCATCGGCGGCGCCCGTCCAGTCACCGAAGACGCCCTCTCCGACCGCTACCACACCCACTGCGACCCGCGCCTGAACGCCGACCAGTCCCTGGAGCTGGCCTTCATGATCGCCGAGACGCTCAAGGGCATCCGCCGCTGAGTAGCTTTAGGTGGTCGCCGTGCGCGGCGACCACCTAGCGGCGCGCCAGCGCCTCTTGCAGAACGCTGGCCGGCCCGTGCAATTGCACCTCGGCAAGCCCCAGCCAGTCGGCCAGCTCGCGCAACTGCCCGGCCAAGGCCTCCCGCCCCTCCTCGTCCAGCCCCGCCGACTCCAGATGCACAGCATGCACCGCCAACCGCGACTGCGCCCGCTCGGCGCGCAAGTCCACCCGTGCCGCCAGGCGCTCCCGATAGAGAAAGGGCAGCACGTAGTAGCCATAGACCCGCTTGGGCGCTGGCGTGTAGAGCTCGAGCCGGTAGCGGAAGTCGAACAGTTGTTCGGTGCGTCCGCGCTCCCAGACCAGGGAGTCGAAAGGCGACAACAGCGCCACCGCGCGTACCGGTCGCCCTGGATTCGGGGTGTCCGCGACGTAGGCGAGCTTGGACCAGCCCTGCACCTGGATCGGCTGCAGACTGCCCTCCTCGCGCAATTCGGCGATGCCTTGGCGGGCTTCGGCGGGACTGAGACGAAAATAGTCGCGCAACTGAATCTCGGTCGCCACGCCCAACGCCCGCGCACTGCGCAGCAGCAGTGCCCGCCGTGCCGCGGCCGGTGTCGGCACCGGGGCCGCCAGGATGGTCGCTGGCAGGACTCGCTCAGGCAGATCGTAGAGTCGTTCGAAACCGCGGCGACCGGCCACCGTGACCTCACCCGCAGCGAACAGCCATTCCAGTGCCAGCTTGGTCGGACTCCAGTCCCACCAAGGCCCGGCCTTGTCGGCGCGCTTCGCCAGGCTGCCGGCGCCCAATGGGCCGCGCTGCACCACGGCCTCGAGCGTCTGGGCCACCACCTGGGGCTGCTCGACCGCGAAGCGGGCCAACTGCCGATAGATCCCTACGCCCTGCCGCGCCAGCTCCCGGCGCCAGCGCAATTCGGTCCAGACCTCCGCAGGCACCAGCGAGGCCTCATGGGCCCAGCATTCATAGAGCTGGCGTGAGCGACCCTGGCCCCAGGCCAGGGCGTCGAAGTCGCTGAACTCATAGCGTCCCAGCCGACTGAACAGCGGCAGATAGTGGGAGCGCACCAGGGCATTGACCGAGTCGATTTGCAGTACTCCCAGGCGCGCGGCCTGGCGATACAGAGCGGCCACGCCCGCGCCGCCCTTGGCTGGGCTACCGAAGCCCTGAGCGCGCAAGGCCAGACGCCGGGCCTCACGCAGGGAAAGGCTATCCATCCGCACTCCCGATAGAAAGAAGGTGAGCCCTCACCCTAGCAGGATCGGCGGCCACCCTCATCCAGCGGCTGCTGCCAGAACGGCTTGTCGGCCTCTTGCCAGGCATCGGCACGACTCAAGCCAAGGTCGCTCAGGGCGGTGTCATCCAAACGGTACAGAGCACGGCGCTGACGAGAGACTTCCAGCACTTGCTGTAGCCAGGCAAACGCCTGATGCAAACGACCGAGGGCACCCGACGACGCTGCCAGGCAAACGGAGGAAACGCGACGAGATGCGAGCTGAGCCATGACACTCTCCTTCATTGAGGGCTATGGCTCCAGTCTCCGATTCCGCTTAACATCAATCCAACGAATCTTTCTTATGCGATGCATTCACCTGGATGATGAAATGAATTATCCCAGCATAGACTCGGATCTGCTGCGCACCTTCGTCGCCATCGCGGAACATGGCGGCTTCACCCGGGCAGCGGAAATCGTCAACCGCACCCAGTCGGCGGTCAGCATGCAGATGCGCAAGCTGGAGGAGGACGTGCTGCAACGTCGGCTGTTCGAGCGCGACGGGCGCCAGGTACGGCTGACCGCGGAAGGCCAGATCCTGCTGGGCTATGCGCGGCGCATCCTCAAGCTGCACGGTGAGGTGATGACCACCCTGCGCGAGCCGCACATGGTGGGGACAGTTCGCATAGGCACGCCCGACGACTACGTCATGAGGTTCATTCCGGGCATCCTGGCGGGCTTTGCCAAGGCCTATCCGCTGGTGCAGGTGGACGTGCATTGCGAGCCCAGTGTCGGCCTGTTGCAACGCCAGGATCTGGACCTGACCATCGTCACCCGCGAGCCAGGCAACGAGATCGGCCTGCCGCTGCGACGGGAACGCTTCGTCTGGGCGGAGGCGCCCGGCTTCGACGTGCACCAGCGCGATCCGCTGCCGCTGGCGATGTTCAATACCTCCTGCTTCCTCAGCGACTGGGCGCGCCGCGCGCTGGACAATCGCGGGCGCGGCTATCGCCTGGCCTACAGCAGCCCGAGCCTTGCCGCCCTGCTCGGCATCGTCAAGGCCGGCCTGGCGGTCACTGCCCAGCTGGAAAGCCTGCTGCCGAACGAATTGCGGCGGCTGGGGGAAGCGGACGGCATGCCCGACCTGCCTTCCTGCTCCATTGAACTGCTACGCAGTCCGCGTAGCGCCTCGCCGATCATCGATACCCTCGCCGAGCACATCGCCGAGGGCTTTCGCCAATAATCAGCGCAGTGCCAGCAGTACCGCGCAAAGCAGCAGAAAACCGCAGAACAGCAGACGCAACAGGCGTTCGGGCAGTTGGTGGGCCAGGCGCACGCCCCAGCTCACGCTGAGCAAGCCGCCAATGGCCAGGGGGATGCCGACCTGCCAATCCACTTCGCCATGCCAGGCATAGCTGGCCAGGGTGACGCCGGTGGTGGGCAGGGCCATGGCCAGGGACATGCCCTGGGCGGCGACCTGGGTCAGCCCCATCACCCCCGCCAGGATCGGCGTGGCGATCACCGCGCCGCCCACGCCGAACAGCCCGCCAACCAAACCGGCCACCAGCCCCAGTATTCCCAGCCCGGTACGGCTGGGCGTGGTGAGCGGCGGCTGGCCGCGACGATAGAGTTGCCAGAGGTTGTAGAGCACCAGCAGCAGCAGGAAGCCGATGAAGCCATGGCGCATCGAGTGCGCATCCAGGGATACCGCCAGAGCGGTCCCTGCCAGCGCCGAGAGCATGCCGGCGGCGGCCAGCAGGCTGGCACGTTGCCAATCGATGCGATTGCGCTGGTTGTACTTGTAGACCGACAGCAGCACGTTGGGCACCACCATCACCAGGGCGGTGCCCTGGGCCAGTTGCTGGTCGAGGCCGAACAGCAGCGCCAGCACTGGAATGGCGATCAAGCCGCCACCTATGCCGAACAGGCCACCCACGACACCCAGCACCGCCCCGAGGACGACATCCATCAACAGCGTAAACAGCGATTCCACGGCGGCACTATCCAGAAGCGAAGGGAATGCGAAACAGCAGTCGGGGCCGGCGGGCACCCAGACAGCAAAAAGCCCGGCGAGCCGGGCTTTTCATCGAGACGCCTGGATTAGAGCCTGTTCAAAGTCTCGCGAGCTAGAGCCAAACAAGGCGAAAATGGTTGAGGAAGCGGAGTTTACGAGTAGTAAATGAGCATTCCGAAACCATTTTCAACGCCGTTTGGCCGACGCGCAGCAGACTTTGGATAGGTTCTTAGACCTTGGCGCGCGACTTGTACTCATTGGTGCGGGTGTCGATCTCGATGTGGTCACCGATATCGCAGAACTCGGACACCTTCAGCTCGTAGCCGTTGTTCAGGCGAGCGGTCTTCATGACCTTGCCCGAGGTATCGCCGCGGACGGCCGGCTCGGTGTAGGCGATCTGGCGCACGATGGTGGTCGGCAGCTCGATAGAGATGACGCGATCGTTGTAGAACACCGCTTCGCAGACGTCAGTCATGCCGTCTTCGATGAAGGCGATGGCTTCGCCCAGGTCGTCTTTCTCGACTTCGTACTGGTTATAGTCGGCGTCGACGAAGACATACAGCGGATCGGCGAAGTAGGAATAGGTGACTTCCTTGCGATCCAGGATGACCGGCTCGAGCTTGTCATCGGCGCGGAAGACGGTTTCGGTCGCGCTGCCGGAGAGCAGGCTCTTCAGCTTCATCTTGACCACTGCAGCGTTACGGCCGGACTTGTTGTATTCAGCTTTCTGGATGACCCAGGGAGCGTTGTCGATCATGGCCACTTGGCCGGCACGGAACTCTTGTGCGGTTTTCATGCGGTAATCCGTATGGATGGAAGAACGGGATTTCGAGGCGCCATATGATAGCCAATCTGTATGGAAATGCACCAGGCTGGCGGCAAGATCGCTATGGGAGGCCATCCGTTCGCTCCAATCCCAGGCCAGACGGCGCCAATCCGCGACCTGAACGTCGAGCGCGGCCCAGGCCGCCGCCAGGTCGCCGCGACCGTTCCAGGCCAGCCAGAAGCCGATGACAGCCTGGGCCAGCGAGGGTGCAGCCGTCTCGATGTAGCGCGCGAGAAAGGCTTCGAGTTTGACGAAATGGGCGTCTTCTTCCTGCGGATAGATGTGCCAGACGAACGGGTGGGCGGCCCATTGCGCGCGGACGAAGGAGTCTTCGCCACGAATGGCGTTGAAGTCACAACACCAGAGCAGCCGATCGTAATCCTGCTGGGAGACGAAGGGCAGTACCTGGACCCGCAGGGCACCGCGGCGATGGCTGTCGCCGGCCTTGAGCCAGTCGACCCCGAGCCAGGCGGCGACGTTCGCCAGTACCCGCCCCTCGGGCACCAGCAGGCAGGTAGGCTGGTCGCTTGCGCTGAGGGCATCCAGCCAGTCGATCAACGCCGGGTTCTCGTAGGCGAACAGCGAGAACAGGCGCTCGCCGGGCTGGCGCTGAACGCCCAGCCCAGCGAGAAAATCGGTACGCGTCTGGGCAGTCGCCAGGAATTCGTCCCGCTGGGCGAGCAGAGCTTGCTCCCGCAGCAGACCTCCCACCTTGGGCGTGAAGCCAGGAAAGAAGAAATACTTGTTCAACCCGGTGGGCTGTAGCGAAGGCAAGGCATGGCAGCCTTCGATCCACTCCTCTGCACTCAGGTATTCCAGATTGAGCCAGAGCGGACGCACGGCGCGTCGCGCCATGGCCGCGACGAAGTCTTCCGGCACCTGGCAGGCGAAGGCTTCCACCACCACGTCGCCCGGCTCAGTCTCCATCCTGCCAGAGCGCCAGAGCCGTACCTCGACGCCACGATGCCATTGCTGCTCGGCGGTGCCATCCACTCCCGGCTGGATACGTGCCAACGGATAGAGATCGTCGATCCACAGGCGCACCTGCTGCCCATGCTCGGCGACCAACTGATGGGCCAGCCGCCAGGTGATACCCGCGTCGCCATAGTTGTCCACTACCGTGCAGAAGATGTCCCAGGCTGCCATGCCTTACCTCTAAGTCATTGATATCGAATCTGTTCCGCGCCAGCGGCGGCTCCGGGTCGCGACGGATTCCGGTGAACCCAGTCACACCGCGCCCCCGTGCGGGCCGGTAGTATCCGCGCTTTTTCGGACGGATTCTCCATGTCGTTGCGCCCCGCCCTGCTGCTCAGCCTGACCCTGGCGTCCCTCAGCGTCCTGGCCACGCCCCAACCGCCCCGCACCTTCAGCGAAGCCAAGCAGGTCGCGGCCAAGGTCTATGCCCAGCAGGGGGTGGACTTCTACTGCGGTTGCCACTACAGCGGCAAGACCGTGGATCTCAGGAGCTGCGGCTACGTCCCGCGCAAGAGCGCCCAGCGCGCCAGTCGCATCGAATGGGAACACATCGTGCCCGCCTGGGTGATCGGCCACCAGCGCCAGTGCTGGCAGAAAGGCGGCCGCAAGAATTGCACCGCCCACGACCCGGTGTACCAGAAGGCCGAAGCCGATCTCTTCAACCTGGTGCCAGTGGTCGGCGAGGTGAATGGCGATCGCAGCAACTTCGCCTTCGGCTGGCTGCCGCAGAAGCCGACCCAGTACGGCGCCTGCCAGATGGTGGTGGACTTCAAGGCCAAGACCGCCATGCCACGCCCGGAAATCCGCGGCATGGTCGCCCGGACCTACTTCTATATGAGCGACCGCTACGGCCTGCGCCTTTCGAAGCAGGATCGCCAGCTCTACACCGCCTGGACCAAGCAATATCCGCCGGAAGCCTGGGAGCGCCAGCGCAACCAGCGACTGGCCTGCATCATGGGTCGCGGCAACCCCTACGTCGGCGAGACCAAGGCCTGCAAGTAAGGGGGTCAGGCCGCGGATGGGATACCGCTGTGAAATCTCATCTCGCGGTCGCCCGAGGTGATCAGCTCCACCTCCAGGGCGCGCACCTCGGCGATCTTGGCGTCGACGTCGTCGCGCTCCCCATAGAGGTAGGCCAGCTTGAGATAGTCCTGGAAGTGACGCGCCTCGGAGGCCAGCAGGCCGCTGTAGAACTTGCCCAGCTCCTCGTCCAGATGGGGTGCCACGGCCCCGAAGCGCTCGCAGGAACGGCATTCGATGAAGGCGCCGATCACCAGACTGTCGGTCAGCTTCAGCGGCTCGTGGTTGCGGCAGAGCTTGCGCAGGGCGCCGGCATAGCGCGCCGAGCTGACATTGCGATGCTCGATGCCGCGGCGCTTCATGATCTGCAGCACCTGCTCGAAATGCCGCAACTCCTCGCGGGCGATGCGTGACATCTTCCAGGACAACTCGGCGCGGTTGGAATAGGTGAACAGATAATGGAAGGCGGCGCCGGCGGCCTTCTTCTCGTTGTTGGCGTGGTCCTGCAGCAGCGTCGGCAGGTCCTGTAGCGCGGCCTCCACCCAGGCATCCGGCGTGCGGCAGCCGAGGAAGTCGTTCATCTCGGGCAAGGACATCAGCGTAATCCCGTGCAAAAGCCGCGCATTATAGAGAAAGGCGCACGCCTGGGCAGCGCCCCCTGGCTGCTGACGTTCAGACGCGGCTGTCGACCCCTGCGAGCAAGAAGCGCGGGGCGATGTAGCGGTCGTAATGGGCCTCGGACAGCAGGAAGAATTCCCGGTCGATGGCATCGCGCAACTCGGCCAGGGGGCGTTCGCGAAACTCCGGCAGCAGGCGCAGGCCGTAGGCGTCCAGTTGCTGGATATGGCGTGCACCGCGGGCCAGTAACTGATAGGCCCAGCAATATTCCGACTGATCCGGCCGGAAGCGGATGCTGCGTTGCTGCAGTTGCTGGCGCAGCAACTCGGCATCGAAGACGTCCACCTTGGCCGACACCACCTGCACCAGCAAGAGCTCCAGGCGCGCCCAGACGGCCAGGCGCTCCTCTTCGCTATAGAGATTCCAGTTCACCACCTCGTGGTGGAATCTCTTGCAGCCACGGCAGACGTGATCGCCGAACATCGTCGAGCACAGGCCGACGCAGGGCGTCTTGATGACAGGAGCGGACATGGGTGAAGCGCCTTGGAGCAAAACGCCTAGTCTAGCCGAAACGCCAGCGGCCGGAGCAGGTAGCCCGCTCCGGCCGCTGGCGATCGGCGGATCCATCACACGGCAGTGGCGCCACCGGCCGGCAGCGGACTGGCGCTGCGGCGGCTCAAGGCATAGAAGAACAGCCCGCCCAGGAAGCAACCGGTGAACCAGGCGAAGTTGGCGATCGGCTTGAACCAGGGCACGAAGGTGAAGCACAGGCCGATCAGGGCCGCGGCGACCAGTGCCTGAACTGCCACCCAGTTGACGCCGCCGCTGTACCAGTAGGCACCGCTGGGGGTGTCGTCGAACAGGGCATCGACGTCGATCTGGCCCTTGCGCAGCAGGTAGTAGTCCACCAGCAGGATACCGAACAGCGGGCCGATGCAGGCCGCCAGTACGTCCAGGGTGTAGTGGATCACCTCGGGATTGTTGAACAGGTTCCAGGGTGTGATGAAGATGGAGGCGACCGCGGCGATCATGCCGCCGGCGCGCCAGCTGATCTTGCTCGGCGCCACATTGGCGAAGTCGAAGGCCGGCGAGACGAAGTTGGCGACGATGTTGATGCCGATGGTGGCGGTGACGAAGGTGAAGGCGCCGAGCAGCACCGCGGTGGTGTTGTCGATGCGCGCGACGGTGGCGATGGGGTCGTGGATCATCTCGCCGAACACCGGCAGGGTGCCGGAAACGATCACCACGGTGACCAGGGAGAAGGCCAGGAAGTTGATCGGCAGCCCCCAGAAGTTGCCACGCCGGACGTCCTGCATGGAACGGCAGTAGCGGCTGAAGTCACCGAAGTTGAGCGTGGGTCCGGAGAAATAGGACACCACCAAGGCGATGGCCATGATCACCTGGCCGAAAGCGGCCCAGCCGCTCAGCTGCTTTTCCGCCAGGGTGAAGCTGATGTTGCTCCAACCGGCGCGCCAGACGATCCAGGCGGCGAGCACGAACATCACCGCGTAGACGGCAGGGCCAGCCCAGTCGATGAAGCGGCGGATGGATTCCATGCCGGCCCAGAATACGCAGCCCTGCAGCACCCAGAGGGTTAGGAAGCCCATCCAGCCGAGATAGGAGAGTCCGAGGAAGTTGGTGTCGCCATAGACGGCCAGGGCCGGGAAGAACCTGAGCACCACGATGACCAGGGCGCTGGACGCGAGGTAGGTCTGGATACCGTACCAGGCCACGGCGATCAGGCCGCGGATCACCGCCGGGATATTCGCACCGAAGACGCCGAAGGCCAGCCGGCAGATCACCGGATAGGGCACCGCCGCCTGCTGACTGGGTCGGGCGACCAGATTGGCGATCACCTGGATGATGCAGATACCCACCAGCAGGGCGATCAGCACCTGCCAGCTGGCCAGGCCCAGGGCGAACAGGCTGGCGGCGAAGACGTAGCCGCCGACGCTGTGCACATCGCTCATCCAGAAGGCGAAGATGTTGTACCAGCTCCATTTCTGCGCTACCGGGCCGAGGTCTTCGTTGTATAGACGTGGGCTGTAGCCCGGGGGAATCTGCTGGGTCATGGATCGCCGCCTCCGTGATGGGCAGGCACCTGCATACGGCGCCTGTTTGATTTTGTATACAATCCACAAGGCAGAGACCGTGCCAGCTGGCGTCAAAACGGGCTAACTGGCTGGTCGGACACAGAAAACTTGTCAGGAAGTGCGCCAAGACACTGCTGAATAGCGCGCTAGCATCGCACTCAACTGGGGCATTCAGTACCAGCGGAGCGCTACCTTGGCGCACAACCGCTCGCGCTTTTGCTCATCGTCGCGGATCCAAATCCTGTATACAATTCAGGCAAATCGCTGGAGCACGCCCATGAGTGCAGTACCCTCGCCACTCGCCGTTGCCGCCTCTCCGCGGGACGAGCGGATCTATCAGGACATCCTCGAGGCCATCGTCGAACATCGCCTGGCGCCGGGTACCCGGCTGCCGGAAGACACCCTGGCGGAAACCTTCGGCATCAGCCGCACCGGCATCCGCAAGGTACTCCAGCGCCTGGCCCTGGAACGCCTGGTCACCCTGCGCGCCAACCGCGGCGCCCAGGTCGCCCAGCCCAGCGCCAAGGAAGCCCAGGACATCCTCGCCGCGCGCCAGCTGATCGAGCCGGCGCTGATGCCCCTGGTCGCCGCCCGCGTCGACGCGGCTCAGTTGACGCCCCTGCGGCAGCTCTGCGTCGAGGAGCACGAGGCACAACATGGCGGGCGCCACAGCCTGGCGATCCAGCTGTCCGCCCGTTTCCATGTCGAACTGGCGGCACTGGCCGATAACCAAGTGCTCACAGAGCAGGTCGCCCAGTTGGCCAGCCGCTCGTCGCTGCTCATCGCCATCTATGGCTCACGCCACAGCCTGGGCTGCGACTGCGGCCAGCACGGCGATCTGCTGGATCTGCTCGCACGAGGCGACGGCGTCGCCGCCGGCGACTGGATGGCGCAGCACCTCCGCCTGATCCGCGAATCCCTTCATATCGACCGGCCCGCCGCGGCCGAGCCGGACTTCCGCAGCATCTTCAAACGCAGTTGAGGCACGCCATGCAGATCCAGGTCATCAACCCCAACACCAGTGCCGCCATGACCGCCAAGATCGGTCGTGCCGCCCAGGCGGTGGCCCGTCCGGGCACGTCCATCCTGGCGAGCAACCCGGACGCCGGCCCCGTCTCCATCGAGAGTCATTACGACGAGGCGGTGGCCGCGGTCGGGGTAATCGAGGAAATGCGCAAGGGCGTCGAGGCAGGTTGCGCGGCCCATGTCATCGCCTGCTTCGGCGATCCAGGCCTGCTCGCTGCCCGGGAAATGGCCAAGGGGCCGGTGCTGGGCATCGCCGAGGCCGGCTTCCACCTGGCCAGCCTGCTGGCCACCCGCTTCGCCGTGGTGACCACCCTCACCCGCACCCGCATCATCGCCGAGCACCTGCTGCAGCGTTACGGCTTCGCCGAGCTGTGCACCTCGGTACGCTGCATCGACCTGCCGGTGCTGGCCCTGGAAGCCGCCGACGACAGCCTGATCGAGCTGATCGCCGCCGAAGGCCGGCGGGCGCGTGATGAAGAAGGCGCTGGCGCCATCGTGCTTGGCTGCGGCGGCATGGCCGATCTGCGCGAGGCCCTGAGCGAGGCCATCGGCGTTCCGGTGGTCGAAGGCGTCAGCGCCGCGGTCAAGCTGGCCGAGTCCCTGGTCGACCTGGGCCTGGGCACCAGCAAGCATGGCGACCTGGCGTACCCCATCGGCAAGCCCTTCACCGGCCGCTTCGCCCACCTCGGCCGCTAAGAACCTGTTCACGATCTGCTGCGCGTCGGCCAAACGGCGTTGAAAAGCCCTTCGGAATGCTCATTTACCACTCGTAAACCCGAGCGCGGGTACGATCCGCTTCCTCAGCCCTTTGATTCGCTGGCGCTCACCCTACGGGCCAGCCGTTGGCTGTTACTCCCGTTGGTCGTTGCGCCTTGTTTGGCTCTAGCTCGCGAGATCGTGACCAGTTTCTAAGCACGTCGAGCGCGTCGGGCTGCAGACGCTGCAGGACAGCCCGAGGTGCAGCGAAGCGCCAAGACCGCACCTCGGGGATGCGACAACGCCACGCTTAACTTCGCCAGAAGGTTGGCGTAGAATTAGGCAGCCTTATAGGCGCAATGTCCGATACGAAGCTGTTTTCAAAGCGTCACGAGCACAGTATCCGGTGTCCGGCCAGCGGCGGCCTCATCAACCGCCCAGCTGTCCGGTCAGCTTCCCAGCAGCCGGCGTAAAACTTTGAAAACAGCTTCTAGCGGAGTCCGTCCGGAACGTTACCGGCCCTGCCTGCAGCCTGGCTGTCGCGGCCGTCCAGACTGATTTCGGGGCGTCAGCCCCCGGACACCATATTGGACCACTGATGAGGGTCAACCTGTGCTTGAAGCCTATCGTAAACACGTAGAAGAGCGTGCCGCCCAGGGCATCGTGCCCCAGCCGCTGAACGCCGAGCAAACGGCCGGTCTGGTCGAACTGCTGAAGAATCCCCCCGCCGGCGAAGAAGAATTCCTCGTCGATCTCATCACCAATCGCGTGCCGCCGGGCGTCGACGAAGCCGCCTACGTCAAGGCCGGTTTCCTCTCCGCCGTCGCCAAGGGCGAAGCCCAGTCCCCGCTGATCTCCAAGCAGCGCGCCACCGAGCTGCTGGGCACCATGCAGGGCGGTTACAACATCGCCACCCTGGTGGAACTGCTGGACGACGCCGAGCTGGGCGCCGTGGCCGCCGAGCAACTCAAGCATACCCTGCTGATGTTCGATGCCTTCCACGACGTGGCCGAGAAGGCCAAGGCCGGTAACGCCCACGCCAAGGCCGTGCTGCAATCCTGGGCCGAGGGCGAGTGGTACAGGAAGCGTCCGGAAATCGCCGAGAAGTACACCCTGACCGTGTTCAAGGTGCCTGGCGAGACCAACACCGACGACCTCTCCCCTGCCCCTGACGCCTGGTCGCGTCCGGACATCCCGCTGCACGCCCTGGCCATGCTGAAAATGGCCCGCGACGGCATCGTCCCCGAGCAGCAAGGCAGCATCGGCCCGCTGAAGCAGATCGAGGAAGTCCGTGCCAAGGGCTTCCCGGTCGCCTACGTCGGTGACGTGGTCGGTACCGGTTCTTCTCGGAAATCCGCCACCAACTCGGTGCTGTGGTTCTTCGGCGACGACATCCCCTACGTGCCGAACAAGCGCGCCGGTGGTTTCTGCTTCGGCTCCAAGATCGCCCCGATTTTCTACAACACCATGGAAGACGCCGGCGCCCTGCCGATCGAATTCGACGTGTCCGCCCTGGAAATGGGTGACGTCATCGACGTCTATCCGAAGGCCGGCAAGGTCACCCGCCACGGCAGCGACGAGGTGCTCGCCACCTTCGAACTCAAAACCCCCGTGCTGCTGGACGAAGTCCGCGCCGGCGGCCGTATCCCGCTGATCGTCGGCCGTGGCCTGACCGAGAAGGCGCGTGCCGAACTGGGCATGGGCCCGTCCGACCTGTTCAACAAGCCGGACCAGCCGGCCGAGAGCAGCAAGGGCTACACCCTGGCGCAGAAGATGGTCGGCAAGGCCTGTGGCGTCGAGGGCGTGCGTCCCGGCACCTACTGCGAGCCAAAGATGACCACCGTCGGTTCCCAGGACACCACGGGTCCGATGACCCGCGACGAGCTGAAGGACCTGGCTTGCCTGGGCTTCTCCGCCGACCTGGTGATGCAGTCCTTCTGCCACACCGCGGCCTATCCCAAGCCCATCGACGTCAAGACCCACCACACCCTGCCGGATTTCATCCGTACTCGTGGCGGCGTCTCCCTGCGTCCTGGCGACGGTATCATCCACAGCTGGCTGAACCGCATGCTGCTGCCCGACACCGTCGGCACCGGTGGCGACTCCCACACCCGCTTCCCCATCGGTATCTCCTTCCCGGCCGGTTCCGGCCTGGTGGCCTTCGCCGCTGCCACTGGCGTCATGCCGCTGGACATGCCGGAGTCGGTGCTGGTGCGCTTCAAGGGCAAGATGCAGCCCGGGATCACCCTGCGTGACCTGGTGCACGCCATCCCCTACTACGCCATCCAGAAGGGCCTGCTGACCGTCGAGAAGAAGGGCAAGAAGAACATCTTCTCCGGCCGCATCCTCGAGATCGAAGGCCTGGAAGACTTGACCGTGGAGCAGGCGTTCGAGCTGTCCGATGCCTCCGCCGAGCGTTCCGCCGCCGGTTGCACCATCAAGCTGTCACCCGAGTCCATCACCGAGTACCTGCAGTCCAACATCACCCTGCTGCGCTGGATGATCGAGGAAGGCTACGGTGATCCTCGTACCCTGGAGCGCCGTGCGCGCGCCATGGAAGCCTGGATCGCCGATCCGCAACTGCTGGCCGCCGATGCCGACGCCGAATACAGCGAAGTCATCGAGATCGACCTGGCCGAAGTCACCGAGCCGGTGCTGTGCGCCCCGAACGATCCGGACGACGCGCGCCTGCTGTCCCAGGTGGCCGGCGACAAGATCGACGAGGTGTTCATCGGTTCCTGCATGACCAACATCGGTCACTTCCGCGCGGCCGGCAAGCTGCTGGACAAGGTTAAGGGCTCGATTCCGACCCGCCTGTGGCTGTCGCCGCCGACCAAGATGGACCAGCACCAGCTGACCGAGGAAGGCTACTACGGCATCTACGGCAAGGCCGGCGCGCGCATGGAAATGCCGGGCTGCTCGCTGTGCATGGGCAACCAGGCACGGGTAGCCGCCAACGCCACCGTGGTCTCCACCTCCACCCGCAACTTCCCCAACCGCCTGGGCGACGGTGCCAACGTCTACCTGGCGTCGGCGGAACTGGCGGCGGTGGCCTCGATCCTGGGCAAGCTGCCCACCGTCGAGGAGTACATGGAATACGCGAAGAGCATCGACAGCATGGCCGCGGACGTCTACCGCTACCTGAGCTTCGACCAGATCGCCGAATTCCGTGAAAGCGCCGAGAAAGCCCGCATCGCCGCCGTCGAAGTCTGACGCTAGCGTTCAGTACTGAAAAACCGCCCTTCGGGGCGGTTTTTTATTTCAGGGCAGGTTAACGCCAGAGCCGTACATCGCCACGCCACGCTCAGCACTGTAAGAAGAGTCCAAACAAAAACGGAAGCAGCCGCCCAATAAGATAGAAGGACGTCTAGCGCCGTTACGAACGCCCGGCAGAGGTTCAAGAGCTAATCGCAGATTTTTCATGCGTGCGGGTCTTGCGCAAGCATCAGACTCGCCTACGTCTATCGGCGATGGAAAAGACACTGGCACTATAGCGCTCTGGTTTGAACAATGCCGGTCACCACTGCTCAGGTGAAGACGCGGCGAAAATTATGCGTACAGGGAAAGAGATGCATGGTGTCGATCTGGGTGGATGGCGAAGACAGGACCTCACAGATCAGCGATTGGGCGATCTACTGGGACGACAAGTATGCCGCCCTGCAGCTGAGGTGCTATTTCCCCTCCAAGAAAAGCTATACGCGTCCGCTTAGCGTTTGCAGTATTACCCCTACCCGCGATCTGGGCGAGATGCTTCTGAGCAAGCCTGGCAGCAAGATCGTCACTCCCATTGTCAAGGCGACCATCTACGGCGAGCGTTATGCCGTCGTGCATTATCAAGACGCCGACAAACCCTACGTCTTCAAAATGGATGGCATCAGCTTTGTTATGCCGACGACGATGAAAGAAACGCCGGTCTTTCGCTATTTCACTGCGGTGGCTAATGCTCGGCAAGAAAGTGCGGCGTCGAAGAACGACCGCGACATCGCCGCCAATGTCGTGCGCCAGCTAGGACGACTGCCCGCCAGCGCCAACACCGCGTTACAGGCCTACTGTACGGGGCGCAATAGCGTACTGCCGTCGAGCCAGGGACTGATCTATCCGTTCGGATTGAACGAGAGCCAGCTTGCAGCGGTGGAACAGGCATTTCGCGCGCAGGTCAGCATGATCGAGGGTCCGCCAGGAACGGGTAAGACCCAGACTATCCTCAACATAATTGCCAATATCCTGCTGCGTGGGCAAACGGTGGCGGTGCTGTCCAACAACAATGCAGCGGTGGAGAACGTCTACGAGAAGCTGGATAAGTGCGGCCTAGGCTATCTGTTCGCCAAACTCGGCAAGCAGGAGAACCGCGAGGATTTTTTCGCTGCCCTGCCAGCCTGGCCTTCCAGCGACCCAGAACCGACGCCAACGCTGGAAGAGATCCAAGCGTTACTCGCTCGCCTGAAGCAGCATTTGCACGACTACAACCGGGCGGCGCAATTACAGATCGAACTTGATGAGTTGATCATCGAGCAGCGCTATCTGCAGCAGTGGCAGGCAGACAATGGCGTTCAGTCTCCCGTCTCGCTGACACGGTACGGATTGAGCCCACGGAAGACGACCGACCTGATGGCCTACCTGAACCACCTCGGCGAGCAGCGCATCCGCCTAAAAGACCGGGTCGAGCTGCTGTTTAACTTCCGGATTGTCCGCACCAAACCGCTTGCCGAGGGCGACGCACGGCTGGCCCTGTTTCATGGCTTGCAGATGCACTATTACGAGAAAGCGGTGCAGGCTAAAAGTGCGGAGTTACAGGCATGTCGCGAATCGCTGGCGCGGGGCAATTTCAGCGCCATGCTGGATGAATTGAAAACCTCGTCGATGCGCCATCTGAAGCAGCAGCTGCACAGCCTGCCTCAGCCATCGAACAACTTCGACGCCAAGACGTACCGACAACAGTTCGATTCCTTCTTGAAGCGCTTCCCTATCCTGGGCAGCGGCACGCATTCCATCGTCAATTCGATAGCGCCCGGAACGATCCTCGACTACGTGATCATTGACGAGGCCTCACTGCAGGACATCGTGCCAGGCATCTTGCCACTGGGCTGCGCGAAGAACTTAATCGTTGTCGGCGACAACCGCCAGTTGGCGCACATTCCGGTAAAACTGGGCCTACCCGCGCCTGACGAGGCCTACGACTGCGAGCGATATAGCCTGCTCGATTCGTGCATCAAGGTGTTCAGGGAGACGCTGCCTAGGACCCTACTAAAAGAGCACTACCGCTGCCACCCTAGGATCATCCAGTTCTGCAATCAGCAGTTCTACGACAACGCGCTGGTGCCGATGACCGCCGACAAGGGCGAGGCGCCGTTACGTCTAGTGATCACCGCCCAGGGCAACCATGCCCGACAGAACACGAACCTTCGAGAATTGGACTCCTTGCTCAAGGTGCTCGATGAAGACGGCGAGCCACTCGGTATGGACGGCGACGGCCGTGGCTTCATCGCGCCGTTCCGGGCTCAGGTCAAGCTATCCGGGACGTGCCTGCCAGCGGATTTCGTCAAGGACACCGTGCACAAGTTCCAGGGCCGGGAATGCGACGAGATCGTCTTCTCTACGGTGCTGGACAAGAAGCGCTATAACCAAGAACACAAACGGCTCACGTTCGTCGACGACCCGCGCATGATCAACGTTGCGGTGTCGCGGGCCAAGCACCGCTTCACCCTGGTCACGGGCGACGCGGTGTTCGCGGGCAACAATAGCCACATCGCTGCCCTGATCCGCTACGTCATCTATTACGCGCAAGATACACAGATCGTTCGAGCGCCGGTGGTGTCGGCCTTTGACCTGCTATACCGCGAGTACGACCAATCCCTGGCTCAGTTGAACGCCCGCTTGCGACCCGCGGATTCGCGCTACAAGTCCGAGCAGATCGCGGCGCAGTTGTTGCGCGAGGCGCTAACCAACCCAGCGTGCCATGCACTGACAGTCCACGACCAGGTCAAGCTGGACCAGGTCGCCGCGCCCAGCAATCCGGACATAACGGACAGCGAGAGAGCCTTCATGAGGCGCTCCAGTTGTGATTTCGTCATCTATTTCCGAGTAGGAAAGATCCCGGTAGGCGTGATCGAAGTGGACGGCGGCTATCATGACCGCCCCGATCAGGCGGCACGTGATGCACTGAAGGACGGCATCCTGGCGAAAAGCGGCGTCCCTGTATTGCGCCTACGTACCGTCGAAAGCCGCATCGAAGAGCGCATCGCCGAGTTTATCGCCCAATGGGCGAGCCCGGTTCCGGCTGAAGTGACGTCAAATGCCTGACCTTAAGCACCGGTTAACCCAAGCACCGTTACGCTCGGCTCTTCATAACGCCGGAGACCTTCCATGAAAGGTATAAGTGCCATCACCCTGTCCGCCCTCCTGCTCGCCGTCAGCCAGACGAGTCTAGCGGCCGGTTGCATCAAGGGGGCCATTGCCGGTGGCGTGGCCGGGCATGTCGCCGGACACCATGCCATTGCGGGTGCGGTAGCCGGTTGCGCAATCGGCCACCACCTGGCCACCAAGGCCAAGGAAGAGCAGCAGCATCCTCAATCCTGAGTGATCCTCCGCACGACCGAAGCGATATTCCACGCCCCTTCCGGAGCATCACGCAGATGCCACGCTCACTCGTTGCAATGCTGTTGTCGCTCGGTCTTTGCAGTGCCGCTGCCGGGGCCGCGGAACCGATGGCGCCGACCGCTAGCCGCTCCCTGGCCGCGGCCTATGCGCCGCGCCTGAAGATCGGCGCCGCCATCGAGCCCGACCAACTCCAGGGCCCCGATGGTGACTTGCTGGCGCAGCAGTTCAGCAGCGTCGTGGCAGAGAACGCCATGAAACCCGCGCGTATCCATCCGCAGGAGGACAGCTACGTCTTCGCCCCTGCCGATGCCATCGTCGCTTTCGCCCAACACCATGGGCTGGCGATCCGGGGCCATACCCTGCTCTGGGGCAGCCATACGCCGGACTGGTTCTGGCAAGGGGATGGCGGCCAGCCGGCCTCCCGCGAGCGGGTGTTGCAGCGATTGCGCCAGCACATCGCCACGGTGGTCGGCCGCTACCGGGGCCGGGTCTATGCCTGGGACGTGGTCAACGAGGTCATAGACGCCAACCAGCCGGGCTGTCTGCGCAACGACCGCTGGCTACAGGTGGTCGGCCCGGACTACCTGGCCGAGGCCTTCCGCGCGGCCCACGCCGCCGATCCCCAGGCGCGGCTGTTCATCAACGAATTCAACACCCACGAGCCCGCCAAGCGCGACTGCCTGGCACGGGTGGTCAGGGGCTTGCAGGCCCAGGGGGTGCCGGTGCAGGGCATCGGCCACCAGACCCATATCAGCATCTACTGGCCGTCGCTGGCGGCCATCGACCAGTCGCTCACCACCTTCGCGCGTCTGGGGCTGGAAAACCAGATCACCGAACTGGACATGAGTCTCTATCAGCACCACGACTATCACCCCACGCTGAACGTGCCGCAGCGTCTGGACCTGCAGGCCGAGCGCTATCGTGACCTGCTGGCCATGCTCCTGACCCATCCCGAGGTGACCGCCGTGACCTGGTGGGGCGTGGCGGACGACCACAGCTATCTGAATAACCCGCCGGGCGTGCCGGGGGACGATCAGCCCTTGCTGTTCGACCGCCAGCAGCGGCCGAAACCGGCCTACTGGGCGGTGCTGCATCTGCGACCGCGTTAGTAAGTACACCTTCAACGGCTCTGACGCAGCCTCTTCACTCTCGCCCAGGCCAAGCCTTGTTGCGGCTGGTACCTGGATCGCGGCCATGGGCCGCTCCTACAGTCATACCTGAGGCTGTAGGAGCGGCCCATGGCCGCGATATCGATGGCCCGCTGACGATGCAGGTGATTGGTGGCGTCCACGGCACTCTGGTGGCCGAGATGGAGAGCCGGAGAACTGATACGGATCAGTTTGGTCAATTGTTACAGGACATTACTTCGCACCCACGAGAGGTCGCCACCATGAAACTCCTGCCTGCCCTTGCCATCTCCGCCCTGCTGTTGGGCGCCAGTCAAGCTACCTTCGCCGCCGGCTGCGTCAAGGGCGCCGTCGTGGGCGGTGCCGCCGGCCACGTCGCCGGGGGCCACGGTGTCGCCGGTGCCGCTGCCGGTTGCGCCATCGGTCACCACGAGGCCAACAAGAAGGCCAAGCAGGAACAGCAAAACGCGCCGCAGCAATGACCGCCAGGCCCCGCCATCGCTGGATGACGGGGCCGATTTAACGCTTTCTTTACGCACCTTCTCCTAAGCGCGCCTCGCTTCTTTACAGCCCTCCTCACGACAATTTCTCCACGCGGCAATCGCCGTTCGAGGAGCCTTACTTCGTGGAGAGCGCGCAATGAATCCCTGGAATCTCCTGGCCCTGCTACTCGCAGTCGGCCTGTTCGTCTATCTGCTGGCGGCGCTGCTACGCGCCGGCCGGTCCTAGGAGGCGGCATGGACAGCCAAGCCGCGTTCCTGATCCTGGCCTTCCTGGCCCTGACCTTTCTTCCCGCGCCCTGCCTGGGGCGCTTCTTCTACCGGGCGCTGGAAGGCGAGCGGACCTGGCTGACCTTCATCGGCGCCCCCCTGGAGCGGCTGACGTTGCGCCTGGCCGGTAGCGATGGCCGTGGCCAGGATTGGCGCACCTACGCCCTCGCCCTGATGCTGTTCAACCTACTGGGGATCATCCTGCTGTTCGCCATCCTGCTGCTGCAGGGCTAGCTGCCGCTCAATCCGCAGCATCTGCCCGGCCTGGAGTGGACCCTGGCGCTGAACACCGCCATCAGCTTCGTCACCAATACCAACTGGCAGGCCTACAGCGGCGAAGCCTCGCTGAGCTACTTCAGCCAGATGGTCGGCCTGGGCGTGCAGAACTTCGTCAGCGCCGCCGTGGGCGTGGCCGTCCTGGCTGCCCTGGCCCGCGGTATCGCCCGGCGCAGTACGAAGGAGATCGGCAATTTCTGGGTCGATCTGTTCCGCGCGACCTTCTATGTGCTGCTGCCGCTGTGCCTGCCGCTGGCGCTGCTGCTGATCTGGCAGGGCGTACCCCAGACCTTCGCCGCCTACGTGGACGCCACCACCCTGCAGGGTGCCAGCCAGACACTGCCCCTGGGCCCGGCCGCCAGCCAGATCGCCATCAAGCAACTCGGCACCAATGGCGGCGGCTTCTTCGGTGTCAACTCCGCGCATCCCTTCGAGAATCCCACGGCGCTGAGCGATCTGTTGGAGCTGGCGGCCATCCTGCTGATCCCGGCCGCGCTGGTGTTCAGCTTCGGCCACTACGTCAAGGACCGCCGGCAGAGCTGGGCCATCTTCGCCGCCATGTTCGGCCTGCTGGTGCTCGGCGCCGTGGTCGCCATCGGCGCCCAGGACCACGCCAATCCGCTGCTGGCCAGCCTGCCGATCACCCAGGGTGCCTCGCTGGAAGGCCTGGAGACCCGCTTCGGCGCCACGGCCTCGTCGCTCTGGGCGACCGTCACCACCGCTGCCTCCAACGGCTCGGTGAACGCCATGCACGACAGCCTGGCACCGCTGACCGGTCTGATCGCCCTGTTCAACATGATGCTCGGCGAGGTGATCTTCGGCGGTGTCGGCGCCGGCCTCTACAGCATGCTGCTCAATGTGCTGATCGCCGTGTTCATCGCCGGCCTCATGGTTGGCCGTACCCCGGAGTACCTGGGCAAGAAGCTGGAGGCACCCGAGGTGCGCCTGCTGGTGGCCACCCTGCTGGTGATGCCGCTGGGCGTGCTTGTGCTGGGGGCCATCGCCGCCAGCTTGCCGGCGGGCGTAGCGGGCATCGCCGCCAGCGGTCCCCATGGCTTCAGCCAACTGCTCTATGCCTACACCTCGGCCACGGCCAACAACGGCTCGGCCTTCGGCGGCTTCAGCGCCAACACGCCCTTCCACAACCTGATGCTCAGCCTGGCGCTGCTGATCGGTCGCTTCGGCTACATCCTGCCGATCCTGGCCATCGCCGGCAGCCTGGCTGCCAAGCGCGCCGTTCCGGTTGGCCCCAACAGCTTCCCGACCCATGGCCCGCTGTTCGTCACCCTGCTGGTCGTCACCATCCTGCTGGTGGGCGGCCTGACCTTCTTGCCGACGCTCGCCCTGGGGCCGATCGCCGATCAATTGCAACTGTTCGGAGTCCGCTGAAATGGATGCCCAGACCCACACCCTGCCCACCCCGACCGCCGGCACCCTCTGGCGCCAGGCGCTGCGCCAGGCCTTCGTCAAGCTCGACCCGCGCCAGCAGATCCGCTCGCCGGTGATGTTCGTGGTGGAGATCACCGCGCTGTTCTCCACCCTGCTGTGCCTGGCGCCGGGCAATGGCGTAAGCACCGGGGTGGCGGTGCAGATCACCCTCTGGCTGTGGTTCACCCTGCTCTTCGCCAACTTCGCCGAAGCCCTCGCCGAAGGCCGCGGCAAGGCCCGCGCCGACAGCCTCAAGGGCATCGGCCAGAACCTGGCCGCCCGCCTGGAAGAGAATGGCAGCCACCGGATGGTGCCGGCCAGCTCCCTGCGCAAGGGCCAGGTGGTGCGCGTCGAAGCCGGCGAGCTGATTCCGGGTGACGGCGAGATCATCGAAGGCGTGGCCGCGGTCAACGAGGCGGCCATCACCGGCGAATCCGCCCCGGTGATCCGCGAATCCGGCGGCGATCGCTCGGCGGTCACCGGCAACACCCGGGTGGTCTCTGACTGGATTCGGGTGCGCATCACCGCCAATCCGGGCGAATCGACTCTGGACCGGATGATCGCCCTGGTGGAAGGCGCCAAGCGGCAGAAGACCCCCAACGAGGTCGCCCTGGACATCCTGCTGATCGGCCTGACGCTGATCTTCCTGCTGGTGGTGGTGACCCTGCAGCCCTTCGCCGCCCTGGCCGGCGGCCAGTTGCCGCTGCTGTTCCTGGTGGCCCTGCTGGTGACCCTGATCCCTACCACCATCGGCGGCCTGCTCTCGGCCATCGGCATCGCCGGCATGGATCGCCTGGTGCGGCTCAATGTGATCGCTACCTCGGGCCGTGCGGTGGAGGCCGCCGGCGACGTCCACACCCTGCTGCTGGACAAGACCGGCACCATCACCTTCGGCAACCGCCGCTGCAGCGCGCTCTACGCCACCCCCGGCGTCACGCCCAAGGCGCTGGCCGAAGGCGCGCTGTACGCCTCCCTGGCGGACGAGACGCCGGAAGGGCGTTCGGTGGTCGAGTACCTGCGTAACCTGCACCCGCTGGAGGAGCCGCCGCAGGCCCAGGTGACGCCCATTCCCTTCAGCGCCGAGACCCGGCTATCGGGCGTCGACTGGCAGGGCCGCGAGTATCGCAAGGGTGCGGTGGATTCGGTCCTGACCTTCCTGGGCCAAACCCGCGCCGACCTGCCCGAGGTGCTCGCCCGGGAGATCGAGACCATCGCCAAGAGTGGCGGTACCCCGCTGCTGGTCTGCGGCGAAGGTCGCCTGCTGGGCGCCATCCACCTCAAGGACGTGGTCAAGCCCGGCATCCGCGAACGCTTCGCCGAGCTGCGCACCCTCGGCATCCGCACCGTGATGGTAACCGGCGACAATCCCCTGACCGCCACGGCCATCGCCGCCGAGGCGGGCGTGGACGACGTCATCGCCGAGGCCACCCCGGAGAAGAAGCTGGAGCGCATCCGCAGCGAACAGGCGGAGGGCAAGCTGGTAGCCATGTGCGGCGACGGCGCCAACGACGCCCCCGCCCTGGCCCAGGCCGATGTGGGCATGGCCATGAACGACGGCACCCAGGCCGCTCGCGAGGCTGCCAACCTGGTGGATCTGGACTCGGACCCGACCAAGCTGCTGGACGTGGTGCAGGTGGGCAAGGAGCTGCTGGTGACCCGGGGCGCCCTGACCACCTTCTCGGTGGCCAACGACGTCGCCAAGTACTTCGCCATCCTGCCGGCGCTGTTCGCTGGCATCTATCCGCAGCTCAATGTGCTCAACGTGATGCACCTGGCCAGTCCGCAGAGCGCCATCCTCTCGGCCATCGTGTTCAACGCCCTGATCATCGTCGCACTGATTCCCCTGGCGCTGCGCGGGGTGCGGGTCAAGGCCGCCAGCGCTGCCGCCCTGCTGCGCCGCAACCTGCTGATCTATGGCCTGGGCGGCATCGCCGTGCCCTTCATCGGCATCAAAGTCATCGACCTGGCGCTTGGCGCCCTGGGTCTGGTCTGAGGAGACCGCCATGCTCATGCAATTGCGTTCCGCCGTGCTGATGCTCCTGCTGCTCACGGTCCTGACCGGCGGCGTCTATCCGCTGCTGGTCACGGTGCTCGGCCAGGCACTGTTCGCCGACCAGGCCAGCGGCAGCCTGATCCGGCGCGCCGATGGCAGCGTCCTCGGCTCGCGCCTGATCGCGCAGAAATTCACCGGTCCCGAGTGGTTCCAGCCACGGCCCTCGGCGGGTGACTTCGCCACAGTCTCCAGCAGCGCCAGCAACCTGGCGCAGTCCGCTCCGGCGCTGCGCGAGCGTATCGAGAAGGCGCTGCCCGACGTCCTGGTAGCGGGCCAGGGGCCGGTCCCCCAGGAGCTGGTGACCACTTCCGCCAGCGGCCTGGACCCGGACATCACCCCGGCCGGCGCGCGCTACCAGATCGCCCGCATCGCCGCCGCCCGCGGCCTGGCGCCGGAGCGCCTCGAAACCCTGGTGCGCGAGCAGACGCACACCTCGCTCTTCGGCCCGGCAACGGTTAATGTCCTGCTCCTCAACCTGGCCCTGGCAGAACTGAGTAAATGACCGACAGCACCGGGCGCGCCGAAGCGTTGCTGGCCGAACACCGCGAAGGCCGTGGCCGCCTCAAGGTTTTCCTCGGGGCGGCCCCGGGCGTGGGCAAGACCTACGCCATGCTGCAGGCGGCGCAGACCGCCCTGCGCCAGGGCCGCCGGGTGCGCGCCGGGATCGTCGAGACCCACGGGCGGCGGGAGACCGCCGCCCTGCTCGCCGGCCTGCCGCAGCAGCCGCTGCGGCGAGTTGAGCACCGCGGGCTCAAGCTCACCGAACTGGACCTGGAAGGCCTGTTGGTCGATCCGCCGGAACTGGTGCTGGTGGACGAGCTGGCCCACAGCAACGCGCCGGGCAGTCGCCACGCCAAGCGCTGGCAGGACGTCGCCGACCTGCTCGCCGCGGGCATCCACGTCTACACCACGGTCAACGTCCAGCACCTGGAAAGCCTCAACGACGAGGTGCGCGACATCACCGGCGTGCAGGTGCGCGAGACGGTGCCGGACCAGGTGCTGCTGGATGCCGATGACCTGGTGCTCATCGACCTGCCGCCGCGGGAGCTGCTCGAGCGCCTGCGCGAGGGCAAGGTCTATGTACCCGAGCAGGCCCGCGCCGCCATCGATGCCTTCTTCAGCCAGACCAACCTCACCGCCCTGCGCGAACTGGCCATGCGCACCGCCGCCGCCCAGGTGGACTCCACCCTGGCGCTACGCTATCGCCAGCAGGGCCAGGCCGCGCCGCCGCTGCTGGGACGGCTGATCGTCGGCCTGGGTACCGCGCCGTCCGCCGAGCGCCTGGTCCGCCATGCCAGCCGCCTCGCCGACCAGCGCCACTTGCCCTGGACCCTGGTCCACGTCGACACCGGCCAGCCCCTCGACGAAGCCACCCGTGCCACCCTGCAGGCCAGCCAGCGCCTGGCCGAACGCCTCGGCGGCGACGTCCTGACCCTGCGCGACAGCGACCCGGCCCGCGCCCTGGTGCGCCACGCCCGCGACCAGCGCGCCAGCGTGCTGCTGATCGGCCGTGGCCGGCCACGTGGCTTCAGCCTGAGGCGCCGCCTGGCCAGTCGCCTACTGCGCCTGGCCCAGGGCCTGGAAGTGGCCATCCTCGACCTGGATCGCGATACCTCACCCAGTCCCCGTCCGCGCAGTCCTTTGCGGCCCGGCCCCTATGGCGTGGCCATTCTCGCCACCGCCCTGGCAGCAGCCATCGCCGAGGGTGTCGCAGGCCTGTTGGAACTGCCCAACATCTCGTTGATCTTCCTCGCGGCGGTGCTGCTGGTGGCAGTACGCAGCAGTCGCGGTCCGGCGCTGTTCTGCGCCCTGCTCGGCTTTCTCGCCTATGACTTCCTGTTCATCCCCCCGGCCTTCTCGCTCACCATCAACCGCGAGCAGGACGTCCTCACCCTGGCCTTCTTCCTGCTCATGGCCCTGCTCACCGGCGACCTCGCGGCCCGCCAGCGGCGCCAGTTGCAGGCCCTGCGCCTGACCCAGCGCGAAACCCAGGCGTTGCTGGACTTCACCCGCCAGCTGAGCGCCGCCAGCGATCGCCAGGCGGTGGTCAGCGCCACCCTCAAGCACCTGGGCGACACCACCCAGCAGGTCTGCCTGCTGGTGCCGGAGGGCAAGAACGGCCTGATCGCCCATCCCGCCGACCTGCCCCTCGTCGACAGCGAGCGCATCGCCGCCGAATGGGCCTGGAAGCAGGAAAAGCCCGCGGGCTGTGGCACCGACACCCTGCCCTCCGGCCGCTGGTGGTGGTGGCCACTGCTGGCCGAGGGCGGCAGCCTCGCGGTACTCGGCGTGCGCCGGGAAGACGCCAGGCCGCTGGACGACGCCGAGCGCCGCCATCTCGCCAGCCTGGCACAACCCCTGGCCCAGGCCCTGGCACGAGTGCTGCTCAGCGAGGACCTGGAAGCCGCGCGCCTGCATGGCGAGACCGAACAGCTGCGCAGCGCCCTGCTCGCCTCCGTGTCCCATGACCTGCGCACCCCACTGACGGTCATGCGCGGCTCCATCGATGCCCTCGCCACCCTGGGCGAGGCCATCCCCGCCGCGGACCGCCAGGAGTTGCTGGAGGCCACCCGCCAGGAAGCCGAGCGACTCGACCGCTACATCCAGAACCTGCTGGACATGACCCGCCTGGGCCACGGCAGCCTGCAGCTGGCGCGGGACTGGGTCGATCCTGGCGACATTCTCGCCAGCGCCCTGCAGCGCCTGCAGCCGTTGCTGGCCGGCCTGCAGGTCACCACCCAGGTGGAGCCCGGCCTGCCGCTGCTCTGGGTGCATCCGGCGCTGATCGAACAGGCGCTGGTCAATGTACTGGAGAACGCCATCCGCTTTTCCGCACCCGGGGGACGGTTGGAGATCAGCCTGCTGCGCCAGGACGGCGAACTGCAGATCGCCGTCGCCGACGAGGGCCCCGGCATTCCGCTGGAAGATCGCACCCGCATCTTCGACATGTTCTACACCGCCGCGCGCGGCGATCGGGGCGGCCAGGGCACTGGCCTGGGCCTGGCGATCTGCCAGGGCATGGTTGGCGCCCATGGCGGTCGGGTCAGCGTGGACGACGGTCTGGACGGTCGCGGCACTACGCTGCGGATGCATCTGCCGCTGCCCGCGCCTCCGGCGGAATAAGGCGGGCTCACCCGGTAGTCGCAGAGGCTATGATGACGCCCTCTCGTGTGGAAACCCCTCAGATGCCCGCCCATGTCCTCGTCATCGACGACGAACCCCAGATCCGCAAATTCCTGCGGATCAGCCTCGCCGCTCAGGGCTACCAGGTGAGCGAGGCCGCCACCGGCGCCGACGGGCTGGCCCAGGCGGCGCTCGGTCAGCCGGACCTGGTGATCCTCGACCTGGGTCTGCCGGATCGCGACGGCCAGGACGTGCTGGTGGAACTGCGCGAATGGTCGGCGGTGCCCGTGCTGGTGCTGTCGGTACGGGCGGACGAAAGAGAGAAGGTTCGCGCCCTGGACGCCGGCGCCAACGACTACGTGACCAAGCCCTTCGGCATCCAGGAATTCCTCGCCCGCACGCGTGCCCTGCTGCGACAGACTCCGGCCAGCACCACGCAGCAGGAGGCTGCGTTGGAGGTAGGCGAGTTGCGCGTGGACTTCGCCTATCGGAAGGTCAGTCTGGCGGGCGCTGAGATCGCCCTGACGCGCAAGGAATACGCTGTCCTGGCCGCCCTCGCCCAACACCCGGGCCGGGTGGTGACGCAAAGGCAACTGCTGGTGGACATCTGGGGCCCTAGCCATGCCCAGGACAGCCATTACCTGCGCATCGTCATCGGTCATCTTCGCCAGAAGTTGGCCGACGATCCCGTGGCGCCCCGCTTCATCGTCACCGAAGCCGGCGTGGGTTATCGGCTACGTAACGACGCCTGAACGCCCAGCCATCGCCCACCGTTACTTGACCTGCCAGTAAAGTTGTTCGGCAGGCAATGACATTCAGCGCCAGACACTCGGACAACACCCAACAATGGCGAGCCAGGCCCGCAGGCCCGAAGTGTATTTGCGCAGCGGCTCACAATCAGTGCTTGCTTAGTGTCGACAAAGCATTCAGATGCGGACGACCGAGTCAGGCAACTAGCAGGATTGCGTAGCAGTACGTTAGGCCCTTTTGTAACGGACAGGACAACAGCGGTTGCAACATCGAACGGGTGGCACACGCCTGGAACGGCATTGCCTGATCTTACGAGCGGAGCTGAACAATGATTGGTTAGTGCCAGCCCGGAAATCCGACGATATGGGTCATTCGGCAAGACGCACTAACACCAGGGTTCCAGCCAGGTGCCAGGCATTGCGCCCAGCCCCGGATGAGAAGCGTAGTGCGGAAACTTACTGCAGCCAGCCTTCCACGGTATCGGCACCGTGTTCGGCTTTCCAAGCCTTGAGCAACTTGTGGTTGCCACCTTTGGTTTCGATGACCTCACCGGTCTTGGGATGCTGGTAACGCTTGACGGAACGCGGACGACGCTTGCCGGCCGGTTTTTCCGGATGCGGCGTCCGGGCCTTGTGCTTCGGCGCAGCATTGGGGTCCAGAATGCCGATGATATCGCCCAGATTCATCTGGTATTCATCCATCAGCGCTTGCAGCTTGCTCTCGAACTCGATCTCTTTTTGCAGGGAAGAATCCTGCTTGAGATCTTCGAGCAACTGCAACTGGGCACGCAGCTGTTCTTCGGCAGCACGGAATTCGGCAAGACGGGACATGAGTCCTCCTGGAAAAACGAAAAAGGATGAAGGAAGACTTCGCTAACTAGCGAAAGTGGGGCGAAGATAAATCATCTCGCGCCGCCGCACCAGTGATAAAGAGCGACTTTCGCGTGATAACGATACGGCGCTCCGGCTGAAAAAGTTCATTAATAGAACCCTAAGCGGCCAGGACCCTCGCACCTCGCGAACTGGACGCCAGCTGCAGGTCCAGTTGTTCGCTAAGTAAGGTAAGAAAGAAACCTGCAGGCAGTCATGGCCGGTACCAGGGCTATACGCAACTTGCCAACATTCGCTAGCGGAAAAGACCGGGTAAAGACCGCTCAACGAAAAGTGCGGAGGGTTCGTAGCGAGTTGTCAGGCCGACCGATCGACCTCAGGCATCGCCCTCGGCAGGGGTCGCCAGTTGAAGGTCGACTCGATGAGGCGGCGGTAGGCAGTGTCTATGGCCGCCGGCGTGCGGCGGATGTAGTCGCGCGCGTGGGCCTGGCGTTCGGCATCGAGGGTGCGCAGGTAGGTCAGGGCCGCCTCGGGCGACGGCTTGCGCTGGTTGAGGCCAGCACTGCGCGGTGGCAGCGCAGTCCAGACCACGGCGTCCAGTCCCTGCTCGCAGGCCCAGTCGCCAATGACGGCCTGGAAGGCCGCATCCGGCCCCAATGGCCAGCTGCCGATACACTCCGGCTGTTCCCTGGGTACGCCTTCACGCTCGCGCAAGGCCTCACGGGCTGAGTCCAGGTCACAGACGCCCAGCAACGCCCAGAGCACCTGCACCTCGGCTACACCATCGCAGAGCACCGTGGCCAGCTCGCCGCTATCGCCCTCCCGGGCGAACTCGATGGGCAGCCAGGGGCCATCGGCGAACCAGTCCGAGGCGATCGGCAGTTCCGCCGGCTTCCAGATCAACGACCCCCACCCCAGACAGGCGATCTTCATGGCGACTCCCACAGGCAACGACAGAGTTCTTTTGAACTCGACGACGCGCAGCGGTTTCGCTCTGGCAAGACTTGGCGACAAAAGCACAGGACGAAAAAAAGCGGCCACGAGGGCCGCTTTCTTCGATTCCCGCGAGCCAGGGCTCTTGGGTGACAGATGGCGCAGCGGACGGGACTCGAACCCGCGACCCCCGGCGTGACAGGCCGGTATTCTAACCGACTGAACTACCGCTGCGCATGGAAGCCTTGCGGCATCCGGCTGGCTTTAGCGGAGCACCCGTTCAGGGGGGTTCTCTGCGCCAGCGGCCGCTAAGATACTGATTTACCAGGGAAGAAACAACAGGGGCAGCGAAAATATTTCTCGCCGTGCAAGGGCGGCGCTCAGACAGTGGTGCCCGCGGCCTGGCGTCTGAGCAGGCCGAGAAACCCTTCCAGCGCCGCGCTGGGTACCTGGCCGGTGCGCAGCAGGATCCCGAAGGGCGTCAGGGGTTCGGTGATTTCCAGGTCGAGCGGGACCAGCAGCCCGGTGCGCAGGTGATCGCGCACCACCGCCTCGGTCAGCACCAGGATGGCGTCGGTGATCTGCACCAGCTGCAGCATGGCGAACACCGAGCCACATTCGATGACGTCCGCCGGGGGTGGCAACTGGCGCCGGGCGAAGGCCGCCTCCAGCGCCACCCGGGCCGGACTGGCTTCGGGCTGCAGGATCCAGGGCCAGTCCGCCACCAGCTCGGCCAGATCGGGTGGCGCGCGATCGGTCAGGGGATGCCCGGTACGTACCACCACCGCCAGGTGCTCGTTGCCCAGCGGCTCGAAGGAGAAGCGACCGAGATCGGCAGGTTGGGTGAAACGGGCGATGGCCACATCGATCCGCTCCTGTTCCAGCAGTTCGGTGAGCTGGTCGCTGGTATCACCAAGGATACGCAACTGCAGGCCGGGTTGGCGCGCCTTGCTCGCGGCGATGGCGCGCACCACCAGATCGGGCAAGGCACCCATGATGGCCCCCACCGCCAGATGCCCATAGCCGCCGGAGCGACGCGCATCGAGGTCTTCGGCGCAGCGATCCAGGCCATTGAGGGCACGCCGGGCGAATTCGATGATCTCCACGCCCAGCGCCGTGGGTGTCAGGCCCCGCGCCTGACGCTGGAACAGCACGCAGCCAAAGGCTTCCTCCACGTCCTGCAGCATCCGCGTGGTGGCCGGCTGCGACATGTGCAGAGCTTCCGCGGCGCGGTGCAGATTGCGGGTCGCGGCCAGGGTCACCAGCATCAGCAGATGCTTGTAGCGCAGCCGACCGAACAGCGCACGGGCATGGGGAGAAGCGTTCATCGGCGGCATCCTGGTAGCGCGAGCGGACGCGTTCAGCAGGGTTCGATGGCTCTGGCCAGGCTGCCGACGCATACCGATACCTTAAGGGTATCGGTCCTAAACAAAAAGCGATTATCCAGGCATTGCAACTGCGACTACCTTGAGCCGTGGCCGAATCACAACAACAAGAGAGATCGCCATGCACACCACCCTGTCACCGGGGCTGGTCGCCAAGGTCACCCGGCGCCTGCTGCCCTTCCTGCTGCTGATGTACGTCATGGCCTTTCTCGACCGGGCCAACGTGGGTTTCGCCAAGGTCGCCTTCCAGGCCGATACCGGCATCTCCGACGCGGCCTTCGCCTTTGGCGCCGGGGTCTTCTTCGTCGGCTACGCCTTTCTCGAGATTCCCAGCAACCTGATCATGCACCGCGTCGGCGCCCGGCTGTGGATGTGCCGGATCATGGTGAGCTGGGGCCTGATCTCCGCCGCCATGATGTTCGCCCACACGGCGACGGCCTTCTATGTGCTGCGCTTCCTGCTCGGGGTGGCCGAAGCCGGCTTCTTCCCTGGCGTCATCCTCTACCTCACCTACTGGTTCCCCTCGCGCTATCGCGCCCGGGCGCTGGGCTTCTTCTACTTCGGCGCGCCCCTGGCCTTCATCTTCGGCAGTCCGCTGTCGGGCCTGCTGCTGGAATTCGACGGCTTCGGCGGTCTGCATGGCTGGCAGTGGATGTTCCTGGTCGAAGGGGTGCTGGCCAGCCTGGTGGGTGTCTGGGCCTGGTTCTACCTGGACAACCGGCCGCGCGATGCCCGCTGGCTGAGCGACGCGGAAAAGCAGGCGCTGCAACAGGCGCTGGACGCCGAGGACGCCGCCAAGCCGCACCACGGCGGGCTGCTGCGCCTGCTCGGTCAGCCGCGCATCCTCCTGCTGTGCAGCATCTACCTGCTGATCCAGGCCAGCGTCTATGGCGTGGTCTTCTACCTGCCGACCCAGGTGGCCGGGCTGCTCGGGCAGAAGGTCGGGCTGCTGGTCGGCCTGGTCTCGGCGATTCCCTGGGTGTGCGCCCTGCTCGCCGCCTGGCTGATCCCCAGCTGGTCGGATCGCACCGGCGAACGCCGTTGCACCGCGGCCGCCACCCTGGCCATCTCCGGCCTGGGCATCGCCGCCTCGGTGACCTTTTCGCCGCTCTATGCGCTGCTCGCCCTGTGCTTTGCCGCCGCCGGCTTCATCGCGGTGCAGCCGCTGTTCTGGACCTTTCCGTCGGATCAGTTGCGCGGTAGCGCCGCCGCCGGCGGCATCGCCCTGATCAACACCTGCGGCGCCATCGGCGGCTTCATCGCGCCCCTCGCCAAGCGCTGGGCCGAGACGACCTTCGCCCACCCCGGCGCCGGCCTCTATCTGCTCGCCGGCACCACCCTGGTGGCCGCCGCCCTGATCCTCGGCCTGCGCCGCCGCGACCAGGCCGATCCCCAACCCCAGCTCACGCCCAGTCATTAAGGGAGCTTCGCCATGACCCTACCCACCATCAAGCAGGTGCGCGCCTACACCCTTCGCGGCGGTGGCGCCGACTATCACGACCAGGGCGACGGCCACTGGATCGACGACCACATCGCCACGCCCATGGCCAAGTACCCGGAATATCGCCAGAGCCGCCGCAGTTTCGGCATCAACGTACTGGGTACCCTGGTGGTGGAAGTCGAGGCCAGCGACGGCACCGTGGGCTTCGCCGTCACCACCGGCGGCGAGCTAGGTGCCTTCATCGTCGAGCGGCACCTGGCGCGCTTCCTGGAGGGCGCCAAGGTCACCGACCTGGAGAAGATCTGGGACCAGATGTACCTCTCCACCCTCTATTACGGGCGCAAGGGCATCGTGCTCAACACCATCTCCGGGGTGGATCTCGCGCTCTGGGACCTGCTCGGCAAGCTGCGCCAGGAACCGGTGCACCAGTTGCTCGGCGGCGCCGTGCGTGACGAATTGCAGTTCTACGCCACCGGCGCCCGGCCGGACCTGGCCAAGGAGATGGGCTTCATTGGCGGCAAGCTGCCGCTGCAACACGGCCCGGCCGAGGGCGAGGAAGGCCTGCGCAAGAATCTCGAGGCCCTGGCGACCATGCGCGAGCGGGTTGGCGACGACTTCTGGCTGATGCTCGACTGCTGGATGAGCCTGGACCTCAACTATGCCACCCGCCTGGCCCAGGGCGCCCAGCAGTACGGCCTCAAGTGGATCGAGGAGGCGCTGCCGCCGGATGACTACTGGGGCTATGCCGAACTCAAGCGCAACGTGCCGAAGGGCATGCTGGTCACCACCGGCGAGCACGAGGCCACCCGCTGGGGCTTCCGGCTACTGCTGGAGATGGGTTGCTGCGACATCCTGCAACCAGATGTCGGCTGGTGCGGTGGCCTCACCGAGCTGATCCGCATCTCGGCGCTGGCCGATGCCCACAACGCCCTGGTGGTGCCCCATGGCTCCTCGGTCTACAGCTACCACTTCGTCATCACCCGCACCAACAGTCCCTTCGCCGAGTTCCTGATGATGGCGCCCAAGGCCGACGAGGTGGTGCCCATGTTCCATCCGCAGTTGCTCGACGAACCCATCCCGGTGCGGGGCCGCATGCGCGCCTCGGCGCTGGATCGGCCCGGCTTCGGTGTGCGCCTCAATCCGGAGTGCGCCCTGGAACGTCCCTATCGCCACTGAGGCGTTGCCCGGGAGGGCTGGATGAAAGCGACCCAAAACATCCTGGCGGCACCCGTGCCGGATGCGCGTCCCGCGGCGACGCCGCTGCCACCCAAGAGCGCTCGCCTCAAGCGGATCCAGGTGATCGCCCTGGCGCTGCTGGTACTGGCCGGCTTCGTCAACTACCTGGACCGCAGCACCCTGGCCATCGCCAACCAGACCATCAGCGGCGAGCTGGGCTATACGCCGACCGAGATGGGCCTGCTGCTGTCGGCCTTCGCCTGGGCCTATGCCTTCGCCCAGTTGCCCATCGGCGGTCTGCTGGATCGCTTCGGCGCGCGCCTGACCCTGGGCCTGGGCATCTGCCTCTGGTCGCTCGCCCAGGGCGTGCTCGGGCTGCTCAGCAGCCTGCACCTGATGATCCTCGCCCGCATCGGCCTGGGCATCGGCGAGGCGCCGCAATTCCCGGCCGGCGCCAAAGTGGTCAGCGAGTGGTTCAACGTGCGCGAGCGCGGCCTGCCCTCCGGCATCTTCAACCTGTCGTCCTCGCTGGGGCCGGCGATCTCCCAGCCGATCCTCACTGCGCTACTGCTGTGGCTGGGCTGGCGGCAGATGTTCATCGCCATGGGGGTGCTCGGCGTTGCCGTGGCGGCGCTCTGGTACCTGAGCTATCGCGACCGGGTGCAGGTGGTGCTGGACGCCGCGGAGCGGGCGCACCTGGACGCCGGCCTGCCACCCCAGGACGCCGGCCAGCGACTGACCTTCGCCGACTGGCTGGGGTTGTTCCGCCGTCGCCTGACCTGGGGCGTGGTGATCGGCTACGTGGGCATCATCTACATGCTGTCGCTGTTCCTGACCTGGCTGCCGGCCTACCTGGAGCGGGTCCATCACCTGTCCCTGGCCCAGGCCGGCTGGGTCGCCAGCCTGCCATTCCTGGCCGGCGCCTGTGGCGTGATCGGCGGCGGCCTGCTGGTGGATCGCCTGACCCGTAGCGGGCACAGCCTGGCCTTCAGCCGCAAGCTACCGATCTGCGGCGGTCTGGCGGCGGCCGGGCTGTTCGCCCTGTGCAGCGCCGGGGTGACCGGCATCGGCAGCGTCACCCTCTGCTTCAGCCTGGCACTGTTCAGCCTCAACGTGGCGGTGGCCGGCACCTGGTCGCTGGTCAGCGTTGCGGTGCCCTCGCACCAGGTGGCCTCGCTGGCCAGCATCCAGAACTTCGGTGGCTACTTCGGCGGCGCCTTCGCCCCGGTCATCACCGGCATGATCGTCCAGCAGACCGGCTCCTTCGGCCTCGCCCTCGGCATCGCCGCCGCGGTCGCGGTGGCTGGCGCCCTGAGCTATGGGCTGCTGGTGCGCCTGCCGGACACCCCTTCCTGATTCCCCTGGAGACGACCGTCATGGACCTGCCTCGCAATCCCTTCAAGGCCCGCCTCACGGGCAGCGACACCCTCTACGGCCTCTGGGCCGGCTTCGCCACCGGCTATGCCGCCGAGATCGCCGCCAGCACCGGCTACGACTGGCTGCTGATCGACGGCGAGCACGCCCCCAACACGGTGCCGAGCATCCTCGCCCAACTGCAGGCGGTGGCGCCCTATTCCACGGCGCCGGTGGTGCGCTGCGTCACCGGTGACGCGGTGCTGATCAAGCAGTTGCTGGACATCGGCGTGCAGACGCTGATGGTGCCCATGGTGGAGACCGCCGACCAGGCCCGCGCCCTGGTGCGCGCCATGCGCTATCCACCCCACGGCATCCGCGGCGTTGGCGGCGGCCTGGCCCGCGCCACCCGCTGGGACGCAGTACCCGACTACCTGCACAACGCTCACACCGAGTTGTGCCTGATCGTCCAGGTGGAATCGCGGCTAGGCAGCGATAACGTCGCCGAGATCGCCGCGGTGGAGGGCGTGGACGCCGTCTTCGTCGGCCCGGCCGACCTCTCCAGTGGCCTCGGCCATGCCGGCAATCCGGGCCACCCCGAGGTCCAGGCGCGTATCCGCGCCGCCATCGATGCCACCCGCGCGGCCGGCAAGGTGGCCGGGATCCTGGCGCCCCAGGAAGACGATGCCCGGCGCTATCGCGACTGGGGTTGCCAGTTCGTCGCCGTCGGCATCGACATCAGCCTGTTCCGCCAGGCGGCGCTGGCCAACCTGGCCCGCTATCGCCCCCTCGAAGCGCCCCAGGCGCCCTCTCGCACCTACTGACCCGGAGTCCGCCATGGCCGATCTGCCCCGCTACCAGAACTACATCGATGGCCGCTTCCTGGCGGCCGCCGAGGACTTTCTCGTCCATAACCCGGCCACCGGCGCGGCCCTGGCCCGGGTACCGGCGTCCAGTCGCGAGGACGTCGACCAGGCCATCGCCGCCGCCCGGCGTGCCCAGAAGCCCTGGGCCCGCAAACCGGCCATCGAGCGTGCCGGCTATCTCAGACGCATTGCCGCCAAGCTGCGCGAGCAGGCGCCGCGGCTGGCCCAGACCCTGGTCGCCGAACAGGGCAAGATCCACGGCCTGGCCGAGGTGGAGGTCAATTTCACTGCCGACTACCTCGACTACATGGCCGAGTGGGCACGGCGCATCGAAGGCGAGATCATCACCAGCGACCGGCCCGACGAGCAGATCTTTCTGCTGCGCAAGCCACTGGGGGTGGTGGCCGGCATCCTGCCCTGGAACTTCCCCTTCTTCCTGATCGCCCGCAAGCTGGCACCGGCGCTGATCACCGGCAACACCATCGTGATCAAACCCAGCGAAGAAACCCCGATCAATGCCCATGAATTCGCCCGCCTGGTGGCCGAGACCGACCTGCCGCCCGGGGTCTTCAACCTGGTCAGCGGTACCGGCGCCGTGGGGGGCCAGCTCAGTGCCCATGCCGGCATCGACATGGTCAGCTTTACCGGCAGCGTCGGCACCGGCTCGCGGATCATGGCCGCTGCCGCACCGAATCTGACCAAGCTCAATCTGGAGCTGGGCGGCAAGGCACCGGCCATCGTCCTGGCCGATGCCGATCTGGACCTGGCGGTCCGGGCGATCCGTGACTCGCGCATCATCAACACCGGCCAGGTGTGCAACTGCGCCGAGCGCGTCTATGTGGAACGCGCGGTGGCCGAGGACTTCATCGAGCGCATCGGCCGCGCCATGGCCGCCACCCGCTATGGCGACCCCCAGGCCGACACCGGCGTGGAGATGGGACCGCTGATCAACGCCGCCGGCCTGGACAAGGTGGCGGCCAAGGTCGACGTCGCCCTCGGCCAGGGCGCCCGCCTGGTCACCGGTGGTAGCCGCGCCGACCTGGGTCGCGGCTTCCACTTCCAGCCCACGGTGCTGGCGGACTGTCGTGCGGACATGCCGATCATGCGCGAAGAAATCTTCGGCCCGGTGCTGCCGATCCAGGTGGTGGATGATCTCGATGAGGCCATCGCCCTGGCCAACGACTGCGAATACGGCCTCACCTCCTCCGTCTATACCCGCAGCCTGAGCAAGGCCATGCACGCCATGCGCGAGATCGACTTCGGCGAGACCTACATCAACCGGGAAAACTTCGAAGCCATGCAGGGCTACCACGCCGGGGTGCGCAAGTCCGGCATCGGCGGCGCCGATGGCAAGCACGGCCTCTATGAGTACACCCATACCCAGGTGGTCTATCTGCAGGGCTGAGTGTCGCGGCTTGGTCCCCTACCGGGCCGCTTCGCTCGAATGTTCGCGGGCAAACGCGGGTCGAAACAGGCGCAACCCAAGACCAGGCGCGGGCCCAGGGCTGAGCAGAACTAGCCAACGCAGCGATGGCTGGCGCGCCGCGCGGTGCCGCCTCAGCCGTAAGCCTTCTCGCCATGCTGGAAGAGGTCCAGGCCCTGGGCTTCGGTCTGCTCGCAAACGCGCAGGCCGCGGGTCAGCACTCGGGTGACGCAGAGCAGTACGAAGGTCATGGCCCCGCAGAAGACCACGGTGAAGAGGACGCTCTTGAGCTGGATCATGACCTGGCTGGCGATGGCGATGTCCTGGTAGCCGCCCAGGCTTCTGCTGGCGAAGACGCCCGTGAGCAGCGAGCCAACGATGCCGCCGATCCCGTGCAGACCGAAGGCGTCCAGGGCGTCGTCGTAACCGAAGGTGCGCTTGAGATAGACCACTGCCGCGTAGCAGATGGCACCGGTCAGCAACCCCATGGCCAGGGCGCCGGCCGGACCGACGAAACCGCAGGCAGGGGTGATGGCGATCAAGCCGGCCAGGGCGCCGGAGGCGACGCCAAGGGCGCTGGCCTTGCCGGTGCGCAGCCATTCCACCGCGAGCCAGCCGAGGATACCGGCGCAGGCGGCGACCTGGGTGGTGAGCATGGCCATGCCGGCGCTGGCACTGGCCGCTACCGCCGAACCGACGTTGAAGCCGAACCAGCCGACCCAGAGCAAGGCCGCGCCCGTGAGTGCGAAGCCCAGGTTGTGCGGCGGCATGGGCTGGAGGCTGTAGCCCTGGCGGCGGCCAAGCATCACGCAGGCTACCAGCCCGGCGACGCCGGAGTTGATGTGCACCACGGTACCGCCGGCGAATTCGAGGATGCCCCAGTCATAGAGCAGGCCACCCGGCCCGCTCCAGGCCATGTGCGCAAGGGGCAGGTAGCAGAAGGTGAACCAGAGCGCGCAGAAGAGCACGGCGGCGCTGAACTTCATGCGCTCGGCGAAGGAGCCGGCGATGATCATCGGGGTGATCAGCGCGAAGGTCATCTGGAAGGTGGCGAAGACACTTTCCGGAATGGTACCCACCAGGCTGTCGCGCACCACGTCGAGCAGCATCCAGTGCTTGAAGCCACCGATCAGGCTATGGAGATTGAACTCCCCGGCCACCATGCCGGTGGTGTCGGCGAACAGACTGTAGCCATAGACCACCCAGAGCACACCGATCACCCCGGCCACGGTGAAGCTTTGGGTGAAGATGGAGAGCAGGTTCTTCGACCGCACCAGGCCGCCATAGAAGAGTGCCAGGCCGGGAACCAGCATCATCAGCACCAGCACGCTGGAGATCATCATCCAGGCCGTGTCGCCGCTATCGAGCTTGGCTTCCTGGGCCAGGGCCATACCGGGCACCCCGAGGGCTGCCACCAGAACCGCAACCGCCTTGCCTTTACCGATCATGTCGAGCTTCCTTCGCTGAGGGATGAAAGGGAACGTCTTGTGTTGCTGCCTGCCGAAGCGAGGCGTGGTGTATCGCGCTATCGCGGCCATGGCGGTCCGCCGATGCGGCCGCTCCTACAGGTCCGGCTTTCGTAGGAGCGGCCCATGGCCGCGATTAGATGTTAGGCGTGGCCGCAACGGCGAATCGCCATGACTGCGCTTAATGAAGCAACGACCACGCCACTAGAACCCCGTCTGCCCCGGTACCCAACTGGTACCCGCCAGCGGCACCCGTGCCATGGCCGCGGCTTCGATGGTCAGGGCCACTAGGTCTTCCGGGTCGAGGTTGTGCAGGTGCGACTTGCCACAGGCGCGTGCCATGGTCTGGGCTTCCAGCACCAGCACGCGCAGGTAGTTGGCCAGCCGTCGCCCGCCTTCCACCGGGTCCAGCCGCTTGGCCAGTTCCGGGTCCTGGGTGGTGATGCCGGCCGGGTCGCGGCCGTTCTGCCAGTCGTCGTAGTAGCCAGCGGCGGAGCCGAGCTTGCGCAGCTCGGCGTCCAGCCGCGGGTGGTTGTCGCCCAGGGCGATCAGGGCAGCGGTGCCGATGGCCACGGCATCGGCACCCAGGGCCATGGCCTTGGCCACGTCGGCGCCATTGCGGATGCCGCCGGAGACGATCAGTTGCACCTTGCGGTGCATGCCCATCTCCTGCAGCGCCTGCACCGCCTGGGGAATGGCCGGCAGGATGGGAATGCCGACGTGCTCGATGAACACCTCCTGGGTCGCCGCGGTACCGCCCTGCATGCCGTCGAGCACCACCACGTCGGCGCCGGCCTTGACTGCCAGCTTGACATCGTAATAGGGCCGGCTGGCGCCGATCTTGACGTAGATGGGCTTCTCCCAGTCGGTGATCTCGCGCAGCTCGGCGATCTTGATCGCCAGGTCGTCCGGGCCGGTCCAGTCGGGATGGCGGCAGGCGCTGCGCTGGTCGACGCCGATGGGCAGGGTGCGCATCCCGGCCACCCGCTCGGTGACCTTCATGCCCAGCAGCATGCCACCGCCGCCGGGCTTCGCGCCCTGCCCCAGCACGATCTCGATGGCATCGGCCTTGCGCAGGTCATCGGGGTTCATGCCGTAGCGCGACGGCAGGTACTGGTAGACCAGGTGCTGGGACTGGCCGCGCTCTTCCGGGGTCATGCCGCCGTCGCCGGTGGTGGTGCTGGTGCCGGCGATGCTGGCACCGCGGCCCAGGGCCTCCTTGGCGTTGGCCGAGAGCGCGCCGAAGCTCATGCCGGCGATGGTCACCGGGATCTTCAAGTGGATCGGCTTCTTGGCGAAGCGGGTACCGAGCAGCACGTCGGTGCCGCACTTCTCCCGGTAACCCTCCAGCGGGTAGCGGGAGACGCTGGCGCCCAGCAGCAGCAGGTCGTCGAAGTGCGGCAACTTGCGCTTGGTGCCACCGCCGCGGATGTCGTAGATGCCGGTCTCGGCAGCGCGCTGGATTTCCTGGATGGTGAGGCGATCGAAGGTAGCCGATTCGCGCAGCACGGGGGTGTTCTGGTCAGTCATGGCGATTCTCCTGCGCGATCAATAGGCCGAGGCGTTGTCGACCTTGAAGTTGTAGAGCTGGCGGGCGGAGCCGTAGCGCTTGAAGTCGGCGGCCCGCTCGGCGAAGCCGGCGGTGTCGAGCAACTCCTGCAACTCGGCCAGGTGTTCGGCGCGCATCTCCTTCTCGATGCAGTCCGAGCCCAGGGAGGCGACGCTGCCCTTCACGTAGATGCGCGTCTCGTACAGCGAGTCGCCCAGGGCCTCGCCAGCGTCGCCGCAGACCACCAGGCGCCCGGCCTGACCCATGAAGCAGCTCATGTGGCCGATGCTGCCGCCGACGACGATGTCGACGCCCTTCATGGAGATGCCGCAGCGCGCCCCGGCGTCGCCCTCGATGACCAGCAGGCCGCCATGGGCGGTGGCGCCGGCGGCCTGGGAGGCGCTACCCTTGACCCGTACCGAGCCGGACATCATGTTCTCGGCGCAGCCGACGCCGACGTTGCCATGCACGGTGATGGCGGCGTACTGGTTCATGCCCGCGCAGTAGTAGCCGGCGTGGCCGTGGATATCCACGGAGACGGCAGCGTTCACGCCCACGGCGAGGTTGTGGGCGCCATTGGGATGGGAGACCACCCACTCGCGCTCGGCGGCGGTCTGGGTGGCGTCGTGCAGCGCCTGGTTGAGGTCACGCACGGCGGCTTGGGTGAGATCGAAGGTTTTCATGCTCGGTGCTCCTCAGGCCGACTCGCGTTCCCAGACGTACAGGGTGGCCGGTGCCGGCTCCCAGACCTTGGCCCGCTCGATGCCGGGCAGGCTCGACAACGCCTGGTATTCGGAGGCCATGGCCACGTAGTCGTCGGTTTCGGCGAGGATCGCCGGCTTGCAGGCGATGGGGTCGCGGATCACCGCGAAGCCGTTGCGGGTACCGATGGCGAAGGTGAAGAAGCCATCCAGGTCTTCCAGCGAGCGATCCAGTGCCTCCTTGAGGCTGTCGCCCTGGCGCAGCCGCCAGGTCAGGTAGCCGGCGGCGACCTCGGTGTCGTTCTCGGTCTCGAAGGTGATGCCTTCCCGGCGCAGGTTCTGGCGTAGCCGCGAATGGTTGGAGAGCGAACCGTTGTGCACCAGGCAGAGGTCGGCGCCGGTGGAGAACGGGTGGCTGCCTTCCATGGTCACGGCGCTCTCGGTGGCCATGCGGGTATGGCCGATGATGTGGCTGCCCTGCATGCCGGCCAGGCCGAAACGGCTGGCGATCTCCTGGGGCAGGCCCATGCCCTTGAGGATCTCGATGCTGCGCCCGGCGCTCATGATGCGCACCGTCGGGGCCAACTCGGCCAGCGCGGCGCGCACCTCGGCTTCCGCCGCCTGGATCTTGAGCACCATGGCGCTGGCGTTCTGGAACCAGTCCAGCTCGGCGCCAAGGCGCTGCTGCAGCGCGGCGACCAGGGCGGCGAAGTCATAGCCCTCGGAGGTGGCCTGCAGGGTCAGCTTGACCCAACCCTCGGCCACCTCGTCACCGTAGATGGCGAAGCCGGCGCTGTCCGGGCCGCGGTCGGTCATGGCTTCGAGCATGGGCTCGAAGAGGCTGCCGAGCTGGGCTTCCAGCGCCGGGTTCTTCAGATAGAGTCCAACGATTCCACACATAGGGTGACACTCCTTCGCAGGCAGAGGGCGCGCCAGGGCGCCCGAAGAACGATCGATAAAGGGGGCGCGATCAGAAGAATTCGGTGTAGCGCTGGATCTCCCAGTCGGAGACGTGGCGGCTGTATTCCACCCATTCCATGCGCTTCAACTTGATGAATTCGTCGACGATCTCCGGGCCGAGCATCTCGCGGAACAGCGGGTCGGCATCCAGGGCGTCGCAGGCCTCCTTGAGGCTCTGCGGCAGGGTATCGATGCCCCGCGCGGCGATGGCTTCGAGGCTGAGGCTGTAGAGGTTCTCGTTGCAGGGCACGCCTGGGTCCAGCTCGCGCTCGATGCCGTCGAGCCCGGCGGCGATGATGGCGGCGGTGACCAGGTAGGGATTGCAGCCGGCATCGGGCAGGCGGAATTCAAGGCGGCCATAGGGCACCCGGACCATGGCCGAGCGGTTGTTGGCACCGTAGGCGATGAAGGCTGGTGCCCAGGTGGCACCGGACAGCGAACGCCCCACCACCAGACGCTTGTAGGAGTTAACCGTGGGCGCGGCGAAGGCACAGAGCGCCGGACCGTGGCCCAGCAGGCCACCGAGGAAGTGGTAGGCCAGCCGCGACAGGCCCATGCCGTGCGGGTCGCTGTCGTCATGGAAGAGATTGCGGCTGGTAGCGCTGGCCAGCGACAGGTGGAAATGCATGCCGTTGCCGGCGCGCTTGGGATCGGGCTTGGGCATGAAGGAGCAGATCATGCCCAGTTCGTTGGCGATCTCGCCGGCGGCCATGCGGAAGAAGGTGAAGCGATCCGCCGACTCCATGGCCTCGCTGTAGGTGTAGTTGATCTCGAACTGGCCGTTGGCGTCTTCGTGGTCGATCTGGTAGATGTCGAAGCCCACCGGCTGCAGCGCTTCGGTGAGCTTTTCCAGGAACAGCCGCGAGCGCGACAGGCCTTTATAGTCGTAGCAGGGCTTGTCCAGGGTGTCGCTGCCGTCCACCAGGGCCAGCTTGCCGGCCTCGTCGCGACGCATGAGGAAGAACTCGGGTTCCAGCCCCGTGTTCAGGCTCCAGCCCCGGTCGCTCAGCCGCCGCACCTGGCGCTGCAGCACGTAGCGACTGTCGTAGGGATGGGGCTTGCCGTTGACGTGGCCGATGCAGACCACCCGGCCATAACCGGGCTGCCAGGGCACCGGGATCAGGGTGGCGAGATCGCCGCGGGCCATGAAGTCCGGGCCATGGGGTTCCATGCCCATGCCGCAGATGGCGAAGCCGGCGAAGCCCGCGCCCTCTTCCGCCACGGCCGCGAGGCCAGCCACCGGCACGGATTTGGTCTTGGCGGAACCATGGATGTCGACGAACTGGGCCAGGACGTAGCGGATACCGTGCTGGTCGATGAGATGCTGGGTTTCGCTGGGCAACATGACGGGCTCCTTGGTCGAGATCGACTTTATTCCCATTGGGAATTTATTCTTCTCGACAGGAAAGCAAGGAATTTGCCAAGTCGAAGCGATCTTGCCTGTTGGTATGCCAAAAAAATTACGGAGTCGTGCTAAGAAGCCGTGCCCAAAGGAAAATCGCGGCTACATCCGCTCGCAGAGTTTTCCGGCATGATGGAGAGCATCACGGGGCGCTCCAAGCGTCCTATCCTTTCTCTGCACTTTACTGGTGCGAATTTTTTATTCTCAAAACTAAAATGATGCAAGAATCCCCGAGTCGTGAGCCACGCCTGAAGATCGAGCAGTACATAGGTATCCAGATTCGTCGCCAGCGCCAGGACCAGGGGCTGAAAACCGCTGACGTGGCGCGCATGGCCGGTATAAGCCAGGGCATGCTGAGCAAGATCGAGAACGCCCAGGTCTCCACCAGCCTGGAAACCCTCGGCCGACTGTGCGATACCTTGGGGCTGCCGCTGTCGCGGCTATTCAGCCAGTACGACCAGCAGGAGCGCGATGCCCTGCTGGTCAAGGCGGGTGAAGGCCTGGAGGTGGTACGCCGGGGAACCGACAAGGGGCACACCTATCATCTGCTCAATCATTCCCGTGGGCCGAAGAAGAGCCTGGAGGCCTATCTGGTCTCCATGGACGATGCCAGCGAGGAATTTCCTACCTTTTCCCATCCCGGCACCGAGTTCATTCATCTGCTCGAAGGCAGCCTGGTCTATCGCCACGGCAACCACCTCTATGAGCTGGGACCAGGCGACAGCCTTACCTTCGACAGTGACATTCCCCACGGGCCGGAGCGCTTGAACCAGGTGCCGATCAAGTTGCTGTCGATCATGACCTTCAAGGACGACTGAGCCGCACCTACCGCACCGGTGAAAGCGAATTTCACCGGTAAAACGCAATACCATAACTGACAGGAATTTTTTATTACTCGACTCTGGACGAGGGCTTGCGCTTGCCCTATAAAAGCTTCCGTGAATTTTATATTCCCAACAGGAAATACCGTCGCAGCGAAATCTTCCTCCACTGGTGAAATCCGGACGCGAACATGGAAACCTTGCCCACCTACATCCTCAACGTCAGTTGCCCGGCCACCTCGGGCATCGTGGCCGCCGTCAGCACCTATCTCGCCCGCAACGACTGCTATATCGCCGAGATGGCGCAGTTCGACGACGATTTCACCGAGCGCTTCTTCATGCGCACGGTGTTTCGCTTCAATCCCGACGCCAGCACCGGCATAGAGGCGCTGCGCGATGGCTTCGGCACAGTGGCGGATGACTTCGCCATGCAGTGGGAGCTGTACAGTACCGCCCGCCCCACCCGGGTGCTGCTGATGGTGAGCAAGTTCGATCACTGCCTCGCCGACCTGCTCTACCGCCACCAGAAGGGCGAGTTGCCGATGGAGATCACCGCCATCGTCTCCAATCACCTGGATCTGCGGCCCATGGCCGAACGGGAAGGCATCCGCTTCGTCTACCTGCCGGTGACCAAGGACAGCAAGCGCCAGCAGGAAGTCGAACTGCTGCGCCTGGTGGAGGAAACCGGGACCGAACTGGTGGTGCTGGCGCGCTACATGCAGATCCTCTCGGACGAGCTATGCAAGGAGCTGGCCGGCCGCGCCATCAACATCCACCATTCCTTCCTGCCCGGCTTCAAGGGTGCCAAGCCCTACCACCAGGCTTTCGAGCGCGGCGTCAAGCTGATCGGTGCCACCGCCCACTACGTGACCTCGGACCTCGACGAGGGCCCGATCATCGAGCAGGAAGTGCAACGCGTCGACCACGGCTATCGTCCCGAGGACCTGGTCGCCATCGGCCGGGATACCGAGACGGTCGCCCTGTACAAGGCGGTGAAGTACCACATCGAGCGGCGACTGTTCCTCAACGGCAATCGCGTGGTGGTGTTTCGATGAGCGCCCTGCTCATCGACGGCAAGGCCGCCGCCGCTCGCCTGTTGCAGCGGGTCGCCCAGGACGTGGCCGAGGTGCGCGAGCGAGGTATCCAGCCCGCCCTGGCGGTCATCCTGGTGGGCACCGATCCGGCCAGCCAGGTGTACGTGCGCAACAAGATCCGCCGCGCCGCCGAGGTGGGCATTCGCTCGCTCAGCCATGAATTGCCGGCGGACCTGGAACAGACCGAGCTGCTCGGGCTGATCGCCACGCTCAATGCCGACCCCGAGGTGCACGGCATCCTGGTGCAACTGCCGCTACCGCCGCAGATCGACGAAGTGGCGGTGATCCAGGCCATCCGGCCGGACAAGGACGTCGACGGCTTCCACCGCGAGAACGTCGGCGCCCTGGCCCTCGGGCAACCGGGCCTGGTGCCCTGTACTCCGGCCGGCTGCCTGCAATTGCTGCAGGACCACCTGGGCGACCTCAGCGGACGCCATGCGGTGGTGGTCGGGCGCTCCAATATCGTCGGCAAGCCCATGGCCGCCCTGCTGTTGCAGGCGCACTGCACCGTGACCCTGGTCCATTCGCGCAGCCGCGACGCCGCCGCGCTCTGCCGCCAGGCCGACATCCTGGTGGCGGCGGCCGGCCAACCCGGCCTGATCACCGCGGACTGGGTCAAGCCCGGTGCGGTGGTCATCGACGTCGGCATCAATCGCGTCGAGCACGAAGGTGGCGCCCGGCTGGTGGGTGATGTCGCCCCGGCGGTGGCGGATATCGCCGGGGCCCTCACGCCGGTACCGGGCGGGGTCGGGCCCATGACCATCGCCCTGCTCCTGCACAACACCCTGAGCGCCACCCAGCGCCAGCATCCCTACGCCGTCGCGACCTGACCGGGAGCCCACCATGCCTTTCAGCCTGTTGAAATACGGCCTGTCCGCCGAGTACCCAGTGGAGGTCGACCTGCCGCCGCCCAGGGAGCTCAAGCCAAGCTACGACGTGGTCATCATCGGTGGCGGCGGCCATGGCCTGGCCACCGCCTACTACCTGGCGAAGTACCACGGCATCACCAATGTCGCGGTGCTGGAGAAGGCTTACCTGGGCGGCGGTAACACCGCGCGCAACACCGCGGTGATCCGCTCCAACTACCTCACCAGCGAGGGGGTGAAGTTCTATATCGAGTCGGTGCGGCTGTTCAAGGAGCTGTCCAACGAATTCGACTTCAACATCATGTATTCCGAGCGCGGCCAGCTGACCCTGGCGCACACCGACGCCACGGTGCGCGCCTTCCGCCAGCGCGCCGAGGTCAACAAGCACTTCGGCGGGCGCACCGAGCTCATCGACCGCCAGCAGATCCGTGAACTGGTGCCCTGCCTCAACCTCGATCCCGGCCACCTGCCGGTGCTCGCGGGGCTCTGGCATATCGATGGGGGGACCGCCCGCCACGACGCCGTGGCCTGGGGCTACGCCAAGCAGGCGGCCAAGCGCGGGGTGGAGATCCACCAGTTGACCGAGGTGCAGGACTTCGTGGTGGAGAATGGCCGGATCGCCGCCATCAAGACCAATCGCGGCACGGTGCGCTGCGGCTGCGCGGTGCAGGCGGTGGCCGGCACCAGCTCGCTGCTGATGAACAAGCTGGGCATCCGCGCCCCGCTGCACACCTATCCGCTGCAGGCCATGGTCACCCAGCCGTTCAAGCCCTTCCTCGATCCGCTGGTGAGTTCCAGCGCCCTGCACTGCTACGTGCAGCAGACCAGCCGTGGCGAGATCGTCTTCGGCGGCGGTTCCGATCCCTATCCGCTGTACCACACCCGCTCGACCCTGGACCTCAAGGAAAGCCTGCTGGCTCACGCCATCGAGATGTTCCCCTTCATGGCCAACGCCAAGCTGATGCGCCAATGGGCCGGGATGACCGACATGACCCCGGACTACAGCCCGCTGATGGGCCTGTCGCCCATCGACGGCTACTACCTGGACGCCGGCTGGGGCACCTGGGGCTTCAAGGCTACGCCGATCTGCGGCAAGACCATGGCCGAACTGGTGGCCAGTGGCGGACGGGTGCCCGAGCTCATCGCCCCCTTCGGCCTGGATAGATTCAGCCGGTTCCAGCAGGTCAACGAGATGGGCGCCACCGCGGCCAGTCATTAGTTCTGTACGAAAAGTCGCCGAGCGAAGGTCAGGCGAGGCGTTTTCCAACGAAGCATCACCGATGCGCAGGCAGTTTTCGTACAGAACCTAAAGGAGCAGTCATGAAAATCCTCACCTGCCCGCTCAACGGGCCGCGCAACATCAGCGAATTCACCTATGGCGGCGAACTCAAGGCCATGCCCGATCCCAAGGCCTGCAGCACCGCCGAGTGGGCCGACTACGTGTTCAATTGCGAGAACCGCTGTGGCGTGGTCACCGAGTGGTGGCTGCACAACGCCTCCAGCTACTGGTTCCTGGCCGAGCGCCACACCGGCACCGACGAGGTACTGCGCACCTTCGATCCCCGCGAGCTGTTCTCCCAGCGGGTCGACTTCACCGTTTCGGAGGTCCGCCCATGACCCGCCTGCCCGCCCCCATGGGGCTGCTCATCGACCGCAACCGGCCGCTCGGCTTCAGCTTCGAAGGCCAGACCCACCAGGGGTTTGCCGGCGATACCCTGGCCAGCGCCCTGCTCGGCGAGGGTCGCTGGTTGCTGTCGCGCTCCTTCAAGTACCACCGCCCCCGCGGCCCGCTGACCCTGGCCGGCCAGGACGCCAACACCCTGGTGCAACTGCCCGACGAGCCCAATGTGCTGGCGGACGAGGTGCCGCTGCGCGAAGGCCTGGCCGCCACCGCGCAGAACGTCAGCGGCAGCCTCGAGCGCGACCGCGATGCCCTGCTCGGCAAGTTCTCCAAGTTCATGCCGGTGGGCTTCTACTACCGCGCCTTCTACAAGCCCAAGGGCATGTGGAAGCGCTGGGAACCGCTGATCCGCAAGAAGGCCGGCCTCGGTGTGCTCGACCTGAGTTTCACACCCACCTACCACGACAAGGCCTATCTGTTCTGCGACGTGGCGGTGATCGGTGCCGGTCCCGCGGGCCTCAGCGCAGCGCTGGCGGTCGCCAAGGGCGGTGCCGAGGTGCTGCTCATCGAACAACAACCCTTGCTCGGCGGCGCCCTGGCCTGGGGCCGCTTCGGCCTCGACGCCGGCCAGGGCGAAGGGCTGCGCGAGGAGCTGGTGACGGCCGTGCGCGCCGAGTCGCGCATCCGGGTACTGGACGCCGCCGTGTGCAACGGCTGGTTCGCCGACCACTACCTGCCGGTCATCCAGGGCAACCGGATGTTCAAGGTCAGGGCGCGGCAGACCATCCTCGCCAGTGGTGCCTTCGACCAGCCGGTGGTCTTCCGTAACAACGACCTGCCCGGCATCCTGCTGACCAGCGCCGCCCAGCGCCTGATGCGTCTATACGGCGTGCGGCCGGGCCGACGCGCCGTGGTCCTGGCCGGCAACGACGATGGCTATCTCGCCGCCCTCGACCTGCAGGAGCAGGGCGTCGCCGTCGCCGCACTGATCGATCTGCGCGCGGCGCCACGGGATGAACTGCTGCTGCAGGCGGTGACCGAGCGTGGCATCCCGGTGCACCGGAGCCATACGGTGTACGAGGCCCACGCCGATGCCGATGGCCGCCACCTGGCGCGGGTCGACGTCCGGCCCATCCTCGGCCAGGGCCAGGTCGACTCCGCGGGCCTGACCCTGGACTGCGACCTGCTGTGCATGTCCGCCGGCTACATGCCGGTCTATCAGCTGGCCTGCCAGGCCGGCGGCACCCTGGGCTACGTCGACGACCAGGCCGCCTTCAGCCTCGGCAACCTGCCGCGCGGCCTGCACCTGGCCGGCTCGGTCAATGGCCGCCATGCGCTGGAACGAGTGCTGGCCGACGGTCGCGCCGCCGCGGCCAAGGCCCTCGCCGAACTGGACCTTGCCCCGCTCGCCACCGAGCAGCCCCAGGCCGACGACCACCAGGTCAACTTCCCCTGGCCGATGTTCGCCCACCCCCAGGGCAAGGAATTCGTCGACTTCGACGAAGACCTGCAGATCGCCGACATCGTCAACGCCACCCGCCACGGCTATCGCGACATCCAATTGGTCAAGCGCTTTTCCACCGTCGGCATGGGCCCGTCCCAGGGTCGCCATTCGGCGCTGCCGACCGCGCGCCTGGTGGCCGCCGCCACGGCGCGCAGCGTCAGCGACACCGGGGTGACCACCGCGCGCCCACCCTTCACCGCGGAAAAGCTGGCCCACGTCGCCGGTCGCGCCTTCGATCCCTATCGGCGCACGGCCATGCACCGCCGCCACCTGGAACTGGGCGCCAGCCTGATGCCGGCAGGTGCCTGGCAACGGCCGGCCTTCTATGGTCCGGCCGGCGAGCGCCAGGGCTGCATCCAGGCCGAGGTCCGCCAGGTCCGCGAAGGCGTGGGGCTGATCGACGTCTCCACCCTCGGCGGTCTCGACGTGCGCGGTCCCGATGCCGCCGAGCTGTTGGAGCGGGTCTACACCTTCGGCTTTCGCAAACTGCCCGTGGGGCGCACCCGCTATGCGCTGATGACCGCCGAGGACGGCGTGGTGATCGACGACGGCGTGGCCGCGCGCCTGGGCGAGCAGCACTTCTACGTCTCGGCCACCACCAGTGGTGTCGATCGCGTCTATCGCAGCCTGCTCAAGTGGAATGCCCAGTGGCGCCTGGATGTGGACATCGCCAACGTCAGCGCTGCCTTCGCCGCCGTCAACCTCGCTGGCCCCCGCTCGCGGGAGGTCCTGCAACCGCTATGTCCGGACCTGGATCTGTCGGCGGCCGCCTTCCCCTATCTCGCCGTGCGCGAGGGCAGCGTCGCCGGGATTCCCGCGCGGCTGTTACGGGTCGGCTTCGTCGGTGAGCTGGGCTATGAGATCCATGTACCGGCGCGCTTCGGCGAGCGGCTCTGGGATGCGCTCATGGAGGCCGGTGCCAGCGCCGGTATCCGCCCCTTCGGCGTCGAGGCCCAGCGCCTGCTGCGGCTGGAGAAGGGCCACGTGATCATCGGCCAGGACACCGATGGCATGACCCATCCCGCCGAGATCGACATGGGCTGGGCCATCGGCCGCCAGAAGCCGTTCTTCGTCGGCCAGAAGTCCATCGAGATCCTCGAAAGCCAACCACTACGCCGCAAGCTGGTGGGCTTCACCCTGCCGGCGACCGCCAGCCAGCCGCTGGAAGGTCACCTGGTGCTGCGCGGCGAAGACATCGCCGGCAACGTCACCTCTTGCGAGCTCTCCCCCACCCTTGGCTGCATCGTCGGCCTGGCCTATGCCGGCGCCGACCAGGCCGAGCCCGGCACGACCATCCCCATCCGCGTCGAGGGCGGCGAGGTCGTCCAGGCCACGGTGGTGCGACTGCCCTTCTACGATCCCCAAGCCCAGCGCCAGGAGGTATGAGCATGAAGCTGAATCCCATGGAATTCGACGAACGCAGTCCCCTGGCGGAGCTCCAGCTCGAGGCCCCCGTACTGCAGCATCAAGGGCGTATCTTCACCGAACGCCTTGGCGCCGGGGATGAAGCGGCACTGCTGCACCGCGGTGGCCTGGCCGATCTGTGCAACCTGCCGCGCTTCGGCCTGCGCGGCCCGGCCGCCGCCGGCTACCTGCAGGGCCAGGGCTATGTGCTGCCGGAACGCCCCAACCAGGCGCTACGCCAGGCCACCGGGGAATGGGTGCTGCGGCTGTCGCAAAGCGAGTACCTGCTGCTCGGTGCCCTGGCCGATGGCGGTGCCCGGGTCGCCGCCCTGGAAGCGGCCGGGGGAGACCTCGGCCCCGGCTGCTACCCGTTGCCACGCCAGGACTCCCACGCCTGGCTGATCCTCACCGGCGCCCAACTGCCGGCGCTGCTGGCCAAGCTGTGCGGCGTGGACCTCGGCAAACCCTTCGCGGTGGGCGATGTGGTGCAGACCTCGGTGGCGCGGCTCAACGCCATCCTGCTCAATGCCGGCAACGGCGCACTGCCGCATTTCCATCTGCTCTGCGACCGCGCCAGTGCCCATTACCTCTGGCACGTGCTGCTGGATGCGCTGGAGGAGTTCGACGGCGGTCCCCTGGGCGTCGCGGTGCTCCTGGAGGCTGGCGTCCCATGACCCTAGTCGATACGGCGTCGCTCGATAGCGACAGCGACTACCGGGTGCCCGCCCTGCTGCGCGGTCTGCGGGTACTGGAGCTGTTCGGTCCAGAGCGACGCCTGCTGAGCCTGCAGGAGATCGCCGACGGACTCGGCGGCTCGACCTCGTCGGTCTATCGCATCGTCATGACCCTCACCGAACTAGGCTATCTGGAGCGCCAGTCCAAGACCGAATACGGCCTGGGCATCAAGGTCGTCAGCCAGGGCTTCGCCTACCTGGCCAGCCGCGACCTGGTGGACATCGCCCAGCCCCATATGGAGCGGCTGCGCGATGTCACCTCGCTGTCCTGCCACCTCGGCGTACGGGATCGCACCGAGGTGGTCTATCTCTACCGCGCCATGGCCAGCCAGCGACTGACGGTGAACGTCCCGGTGGGCACCCGGTTGCCCTGCACCCGCACCGCCCTGGGCCGGGTGCTGCTCGGCGGGCTCGACGACGAGGCCCTGAGCGCCCTCTACCAGCACGAGCGCCTGGACGACCAACCGCCGCCCTCGCCCCGCACCTTGCCGGAATTGCTGCGCCTTGCCGAGGAAGACCGCCGCCTGGGTTGGGTGCTGCACCGCTCCGACTACTCCACCGCCATCGCCACCGGCATCCGCGATCATCGCGACAAGTTGGTGGCGGCCCTCAACGTCTCCGGCCCCGATGCCGTGATGGACGCCCCCGCGACGCGGGAATGGGTCGGCGCCATGCTGGCCGAGGCCGCCGCGCGCATCGCCACCGAGCTGGGGCATCGCCCCCGGGCTGACCTCCCGCGTCCCGGCTAGGCCTCCGCCGTGATCTGGTATACCGTAAGACCAGAACAAGCAGCGCAGTGGCCAGTCCGAGGTCAGCATGAGCCTTTCTCCACGTTTCTGTTGCCAGTGCGGCAGCACCGAACTGGTCCGCCGTCGGCCTCCGGGCGACAGTCACGAACGACTGCAGTGCGCGGCCTGCCAGCAGGTGCTCTACGACAATCCGCGGGTGATCGCCGGTTGTCTGGTGGAGTACGAGGGGCGCTATCTGCTCTGCCGCCGGGCCATCGAACCGCGGCGTGGCTACTGGACCCTGCCAGCGGGCTTCATGGAGAACGGCGAGAGCGCCGAACAGGCGGCCTTGCGCGAGACCTGGGAAGAAAGCGGCGTCACCGCTCGCATCCTGGCGCCCTACTCCATCTTCAATGCCGCGGGGGTCAACCAGATCTACCTGATCTTTCGCGCGGAGCTGGTCGAGATCAGTGCCGAAGCCGGTCCCGAGACGCTGGAGCGGCGCTTCTTCGCGCCGGAGGAACTGCCCTGGGCGGAGCTGGCCTACCCCTCGATCCAGCAGATCCTCGAACGACGGGTCCGGGAGCAGGTCACGGGGCATCACGACCTCTATTTCGGCACCGCCGATGCAGGGCAACTACATTTCCTCGGCTAAGGCCTAGCGGTTGGGCGTCAGCCGAAGCCGTCTCAACGACACCGCCGATACGACGTCATCGCGGCCATGGCATTTCCTCTGACGCACTTTAATCGCGGCCATGGGCCGCTCCTACAGGGAATGACGCTTCATGGCCTCGATTAAAGGCGCTCCAACCCGGTAAGAGCGGTCGCATCGGCGGACCGCCATGGCCGCGATCAGGCAGATCCGTTGCGTGGAAAACGGCGTGGCCTCTTCCATTGGAGACTTCGTTGCGAGGGGTGCCCTTACCCCAGCTCTCTCCCAAAGGGAAAGGGCGCGCCTCGCACAGATCCATTCGCGCCACTCACCTGCAACGCCCCTTGCCATATCACGTATTATGGTATACCAATATTGACACCCAGCGGCCGCGCTGCCGTGTACCGTCAAACAAGAGCCAGCCGGGCCCGCCCGAGCGGGCAGACAAAGAGGTAGGCACCTATGAAGTTTTCCCTGTTCGTGCACATGGAACGCTGGGACGACAGCGTCAGCCATCGGCAGTTATTCGAGGAACTCACCGAGCTGACGCTGCTGGCCGAAGCGGGTGGCTTCTGCACCGTTTGGATCGGCGAGCACCACGCCATGGAGTACACCATCTCCCCCAGTCCAATGCCCATCCTGGCCTACCTCGCCGCCCGCACCTCGACCATCCGCCTGGGCGCCGGCACCCTGATCGCGCCCTTCTGGCATCCCCTGCGTGCCGCCGGCGAATGCGCCCTGCTCGACGTGATCAGCGAAGGGCGCATGGAGGTGGGCCTGGCCCGTGGTGCCTATCAAGTGGAGTTCGACCGCATGGCCGGCGGCCTGCCCGCCACCGCCGGCGGCAAGCACCTGCGCGAACTGGTTCCCGCCCTGCGCAAGCTCTGGGAAGGCGACTACGCCCACGATGGCGAGATCTGGCAGTTTCCCACCTCCACCAGCGTGCCCAAGCCGGTCGGCACCCCGCCGATCTGGATCGCCGCACGCGACCCGGACTCGCACAACTTCGCCGTGGCCAATGGCTGCAATGTGATGGTCACGCCGTTGATGAAGGGCGACGAAGAGGTGGTCGACCTCAAGCACAAGTTCGACAGCGCCCTGGCCAACAATCCCGGGGTCGCCCGCCCCAAGCTGATGGTGCTACGCCACACCCATGTGCACGCCGCTGAAGAGCCAGAGGGCTGGAAGATCGGCGCCCAGGCAATCGGTCGCTTCTACCGTACCTTCGATGCCTGGTTCGGCAACAAGGAAACCCCGGTGAACGGCTTCCTCGCGCCCAGCCCGGAAGAGAAGTTCGCCGGTCGACCGGAGTTCGAGCTGGAGAATATCCGCAAGAACACCATGGTCGGCACCCCTGAGGAAGTGATCGCCCGCCTGCGTCACTACGAGGAATTGGGCGTCGACGAATTCAGCTTCTGGTGCGACAACAGCCTGCCCTTCGCCGAGAAGAAGAAGTCGCTGCAGCTGTTCATCGACCAGGTGGCACCGGCCTTCGCCTGACCGCTGGGCCACCCGGAAGCGATTGGCCCGCAGCACGCCCCATGACATGGCATACCATCATTTAGCAGACATAGCAGGAGTCAACAATGAGTTTCGAAATCCGCAAGGTCGTCACCTACCTCGAAGAAACCCACAGCGAAGGCGGCAAGGCCACCGACAAGCCGGTGACCATGGCCGGTGTCGCCGTGGTGATCCGCAACCCCTGGGCCGGCAAGGGCTTCGTCGAAGACTTGAAACCGGAGATCAAGGCCCACTGCTCCGACCTCGGCGCCTTCATCGTCGAGCGCCTGACCCGTGCCATCGGCGGCGCCGAGCGTATCGAGGCCTATGGCAAGGCGGCCGTGGTGGGCGCCGATGGCGAGATCGAACACGCCTCGGCGGTGATCCACACCCTGAGATTCGGCAACCACTACCGCGAGGCGGTGAAGGCCAAGAGCTACCTGAGCTTCACCAACAAGCGCGGCGCTCCGGGCACCTCCATCCAGATCCCCATGATGCACAAGGACGACGAAGGCCTGAGATCCCACTACATCACCCTGGAAATGCGCATCGAAGACGCGCCGCGCGCCGACGAGATCGTGGTGGTGCTGGGCGCCGCCGATGGTGGTCGCCTGCATCCGCGCATCGGCAACCGCTACATCGACCTCGAGGAACTCGCGGCTGAAAAGGCTCGCTGAGGAGAACCCGCGAATGATCCGGTCCAAAGACGCCAAGACCCCTGCCGGCACCGCCTTCAGTATCGCCGGCGACGGCAGCCCCCTCGTCCTGATCCACGGCGTGGGGCTCAGCAAGGAGATGTGGGGCGGTCAACTCGCGGGACTCGCGCCACGCTACCAGGTGATCGCCTACGACATGCTCGGGCACGGTGCCAGCCAGCGCCCGGCACCGGAGGCGACCCTCGACGACTACGCCGACCAGCTCGTCGAGCTACTCGACCATCTCGCCATCCGGACGGCCGCGGTGATCGGCTTCTCCATGGGTGGCCTAATCGCCCGCGCCTTCGCCCTGCGCCATTCGCAGCGGCTGAATGCCCTGGTGATCCTCAACAGCGTGTTCAACCGCTCCGTGGACCAGCGCACGGGAGTGCTGGAGCGCACCCGCCAGGCCGAACGGGAAGGTCCCGACGCCAACCTGGATAGCGCCCTGGCGCGCTGGTTCAGCCGGGAATACCAGGGTGCCAACCCGGCGCAGATCCAGGCGTTGCGCCAGGCCTTCGCCAACAACGACCCCCAGGGCTACCTCACCAGCTATGCCCTGTTCGCCACCCAGGATCGCTACGGCGCCGAGCGCCTCGACAGCATCCAGGTCCCGACCCTGGTGGCCACCGGCGAACTGGATAGCGGCTCCACCCCGGAGATGGCGCGGCAACTGGCGGCGCGGATTCCCCAGGCGCGCACTGCCGTGCTGGCCGATCAACGCCATATGATGCCGGTCGAGTCACCCAAGCTGGTCAACGCCCTGCTGCTGGACTTCCTCGATGACGCCCTGGGCACGGCCTCCTCCACCTCCATCAAGGGACACGTGGCATGACCCTGCAACGCTTCCAGATGTGCATCGACGGCGAATGGACCGAAGCCCAGGCGGGCCGCACCTTCGCCAGTCTCAACCCGGCCACCGCCGAGCCCTGGGCGGAATTGCCCGACGCCGACGCCGAGGACGTCGATCGCGCCGTACAGGCCGCCCAGCGCGCCTTCGAGGCACCTGCCTGGCGCGGCCTGACCGCCACCGCCCGCGGCAAGCTGCTACGCCGGCTGGGCGATCTCATCGCCGAGAACAAGGAAGCCCTGGCCCAGTTGGAGAGCCGCGACAACGGCAAGCTGATCCGCGAGACCCGCGGCCAGGTCGGCTACCTGCCGGAATTCTTCCACTACACCGCGGGCCTCGCCGACAAGCTCGAAGGCGGCACCCTGCCGCTGGACAAGACCGACCTCTTCGCCTACACGGTGCATGAGCCGCTGGGCGTGATCGCCGGCATCGTGCCCTGGAACAGTCCGCTGTACCTCACCGCCATCAAGGTCGCCCCGGCGCTGGCCGCCGGCAACACCGTGGTCATCAAGCCCTCCGAGCACGCCTCCGCCACCATCCTGGAGCTGGCGCGACTGGCCCTGGCAGCCGGCATCCCGCCCGGGGTGTTCAACGTGGTGACCGGCTACGGCCCAGGCGCCGGTGCGGCCCTCACCCGCCATCCGCTGGTGCGCAAGATCGCCTTCACCGGTGGTGCCGCCACGGCGCGCCACGTGGTCCGTGCCAGCGCCGAGAACTTCGCCAAGCTGAGCCTGGAGCTGGGCGGCAAGTCGCCCAACATCATCTTCGCCGACGCCGACCTGGATAGCGCGGTCAACGGTGCGGTGGCCGGCATCTACGCCGCCTCCGGGCAAAGTTGCGTGGCCGGCTCGCGACTGCTGGTGCAGGACGAGATCTACGACGAATTCGTCGCCCGGCTGGTGGAGCGTGCCCAGCGCATCCGCATCGGCAACCCCCAGGACGACGCCAGCGAGATGGGCCCCATGGCCACCGCGCAGCAACTCGCCATCGTCGAGCGGCTGGTGGGCGAGGCCCTGGCCGAAGGCGCCACCCTGCGCCTGGGCGGCAAGCGGCCGGACACCGGCAGCGCCGGCTGGTACTACGAACCCACCCTGCTGGAATGCGACCGGCACTCGCTGCGCATCATGCAGGAAGAGGTCTTCGGGCCGGTCGCCGCGGTGATCCGCTTCCAGGACGAGGCCGAGGCCCTGCGCCTGGCCAACGACAGCGAGCTGGGTCTCGCCGCCGGCATCTGGACCCGTGACCTGGGCCGCGCCCATCGCCTGGCGCGGGATATCCGCTCCGGCATCATCTGGGTCAACACCTATCGCGCCGTCTCGGCCATGGCGCCGATCGGCGGTTTCAAGAACAGCGGCTACGGCCGCGAGAGCGGCATCGACTCGGTTCTGGCCTATACCGAAACCAAGACGGTATGGATCAACCTGTCCCAGGCACCGATGCCCGATCCCTTTGTGATGCGTTGAATGAGGTTGGCAGTCATGATCGATCCCGCAGTCTACAAGCAGGTAATGGGCGCCTTTCCCTCCGGCGTCACCGTGGTCACCACCCTGGATGCCGAGGGCAACCTGGCCGGCCTGACCGCCAGCGCCTTCAGCGCCCTGTCGCTCGACCCGGCGCTGGTGCTGTTCTGCCCCAACTACAGCTCCGCCACCTATCCCTTGCTGCGTGATGGCAAGGGCTTCGCCATCCACCTGCTGGGTGCCGAACAGCAAAGCATCGCCTACGCCTTCGCCAGCAAGGGCAAGGACAAGACCCAAGGCATCGAATGGACGCGCAGCGCCCTGGGCAATCCGCTGCTGGCCAATGCCACCGCGGTGATCGAGTGCGAGCTGTGGCGCGAGTACGACGGCGGCGACCACGCCATCATCGTCGGCGCGGTGAAAAATCTGATCGTGCCGGAACAGGAGGTCGTTCCTATGCTCTATCACAGGGGACGCATGGGGGCCGCACCGGTGCATGCCTGAGGCCGGCACGCTACCGCCGGGCTTATGAGCGCCAAGGGGGCGTGCTAGAATTCAGCCCTTTCGGACAGGCATGAGCCGGGCGGTGACAGCGGCCCGCGGTCGCCCCGGCGCGGCCGATTCCACGACCCGCCCCCTCGTCCATCGCCTGTAGAACCGATCCGCCAGGGAGCCCCATGAGACGCGCGCAACTCGACGACAGCTTCAAGATCACCCGCAGCCCCGTCACCCTTCGCGAGATGGTGTGCAACCGCCTGCGCCAGGCGATCCTGAACTTCCAGTTGTTGCCGGGCGACCGCCTGGTGGAGCGCGATCTCTGCGACCGCCTGGGCGTCAGCCGCACCTCGGTACGCGAGGCATTGCGCCATCTCGAATCCGAGGGCCTGGTGGAGTTCGCCGATGCCCGCGGACCGCGGGTGGCCATCATTACCCTGGAGGACGCCTGCGACCTCTATGAGCTGCGCTGCGTGCTGGAAGGCATGATCGTGCAGCTGTTCACCCTGCGTGCCGGCGCCAAGGAAATCGATGCCCTGGAGCGCGCCCTGGCGGAAAACCGCGAGGCCCTGGAAGGCGCCGAGCTGCCGGAGGTGATCGAGAGCGTCCAGCGCTTCTACGACGTGCTGATGGAGGGCTGCGGCAATCGCGTCGCCGCCACCCAGTTGCGCCAGTTGCAGGCACGGGTCAGCTATCTGCGCGCGACCTCGGTATCCCAGGCCAATCGCCGCCAGGCGAGCAATGCCGAGATGGAACGCATCGTCGCGGCGATCCGCAGCGGTGACGCCCTGGCCGCCCACCAGGCCTCGGTCGACCATGTGCGTTCGGCGGCCAAGGTGGCCCTCAACTATCTCCAGCGCCAGCCGGCGCACGAGGGCGAAGTCGCCCGCGAACTCTTCGTGCCCCGAGTGCAGGACGAGCCGCGCATCGAGCGCTAAGAGCCTGTTCAACGTCTCGCGAGCTAGAGACAAACGAGGCCTAGGCGGCCCCGCGAAAAATAGCTGAGGACGCGGACCGGGCTCGCGAACGAGTTTACGAATGGTAAATGAGCATTGCGACGGGCCGCCCGTGGCCGCAACCCCGCCTGGCCACCGTCACAGTCCTTCGACGATGAAGATCTCCGCCCGCGCCGCCGTCTGGCGATGGCCGCAGGCCTCCTGGTATTCGGCCGAACGATAGCAAGCCAGCGCCTGTTCGTAGGAATCGAATTCGATCACCACGCGGCGGGTCGCCCAGCCGTCGCCTTCCAGTTGCTCGGCCCGGCCACCCCGGGCGAGGAAGCGACCGCCATAGCGGGCGAAAGCCGCAGGCGCACGTTCGGTGTAGCCCCGATAGGCCTCGGGATCGGTCACGTCGACCTGGGCGATCCAATAACCTTTCATGAAATCTCACCTCTTTCGCTGCGATTTGTCTCATGGTATACCAGATTACAAAGCAATCCAGCCTATCCATGAGGTTACCGTGGCCATCCACCCCATCGAAGCGATCATCGAGGATTTCCGTGCCGGCAAGATGGTCATCCTGGTCGACGACGAAGACCGCGAGAACGAAGGTGACATCCTGCTGGCCGCCGACGCCTGCACCCCCGCGGCAATCAGCTTCATGGCCCGGGAAGCCCGTGGCCTGATCTGCCTGACCCTCACCGAGGAGCGCTGCCGCCGGCTCAACCTGATGCAGATGGTCAGCGACAACGGTACCGTGCATGGCACCGCCTTCACCGTCTCCATCGAGGCGGCCACCGGGGTCACCACCGGCATATCGGCCGCTGACCGGGCACGCACCATCGAGGCCGCGGTGGCGCCGGACGCCAGCCCTCGCGACCTGGTCCAGCCCGGCCACATCTTTCCCCTGCGCGCCCGCGACGGTGGCGTGCTGACCCGAGCCGGCCACACCGAGGCCGGTTGCGACCTGGCCCGCCTGGCCGGGCGCGATCCATCCGCGGTGATCGTCGAGGTGATGAACGATGACGGCAGCATGGCGCGGCGCCCGGACCTGGAGCGCTTCGGCGAGCGCCACGGCATCAAGCTCGGCACCATCGCCGACCTCATCCACTATCGCCTGCGTCACGAGCACACCGTGGTCCGCATCGGCGAAAGCGAACTGCCTACGGTGCATGGCACCTTCCGCCTGCTGACCTACGAGGATCGCATCGAGGGTGGCGTCCACCTGGCCATGGTGATGGGCGACCTCGACCGCGAGACACCCACCCTGGTGCGCGTCCACGCCCTGGACCCCTTGCGCGACCTGGTCGGGGCCGAATACAGCGGTCCGCCAAGCTGGACCCTGTGGGCCGCCCTGCAACGCGTCGCCGAGGAAGGCCACGGGATCGTCGTGGTACTGGCCAACCACGAATCCTCCCAAGCATTGCTGGCCCGGGTGCCCTCGCTGACCCAGCCCAAGCGGTTGTTCGAGCGCTCGCAATCGCGGATCTATGCCGAGGTGGGAACAGGGGCCCAGATCCTGCAGGACCTTGGCGTGAGCCGCATTCGTCACCTTGGTCTGCCACTGCGCTACGCGGGCCTGACCGGCTACGAGCTGGAAATCGTCGAGACCCTGCCCTTCTCCGGCTGATGGCAAAACGTCATGCAGGAAGGCTTGCAAAAGGTTTGGAATACCATAATATCAAATTACGCCGAGACCTGAATCAGACGGGTCCGATAGAACAAGTCCAAGGCTTCCCTTTTTCTGGCCCCTGGCCGCACTGCTCTTAGAACGGACGAGGCCTCTTGGCCGCGTCGATCCAATAACAGAGAGGGCATCAAGATGTTGCTGAAGCGCAAAGTCGTATCCGTGGTCGTCGCCGGCCTGCTCGCCACTCTGGGCGTCCAGGCCCAGGCGGAAAGTCTCAACTTCACCAGCTGGGGCGGCACCACCCAGGACGCCCAGAAGAAAGCCTGGGCCGAGCCCTTCACCCAGCAGACCGGCATCCAGGTGGTGCAGGACGGCCCCACCGACTACGGCAAGCTGCAGGCCATGGTGCAGAGCGGCAATGTCCAGTGGGACGTGGTCGACGTGGAGGCGGACTTCGCCCTGCGCGCCGCCCAGCAAGGGCTGCTCGAACCCCTGGACTTCAAGACCATCGATCGTGCCAAGATCGATCCGCGCTTCGTCAACGATCACGCCGTGGGTTCCTTCTTCTTCTCCTTCGTGCTCGGCTACAACCAGGGCAAGCTGGGCAGCAAGCAGCCCCAGGACTGGTCGGCGCTGTTCGACACCACCACCTACCCCGGCAAGCGCGCCCTCTACAAGTGGCCGAGCCCCGGCGTGCTGGAGCTGGCGCTGCTGGCCGACGGCGTACCCAAGGACAAGCTCTACCCGCTGGACCTGGACCGCGCCTTCAAGAAGCTCGACACCATCAAGAAGGACATCGTCTGGTGGGGTGGTGGCGCCCAGTCCCAGCAGTTGCTCGCCTCCGGTGAAGCGACCCTGGGCCAGTTCTGGAACGGCCGGGTCTATGCCCTGCAGCAGGACGGCGCACCGGTCGGCGTGAGCTGGAAGCAGAACCTGGTCATGGCCGACATGCTGGTGGTGCCCAAGGGCGCCAAGAACAAGGACGCGGCGATGAAGTTTCTCGCCGAAGCGAGCGGCGCCAAGGGCCAGGCGGATTTCGCCAACCTCACCGCCTACGCCCCGGTCAATGTCGACAGCGTCGCCAAGCTGACGCCCGACCTGGCCAAGAACCTGCCCACGGCCTATGCCAGCGAGCAGGTGACCCTGGACTTCGCCTACTGGGCCCAGCACGGCAGCGAGATCGCCAGCCGCTGGAACGAATGGCTGGTGAAATGACATGTCCGCCTCGAGCTCCAGCCGGGCGGTGCTCGGCACCGCCACGGATCCCAAGCGCGGGGTGAGCGACTCGGCGCGCAACCGGGGAGAGAGGGCCGTACGCTGGAAGGGGGCGAGTCATCTCGTCCCTGCCCTGCTGTTCCTCGGCCTGTTCTTCCTGATCCCGCTGATCGGCCTGCTGCTGCGGGGCTTTCTCGAACCCACGCCGGGGCTGGGCAACTACCAGACCCTGTTCGCCAACGGCGCCTACGCCCAGGTGTTGCTCAACACCTTCGGCGTCGCCGCCTTGGTGACCCTGTTCAGTGTGCTGATCGGCTTTCCGCTGGCCTGGACCATCACCCTGATGCCGCGTGGCTGGGGTCGGCTGCTGTTCAACATCGTGCTGTTGTCGATGTGGACCAGCCTGCTCGCCCGTACCTATGCCTGGCTGGTGCTGTTGCAGGGCTCGGGAGTGGTGAACAAGCTGTTGCTGGCGGCCGGCCTGATCGACGAGCCCCTGGCACTGGTCAACAACCTCACCGGGGTGGTGATCGGCATGACCTACATCATGATCCCCTTCATCGTGCTGCCGCTGCAGGCCACGCTGCAGGCCATGGACCCCATGGTGCTGCAGGCGGGCGCCATCTGCGGCGCCAGTCCCTGGACCAACTTCCGCAAGGTGTTCCTGCCCATGTGCCGGTCGGGCCTGGGCTCGGGGGCGCTGATGGTGTTCGTCATGTCCCTCGGCTACTACGTCACCCCGGCGCTGCTGGGCGGGGCGCAGAACATGATGCTGCCGGAGTTCATCATCCAGCAGGTGCAATCCTTCCTGAACTGGGGACTGGCCAGCGCCGCCGCGGCCTTGCTGATCGTCATCGCCCTGGTGTTGTTCGCCCTCTATCTGCGCCTGCAGCCGGAATCCCCGGTCGACCCCCAGAACGCGAGGTGACCCCATGCTGCTGACTCCCAATGCCATCGGCTGGCGCCTGCGCGGCGGCCTGCTGCTGATCACCGGCGTCATCGCCGCGGTCCTGCTGCTGCCCATCGTCTTCATCGTGCTGTTGTCGTTCGGCTCCTCCCAGTGGCTGGTCTTCCCGCCGCCGGGCTGGACGCTGAAGTGGTACCAGCAGTTCTTCGCCAACCCGGAATGGATGCAGGCCGCCCTGGCCAGTCTCAAGGTGGCGCTGCTGACCACCCTGGTCTCGGTGGCCCTGGCGCTGCCCTGCGCCTTCGCCCTGGTGCGCGGCAGGTTTCCCGGCCGCAAGACGCTCTATGCGATCTTCACCCTGCCGATGATCGTGCCACTGGTGGTGATCGCCGTGGCCATCTATGCGCTGTTCCTGCGCCTGGGCTACACCGGCACCCTGCTCGCCTTCGTGGTCAGCCACGTGATCGTCGCCCTGCCCTTCGCGCTGATCGCCATCATCAACTCGCTCAAGCTGTTCGACCAGTCCATCGAAGATGCCGCGGTGATCTGTGGCGCCTCGCGCCTGCAGGCCATCTACCGGGTGACCCTGCCGGGCATCTGGCCAGGGGTGTTCGCCGGGGCGCTGTTCGCCTTCCTGGTGTCCTGGGACGAGGTGGTGCTGAGCGTGATGATGGCCAGCCCGAACCTGCAGACCCTGCCGGTGAAGATGTGGGCGACCCTGCGCCAGGACCTGACGCCGGTGATCGCCGTGGCCTCCACGGTACTGATCGGTCTTTCCCTGCTGGTGATGCTCGCCGCCGCCCTGCTGCGCCGCCGCCACCCCCAATCCCGCTGATACCCGGAGCCCTGCCATGAGCGCCGTCCTTCAGAACACCGCCGCCGCGGCCCCCCTGGTCCGCCTGCAGAATCTCAACAAGCACTATGGCGACTTCACCGCCGTGGACGACCTGTCGCTGGACATCCACGAGGGCGAATTCCTCACCTTCCTGGGCTCCAGTGGCTCGGGCAAGTCCACCACCCTGTCGATGCTGGCAGGCTTCGAGACGCCCAGCTCCGGCGCCATCAACGTGGCCGGTCGGTCGCTGCTGCGGGTGCCGCCGCACCAGCGCGACATCGGCATGGTGTTCCAGCGCTATTCGCTGTTCCCGCATCTCTCGGTGCGCGACAACATCGGCTTCCCGCTGGATATCCGCAAGCTGGGCACCGTCGAGCGCAACCAGAAGGTCGACGCCATGCTGCGTCTGGTCCAGCTGGAAGCCTTCGCCCATCGTCGCCCGGCGCAACTCTCCGGCGGTCAACAACAACGCGTCGCCATCGCTCGGGCGCTGGTCTACGAGCCGCGCATCCTGTTGATGGACGAACCCCTGGGCGCGCTAGACAAGAAGCTGCGCGAGGATCTCCAGGACGAACTGCGCCAGCTGCACCGCCGGCTGGGCATCACCATCGTCTACGTGACCCACGACCAGGAAGAGGCCCTGCGGCTGTCCCAGCGTATCGCCATCTTCAGCCATGGGCGCATCGTCGGCCTGGGCAGCGGCTACGACCTTTACCAGAATCCGCCGAACGCCTTCGTCGCGGCCTTCCTCGGCAACTCCAACTTCCTGCGCGTCACCGCCCGTGCCCAGGCCCATTGCGACTTCGAAGGTCAGGAACTGGCGATGCGGCCCACCGTGGGCGTCCGCCCGAACCAGCCGTTGCTGCTAATGCTGCGCCCGGAAAAGCTCCATCTGCTGACCACCGAGCAGGCGGCCACCGCGCCCAAGCCGGCGGGCTGGAACGAGATCTCCGCACGGGTCGGCGAGGCACTGTTCCTCGGCGAAAGCCAGAGCTGTACCCTGCAGACCGCGGGCGGCACCCAGCTGATGGTCAAGTCGCTGGCCCACGCCCAGGGCCTGCAGCCCGGCCAGGTGGTACGTCTGCGCTGGGCCGCCAGCGACGCCTGCGTCTACACCGAGTGGAACGACGCCGACCTGAGCAAGGCCTCCGCCCCCTGAGTCGCCCGGAGCGGCGCTCCACAGAGTTCCGTGCGCTTAGCCAGGCGCTTGCCGCCAGCGCCTGGCTGGAACGGCCCTAGCCCGGGCATCCGGCCGCACCGGTCGCGCCGCCCCAGCCGCCATTCATCGACCCCGCTTTGTATTCGCCAGGCCCCGGCAAAACAATCGCAGGGCGCAAGGCCGGGACTTCAGCGTCCCGACTTGCGCCCCGCTCGATACCCAAGCAGCACCACGACAACGTACGCCAGGGACGGTCGCTCGCGCGTCGAACGCATACCGGCCCCTGCGCTCAGGCCAAGGGGAAGAGGTCATGAACATGAGGAGAGGGCTAATCGCAGGGTTGTTGCTGGCGATGTCCGCCCAGGCAGCGGCGGCGGAGGACGCCAGCTGTCAGACCATCAGCTTCGCGGAAATCGGCTGGACGGATACCACGGTCATCACCAGCGTAGCGCGCTTCCTGCTGGAACGACTCGATTACCAGACCCGCGTCGATCGCCTGAGCGTGCCCGACACCTTCAAGCAGCTCGCCACCGGCGAACTGGACGTGCTCATGGGCAACTGGATGCCCAGCCAGAAGGCGGAGCTGGACCAGTACCGCGCCTCCGTCGACATCATCCGGGCCAATCTCGAAGGCGCCCGCTACACCCTGGCGGTGCCCCGCTACACCTATGAAGCGGGAGTCAAGACCGTGCAGGATCTCGCCGCGCGCGAGGAGGAATTCGACAAGGTCATCTATGGGGTAAAAAGCAGTTCGGGCTCGGCCAGGATCGCGCGGATGATCGCCGACAACGCCTATGGGCTCGGCCACTTCACCCTGGAAGAGAAGAGCGAGGCGGTGATGATCGCGACGGTGAAGAACCAGCTGGTGCTGAAGAAGCCGGTGGCCTTCCTCGCCTGGGAACCGCACCCGATGAACACCCAGCTCGAATTCGAATACCTGGCCGGCGCGGATCGCTACTTCGGCGCCAATTTCGGCAGCTCCACGGTGTACACCGTGGCCAATGCTTCCCTGCGCCGCCGCTGTGCCAACGTGGGCAGGTTGCTGGAAAACCTCAGCTTCACCGTCGCCATGGAAAACGAGCTGATGGACCAGGTGCTCAACCAGAACGTCAATCCGCGGCGCGCTGCCCGCGATTGGCTCAAGGACCATCCCGAGGTGCTAGCAGGCTGGATGAAGGGCGTGGACACCCGCGCCGGCGCACCTGGTCTGCCGGTGATCGAGAGCGACCTGAAGCGCTAGCGGCCCGGGCCGGATGGCTGGCGTCGGCGTCAGCCATCCGGCCGGCGCGAAGGTGCCGCCCTAGAGCCGGAAGCGCCGGATCCGCGCGCTCAACTCCCCGCCCAGGTGCCCCAGCTCGGTGCTCGCCGTGGTCAGCTCCTGGCTGGAATCGACGCTGGCCTGCGCCAATTCCTCGACGACATGGACGCTGCGCTCCACCTCGCCCGCGACCCGGCTCTGCTCTTCCGCCGCCGCCGCGATCTGCAGATTCATCGACTGCATGGTCGTCACCTGCTCGGCGATGAGCTGCAGGGCCTCGCCCGCCTGCTGGATCAGGATCACGGCCTGACCGGTCTGCGAGCGGCTCGCGTCCACCCGGGCCGCCGCCTGGCCGGCTCGGCCCAGCAGATCACTGACGATCCGCTCGATTTCGGTCACCGACTGCTGGGCGGTGCGAGCGAGGTTGCGCACCTCGTCGGCCACCACCGCGAAACCCCGCCCGGCCTCGCCCGCTCGCGCGGCCTCGATGGCGGCATTCAGGGCCAGCAGGTTGGTCTGCTCGGCCACCGCCTTGATCACCCCGGTGACCGTCCCGATGCGCTTGCTCTCGCTCAGCAGGGCATCCATTGCCGTGCCGGCCTCCAGCATCTCTTGGGCGAGGGCATCCACCGCTCGGATCGCCTGGCGCACCTGGGCATCGCCCTCGCTGGCCGCTCGTTCCACCTGCTGCGAGGTCCGTGAGGCCATCTCCGCATGGGCGGCAACCTCCTGGGCGCTGGCCGTCAACTCGACGATGGCGGTGGCCACCAGGCGGGTTTCCTGTCCCTGGCGCTCGACGCCTTCGCGGGTGCGCTCGGCGCTACCGGTAAGCCCCTGCGCCGCCCCCTGCAGCTGCGCGGTACCTTCCTGCACCTGGCCGACCAGCTCACGCAGGCCGGTGGTCATCTCGCTCATGCTCGCTTGCAGCTGGCCGAGTTCGTCCCGCCGCGCCACGCTCATGGCGACTGACAGGTCGCCGTCGGCGATGCGCCGGGCCTGCCACAGCGACGCCTGCAAGGGTTGGATCAGCTGGCGAGTGATGGTCCAGCCGGCGAGCAGGCCCGCCAGCAGCGCCAGGACGCTGATGCCGGCGAGTCGGCGATAGGCGTGCTGGCTGTCCCCCTCGCGCCGGGCGATGGTCTGGGTCGCCAATTGGCGCCCGGTCTCGAGAAGGTGGTCTTCCAGCAGGCGCAACGTGTCGGCGGCCTTGGCCGCTTCGCGATGGGCCGCCTGGAAGTCGCCGATGGATTGCTGGTAATGCAGCAGCGCCTCTTCGGCCTGACGCAGGCTGGGTGCATCGCGCGAGGACGCCGTCGCCAGGCGGCGTTGCAGCTCGGCGATGGTGGTGGCCATGTCGCCAGTCACCTTGGTTTCCTGAGCGGCATCGCCAGTGAGCAGATAGCTCTGCAGGCTGTATCTCACCTCGCGGAGTTTGCGATCCAGCAGGCCGATGGCGCGGAACTGGCCCAGGCGCTGGCCTGGATAGAGCTCCGCCGCATCGCCGCTGGCCAGGTTGCGCTCGATCTCGCCTACCGCCTGCAAGGCCTGGTCGGCGCGAGTGCCGAGCAGCGCCGCCGCCTGGGCCTGGCGCTCGTGGGCGTCCACCTGTTCGGCGAAGGTTTGGCCATAGGTACCCGCCAGCTCGCTCTGTTCGCCGAGCAGCCGCTCACTGGTCGGATCGAGGCCCAGGCGCTGCAAGGCCCCCTGCTGCTCGCGCAGGGTCGCCAACCGCGCCGTGACTTGCCCGGCAGTCGCCTCGCTCGCCTGGCGGGCGTAGTCCAGGCGCGCGATGCGCAGGTCCTTGGCGGCTGCCGTGAGTTCACCGATGGCGGCCAGGCGATCACCGCTGCGCACCAGCACGTCGATGGCGCTCCAGCCCGTCGCGGCGATGGCCAGGGTCAGCAGCAGCACGCTGCCGAAGCCCAGGGCCAACTTATGGGTCGTCTTCAGATCCTTGAACCAGGTGCGCATACGCATCTCCGTATCGAAGCGAGGCAACTCGGGGAAGATCAGGTTTCAATACCAATCATCCGGATTATGGTATACCAGAAGACACGCTAGTCGTGTTACTTCGTCCTTCGCTTCGTTACGTCTATCCGCTGTCGCGGTGAACGCTGGGCTCGAGGGCCACCTAACGCTCGCGCGCCTCGCCGCTGGCGGAACGGAGGAACTGCCGAAACGCCTGGGCACCAGGACTCAGGCGCTCTTCAGGACTCCAGATCAAGCCCAGTTCCATGGGCGGGATGGCATCGGCCACCGGACGGGCTTCCAGCTTGCGGCCTTCCAGGGACCAGCCGCGGTAGAGCATGTCGGAGAGGATGGTCACGCCGAAGCCATGGGCGACCAGGCCGCGTAGGGATTCCATGGAAGAGGTCTTGAATACCACGTTGGGCGCAAGGCCCGCCGCGCGCCAGTAGCGCAGGGTCGAGGTCTCGCCTTCGTCCACCGTGGCGAGGATGTAGGGATAGGGGGCGATGTCGGCCAGGGTCACGCGTTCCGGCGCCAGCAGCGGATGGGCGCTGGGCAACCAGAGCTGGCGCGGCGAGCGCATCAGCAGGTGGCGCTCGAAGGGCTGGGTGGCGTCGACGTTGGAGATGACGGTGAGGCCCAGTTCCAGGGTGCCGTCGTTGATGCCGGCTTCGATGCTGGGCCGGTCCATGTCGCGCAAATCGATGTCGATCTGCGGATAGCTGCGCTTGAAGCGGGCCAGGAGGGTCGGCAGGTAGTAGCCGAGCACCGCATAGGAGGCGCCGACCCGCGCCTGGCCGACCAGGGCGTGGCTCTGGAACAACGGCTGGCTGACGGCGTCCTGCAGGGTATCGAGGATGTGCCGGGCATGATGATAGAACTGGTGTCCCTCGGCCGTGAGCTTCACCCCGTGGGGCAGGCGCTCGAACAGCCGCACGGCGAGCGTCGCCTCCAGTTGGCTGACCGCCGTGGTGACCGCGGACTGGCTGACGTTGACCGCGCTGGCCGCCAGCGAGAACTGGCTGTTCTCGGCGGCGGCGACGAAATAGCGCAGTTGCCGCATCGAGATGTCCTGGTGCAGTGCCATCTGATTTTCCAATACCTGGATTCTATTTTTATCGTTTCACGATAGCGCATTTCCTCTCCTAGACTCAGAGGCACAGGCGCGCCGCCTCCCTCTCGCGGTCGCCATGACAAGAATAATGAACAGGAGGACGGACCATGCGCGCCCTGGCGCCCGCGTTCCGCACCCGCGCTCCATGCGCACCCTTGCCCTGCCGTCGGCCGCCCTGCCCGAAGGTTTTCCAGCGTCCGCCTGCGCGCCAGGCCCGCCCCTGGCCATCAGCGCTGCCCCGCCCTGTTTCTTTCAGCTCCGCGCCGTACCGGGTAGCCGCCCCGTGCGCGTCCGATCGGTTGACCGCTCTCACCCGACAATCCCGACAACAGGTGACCCCATGAGCTACCCGAGTCTCAACTTCGCCCTGGGCGAGACCCTCGATCTGCTGCGCGACCAGGTGCGCAACCTGGTCGCCCGCGAGGTGGCGCCCCGCGCCGGCGAGATCGATGCCAGCAACGCCTTCCCCATGGACCTCTGGCGCACCTTCGGTGACCTGGGGCTGCTCGGCATCACCGTGGACGAGGAATACGGCGGTTCCGGACTCGGCTACCTGGCCCATGCGGTGGCCATGGAGGAGATCAGCCGCGGCTCGGCCTCGGTGGCCCTGTCCTATGGCGCCCATTCCAATCTCTGCGTCAACCAGATCCACCGCAACGGCACCGCCGCGCAGAAGGCACGCTACCTGCCCCGGCTGGTCAGCGGCGAGCACATCGGCGCCCTGGCCATGAGCGAACCCAACGCCGGCTCGGACGTGGTCTCCATGAAGCTGCGCGCCGAACGCCGCGGCGATCGCTATGTGCTGAGCGGCAGCAAGACCTGGATCACCAACGGGCCCGATGCCCATACCTATGTCATCTACGCCAAGACCGAGCCGGAACAAGGCGCCCATGGCATCACTGCCTTCATCGTCGAGCGCGACTGGACCGGTTTCAGCCGCGGCAGCAAGTTCGACAAGCTGGGCATGCGCGGCTCCAACACCTGCGAGCTGTTCTTCGACGACGTGGAGGTGCCGGAGGAAAACGTGCTGGGCCAGGTCAACGGCGGGGTCAGGGTGCTGATGAGCGGCCTGGACTACGAGCGCGTGGTCCTCGCCGGCGGCCCGGTGGGCATCATGCAGGCCTGCCTGGACGTGGTGCTGCCCTATATCCACGACCGCCAGCAATTCGGCCAGAGCATCGGCGAATTCCAGCTGATCCAGGGCAAGGTCGCTGACCTCTACACCGGGCTGAATGCCAGCCGCGCCTACCTCTATGCCGTGGCCCAGGCCTGCGACCGCGGCGAGACCACCCGCAAGGACGCTGCCGGGGTGATTCTCTATACCGCCGAGAAGGCTACCCAGATGGCCCTGGAAGCCATCCAGATCCTGGGTGGCAACGGCTATATCAACGAATACCCCACCGGCCGCCTGCTGCGCGACGCCAAGCTCTACGAGATCGGCGCCGGCACCAGCGAGATTCGCCGGATGCTGATCGGCCGCGAGCTGTTCAACGAAACCCGGTGAGGAGCCTGCCATGACCGTGCTGACCTCCACGCTGAACCGGCGCACCCCGGACTACCAGCGCAACGCCGCCGCCATGGCCGCGCAACTGGCGCGGCTCGACCAACTGCTGGCGCGCATCCGCGAAGGCGGCGGGGCCAAGGCCCAGGCGCGTCATACCGCGCGTGGCAAGCTGCTGCCCCGCGAGCGCATCGATCTCTTGCTGGACCCGGGCTCGCCCTTCCTGGAGATCGGCGCCCTGGCCGCCCTCGACGTCTACGAGGAAGAGGTACCGGCCGCCGGGGTGGTGGCCGGCATCGGCCGCATCGAGGGCGTCGAGTGCATGATCATCGCCAACGACGCTACCGTGAAAGGCGGCTCCTACTATCCGCTCACGGTGAAGAAGCATCTGCGCGCCCAGGCCATCGCCCTGCAGAATCGGCTGCCCTGCCTCTACCTGGTGGACTCCGGCGGCGCCAACCTGCCGCGCCAGGAAGACGTCTTCCCCGATCGCGAGCACTTCGGGCGGATCTTCTTCAACCAGGCGACCATGAGCGCCCAGGGCATCCCGCAGATCGCCGTGGTCATGGGCTCCTGCACCGCCGGCGGCGCCTATGTGCCGGCCATGAGCGACGAGACCATCATGGTGCGCCAGCAGGCCACCATCTTTCTCGCTGGCCCGCCGCTGGTGAAGGCCGCCACCGGCGAGGTGGTCAGCGCCGAGGAACTGGGCGGCGCCGATGTCCACTGCCGTACCTCCGGCGTGGCCGACCACTATGCCGAAAACGATGCCCATGCCCTGGCCCTGGCGCGGCGCTGCATCGCCAACCTCAACTGGCGCAAGCTGGGCGAGCTGCAACTGAAGACGCCCAGCGCACCGCTGTACCCGGCCGAGGAGCTGCACGGCCTGGTCCCGGCCGATCCCAAGCAGCCGCTGGAGGTGCGCGAGGTGATCGCGCGACTGGTGGACGGCAGTGTCTTCGATGAATTCAAGGCGCAATTCGGGACCACCCTGGTCTGCGGCTTCGCCCATCTGCACGGCCATCCGGTGGCCATACTCGGCAACAACGGCATCCTCTTCGCCGAATCGGCGCAAAAAGGCGCGCACTTCATCGAACTGGCCTGCCAGAGACGCATCCCGCTGCTATTCCTGCAGAACATCACCGGCTTCATGGTCGGCAAGAAATACGAGGAAGGCGGCATCGCCAAGCACGGTGCCAAGCTGGTCACTGCGGTGGCCTGCGCCCGGGTACCCAAGTTCACCGTGATCATCGGCGGCAGCTTTGGCGCCGGCAACTACGGCATGTGCGGTCGCGCCTACGATCCACGCTTCCTGTGGATGTGGCCCAACGCGCGCATCGGCGTGATGGGTGCCGAGCAGGCGGCAGGGGTGCTGGTGCAGGTCAAGCGTGAGCAGGCCGAACGCGTTGGCCAGGCCTTCGACGACGAAGAGGCGGCGCGCATCAAGGCCCCCATCGTCGAGCAGTACGAGCGCCAGGCCCATGCCCATTACTCCAGCGCGCGGCTGTGGGACGACGGGGTGATCGACCCGGCCCAGACCCGCGAGGTCCTCGCCCTGGCCCTGTCGGCCAGTCTCAACGCCCCGCTCGAGCCGACGACCTTCGGCGTCTTCCGGATGTAGGCCATGACTGACTTCCACACCCTGGAACTGATCCGTGATCCGCGCGGCTTCGCCACCCTCTGGCTCGACCGCCCGGATCGCCACAATGCCCTGGATGCGCAGCTGATCGCGGAGCTGGGCACCGTGCTGGCCGAGATCGCCAGCGATCAGGAACTGCGCTTCCTGCTCCTGCGCGGTCGGGGGCGGCACTTCTGCGCCGGCGCCGACCTGGCCTGGATGCAGGCCTCGGCCAATCTGGACGCCGCCGCCAACCGCGCCGACAGCGAGCGGCTGGCCGAGGTGATGTATCGCCTGCAGGCCCTGCCGCTGCCCACCCTGGCGGTGGTCCAGGGCGCGGCCTTTGGCGGCGCCGTGGGCCTGGTCAGCTGCTGCGACTTGGCCCTGGCCGCCAGTGACGCCACCTTCTGCCTGTCGGAGGTACGTATCGGCCTGGTGCCGGCGGTCATCGGGCCCTTCGTGATCCGCGCCCTGGGCGAGCGGGCAGCGCGGCGCTACATGCTCGGCGCCGAGCGCTTTTCCGGCGAACGCGCCGCCGAGCTGGGCCTGGTGGCCGAGACCACCGCAGCCGCCGATCTGGAAGCCCTGGTCGAGGCCTGGATCGCCCGGCTGCTGGACAACGGCCCCCAGGCATTGCGCGCCTGCAAGCGGTTGCTGGACGGCGCTGGCGCCGGCGCACCCCGCGCCGAGGTGCGCTCCTTCACCGAAGGGCTGATCGCCGAGGTGCGCGTCACCCCCGAAGCCCAGGAAGGCCTGCAGGCCTTCCTGGAGAAACGTCGCCCCGCCTGGCAGGAGAACTCGCCATGACCTTCGACCGTCTGCTGGTCGCCAACCGCGGCGAGATCGCCTGCCGGGTGATGCGCACCGCCAAGGCCCTCGGCCTGGGCACCGTCGCCGTGCACAGCGCCATCGATGCCGGCGCCCGCCACGTGCGCCAGGCCGACCAGGCGGTGGACCTGGGCGGGACCAAGCCGGCCGACAGCTATCTGCTGGGCGAGCGCATCATCGCCGCCGCCCTGGCCACCGGCGCCCAGGCGATCCATCCCGGCTACGGCTTTCTCTCCGAGAACGCCGCCTTCGCCGAGGCGGTGGCCGCGGCCGGGCTGGTCTTCGTCGGGCCACCCGCGGCGGCGATCCGCGCCATGGGCAGCAAGTCCGCGGCCAAGGCGCTGATGACCGACGCCGGAGTGCCCCTGGTGCCGGGGTATCACGGCGAGGACCAGTCCCTGGCCAGCTTTCGCGACGCCGCGGCGCGCATCGGCTATCCGGTCCTGCTCAAGGCCACCGCCGGCGGCGGCGGCAAGGGCATGAAGATCGTCGAACGCGAAGCCGACCTGGCCGAAGGCCTCGCCTCGGCCCAGCGCGAAGCGGTCTCGGCCTTCGGCGATGCGCGGATGCTGGTGGAGAAATACGTGCTGCAACCGCGCCACGTGGAGATCCAGGTGTTCGCCGACGGGCACGGCCACTGCCTCTATCTCAACGAACGCGACTGCTCCATCCAGCGCCGCCACCAGAAGGTGATCGAGGAAGCCCCCGCGCCGGGTCTCACGCCCGAATTGCGCCGGGCCATGGGCGAGGCGGCGGTGCAAGCGGCCCAGGCCATCGGCTACGTCGGCGCCGGCACCGTGGAATTCCTGCTCGATGCCCGCGGCGACTTCTTCTTCATGGAGATGAACACCCGGTTGCAGGTGGAGCACCCGGTCACCGAGGCCATCACCGGCCTGGACCTGGTGGCCTGGCAGCTGCGCGTGGCCGCTGGCGAACCTCTGCCCCTGACCCAGGCCCAGGTGCCCCTGCACGGCCATGCCATCGAGGTACGCCTCTATGCCGAGGATACCGACCAGGGCTTCCTGCCGGCCTCGGGCACCCTGCAGCTCTATCGCGAGCCCACGCCCGGTCCGGGGCGGCGGGTGGACAGCGGCGTGGAGGAAGGCGACGAGGTGTCGCCCTTCTACGATCCCATGCTGGCCAAGCTGATCGCCTGGGGCGACAATCGCGAACAGGCGCGCAAGCGCTTGCTGGCCATGCTCGACGACACCGCGGTGGGCGGCTTCGCCACCAACCTCGCCTTCCTGCAGCGTCTGCTGGCCCATCCGGCCTTTGCCGCGGCGGAGTTGGACACCGGTTTCATCGAGCGTCACCAGGCGGCCTTGCTGCCCGCACCCGGCGAGCTGCCGGAGGCCTTCTGGACCCTGGCGGGCCAGGCCTGGCTGGAGACGCTGCCGGCCCCTGCCGATCCCACGTCACCCTGGGCGTCCCGCCAGGGCTGGCGCCTGGGTGGACCGCCGCGCATGGCGCTGCGGCTGGCCTGTCGCGGCGAGGTGCGCAACCTGACCCTGGTCGACCCGGTGGCCGTCGAGTTGAGCGATGATCGGCTCCACTGGCAGGCGGACGGCCTCCGCCAGAGCGCCCGCCCCCATCGCCGTGGGCAGACGCTGTTTATCGAATGGCAGGATCGCCTCGAAGCCGTCACCTGGGCCGATCCGCTGGCCGAGGTCAAGCGCCAGACCGATGCGGGCGGGCTCACCGCGCCGATGAACGCCAGCGTGGTCGCCGTACCGGTGGCCGTCGGCGATGCCGTGGAAGCCGGTACCTCGCTGGTGATACTGGAGGCGATGAAGATGGAGCACAGCATCCGCGCGCCCCATGCCGGTGTCGTGGCGGCGCTGTTCTGCAGCCCTGGCGAACTGGTGGCCGAGGGCGCGCCGCTGGTGGAGCTGGAGGAGTCGCCGTCATGAGCGATACCTTGCCGACCCGGGTACGGCTGGTCGAGGTCGGACCTCGCGATGGCCTGCAGAACGAGCCCCAGGCGCTGGGCATCGCCGAGCGCATCCAGCTGTGCAAGACGCTGATCGCCAGCGGCGTGCAGCATCTGGAGGTGGGCAGCTTCGTCTCGCCCCGCTGGGTGCCGCAGATGGCCGGGACCGCCGAGGTGCTGGCGGGACTCGGGCGGCCGCCGGGTGTGGTCCGTTCGGTACTGGTACCCAACCTGAAAGGTTTCGAAGCCGCCCTGGCGGCGGGGGTGGACGAAATCGCCGTGTTCGCCGCCGCCTCGGAGGGCTTCTCCCAGCGCAACATCAACTGTTCCATCGCCGAGAGCCTGGCGCGCTTCGTGCCCGTGGTCGAGGGCGCGCGGGCGGCGGGCATCCGGATGCGCGGCTATGTGTCCTGCGTGCTGGGCTGCCCCTACGACGGCGCGATCGCCCCGGACCAGGTGGCCAGCGTGACCCGCGAGCTGCTGGAGCTGGGCTGCGCCGAGGTCTCCCTGGGCGACACCATCGGCGTCGGCACTCCCAGCCGAACCCGGGCGCTCTGGCAGCGGCTGGGACGGGAGGTGCCGCTCAGCCAACTGGCCGGGCACTTCCACGACACCTATGGCCAGGCCCTGGCCAACGTCTATGCCAGCCTGCTCGAAGGCATCGCGGTGTTCGACAGCTCCGTCGCCGGGCTGGGCGGCTGTCCCTATGCCCAGGGCGCCAGCGGCAATGTCGCCAGCGAGGACCTGGTCTATCTGCTCGACGGCCTGGGCATAGCGACCGGCCTCGACCTGGCCAGGCTGGTCGAGGTGGGACAGCACGTCTCCACGCAGCTGGGTCGTCCCAACCAGTCGCGGATTGGTCGCGCCCGGGCCAATCCGGCGGCCGATTAGCGAAGGCTCTGGCAAGCGCCCATGGCAACCGCCCGGGTTTGCTCTCATAATGGCGCCTTTCCCCACCAAGGACCTGTCTTGGCCAGGAAGTCCCGACGCGAACTCGCCCAGCTCGATGGCACCACCGAGTTGCCCCTCACGGTGCGCGAGGTCGCCCTCGCCGCCGGGGTGTCGCCCATCACCGTGTCCCGGGCCCTGCACCGACCGAGCCTCGTGAGCGCCGCCACCCGCGAGCACGTCCTGGCCGTGGTCAAGGAACTGGGCTACGTGCCCAATCTGCTGGCCGGTAGCCTGGCCTCCAGCAAGAGCCGGCTGGTGGCCATCCTCCTGCCCACCATCGCCAATTCCATCTATGCCACCGTGGTGCAGGCGATCATGGATCGCCTCACCGAGGCGGGCTACCAGGCGCTGATCGGTCCCACCGGCTATTCGCCGGAAAAGGAAGAGGAACTGCTGGAAGCCATCCTTGGCCGCCGCCCCGATGGCATCGTCCTTACCGGCACCCTGCACACCCCGGCCAGTCGCGCCCGGCTGGCGGCGCTGAACATCCCCGTGGTGGAAGCCTGGGACCTCAGTACCCAAGCCCTGGACATGCAGGTGGGTTTTTCCCATGAGCAGGTCGGCGTGGCCCTGGCGGAGCACTTCGTCGCCCGCGGCTATCGTCGCTTCGGGGTGATCTCGGTGGACGATCCTCGCGCCATGCGCCGCAACCTGGCCCTGCAGGCGCGGCTCGCCGAGCTGGGTATCCACGAACTGCCCATGGAGGTGCTACCGCTGCCCGCCACCTGGGAAGTCGGGCGGATCGGCCTGTCCCGCTTGCTGGGACGCCCGGCACCGCCGGACCTGGTGCTGTGCAGCTCTGACACCCTGGCCCTGGGCGTGGTCGCCGAGGCCAGCAGCCGCGGCCTGCAAATCCCTGCGCAACTGGCGGTGGTCGGCTTCGGCGACACCACCAATGGCCGCTTCGCCACCCCGGCGCTGTCCACGGTCAGCGTCAATGCCGATGCCATGGGCCATCGCGTGGCCCAGTCGCTGCTCGACCGCCTGGCCGGTGATTCGACCGCCGTGCACCTGGATACCGGATTCGAACTCCTCGAACGCCAGAGCTCCTAGTGTGTTGTTCCAGACGTCATCTACACCATGCTGGCGGCGCTTTTTGCCCGGGCGGCGGCGCCACTCCTTGCCCTAGCCCTGCCATCGCTCGTCGCGGCGACTGGACCGGTCGGAGCGCCGAACCGGACAAAAATCACTCGCCAATTCTTGCGGACGTCTGGAACGCCACACCACGATTTTTTGCAGCTACCCGCAGATTTAGCGGTTGAACGATAGCGTTATCTGGTTAATGATAGCGCTATCGTTGTCAGACGACCTACAACATAAGCTCGCTACACGATGTCAGCCCGCACACAAAAACAAACCAGTGGGAGCTCTCCATGCACGACACCAAGCAGACCCGCGTCCGCTATCTGATCCTGTTCATGCTGTTCGTGGTGACCACGATCAACTATGCCGACCGCGCCACCATCTCCATCGCCGGCTCCGCCCTGCAAAAAGACCTCGGCATCAGTGCCGTCTCCCTCGGCTACATCTTCTCCGCCTTCGGTTGGGCCTATGTGCTCGGCCAGATCCCCGGCGGTTGGCTGCTGGATCGCTTCGGTTCGAAGAAGGTCTATGCGGCGAGCATCTTCACCTGGTCGGTGTTCACCATGCTGCAAGGCTACATCGGTGAATTCGGCATCGGCACCGCGGTATTCCTGCTGTTCGCCCTGAGATTCATGGTCGGCCTGGCCGAAGCGCCCTCCTTCCCCGGCAACGCCCGCATCGTCGCCGCTTGGTTCCCCACCAAGGAGCGCGGCACCGCCTCGGCCATCTTCAACTCGGCGCAGTACTTCGCCACCGTGCTGTTCGCGCCGCTGATGGGCTGGATCGTCTATCACTTCGGCTGGCAGCATGTCTTCGTGGTGATGGGCGCCCTGGGCATCGCCTTCTCGGTGGTCTGGATGGCGGTGATCTACGGCCCCCGCGAACATCCACGCGCCAACGCCGCCGAAATCGACTACATCGCCAGCAACGGCGGCCTGGTCGACCTGGATACCCCTGGCAAGAAGAGCGAAGGCCCCAAGTGGAGTTACATCGGCCAGTTGCTGACCAATCGCATGATGGCCGGCATCTACCTGGGCCAGTTCTGCATCAACGCCCTCACCTACTTCTTCCTGACCTGGTTCCCCGTCTACCTGGTGCAGGAGCGCGGCATGACCATCCTCAAGGCCGGCATCATCGCCTCCCTGCCGGCCATCTGCGGCTTCATCGGCGGCGTGCTCGGCGGGGTGATCTCCGACTGGCTGCTGCGCCGCGGCAACAGCCTGAGCGTGGCGCGCAAGACGCCCATCGTCGCCGGCATGCTGCTGTCGATGAGCATGATCCTCTGCAACTACGTCGACGCCGACTGGATGGTGGTGGGCTTCATGGCCATGGCCTTCTTCGGCAAGGGCATCGGCGCCCTGGGCTGGGCGGTGGTCTCCGATACCTCGCCCAAGCAGATCGCCGGCCTCTCCGGCGGCCTGTTCAACACCATCGGCAACCTGTCCTCCATCACCACCCCGATCATCATCGGCTACATCATCGCCGCCACCGGCTCCTTCAAGATGGCCCTGGTGTTCGTCGGCGCCAACGCCCTGGTAGCGGCCATCAGTTACCTGTTCGTCGTCGGCGAGATCAAGCGGGTCGAGTTGCGTGGCGTCGCCACACCGCCCGCCGAAGCGCCGCTCGCCGCTGAAACCTCTCGCTGATCGACAAGGAACCGACCATGACGCAATTCAACGCCACCCCCGCCCTGCACAGCAGTACCCCGGTAGTCACCTCGCTGGAGGTCGTGCCTGTCGCTGGCCAGGACAGCATGCTGCTCAACCTGAGCGGCGCCCACGGTCCCTACTTCACCCGCAACGTACTGATCCTCAAGGACAACGCCGGCCGCACCGGCGTGGGCGAGGTGCCCGGCGGCGAGACCATCCGCCAGACGCTGGAAGACGCCCGCCAGTTCCTCGTCGGCCAGCCGCTGGGGCAGTACCAGCGCATCCTCGGCCAGGTCCGCCAGGCCTTCGCCGGGCGTGATGCCGGCGGCCGTGGCCTGCAGACCTTCGACCTGCGCATCACCATCCACGCCGTCACCGCCCTGGAAGCCGCCCTGCTCGACCTGCTCGGCCAGCACCTGGAAGTGCCGGTGGCCGCCCTGCTCGGCGAAGGCCAGCAGCGCGATGCCGTGGAGATGCTCGGCTACCTGTTCTATGTCGGCGACCGCAACAAAACCACGCTGGACTATCGCAGCGAAGCCGAGAGCGACGACGCCTGGTTCCGCGTGCGCAACGAAGAGGCCCTGACCCCCGAGACCGTGGTGCGCCTGGCCGAGGCGGCCTACGACCGCTACGGCTTCAAGGACTTCAAGCTCAAGGGCGGCGTGCTCAGCGGCGATGCCGAGATCGAGGCGGTCACCGCCCTGGCCGAGCGCTTCCCCGAGGCGCGCGTGACCCTGGACCCCAACGGCGCCTGGTCGCTCAAGGAAGCCATCCGCCTGTGCCGCGACCAGCACCAGGTGCTGGCCTATGCCGAAGACCCCTGTGGCGCCGAGAACGGCTATTCCGGACGCGAGGTGATGGCCGAATTCCGCCGCGCTACCGGCCTGCCCACCGCCACCAACATGATCGCCACCGACTGGCGCCAGATGGGTCACGCCATCCAGTTGCAATCGGTGGACATCCCCCTGGCCGATCCGCACTTCTGGACGATGCAGGGCTCGGTACGTGTCGCCCAGATGTGCAACGACTGGGGCCTGACCTGGGGTTCGCATTCCAACAACCACTTCGACATCTCCCTGGCCATGTTCACCCACGTCGCCGCCGCGGCGCCGGGCAAGATCACCGCCATCGACACCCACTGGATCTGGCAGGACGGTCAGCGCCTGACCCGGCAGCCGCTGGAGATCAAGGGTGGCCTGGTGGCGGTGCCGCAGCAGGGTGGCCTGGGCGTGGAACTGGACCTGGACGCCCTGGCCCGGGCCCACGAGCTGTACAAGACCAAGGGCCTAGGCGCGCGGGACGACGCCATGGCCATGCAATTCCTCTCGCCCAACTGGACCTTCGATAACAAACGGCCCTGCCTGGTGCGCTGACTCGCGGACCGGGCACTGGCTGGCCGCGGCGGACGACTCGCGGCCAGCCATAGCGTTGCTGGGCAGGCACCAGCATCTTCGAAACACTCGGTAACATTTACCGATAGCCAGCTAAGCGTTCGTTAAGCTCGCCGGATCGACACTGGCCTCACGGTATCGCGCAGCCCTGCCCGATATCCCTGCGGTTCCAGTTACTTTCGCATCCGGGAGAAGCACATGAACCTCAATCGTCGTATCGCCAAAAGCATCCTGGTCGTGGCCATCGCCTCGGTCTTTTCCACCGCCGCCCTGGCCGACACCCGTCCCGATGTCGCCACCCAGCAGGTCGCCACCCTGCCGGCGATCTCCCAGCAGGGCCAGCAGGCCTTCATGGACGTGGTCGCCGCTCGCCAGGACCTGTTCGAAGGCCACACCGATCAAGCCAAGCAGCAGCTTGGCGCTGCCGAAGCCGCCTTGCAGACGGCCCAGACCGACAAGACCGCCTATCTCAAGTCGGCCAAGGACCTGCGCGGTCAGGACGGCAAGCTCATGCAGGTCTCCTCACAGGACGCCAAGGCCACGTCCTGGTTGCCGATCTGGAGCGGCATGGCCTTGCGCGACGACTATGTCGCCACCCCGGCGAAGAATCAGGCCGTGGCCCAGGCCAGCGAGAAGATCCAGCAGGGCGATACCAAGGGCGCCGGCGAGATCCTCAAGGTGGCCGGCGTCGACGTCGACTACTCCACCGCGGTGCTGCCCGCCCAGGAAACCCTGGACCTGGTGCACAGGGCCAGCCAGGAGCTGGGCCACGAGCAATACTGGCAGGCCAACCTGACCCTCAAGCAGGTGCAGAACAGCCTGAGATACGACAACGCCAACGTCGACGTGACCCCCACCGGCTGGTTCTCCAAGACCACTACGGTGTTCACACCGGTCGATAAGACCTGAGCGGGTCACGAACGCCTGATGCCGACGGAATCGTTAACTTCAGCGTAACGATTCCACCCTCAGGTTGATTGAATGCCAGGGAGGCGAGGTCTAGGGTGACTCCACGACAGGTGATTCGTGGAGACTCCAATGACAACGACATCCTCCCCACCGGCTCGGATCGCCAGGCGCCGCCGCGACAAGCAGCAGCGCCTGGACCGGGTGGCCACGCTGGCCGATGGCAAGGTGCTGCCCACCGCCTCCATCGTCGCGGCCCTGGAGAACCTGCTCGCCTCCGGCGACCGGGTGGTGCTGGAAGGCAACAACCAGAAGCAGGCCGACTTCCTCTCCCGCAGCCTCGCCCAGGTCGATCCGGCCAAGCTGCACGACCTGCACATGATCATGCCCAGCGTCGGCCGCGCCGAGCACCTGGACCTCTTCGAGCGCGGCATCGCCCGCAAGCTGGACTTCTCCTTTGCCGGCACCCAGAGCCTGAGGATCAGCCAGCTGCTGGAGGACGGCCTGCTGGAGGTCGGCGCCATCCACACCTACATCGAACTCTATGCCCGCCTGCTGGTGGACCTGATCCCCAAGGTGGTGCTCAGCGCCGGCTTCATGGCCGATCGCGCCGGCAACATCTACACCGGCCCCAGCACCGAGGACAGCCCGGCGCTGATCGAGCCGGCCGCCTTCAGCGACGGCATCGTCATCGTCCAGGTCAACCAGTTGGTGGACGACGTGTCCGAGTTGCCCCGGGTCGACATCCCGGCGGACTGGGTAGATTTCGTGGTGGTGGCCGACCGGCCCTTCTATATCGAGCCGCTGTTCACCCGCGATCCACGCCATATCAAGCCGGTGCACGTGCTGATGGCGATGATGGCGATCCGCGGCATCTATGAACGCCACCAGGTGCAGTCGCTCAACCATGGCATCGGCTTCAACACTGCGGCCATCGAGCTGATCCTGCCCACCTACGGCGAGCGCCTGGGCCTCAAGGGCAAGATCTGCCGGCACTGGACGCTCAATCCCCACCCCACCCTGATCCCGGCCATCGAGAGCGGCTGGGTGGAAAGCGTGCACTGCTTTGGCACCGAGCTGGGCATGGAGGGCTATATCGCCCAGCGCCCGGACGTCTTCTTCACGGGTCGCGATGGCTCGCTTCGCTCCAACCGGCTGCTCTGCCAGCTGGCCGGTCAATACGCCGTGGACCTCTTCATCGGCGCCACCCTGCAGGTGGACGGCGACGGCCATTCCTCCACCGTGACCCGCGGGCGCCTGGCCGGCTTCGGCGGCGCGCCCAACATGGGCCATGATCCGCACGGTCGGCGGCACCCCACCCCGGCCTGGCTGGACATGCGGCAGCAGACCGGCGACGGCGCACCGGCCCTGCTCGAACGCGGCAGGAAGCTGGTGGTGCAGATGGTCGAAACCTTCCAGGAAGGCGGCAAACCCACCTTCGTCGACACCCTGGATGCGGTGGAGGTGGCGCGCAAGAGCGGCATGCCGCTGGCGCCCATCATGGTCTATGGCGACGACGTCACCCACCTGCTCACCGAGGAAGGCATCGCCTATCTCTACCGCGCCCGCTCCCTGGAAGAGCGCCGGGCGATGATCGCCGCCGTGGCCGGGGTCACCGCCATCGGCCTGCGCAGCGATCCAGCCGAGGCCCGCCGCCTGCGCCAGGAAGGCCTGGTGGCCCTGCCCGAGGACCTCGGCATCCGCCGCACCGATGCCAGTCGCGAGTTGCTCGCGGCCAAGAGCATCGGCGAGCTGGTGGAGTGGTCCGGCGGCCTCTATCAACCCCCGGCCAAGTTCAGGAGCTGGTGATGCGCGCCCTCGCCCGCCGTACCTCATCGCTCGCCGAGCGTCTGGCCGAGCTGGCCGTGACGGCCCTGGTGGACGAAGCCGAACTCTCGCCCAAGCCGGCCCTGGTGGATCGCCGCGGCCAGGGCGCCCACAGTGACCTCAGCCTTGGCCTGATGCTGACCTCGGCCCAGGCCCTGCAGCCCTGTTTCCAGGCCATGGCCGAAGCCGCCGAGCGAGAGCTGCCCGCCGCCGACCTGCGCCGCCTGATCGGCCAACTGGGGCGTGACGGCGAAGCCGCCATGCTGCAGGTCACCCACGGGGTCAACACTCACCGTGGCGCCATCTGGGCGCTGGGGCTGCTGGTGACGGCGACCGTGCATGGACGTCCGGCTTCCGCCCAGGCGCTGTGCCTGGCGGCCGGGCGCCTGGCCAGCCTGCCCGATCCGGACGCGCCCCAGGCGGCGCCCAGCCATGGCCAGCGCGTCGCCCAGCGCTATGGCGTCGGTGGCGCCCGGGCCGAGGCCGCCGCGGGCTTTCCCGCCATCCACCAGCGCGGTCTGCCGCAGTTACGCGCCAGCCGCCAGGCCGGTGCGGGCGAACAGAACGCGCGCCTGGATGCGCTGCTGGCCATCATGACCGCGCTGGACGATACCTGCGTGCTGCACCGGGGCGGCCCGGCGGCCCTCACCACCATGCACCAGGGCGCCCGCGCCGTGCTGCAGGCCGGGGGCAGCGCCAGTCTCGCCGGGCGGCGCCAGCTGCTGACCCTGGACCGCCAGTTGCTGGCCGCCAATGCCTCCCCTGGCGGCGCCGCCGATCTGCTGGCCGCCACCCTTCTCGTCGATCGCCTGGAGCCATGGCTCCCTGGAGACCTCTGATGGAACACTTCACCTGCCGCTATCCGGCCAGCCAGCGCCGCCAGGGTCGCGCCCTGGTCGGCTGTGTCGGCTCGGGGGACCTGGAAGTCCTGCTCGAACCCGCCAACGCCGACTTCACCCTCAAGGTGACCACCTCGGTCAACGGCAGCGAACCGCGCTGGCGCGCCCTCTTCGACCGGCTGTTCGCCACCCGCGAGGACCTGCCGGCCCTGACCCTGGACATCCACGACTTCGGCGCCACCCCGGGCGTGGTGCGCCTGCGCCTGGAGCAGGGTCTGGAAACCCTCGACCTGGAGGACAGCACCCATGGCTGAAGCTCCTCTTCCCGATGTCCAGGAGCTGCTGCACAGCCGCAGCTTCGTCGAACTCGGCGCCCGCGAGCGGGCCCGTGTGGTGCTCGATGCCGGCAGCTTTCGCGAGCTGGTCGGTCCCTTCGAACGGTTGATGTCGCCGTGGCTGCCCAAGCAGGGCATCGTCTGCCAGGCCGATGACGGCGTGGTGGTGGCCAAGGGGCTGATCGACGGCCAGCCCGCGGTGGTCTGCGCCATCGAGGGCGCCTTCCAGGGTGGCAGCCTGGGCGAAGTGGGCGGCGCCAAGATCGCCGGTGCCCTGGAGCTGGCGCTGGAGGACAACCTCGCCGGCACCCCGACCCGCGCCGTGCTGCTGCTGGAAACCGGCGGCGTGCGCCTGCAGGAGGCCAATCTGGGCCTGGCCGCCATCGCCGAGATCCAGGCGGCCATCGTCGCCCTGCGCGCGCACCAACCGGTCATCGGCGTCATCGCCGGCAGCGTCGGCTGCTTTGGTGGCATGTCCATCGCCGCGGGCCTGTGTAGTCAGCTGATCGTCACCCGCGAGGCCCGCCTGGGACTCAACGGGCCCCAGGTGATCGAGCAGGAAGCCGGCATCGAGGAATACGATTCCCGCGACCGTCCGTTCATCTGGAGCCTGACCGGCGGCGAGCAGCGGGTCGCCACGGGTCTGGCCGACGTCTTCGTCGCCGACGACAGCGCCGCCGTGACCGCCGCCATCCGCCAGGGCTTCAACCAGGGCGCTGCCGGTGCCTTGCGCAGCCAGCAGGTTGATCACTACCTGACGCGCCTCGCCGATCTCGACACCCGTCCCCAGGCGGACGCCGCCGCGGTTCGCCACCTCTACACCGGAGACCAGCCATGAGCACCCAGCCTTCGCAACGCGGCCTGACCTGGTTCCAGGCCCTGGCCGGCCAGGGCGAGACCGTCGCCGGCCTGCCCGCCTCCCTGCGCGTCGCCGACCTCGAACTGGCCGGACGCCCCGCGCGCTGGCTGGCGGTGGTAGCGGATGCCGAGAATCCCTTTCCCCGGGCCCGCCAGGGCGAGGTCGGTCTGCTGGAGGGTTGGGGCCTGGCCCGGGCCATTCAGCAGGCCATCGCCGAGGATGCTGGCACCCAGGTGAAACGCACCCTGATCGCCCTGGTGGACGTGCCCAGCCAGGCCTATGGTCGCCGCGAGGAGGCCTACGGCATCCACCAGGCCCTGGCCGGGGCCGCCGGGGCCTACGCCGAGGCGCGCCTGGCCGGGCACCCGGTGCTGGGCCTGCTGGTGGGCAAGGCCATGTCCGGCGGCTTTCTCGCCCATGGCTACCAAGCCAATCGCCTGCTGGCCCTGCGCGATCCCCAGGTGCAGGTGCATGCCATGGGCAAGGCCTCGGCCGCGCGGGTCACCCTGCGCAGCGTCGAGGAGCTGGAGCGCCTGGCCGCCGATATCCCGCCCATGGCCTACGACCTGGACAGCTATGCCTCCCTGGGCCTGCTCTGGCGACAGCTGGAAGTGGCCCAGCCCGACCAGCCCTCGGCCGCAGATCTGCAGCAGGTACGCCAGGCCCTGGCCGAGGCCCAGGCCGATGTGCTCGCCAGCGGCGCCACCGATCTCAAACTGCGGCTGGACGGCGCCAATCGCGCGGCCTCTCGCGCAGTACGCGATCGCCTGCGGGCGGGATGGAAGGCGTGATGAGCGGGCGCATGGCGGGATCGTTGGGCGAAGCCCAACACCGCCCTCACGACCTCCTCTGGGGCTTCACCCCGGACGCCCTGCCCGCGCAAGCCCCCGGTTGGGCCCGCCAGGTCGCCCAAGCCGGCCTGCCCGTTGTCGTCCGCCGCGCGACACCTGAGCCCGGCCGCATCCCGGTCGGCCTGCGCGGCACCACCCGCGCCGAGCGGCTGGCGGCCTGGCTGGAGCCTGCTGTCGTGCTGCAGCGGCGGTCTCCCGAGGCGCTGCGGATCACGAACGGCTGCCGCGATCTGCCCGTCTTCGACACTCTTGCCCGCGTACAAACCCGGTTGGATGACCTGGGCCTGCCCTGGGGCCCCACCGGCGCCGCGGGCTACGAGCTGGCCTCCGGCTGGCCAGCCCTGCATGCGGGCAGCGATCTGGATCTGCTGATCCGCTGCGCCGCCCCGCTGCCACGCGAGCAGGCGCGGGCATTGCTGGCGTTCCTGCACGCGCAGGCGCTGTGCCGCCTGGATATCCTGCTGGAGACCCCCCTCGGCGGCGTGGCCCTGGCCGATTGGGCCGGAGACGCCCCACGCGTGCTGCTCAAGACCGCTGCCGGTCCCCAGCTGGTGAGCGATCCCTGGCCGGGGGCGCGCGCCGCATGAGTACCCTCTTCCAGTTTCCCGGCCAAGGCGCCCAGCGTCCCGGCCTGCTGCATGCCCTGCCCGACGACGCCGAGGTCCGGCGTACCCTGGCGGAAACCGCCGCGGTGCTGGACCTCGATCCCCTGAGCCTGGACTCCGCCCAGGCCCTGGAACACACCCGCGCCGTGCAGCTGAGCCTGCTGATCGCCGGCGTCGCCACGGCGCGCCTGCTCTTGAATCGCGGACCGGCGCCACAGCTGGTGGCCGGGCTGTCCATAGGTGCCTATGCCGCGGCGGTGGTGGCCGAGGCCCTGGACTTCGCCGATGCGCTGCGCCTGGTGGCCCGTCGCGGCGAATTGATGCAGGCGGCCTACCCGTCCGGCTACGGCATGCTGGCGATCCTAGGCCTGGGGCGTGGCGCGGTGGAGAGCCTGGTCGCTGACCACCATCGCCCTGACGCGCCGCTGTACCTGGCCAATGCCAACGCCGAGCAGCAATACGTGGTCGCGGGCAGCGATGCCGGTCTGGCCGTGCTGGCCGAAGCCGCGCGCACCCAGGGTGCCGCGGCGGCCAAGCGCCTGGCCATGAGCGTGCCGTCCCATTGCCCGCTGCTCGCCGAAGCCGCCCAGACTCTGAATCAGGCCTTTGCCGAGGTCGAGCTACGCGCGCCCCGGCTGGCCTATCTGAGCGGTACCTCGGCACGACGGCTGGTGCGTGCCGAGCAGTTGCGCGACGACCTGGCCTTCAACATGGCGCGGCCCATCGAATGGCACGCCACCCTGGAAGCCGCCCGCGAGCGCGGCGTGCGCCTGGCCATCGAGCTGGCGCCGGGCAGCGTGCTCAGCCAACTGGCCAGGCGCGTGCTGCCCGCCAGCGGCGTACTGGCCTGGCAGGATACCCACCCCGAGACCCTGGACGCGCTCAGGCGCGAGGAGGCGGCGCGACTGGACTGAGCATCCCCGTATGGCGGCTGCCCTCACCCCAACCCTCTCCCCTAGGGAGAGGGAGTAAAAACGAGCGCGGTGCCAGGCTTCCACCTAACCCACACAGGACCCAAAGAGACCTTCAAACACGGCGGCTGCCCTCACCCCGGCCCTCTCCCAGAGGGAGAGGGGGTGAAAGCGAGCGTAGTGCCAGGCTTCACCCCCCCAAGCACAACCGAGGACAACAACAATGATCATCTACGGTGTCGCTTTACTTTCCCTCTGCACCCTGGCCGGTATCTTCATCGGCGAAGTCCTGGGCCGGCTCATCGGCGTGCCCGCCAACGTCGGCGGGGTCGGTATCGCCATGTTGCTGCTGATCTTCTTCAGCAGCTGGATCAGCAACCGAGGCACCGGCCTCAAGCCCAAGACCGAACAGGGCGTGGAATTCTGGAGTGCCATCTACATTCCCATCGTGGTCGCCATGGCGGCGCAGCAGAACGTGGTGGGGGCCCTGCACAGCGGCCCCATGGCGATCCTCGCCGGCCTGACGGCAGTGGGTATCGCCTTCGCCCTGGTGCCGGTGCTCGATCGCCTGGGCCGCAAGAAGCCGGCCACTGCCACCCCTGCTCCCCTTAGCCAGACCGCCCGGTGACCGCCATGCTGATCGAAGCCCTGAGCAAGACCACCCAGTCCTACGGTTTGATCGCCTCCTTCGCCGTCATCGGCGTCATCATGTGGGTGTCCTACTGGCTCTCCGACAAACTCACCCGCGGTCGCCTGCACGGCTCGGCCATCGCCATCTTTCTCGGCCTGCTGCTCGCCTATGTCGGCGGGGTCATCAGTGGCGGCCAGAAGGGCCTGGTCGACCTGCCATTGCTGGGCGGCCTGGGCCTGCTCGGCGGCGCCATGCTGCGTGACTTCGCCATCGCCGCCACGGCCTTCGGCGTCAACATGCGCGAACTGCGCGAAGCGGGCATCGCCGGGGTCATCGCCCTACTGATGGGGGTGTTCTCTTCCTTCATCGCTGGCGTCGCCATCGCCCTGGCCTTTGGCTACACCGACGCCGTGAGCCTCACCACCATCGGTGCGGGCGCCGTGACCTACATCGTCGGTCCGGTGACCGGCGCGGCCATCGGCGCCAGCTCCGACGTCATGGCGCTGTCCATCGCCGCCGGCCTGGTGAAGTCCATCGTGGTGATGATCGCCACGCCCTTCCTGGCGCCCTACATCGGCCTGAACAATCCGCGCACGGCGGTGATCTTCGGCGGCCTGATGGGCACCTCCAGCGGCGTGGCCGGAGGCCTCGCGGCCACCGATCCGCGCCTGGTGCCCTATGGTTGCCTGACGGCGGCCTTCTATACGGCCCTGGGGTGCCTGCTCGGCCCTTCGCTGCTGTTCCTGGCAACCCGCGCCGTCGTCGGCGGTTGAGACGCGGCGTCAGCCGCGCGCGTACATCCGGCATTCGGCGACGAAGGCCAGCAGATTGGGATCGCGCTCGCGGCTGCGCAGGAACACCGCGCCGATGCGCTGCTGCAGCCGGTAGCGCGGTGCCAGGGGCAGCAGCTTGAGGCGACTCTGGTAGACCGCCTCGACCCGCCCGGGCAACAGCGCGTAACCCACCCCGGAGCTGACCATGCTCATCAGCGAGAAGATGTCGTTTACTTGCATGATCACCTCCGGCTCGAAACCGGCCTGGGCGAACACCTGGCGACCGTCGCGAAAGGTAGCGAAGCCCTGGGTCAGGGTCACGAAGGGCACGCCGGCCAGATCGCGCAGATCCACCTCGGCCTGGTCGGCGAAGGGCGAATCGCTGGGCGCGGCGAGAAAGATGTCGTCGCTGAACAGCTCGACGCTCTCGCAGTCGGCATTCACCACGGCGTCGTCCAGGGCCACCAGCATGGCATCCAGCTTGAGATTGTGCAGCTGCTCGGCGAGATCGGCGTTGGAACCCAGCACCAGGTCGATGTTGAGTTCGCTGCGCCTGAGCTTGAGACCCATGATCAGCTGGGGCACGGTCTTGACCGTCAGCGAATAGAGCGCGCCCAGGCGAAAGCGATCGGCGGAAAAGCCCGCGGCCTGCCGGGTGAGTCGTACCGTCTCGGCCAGGTCCTGCATCAGTCGCTCGGCCCGCGCCTCCAGCACGAAGGCGCCATCCAGCGGCGTCAGGGTACGGCCTTCGTGCTTGAACAACGGACAGCGCAGGGCGCTCTCCAGCGAATGGATGGCGCGGTGCACGCTGACATGGCTGGTACCCAGCTCGGCGGCGGCCCGCGCCAGGTTACGGCTGCGCATGAAGGCCAGGAAGATCTCCAGCTTGCGTAGGGTGAGTTCATCGGTATCGGACATGGCGGCCAGCGGGCGATGGAAGACAGCTGCCCACCTTGCCCGGATGGGCGGGCGGCGTCGAGTCTTCGAATCGCCCTGGCGGCGCCTGGCTCCGTCGGTGCAATCCCGAGGGTAACCAGGCGCCCCCTCCCGGCCCTACAACCAGTCTTTGATCTGCTGGCAGACCGCGGTGGTGGAGATGCCGTAGCGGTCGTGCAGGGTCGGCAGCGCCCCGGCGTCGAGGAAGGCGTCGGGCAGTGCGATCTGGCGGAAGGTGGGCGTCACGCCGTTGCGCAGCAGGGTGGTCGCGACGGCCTCCCCCAGGCCACCGATCAGCGAATGGTTCTCCGCCGCCACCACCAGCCGTCCCGGTTTGCGGGCTTCCGCCAGGAGGGTCGCTTCGTCCAGCGGCTTGATGGTCGGCACATGCAGCACCGAGACGTCCACGCCATCCGCGGCCAGGGCCTCGGCGGCCTCCAGGGCGCGCATGGTCATCAGGCCGGTGGACACCACCAGCACGTCGCGGCCTGGGCGTACCACCTGGGCCTTGCCGAGCTGGAAACGGTAGTCGTAGCGATCCAGCACCAGGGGTACGTTGCCACGCAGGAGGCGCATGTACACCGGCCCCTGGTGGGCCGCGATGGCCGGTACCGCCTGCTCGATCTCCAGGGCGTCGCAGGGGTCGATCACCATGAGGTTGGGCATGGCGCGGAAGATCGCCAGGTCGTCGGTGGCCTGGTGGCTGGGGCCGTAGCCGGTGGTCAGCCCCGGCAGGCCGCAGACGATCTTGACGTTGAGGTTCTCTTCGGCGATGGCCATGCAGATGAAGTCGTAGGCGCGGCGCGAAGCAAATACCGCATAGGTGGTGGCAAAGGGCACGTAGCCTTCGCGGGCCAGGCCGGCGGCGGCGCTCATCAGCAGCTGCTCGGCCATGCCCATCTGGTAGAAGCGCTCGGGATGGGCCTTGGCGAAGATGTGCAGGTCGGTGTACTTGGCGAGGTCAGCGGTGAGGCCGACGATGTCCTGGCGCTGTTCGGCCAGGGCCGCCAGGGCGTGACCGAAGGGGGCCGGTCGGGTCGGCTGGCCCTCGGCGGCGATGCTGGCGATCATCGCCGAGGTGGTCAGGCGTGGCTTGGTGGCGGTGCTGGTTGTCATCAGAAGTCCCTCCCGGCCTCCAGGGCATCGAGGGCCAGGGCCCATTCGTGCGCCTCGACGCGGATGAAGTGAGTCTTGTCGCGGGTTTCCAGGAAGGGCACGCCCTTGCCCATGCGGGTATCGCAGAGAATGATCCGGGGCTGCCGGCCGGGGTGCTGGCGGGCGCGATCGAAGGCGGCGACCAGCGCCGCGCGGTCGTTGCCGTCGACGCGCTGGACGAACCAGCCGAAGGCCTGCCAGCGTTCGGCCAGGGGTTCGAAGGCCAGGATCTCGCGGCAATGGCCGTCGGCCTGCTGGTTGTTCACGTCCACCAGGGCGATGAGATTGTCCAGCTGCCAGTGGGAAGCCGACATGGCCGCTTCCCAGGTGGCGCCTTCGTTGAGTTCGCCATCGGACAGCAGGTTGTAGACGAAGGCGCCGGAGTTCTTGCGCTTGAGGCCGAGGCAGGCGCCCACGGCGATGCCCAGGCCCTGGCCGAGGGAACCGCCGGTGATCTCCATGCCCGGGGTGTAGGCGGCCATGCCCGACATCGGCAGGCGGCTGTCGTCGCAGCCATAGGTCTCCAGTTCGTCCTGCGGCACGATGCCGGCCTCGATCAGCGCTGCGTAGAGGGCTATGGCGTAGTGGCCGATGGACAGGTAGAAGCGGTCGCGCCCTTCCCAGTCGGGGTCCTGCGGCTGGTAGCTCAGGGCATGGAAGTAGGCGACGGCCAGGACGTCGGCGACGCCCAGGGCCTGGCCGACATAACCCTGGCCCTGGATCTGGCCCATGCGCAGGGCATGGCGGCGGATGTTGTGGGCGCGCTCGGCCAGCGAGAGCGTTGCGGGTTGTGGCGAAGAAGCGGTCATGATCTGTACCTCGATTAGCGATTGACCAGGGCGGCGGGAATGCACAGGACCAGCATGGCGCCTATCACCAGCACCCCGGTGATGAGGAACATGCCGATGGCGCTGGAGCCGGTGCTGGTGGTGATCCAGCCGATCAGGTAGGGCGAGCAGAAGCCGGCCAGGTTGGCGAAGCTGTTCACCGCGGCGATGCCGGCGGCGGCGGTGACCCCGCCCAGCAGCGTGGTGGGCAGCATCCAGAACAGCGAGGATGCGGAGAGGATGCCGGCCGCGGCCAGGCACAGGCTGAGGATCGACAGGGTGACGTTGTGGCCGAAGACCGCGGCAAGGCTGAGGCCGCAGGCGCCCAGCAGCATGGGAATCACCAGGTGCCAGCGACGCTCGCGGTGCCGGTCGCCGCTGCGCCCGGCCAGCAGCATGGCGACGATGGCGCACATGTAGGGCAGGCTGGTGAGCAGGCCGATGTGCAGCGGATCGGCGACCCCCGAATTGCGCACCAGGGTCGGCAGCCAGAAGGTGATGGCGTACTGGCCCATGACCACGCAGAAGTAGATGGCGGCCAGCAGCCACAGCCGGCGATCACGGATGAAGTCGCGCACGCTGGCGTGCTCGGTCTTGTGCTGGTTGTCCTCGGCCAGTTCCTTCTGGATCAGCGCCTTTTCCTCGTCGTCCAGCCAGGTCGCCTGCTGCACGCCGTCCTTGAGATAGCCGAGCACCATCAGCCCCACCAGCACCGTGGGGATGGCTTCGATGACGAACATCCACTGCCAGCCGGCCCAGCCGTGGACGCCGGCGAACTGATTCATGATCCAGCCCGACAGCGGCCCGCCGATCATGCCCGACAGGGGAATGGCGACGAACCAGAGCACCGTCATGCGGGCGCGGCGGTAGGTGGGAAACCAGTAGGTGAGATAGAGCAGCAGACCGGGCGCCAGGCCCGCCTCGGCCACGCCGAGCAGGAAGCGCAGCAGATAGAACTGCCAGGCCGTCTCGACGAAGGCGAACAGCCCCGAAAGGATGCCCCAGGTGATCATGATGCGGGCGATCCAGCGGCGGGCGCCGACCTTGTGCAGGATGATGTTGCTGGGCACCTCGCAGAGGAAATAGCCGAGGAAGAACATGCCGGCGCCGAGGCCGTAGACGGCTTCGCTCAGCGCCAGGTCATTCATCATCTGCAGCTTGGCGAAGCCGACGTTGACCCGGTCCAGATAGGCGCAGAAGTAGCACAGCATCAGGAAGGGCATCAGCCGCCAGGCGGTCTTGCGATAGGCATTGGCGCGCGCCGAGGTGGCCACTGCCAGGGTGAGCGTAGTCATGGTCTGATCTCTTGTTGTTATGGGCGCCGCAGCCGCGGGCGCCCTTGTCGATGCAGAGCGTTGAAAACGAAGGGGCGATCAGTGGATCAGCATGCCGCCGTTGACGTCCAGGGTGACGCCGGTCAGGTAGCCGGAGAGATCGCTGGCCAGGAACAGCGCGGCATTGGCCACGTCCCTGGGCTCGCCGAGGCGACCCAGCGGGATGCCGTCGATGATCGACTGGCGGCGCTCGTCGTGCATCAGTCCGCCGGTGATATTGGTCTGGATCAGGCCGGGAGTCAGGGCATTCACGCGGATGCCATCCGGCCCGAATTCCCGCGCCATCGCCCTGGTCAGGCCGAGCACCCCGGCCTTGGCGGCGCTGTAGTGCGGACCGCCAAAGATGCCACCGCCACGCTGGGCGGACACCGAGGACAGGCAGACGATGCTGCCACCGCCCTGCTCGCGCATGGCCGGGATCACCGCCTGGGACATCAGCAGGGTACCGCGCAGGTTGACGTCGAGGATGCGGTCGTAGTCGGCGCGGCCGATCTCCAGGGTCTTCACCGGCTGGGTGATGCCGGCATTGTTGACCAGCACGTCGAGGCGACCGTACTGAGCGAGCGCCTGGTCGACCGCGGCCCTGACCTGGGCTTCGTCGGCCACGTTGGCCGCCAGGCCCAGGTGACCTTCGCCGAGGCTGGCGGCGGCATCCCGTGCGGCACTGGCATCGAGGTCGAGGATGATGACCCGCGCGCCCTGGGCGGCGAAGGCCTGGGCCGTGGCCCGACCGATGCCGCGCGCCGAGGCGGCGCCGGTGACGAGGGCGATCTTGTCTTGCAGCAGCAGGGCATTCAGGGGCGTGACGCTATCCTTCTTGTTGTTGTGGAGGGCTGTCGCTGAGGGCCAGAGTGCCCCTGCCCCAGGACCCCAGCAACGCAGCCTGCGTCAGACCGTGCTGAAAAAAATTCATGCCTGTGGCTTGGCAGACCAGCCAGGCCTGTCGACAATCAGCCCCGAACTGGCCACAGGAGCCGCGCCCCCATGGATTCCAGCAAGACGCTGTCCCTGCCACCCCTGAAAGCCCTTCAAGCCTTCGAGCAGACCGCTCGCTTCGCCAACGTCGCCCGCGCCGCCGAGCAGCTGGCGCTGACGCCCTCCGCGGTCAGCCATCAGCTGGCCAAGCTGGAAGCCCTGGTGGGTCGCGCCCTCTTCGTCCGCGGTGCCCGAGGCATGACCCTGACCCCCGCCGGCGAGCAATACCTCGAAGAGGTCAGCGAGGTGCTGCACCGGCTGGCCATGGCCACGGATCGCGCGGCCAGCGATGCCGGCCTGGAATGCCTGCGCCTGCACTCGGCGCCGAGCTTCGGGCTGCTCTGGCTGATGCCGCGGCTGGAGCTGTTCCGCCAGAGTCATCCCGACCTGCAGATCAATCTCTCCTGCTCCTACGAATCCCTGCACTTCAGCCGCGACAAGGTCGACATCGACATCCGCCACGGCCTGCCCAGCTGGCCGAACCTGGAGATCCGCACCCTGCAGCGCGAACGCCTGGCGGTACTGGCCGCGCCGCAGCTGCTGGAAAAACGTCCGGTCCAGTCACCGGCGGATCTGCTGCACAGTGAGCTGATCCTGTCCGAAGCCACCCTGATGAAGTGGCCCAACTGGTTCGCCCAGCAGGGCCTGGCGCTGCCGGAACGGCCCTATACCCTGAGTTTCGATCGCTCCTACATGACCCTGGAAGCCGCCCGCCATGGTCTGGGCTTCGCCCTGGAGAGCACGGTGCTGGCGGCGGACTATCTGGCCCGCGGCGATCTGGTGCGGGTGCTGCCCCAGGACGACGACCTGCCGGTGGCCGCGCACCACCTGGTGTTTCCCCGGGCACACTCGCGCTACGCCCGGGTACGCCGCTTTCTCGACTGGCTGCAACAGGAGCTGGGGCAGCCCTTCGACTATTAGCCTGCCTGCAGCCGCTCCCGAAGTAAGGCGACGAAGGCCTGGGCCGCCGGGGTCAGGCTGCGGCCGCTGGGGGTCAGGATGCCCAGCGGCCGGGCCAGGCTCTCGCCACGGACCGGCAGGGCCACCACCGGCGCCTCGCCACCGGCCGATTCCGGCAGCAGGGCCAGGCCCTGGCCGGCCGCCACCAAGGCCAGCAGGGTGCTCATGTAGTTCGCCTCCAGCGCCGCCACCAGGCGCAGGCCGGCGGCGGCAAAGGCGAAGTCCAGGCACTCGCGCACGCTGCTGTCACGACCGGTGAGCAGCAGGGGTACGGCGTCGAGTTCGGCCAGGGTGATGTCGGTGCGGCCTGCCCAGGGGTGGTCGCGGGGGACGAACAGCTGCAGGTGATCAACGTACAGCGGCTGGAAGTCCAGGCCCACGGCCCGCGGCCGGACGCCTATGCCCAGATCCACCTGCCCTTCCCGGACCAGCGCCTCGACTCTACCGGCCACCACGTCCTGCAGGCGGACCTCGATGGCCGGATGACGGGCCTGGAAGGTCTTCAGCAACCCGGGAAAGGGCCCCATGAAGAACGACGGCAAGGCCGCCAGGGTGATCCGTCCACGGCGCAGGCCGGCGAGGTCCCGGGCGTGGATCTGGACATCGCCCAGGTCCAGCAGGATTCGTTCCAGGGGACCGCGCAATTCTTCACCGGCAGTGGTCAGCTGGACCCGCCGCGGGGTGCGTTCGAGCAGTTGCACCTCCAGCCAGGCTTCGAGTTGCTGGATCTGCACGGTGAGCGCCGGAGGGGACAGATGCAGCTCCTCGGCCGCGCGGGCGAAGGAGCCCTGCCGGGCCACGGCGAGAAAGGCCTGCACGTGCTGGAGCAGATTCTTCATTTTGTTTTTCTGAACGCTGCTTCGGAAGATTCCAATTTACAGGAGATCCGGCGTCTTCGAATACTGGACCCACAACAACAAAACCTCCCGTGCGCCCGCCTGCCGTGCCACGGCCCAAGGAGTCCGCCATGCTCGCCCTGCTCGGTGTCGTCACCATTCTCGCGTTGCTCGTCGCGGTCATGAGCAAACGCGTCTCGCCCCTGGTCGCCCTGATCGTCATTCCCATCGCCGCGGCCCTGATCGGTGGCTTCGGCCTGGGCACCAGCGCCTTCATCATCGCCGGCATCAAGGGCGTCGCCCCGGTGATCGGCATGTTCGTCTTCGCCATTCTGTTCTTCGGCATCATGACCGACGCCGGAATGCTCGATCCCATCATCGACCGCATCCTGCGTACCGTCGGGACCCGGCCGACGCGCATCGTCTGCGGCAGCGCCCTGCTCGCCCTGCTGGTGCACCTGGACGGCTCCGGTGCGGTGACCTTCCTGGTGACCATCCCCGCCATGCTGCCGCTCTATACCCGCCTCGGGCTGGACCGGCGCATCCTGGCCTGCGTGGCCGCCATGGCCGCCGGGGTCAACTTCCTGCCGTGGACGGGCCCGGTGCTGCGCTCCTCCGCCGCCCTGCACGTACCGGTGGCCGAGCTGTTCCAGCCACTGATCCCGGTGCAGCTGGTGGGTCTGGCCTTCGTCTTCGCCAGTGCCTGGTGGCTCGGTCGTCGTGAAGAAAAGCGCCTGACCCTGGCCGGCCAGGCCCCCTGGCTGAATGCCGAGGGGGCCGGTGCCGCACCGGAGCGGGTACTCAGCGATGCCGAGCGCGCCCTGCGCCGCCCCGGGCGTTTCTGGATCAACCTGCTGCTGACCCTGGTGGTGATGGGCGTGATGATCGCCGGCTGGGTCGATCCGGTGGTGATGTTCATGCTCGGCACCGTGGCCGCGCTGTGCCTGAACTACCCCTCGGTGGACGCCCAGAAGGCGCGCATCGACGCCCATGCCAAGACCGCCCTGACCATGGCCAGCATCCTCTTCGCCGCCGGGGTCTTCACCGGCATCATGCAGGGCAGCGGCATGCTCAAGGCCATGGCCCAGGTGGCGGTGGCGGGCATCCCGGCTGGCCACGGGCAATTGATCCCGGCGGTGGTGGGCTTCCTGTCCATGCCGCTGAGCCTGCTGTTCGATCCGGATTCCTTCTACTTCGGCGTCATGCCAGTGATCGCCGAGGTCGGCCGCAACCTGGGGGTCGACCCGGTGCAGGTCGCCCAGGCCTCGCTGCTCGGGGTGCATACCACCGGTTTCCCGGTCAGCCCCCTGACCCCGGCAACCTTCCTGCTGGTGGGCCTGTGCAAGCTGGACCTGGCCGATCACCAGCGCTTCACCATCCCCTTCCTGTTCGCGGCCTCGGTGCTGATGACCCTGACCGCCCTGCTCCTGGGAGTCTTCTAGATGAGCCGTCTTCTTCGCATCGGCTGCGGCGCCGGCTATTCCGGTGATCGCATCGAACCCGCCGTGGAGCTGGCCGAGCATGGCCGCCTCGACTACCTGGTGTTCGAATGCCTGGCCGAACGCACCATCGCCCTGGCGCAACAGGCGCGACTGGCCGATCCCGAGGCCGGTTTCGATCCGCTGCTGGAGGCACGGATGCGCCGCATCCTGCCGCTGCTGCGCCAGGCCGGGCGACCGCGCCTGCGAGTGATCACCAACATGGGCGCCGCCCATCCCTCCGCTGCGGCGCGCAAGGTCGCGGCCCTGGCGCGGGAGCTGGGCGTCACCGGGCTGAAGATCGCTGCCGTGGCCGGCGACGACGTGCTGGCCCAGTTGCCGGCCGACGCCCTGCTGGACAGCGGCCAGACCCTAGCCGAACTGGGCGACCGGGTGATCTCGGCCAACGCCTACCTGGGCGTGGAAGGCATCGTCCGGGCCCTGGAAGCGGATGCCGATGTCATCATCACCGGCCGGGTAGCCGATCCCTCGCTGTTCCTCGCGCCCCTGGTGCATGAATTCGGCTGGGCGGCGGATGACTGGGAACGTCGCGGGCGCGGCACCCTGGTCGGTCATCTGCTGGAATGCGCCGGTCAGGTCACCGGTGGCTACTTCGCCGATCCCGGTTACAAGGACGTACCCGACCTCGCTCGCCTGGGCTTTCCCCTGGCCGAGGTGGACGCCGAGGGCCAGGCGACCCTGACCAAGGTCGCGGGCTCCGGCGGCTGCGTGACGCCGGCGACCTGCACCGAGCAACTGCTCTATGAGGTGCACGACCCGGCGGCCTATCTGACGCCGGACGTCACCGCCGACTTTTCCGGCGTTGCCCTGCAGCAGTCCGCGCCGGACCGGGTCGCGGTCAGCGGAGCCCGGGGCAAGGCGCGTCCCGCGCAGCTCAAGGTCTCGGTGGGTTATCGCGACGGCTGGCATGGCGAAGGCCAGCTGTCCTATGCCGGACCAGGCGCCCTGGCCCGCGCCCGCCTGGCGGCTGAGGTGGTCCGCGAGCGTCTGCAACACTGCGGCGTACCGGTCGAGGAGCTGCGCTGCGAACTGATCGGCTGCGACGCCCTGCACGGCGCGACCCTGGCCGCGCGCGCTACCGACGAACCCTGGGAAGTCCGCTTGCGGGTGGTAGGGCGCTGCGCTACCCGCGCGGCAGCGGTGCAAATCGGCAACGAGGTAGAAACCCTCTATACCAATGGCCCGGCCGGCGGCGGCGGTGCCACCAAGGCGGTGCGCGAAGTCATCGCCGTGGCGTCGCTGCTGTGGCCGCGGGCGGCCGTCACCCCTACCCTGGAACTGGAGACGCTGCCATGAAACTGCGCGAGATCGCCCACGTCCGTACTGGCGACAAGGGAGACATTTCGAACATGGCGGTGATCGCCTATCGCCGCGAAGACTTCGACCGCCTGCGCCAGGCGCTCACGGCGGAACGGGTGGCGGCCTGGTTCGCCGACAGCCGACCCGCCGACGCCGCGCCCGTGCGCCGCTACGAGTTGCCCGCGCTGGGTGCGCTGAATTTCGTGCTGCCCGGCGCCCTGCGCGGCGGCGTCACCCGCTCGCTGGCGCTGGATGCCCACGGCAAGGGCCTGGGCGCGGCGCTGCTGGACATGGAGCTGGAAGACTGAGCGTTCAGCCGTGAAAGCTGATGCACTCGTCGGACAGGTCGTTGATGAACACGCTGTCCTTGTTGAGCGGGACGTAGGCACCCTTGCGCCGCAATTCGTTGATAGCGTGCAACAGGACCAGATTGATCCGCTCGACCCGCAGCTCATCCGAGCGGATAAAGCGCGATACCCACGCGTTATGCTCGGGATCGATGAGGATGATCAGCAGACCGTCCGCCTGACGCTCCAGCCGATGGCGCAGGGGTGGATCCAGCTGGGCCAAGCGCTCATGCAATTTGTCCATGCCATGCCTCTCTGAGACAGAACACCTCGATTTCAGGCTAGCCGGCTCGCTCGAGAACGCAAGACCGCTCCCGGGCGTTGCGCTCGCGTACGGACCAAGACGGACTCCTGGTCGGGCGCGAGAGGACGGTACGGGATACTGTCACGAAGCTGCCATCAGCCTCCGGCACGCTGGATCTCTTGACCGCTCACGCCGTGGCAGAGGCTGCCGATGGATTCCCGCCCACTCGTCCACCTGTTCAGCGCCCTCGCCCCCTCGAACCAAACCCTGGGTCCGAGCGCCGAAGCCATTCGCGCTCTGGCGGCCCGGGGACGCGGCCAGCGCATCGCGCGGACCACCCGGCAGCTCCTGGCGCTCGGTCACCGCCGCATCATGCTGGTGTCGGGGCCGGAACGGGATGCCCTGCTGACGAATGCCGACCTGTACGGGCACTGCCAGGTGATGCTGGCGGAGGGACTGCCGCTGTTGCCGCGCCTGGAGCTCGAGGCAGCAATCGAGCCGGTGTGGCCGGAGCTGGCGACCCTGCTGGACGAGGTGGCGCCAACCGCGCTGCTGTGCAGCCGCGACGCCCTCGTCGCTGGCCTCGAAGCCGCCGTGCGACGCCATGCAGGGCTCGCCGGACTGGTCATCGTGGGGCCCGGAAGCGGTGCGGCAGGATTGGTAACCTCGCGGCATTGATACCGGAGCCGGCTCAGCCATCCGTTAGAGCCTGTTCAAAGTCTGGCGAGCTAGCGACAAGCGAGGCCCAGGCCGCCCCGCGAAAACGGCAGAGGAAGCGGACCGGGTTCGCGAACGAGCTTACAAATGGTAATGAGCAGTGCGACGGAGCCGCCCAGGCCGGGCTGGCGACCCAGGCCGTTTTCAACGACGTTTGGTCGACGCGCAGCAGACGTTAAGCAGGCTCTTGGTCCCCGGGCTGTCGATGCGGCATGACGATGCCATGCAGCTTGAGGCGCCGATAGAGGGTCGCCCGTGAGATGCCGAGCGCCCGGGCAGCGGGAATGGCCTTCCAGCGATGCCGGACCAGGGCGGCGAGAATCGCCCGCCGCTCGAGACTGTCGACCGCGGGTGGCGGCTCGGTAGCCAGAGCGGCAGTGGGTTTCAGACTGGCCGGCAGGTGATCGAGGGTGATGAGGGCGTCGTCGCACAGGGCGCAGGCGTAACGCAGCGCGTTGCGCAACTCGCGCACGTTGCCTGGCCAGTCATGGGCGAGGATGGCCTCCTGCGCCTGGGGCGCCAGCTCTGGCGCAGGACGCTCGCCGCTTTCCTCTTCAAGCAGCCGCCGCGCCAGCGCCAGGCGGTCGGCACGCTCGCGCAATGGTGGCAGCTGGAAGACGGCGCCATTGAGGCGATAGAGCAGGTCTTCGCGAAACAACCCGGCGGCGACTCTTTCCGCCAGATCCCGGTGGGTGGCGCAGACCAGCCGCACGTCCACCCGCCGCGGCTGGGCGCTACCCACCGGCAGCACCTCACCCTCGGCCAGCACCCGCAGCAGGCGGGTCTGCAACAACAGGGGCATGTCACCGATCTCATCGAGGAACAGGGTGCCGCCGTCGGCCGCCACGATCAGGCCCTCGCGACCCTGGCGCTGGGCGCCGGTAAAGGCGCCGGGGGCATGACCGAACAACTCGCTCTCGATCAGGCTTTCCGGCAGCGCCGCGCAATTGAGGGCGACGAAGGGTTTTGCTGAACGATCGCCCCCCTGGTGCAGGGCGCGGGCGAAGACCTCCTTGCCGGTGCCGGTCTCGCCGGTGACCAGGATCGGCAGGCCGTGGCGATGGAGACGCTGGGCAGTCGCCAGGGCCTGGGTCACCCTCGGCTCCTGCTCGGGCTCGACGTCGACCGGGGCCCGGACCAGGGAGATGACCGTCGCCACCCGCCGCCGCGGCGCCCGCACCCGGGCGTGGAGGTGCGCCTCGCCCAGGCGCAGGGGTTCAGGATCGTCTTCGCGCAGTCGCGCCACGGTATCGCGGCCGAACAACTCGTCGAGCCGCTGCGGCAGGTAGCCGAGCTGCTCGAGGCAGAGTCGCCGCGCCGGGCGATTGAAGCCGGTCAGGCGGCCGCTGGCGTCCCAGGCCAGCAGCCACTCCGGCTGGGTCTCCAGGTAGCTGGCCTGGGCGTGACCGCAGAGGACCCAGTCGCCCTGGACGCTGTGCATGAAATAGGCATTCTCGATGCGCTGGGCGCTGTCGCGGGTGAATTGCTGGATCAGCAGCTGGCTGCGACGGTCGTCCGGCGAGCGCGGCGCCGAGACGTCCAGCACCCCGAGCAACTCGCCATTCGGCGCGAACACCGGCGCGGCGGTACAGGTGAGGCCGGTGAAGGCGGCGCGGAAGTGATCGGCCTTGTGCACCGTGACCGGTACCCGGTCGGTCAGCACCGCGGCCACCCCGCAGGTGCCCTCCTCCCGTTCCGACCAGCAGGTGCCCAGGTAGAGCCCGGCGCGCCGGCACTCTTCGCCGAGGCGATCGCTCACCCGGTAGTCCAGGGTCTGGCCCTGGGCATCGGCCAGCAGCACGCAATAGTCGGCCGCCTCGACTCGCGCATGCAGGGCGCCCAGTTCGCCATCGGCGACGCGCAGGAAGTCTTCCGCCGCCTGCTGATGCTGGCGCAGTTCGTAGCACGAGAGGATGCGCGGACCCTGCAGGCAGCCCGGATCGAGGTGGTGCTGCTCGAAGGAGCGGCGCCAGGATTCGAGGATGCGGCCGGGCGGGCCGGGGTTGCGCAGCGGAGCGCGCAGGGCCTGGTCGATGGCACGGGCGTGGTGATGCGCCTGGGCAGACAGCATGGGTGTCTCTCCCTGAGGTCCGGTCATGGCGTGGAAGGCCGGTCATTGTTCTGTCGTCCATTTAGCGCCCCTGGGGCGCCGCCTTCAAGTCCGCCGCGCCTTGAGACGAATCGTCTCAAGGTCTCAGCGTCCCGCTGCAGTCCTGAGACGCCCCGGCTCGGCCAACCGCGCCGAGCACCACTGCCCTCCTCCCCGATAATCCGCGCCATTACTGGGCTACAGGCACTTCCAGCCAACCTGGCACCGGCCTTGCTCAGGGCTTTGCGACGCTCCCATGACAACGACAAGAGGGCCAGCCCCATGAGCGCAATCCGGCATAGCGGCCCGGTCCCGGCGACCGGCGGCCAGGCCCTGAGGGGTCAGCCATGCCCATAACCGTCGGCATCCTGCCCAACCCGGCGTCGGGCCGTGACCTGCGCCGCCTGACCGGCAACGCCGCCCTCACCTCCAGCACCGACAAGGCCGGGGTGGTGATGCGTCTGCTGGCGGCCTTTGGCGCCACCGGCGTGGAGCGGGTGCTGCTGCCGCCGGACATGACCGGCATCGCCGCCGCGGTGCTCAAGGCCAGTGGCAGTCGCCAGGCGCGCGAGCAGCATTGGCCGGAACTCACCTTTCTCGACCTGCCGCTGACCCAGACGGTGGACGACACCCGTCGCGCGGCGCGGGCGCTGCTGGCCCAGGGCGCGGCGGTGATCGCCGTGCTCGGCGGCGACGGCACCCACAAGGCGGTGGCCGCCGAGGTGGGCGACCTGCCGCTGCTGACCCTGTCCACCGGCACCAACAACGCTTTTCCCGAATTGCGCGAGGCCACCAGTGCGGGGCTGGCCGGTGGCCTGGTGGCCAGCGGCAAGGTCGATCCGGCCCTGGCGCTACGGCGCAACAAACGGCTGCAGGTGGAAGTGCCCGAGCGCGGCATTCGTGACTGGGCGCTGGTGGACGTGGCGGTCTGTCGACAGGCCTATCTTGGCGCCCGGGCGGTGACCCGGGTGGAGGACCTGGCCGAGGTCTTCACCACCTTCGCCGAGCCCTGGGCCATCGGCCTCTCGGCCCTCTGCGGTCTCTGGCACCCCGTCGCGCGCAGCGCTGCCCATGGCGGCTGGGTGCGGCTGGAGCCGGAGGCCCCGGCGCAACTGACCGTCCCCCTCGCCCCCGGTGTGCTGGCCCAGGCGGGGATCGCCGCCAGCGGTCTGCTGCTGCCGGGCGAGCCGCGCACCCTGGCGCTGGCCGCCGGCACCCTGGCGCTGGACGGCGAGCGGGAAATCGAATTCGGCCCCGAGGCGCGTCCCCAGGTGACGCTGGACCTCGACGGCCCCCTGAGCATCGACGTGGAGCGGGTACTGGAGCTGGCGGCGCAGCAGCGCCTGCTGGTCCGCCGCCGGCCCGCGTCGGCCCTCGGCAATCCTGGAGAACAATAAGATGAGCGAGACCGTAAGCGTTGAAAACCTGAGCCATGCCTACCGGGTGATGCGCACCATCCGCGTCTTCGAAGAGCGGCTGCACGTGGAATTCGCCACCGGCGAGATTCCCGGCTTCGTCCACCTCTATGCCGGCGAGGAAGCCTCGGCTGCCGGTGTCATGGCGCACCTGGGCCATGAGGACAGCATCGCCTCCACCCACCGCGGCCACGGCCACTGCATCGCCAAGGGCGTGGACGTCTACGGCATGATGGCCGAGATCTACGGCAAGAAGACCGGGGTCTGCCAGGGCAAGGGCGGCTCCATGCACATCGCCGACCTGGAAAAGGGCATGCTCGGGGCCAACGGCATCGTTGGCGCCGGAGCGCCCCTGGCAGTCGGCGCCGCCCTGGCAGCCAAGCTCAAGGGCAGCGACGCTGTGGCCGTGGCCTTCTTCGGCGACGGCGGCTCCAACGAGGGCGCGGTGTTCGAGGCCATGAATCTGGCCTCGGTGTGGAATCTGCCGTGCATCTTCGTCGCCGAGAACAACGGCTACGCCGAGGCCACCGCTTCGAACTGGTCGGTGGCCTGCGACCACATCGCCGATCGCGCCGCCGGCTTCGGCATGCCTGGGGTGACGGTGGACGGCTTCGACTTCTTCGCCGTCCATGAAGCCGCCGCGGCCGCCGTGGCCCGCGCCCGGGCCGGCGAAGGCCCCTCGCTGATCGAGGTGAAGTTCACCCGCTACTTCGGCCACTTCGAAGGCGACGCCCAGACCTATCGCGATCCCAACGAGGTCAAGCAGGCCCGCGAGCAGCGCGACTGCCTGCTGCAGTTCCGCGAGCGGGTGACGCGCGCCGGCCAGCTGCAACCCGCCCTGCTCGACAGTATCGACCAGGAGGTGGAGCAGCTCATCGAGGACGCCGTGCGCAAGGCCAAGGCCGATCCCAAGCCTGGCCCGGAAGACCTGCTCACCGACGTCTACGTCACCTACGCCTGATCAGAGAACAACAAGGAGCGCCACCATGGCCAGAAAGATCAGCTACCAGCAAGCCATCAACGAAGCCCTGGAACAGGAGATGCGCCGCGATCCCACCGTCTTCCTCATGGGCGAAGACAACGCCGGCGGTGCCGGCGCGCCTGGCGAGCAGGACGCCTGGGGCGGCGTACTCGGGGTCACCAAGGGCCTCTACCACAAGTTTCCCGGGCGGGTGCTGGACACCCCGCTGTCGGAGCTCGGCTACGTCGGCGCCGCGGTAGGCGCCGCCGCCCGCGGCACCCGCCCGGTGTGCGAACTGATGTTCGTCGACTTCGCCGGCTGCTGCCTGGACCAGATCCTCAACCAGGCGGCCAAATTCCGCTACATGTTCGGCGGCAAGGCGGTCACCCCGCTGGTCTTGCGCACCATGGTCGGCGCGGGCCTCCGCGCCGCCGCCCAGCATTCGCAGATGCTCACCTCCTGGTGGACCCATATCCCCGGCCTCAAGGTGGTCTGCCCGGCCACGCCCTATGACGCCAAGGGCCTGCTGATCCAGGCCATCCGCGACAATGACCCGGTGATCTTCTGCGAGCACAAGCTGCTCTACGGGATGCAGGGCGAGGTGCCCGAGGAGTCCTATGCCATTCCCTTCGGCGAGGCCAGCTTCCTGCGTGAAGGCGACGACGTCAGCCTCATCACCTATGGCCGCATGGTGCACCTGGCCATGGAGGCCGCCAGCAACCTGGCGCGCCAGGGGGTCTCCTGCGAGGTGCTGGACCTGCGCACCACCAGCCCGCTGGATAGAGACAGCATCCTGGAAAGCGTCGAGAAGACCGGCCGCGCGGTGGTCATCGACGAAGCCAATCCGCGCTGCTCGGTGGCCACCGACATCGCCGCCCTGCTTGCCGAGCACGCCTTCGACGACCTGCGCGCCCCGGTGCAGTTGGTCACCGCGCCGCACACCCCGGTGCCCTTCTCCGATGCCCTGGAAGACCTCTATATCCCCGACGCGGCCAAGATCGAGCGCGCCGTGCTGAAGATCACCCAGGGGAGGCAGGCCGCATGAGCCAGATCCATACCCTGACCATGCCCAAGTGGGGCCTGTCCATGAGCGAGGGCCGGGTCAACGTCTGGCTCAAGGCCGAGGGCGACCCCATCGCCAAGGGCGATGAGGTGCTCGACGTCGAGACCGACAAGATCAGCAGCAGCGTCGAGGCGCCCTTCTCCGGCACCCTGCGCCGCTGCCTGGCCCGCGAGGACGAGACCCTTGCGGTAGGCGCCCTGCTGGCCATCGTGGTGGAAGGCGACGCCAGCGATGCCGAGATCGATGCCGTGATCGCGCGCTTCCAGGAAGACTTCGTACCCGGTGGCGAAGACGCTGCGGATACAGGCCCCCAGGCCCAACGGGTGGAGATCGACGGACGTCCGCTGCGCTATCTGGAGCGCGGCGAAGGCGGCCTGCCCCTGGTACTGATCCACGGTTTTTCCGGCGATCTGGACAACTGGCTGTTCAACCACGAGGCCCTGGCCGCCGAGCGCCGGGTGATCGCCCTGGACTTGCCAGGTCACGGTCAGTCCGGCAAGCGCCTGGCCACCGGCAACCTTGCCGAGTTGGGTGCTGCGGTATTAGCTCTCCTCGATCACCTGGACATCCCCCGCGCCGTGCTGGTCGGTCACTCCATGGGCGGCGCCGTGGCCCTGCACCTGACACAGACCGCGCCGCAGCGGGTCGCCGGCCTGGTGCTGATCGGCAGCGCCGGACTGGGATCGGAGATCAATGGCAGCTACCTGGAAGGCTTCGTCGCCGCCACCAGCCGCAACCAGCTCAAGGGGCCGGTCAGCCTGCTCTTCAGCGATCCCGGCCTGGTCACCCGGCCACTGCTGGAAGACCTGCTCAAGTACAAGCGCCTGGAAGGCGTGGACCAGGCGCTCAATCAGTTGGCTGGCAACCTCTTCCCCAACGGCCAGCAAGCCCAGGTGCTGCGCCAGGTACTCGGTGGCGATCCGCCCACCCTGGTGATCTGGGGCAAGGTCGACGCCATCATTCCGGTCCAGCATGCCGAAGGTCTACCCGCGGCCGTCCAGGTCGAGATCCTGGAAGGCCAGGGCCATATGGTGCAGATGGAGGCCGCCGACCGGGTCAACGCCCTGATCCAGGCCTTTCTGCCCCGCTGCGAACGCTAGAGGAGTCGAATCATGAAAGCTGCTCGTTTCCATGCCGCCCGCGATATCCGGGTGGAAGACATCCCGTCGCCCGGCGAGCCGGGCCCTACCCAGGTGTTGGTGAAAAACCAGTTCTGCGGCATCTGCGGTACCGATCTGCACGAGTATGTCGGCGGCCCCATCTTCATCCCCACCGAACCGCACCCCTATACCGGCGGTAAGGTGCCGCAGATCCTCGGCCACGAGTATTCCGGGGTGGTAGAGGCAGTGGGCAGCCAGGTGACCTCGGTCAAGCCCGGCGACCGGGTGTCCATCCAGCCCATGGTCTCGCCGCGGGACGACTACTACGGCCGCCGCGGCCAGTACCAGCTCAGCGAACAACTGGCCATCATCGGCCTGTCCCATCCCTGGGGCGGCATGGCCGAGTATTCCCTGGTGGAGGACTACAACGCCGTGCCCATGCCGGACGATCTCAGCACCGCACACGCGGCGCTGATCGAACCCACCGCGGTCGCCGTCTATGCCGTCCACCGCGGCGGGGTGAAACCCGGCGACAGCGTGCTGGTGGCCGGTGCCGGACCCATCGGCCAGTTACAGATCCTGGCCGCCCGTGCCGCGGGCGCTACCCGGATCTTCCTGGTCGATCTCAACGACAACCGCCTGGAAATGGCCCAGCGCCTGGTGGACGGCCTCATCACCCTCAATCCCGGCAGCACCGACATACTGCGCGAGGTGCGCGCCCACACCGCCGGGGGTGTCGGCGTGGACGTGGCCTTCGAGTGCGTCGGCGCCGAGGCGCCCTTGGGGCTATGCCTGGAGGCAGTGCGCCGCCAGGGCGTGGTGGTGCAGGTGGGGATGCAGGGCAAGCCGCCGGCGCTGGATGGCTTCACCCTGACCTACAAGGACGTCGACCTGCGCGGCTCCTGGGCCTACTCCACCCTGATGTGGCCCCAGGTGGCGGCCCTTATCGCCAGCGGCCAGTTACCGGCGGAGAAGATCGTCACCCGGCATATCGCCCTGGACGACGTGGTTGAACAGGGCTTCGAGGCGCTGCTGGACAAGGCCGGGACCCAGCTGAAGATCCTGATCGAGCTCTAGGGTTTTACCACGCGGTCGGCGGGGGCCGCCGCGTGGGCTTTTACGCCTTACTGGAAGCTCGTCGCGGCGAAGCTGGGACGTGCCAGGAGCCGCTGGTGAAAGGCCACCAGCCGCGCACGAGCGGACCAGTCGATCTCCGGCAGGCGGAAGCTCAGGTAGTCGAGCCCGACAGCCACTAGGTAATGGCCAAAATCGAGGTCTTCGGCGTCCAGCGCGGCAGTTTCTTCCAGGCGCGCCAACAACCGGTCGATGGCCGCCAGGCGCCGCGCGCCGAGAACCGTCTCATCCTGCGCCGCACCGCCATGCTTGCGGGCGATGACGGTGCCGAAGGCAGCGTCGATCAGGCCCTGGCCCAGGCCGGCCAGTTGCAGCCGCTCCGCCGTTAGCGGGCTGCCGCCCGCCAACTGATGCAGATGGACACAGATCAGCAGGGTTTCGCTGAGCGCGGTACCCTCGTCGGTGATCAGTACCGGCACCTTGTTGGCCGGATTGGCCGCCAGCAACTGCGCATCCTCGTTCCAGGGATCGCTCCGCAGGAGCTCCAGGCGCTCGCCGAAGCCGGCTTCGAGGGCGGTGACGCGCGCGGCGCGGGCGTAGGGCGAGGTCTGGTTCAGCAGCAATTGCATATCAGGCTCCTGGGCACTGGCGAGGATGAGGTCCGCCCGCCAGTGTAGCCGCTCCCACGCCTCTCAAGCCGGTCGAGTCACCGTCAGCACGACCGCGGCGATCCGGTCGGTATGGGCGTAGACGCCCGCCTCCAGTTCTTCGCCGAAGACATCCGGATCCAGTTCGCGATAGCGCCAGGCGACCTCACTGCCAACCAGACGTGCGCGCACTTCTTCCAGAAAGGGATCGCGCCCCTCGACCATGGCGACGCCGGTATAGAGCAGCAGGGTGCCGCCCGGCGCCAGGCGCTGCAGCGCGGTATCCAGGATCGCCAGCGATAGCCCCGCGCCCAGCGGGCCGCCGCCATGGCGATAGGCACGTTCACCCGGATCGACCAGGTAGGGCGGATTGGACAGGATGAAATCGAAGTCACCGTCCACGTCCTTGAGCAGGTTGCTGTAGCACGCCTTCAGATTGTCGACACCGGCCAGCTCGGCATTGACCCGGGTCAATGTCAGGGCGCGCTCGTTGATGTCCACCGCCAAGACCTCGGCATCAGGCCGCGCCAGGGCCACCAGGACGGCGCCGGGACCGGCCCCGCTGCCGATGTCCACCGCCCGGCGGATGGCGCCGGTGTCATGGCGCAGTTGGGCTTCCAGGGCATTGGCATAGCGATAGGTGTCGGGGCCGAAGAACACCGCATCGGCGTCCTCGGTGGGATAGGCGGAATGCACGAACAGTTGGTCACCCAGACTGGATACCCGCACCCGGCTGCGCCAGCCACCCGGTACGGCGGTCAGCAGTTCAGCGGCAACGAGCGCCTCGATGAGGGCTTTCGGCAGCAGATCACCGGAAAACGGCCGACTCCAGCCGAAGATTCCTTGCAGGTCCTGCGCCCAGGCATTGCCGGGACGAGCGTTGACCCGGGCATGGGATGCTGGAGTCGGGGTGATGAAGTGATAGTCCGCCACGCGCAGCGTTTCGATCAGTAGCTTCAGCGCCGCCGCGGGATCGGGGGTGGCAGCGGTGACTGCGGAATGTTCCATGGCCGTCACGGGTAGATCCTTGAGTGACAATCAAAACGAAACAGGACCCTCGCAGGTCCTGGTAGAGAATCAGCCGAGCAGGTCGACGAACAACCGCGTCGCCAGCAGGCCGGTGCGGCTGTGATGGCGCGCCGGCGACAGCTGCTCGACCAGCAGCGCCATGGCGGCTGCGCGACTGGGTTGGCTCGCCAGCCGCCGCTCCAGCGCGGCCTCTTCGCGATCGAAGTCGCTCGCCTGGGCCTGGTTCGCATTGGCGGCCATGCCCTGCCCCGCTTCCAGCGCCGGGTACAGGCGTTCCTGCTGGCGCTGCCGGGCGCGAAAACTAACCTCACGGCGCGGCAGCACGGCCACCCGCTCACTGGCGGCCTGCTGGCGGGCGCCGTTATGCACGAAATCGCCAGCGATCCAGTCGTGAATCAGTTGCTGCTCATAGACGGTGAAGACCCCGAACATCTCGGCGCGCTCGCCCTGGATCAGCCGCCAGAAGCGACTGTTGGCCGGGTCCTCGTGGCGCTTGATCCAGCCCTGCTCCTGCATCACCGCGAGGAAGTCGGGAATCTGCGCGGGATCGCATAGCCAATCGCTGACGCTACGGCCACCGATGCGGCAATAGTCCGAATGCACGTAACGGCCGACGTTGCTTTTTTCCGCCAGGACCTCGATCACCTCCTGCTCCAGGTCGAAACTGCCGATCACCGAGGTGGTGCTGGCGCCCAGCTCGTTGAGCAGATAGCCCTGCACCACGCGGCGATAGAAGGCGGTGCGGCCTTCGGCGGGCAAGGCATCGTGCACGCTCTGCAAGGCTTTGCGCGCATGACCGGTGCCGGCGTTATCGACAGTCACGTGCAGGGTGAAGTAATAGGGATCGATGCCCAGTTCGTTGAGTTCATAGGCGGTGATCAGCAGGTGCAGCGGCAGCTGCTCGTAGCCGAGGTTGAAGCCGATCACCTCGGGCAGGCAGTGCTCGGCGTTGTAGGCCAGCGCCAGCTGGATGGCACCCTGCACGTAGTGGTCGTCGCCCAGGCGCGACAGGTCTTCGCAGCCATGGGTGGCCAGCAGCTTGCGATAGAGCACCACGTGGTTCTTGTCCGGCTGCCCATCGCCCAGCTCTTCCAGATAGATCTGGATGGCCGCGCGATAGCGCAGGTCGTCCCAGTGGTCCAGGGTGCCATAGAGCCAGGCACCGTCCACCAGCTTGGTGGGCGCTACGCCCCTCAGGAAATGCAGCGCATGGGCCTTGCTGCCGAAGTAGCGGCGCGGCGCCCCGGCCTTGCGGGCGGCCAGGTAGTCGCGGTACTGGGCGCCGACCCGAGCGGTGTTTTCCAGCATCCAGGCTTCGAGGCCCTGGGGATCGTCCGGCAGGTCGGCGCTGAGGGCACTCACCGCCTGCAACTGGTCGTCGAGGTAGTGCAGCGCCCGCTCCCGGGCACTGGCGGAGGGACGCTCTGCCAGCAGCTCCTGGTAGAGCGATCGGGCGGGCGCGAAAGCGACCGGGCTGGACCCGGTGTGCTGGCCGGTGGGGGCTCTTGTAATGGTCTGCATAAGGGGTACATCTGGCAGCTGATGATCCCAGGATTCGGCCTAGCGCAGCGGCCTTGGTTCCGGTCCGCGCGGCGCTCGATCACCACCGTCTCGCTTGCCGGCGTCAAAGGCGAAGGCCTGGCCGCCATGCCATTCGTCGGCAAGCCGCTAAAGATGGCCAGGCCGGGTCCTCAGCTCCAGTCGCCGCAGGCCGATAACCTGCCATACGTACGACTTCAGGCCCCATCCATGTCCCCCGTCGAAACTGACGTTGATCTTCGTGCCCTGCTCGATTCGATCCAGGAATTCATCATCGCCAAGGACGGCAAGGGGCGTTGGCTGTTCGTCAATCGCATCGTCCTCGAGGCCTACGCCATGGTCGGCTTCGACTACCTCGGGATCACCGATGCCGAGTTGGTCGAGCGCTTTCCGGACCTGGCCGACGCCTTCCGCTACAACATCCAGACCGACGAGCTGGCCTGGAGCAATGGTAAGCCGACGCTCATCGAGAAGTCCTTCATGGGGCCGGATGCACGCATCAATACCTGGGAGGTGGTCAAGACGCCGCATTTCGACGCCCACGGCGAGCGCCGGCTGCTGACCATCGTCAGTCGCAACGTCACCGAACGCAAATTGGCCGAGACGGCCCTGCAGGAAAGCGAACGGCGCTTCAGGTCGCTGGCCTATCTGGATGCCCTGACCGGTGTCGCCAATCGCCGCAGCATCCTCGACCAGATCGCCCGTTATCTGGCCAGCAGCGCCAGTGCCCAGCCCTGCGCCCTCTGCTACCTGGACCTCGATCGCTTCAAGGCCATCAACGACGAATTAGGCCATGAGTTCGGCGATCTCCTGCTGGTGGCCTTCGTGGCACGGGTGAAGGCCTGCCTGCGCGAGCAAGACCTGTTCGGCCGCATCGGTGGTGACGAATTCATCGTGTTCCTCGGCGACACCTCGCCCGCTGCCGCCCTGACCCTCGCCGAACGCCTTTGCCTCGCGCTGCAGGAGCCCTGGCAACTGCAAGGCATGACCCTGCAGACCACCTCGTCCATTGGCATCGCCCACTGCCTCGATGGCCATCTCAATGTCCATGAGCTGATCCGGCGGGCAGATACCGCCCTGTACCAGGCCAAGCGCGCAGGACGGGCCCAGGTCGTCGCGGCAGAGCTCTAACGCCGCGCCGTCGGTCACGGGTAACGAAGATCCACACCAAAAGGCCCTACCCGCGGCTAACGCGGGCAGGGCCTTGCGAGTAGCAGGATCGGGGTCGATCAGACCGAGAAGCGCGCCGTTAGGCGATTCATGTCCACCGCCAGGCGCGCGACCTCGTGGGCGGCCACCGAGGCCTGGTGCGCACCGGCGGAGGCCTGGATCGACAGGTCGCGGATGCTCACCAGGTTGAAATCCACCGAACGGGCGACCTGCGCCTGCTCTTCCGAAGCCGTGGCGATGAGGAAATTGCGCTCGTTGATCTCGGTGATCGAGCGGGCGATCTCCGTCAGCGCCGAACCGGCTTCGCTGGCGAGCTTCAGGGTACGCATGGAGCAACCCAGGGCAGAACAGGCGTGTTCGGTTCCTTTCTTCGGCGGTCTGGATGCCTGCTGAACCTACCGTTAATAGCCGATGAACGGCCGCCTCCTTTACAGCCCTAACCTAGAGCGGGCGCGGGCTCCACGGGAATCCCCCTCCCGCGAAGGCAACGTTTTTTCGACAAGACCCCCTTTATGCTTTAGCTAGAATGCCAACTTTCCGCCACTGAGGCCGACATGCCGCCGTCGACCAGTCCCCCTGCCCGCCTGACTCCTCTTCGCAACCGCCTGCTGGCGATCGCCTTCGCCGGGATCGTCCCCCTGGCCCTGGTGGCCGGACTAGGCTTCGTGCTGCTGGTGCAACACCAGCAGCACGAAGCCGAACAACGGGCGCTGGAATCCAGCCGCCAGGCGGCCACCACCATCGAAAGCGAATTGCGCCGCGCCGTGACCATCCTGCAGGCGCTCGCCCAGTCCCCGTTGCTGCTGGCCGGCAATCTGGACGACTTCGCCACCCTGGTCGGGCGAGTGCTACCGCTGGTACCGGGTTGGCACACGGTCTTGCTCGCCACCCCCGACGGGCAGATCGTGCGGCGGATCTCCACGCAAGGCCAAGCACCGGGAGGTCCCCTGGCCGAACCGGCGAGCTTCGCCGAGGTGATCGCCCAGCGCCGGCCGGTGGTCGGGCAACTGGCCAAGGGTCCTACGGGGCTGCTGGCCTTTCCGGTGCGGGTACCGGTACTGCACTATGGCCAGGTGGGCTTCGTGCTCACCGCCGTGATGACACCGGACAGCATCCGCGCGGCGCGCCTGACCCGCACCCTGCCCGAGCACTGGGTCGGCTCGGTGTTCGACCGTAACGGCCTGCGGATCGCCCGCACCGCGCTGCATGCGGAAACCCTCGGCCAACCAGCCCTGCCGGGGCTGGCGAAGATCCTGGCGCAACCCGGCGAGGAAGGCATCGGCGTGGCCCGGACCCGTGAAGGCCGGGACGTCTACACGGCCTTCGTGCGCCTGCCCGAATCCGGCTGGACGGTAACCACCGGCATACCCACCACCGAGGTCTCGGCGGCAGCCACCCGTTCCTTCGCGCTCTATGGCGGCGGCTTGCTGCTCTCGGTCGTCTTCGCCTGGGTGGTCACCCTGGTGCTGGCGCGGCGCATCAGCCGTCCGGTCCAGGCACTGCAGGAGGCGGCACTGGCGCTCGGCCAGCGGCGAACGCCGGTCCTGCCGGACAGCGATGTCCTGGAGATCCAGCAGGTGGGCCAGGCGCTGCTGACCGCCGCCGACGCGCGCCGCCTGACCGAAGAACAGCGCGACGACTACTTGCGGGAACTGCAGCAGAGCCAGGAGGAGCTGAAACTCCAGGTGGCCGATCTGGAGATCCTGCAGCGGCTGAACCATCGGCTGCTGCAACTCCCGTCGCTGCCGCAACAGCTGCAGGAGATCCTGGGGGTGCTGTGTCGCTTCCACCAGACGCCCTTCGGCTGCGTGTCGCTGCTGGACGACGACCAACGGCCACAGCTGTATTTCGCCGCCGGTTTTTCCGCCCAGACCCGGGCGCGACTGGCCGCCCTGATGCCCGCGGAAAGCGCCTGCGACACCGCCATCCGTACCCAGCGCCGGGTCGTGGTTCGCGATCTCGAGACCACGCCGGATTTCGCCGCGCTGGCCGCCATCGGTCGCGACGAAGGCTTCGCCGCCCTGCATGCCGTGCCCCTGCACAGCGCCCTGCACGGCACCCTCGGCGCTTTGACGATTCAGTTGCCGGAGCCGCGCGAACCCACTGCGCGAGAGCAACGCCTGGCCGATCTCTGCGCCTCGAAGGCCGTCCTGGTGATCGACCGCGCCCGCATCCAGGAGGCGGCGCTGCGCTCGCAGCGGCGCCTGCGCGTGGCCCTGGAAAGTTCGCTGGTGTGCTTTGGCATCGCCGTGCCCGAGGTCGAGGACACCTTCGCCTGGGACTATCTCAACCCCATCGGCACCCTCACGCTGGGCCTCGCGGCAGACGTCACGCCCGCTGCCACGGTGACGCTGGACTGGGCCGGCCCCCGTATCCTCCAGCTCTGCCAGGAGCGCAGCGGTAGCGAAGCCACCTGGTCGACGGAATTGCAGGGCCCGGACGCCACCGGCACCAGCCGCTGGCTACAGGTCAACGCGACGCCCTTCGATGGCAACGTGGCCGTCTGGTTCCTGGACATCAGCGAGCGCAAGCGCCAGGAAGAGCTGTTGCGCGACACCGATCGCCAAAAGGACGAATTCCTCGCCGTCCTGGCCCACGAACTGCGCAATCCCCTGGCGCCCATTCGCCATGCGGCGGCCCTGATCGCCGCGCCAACGGCTTCGTCGGAACAGCAGCAGCGCAGTTGCCAGACCATCGAGCGGCAGGTGGAGCGCATGGGCGCCTTACTCAACGACCTGCTGGACATCTCCCGTATCACCTTTGGCCGGATCACCCTGCACAACGCCTTCATCACCTTGCAGTCCATCCTCGCCTCGGCCACCGATGCCGCCCAGGCCTCGATGCAGGAGAAGGACCAGGCCTTCGAGCTGCACCTGCCCACCACGCCGGTCTGGCTGTATGCCGACGCCCTGCGCCTGGAGCAAGTCTTCCTCAACCTGTTGGGCAATGCCGCCCGCTATACACCAAGGGGCGGCCGGATCACCCTGAACGTCCGGCAGGTGGACGAAGAGGTACGGGTGGAGATCGCCGATAACGGCATCGGCATCGCCCCCGAGCGCCTGGACGCCCTGTTCCAGATGTTCGGCCAGATCGACCCGCGCCAGGCGGAACGCTCGGCGGGACTGGGCATCGGCCTGGCCCTCTCCCGCGAGCTGGCGCGACTACAGGGCGGTGATATCCACGCCGAAAGCGCCGGGCTCGGCCTGGGTAGCCGCTTCACCGTGACCCTGCCGATCACCGTCGCGCCGCCGCCCCTGCCCGAGGAGCCCGAACCGCCCGCGGCGATAGCGCCAGCGGCGGCCAAGCGCCGCATCCTGGTCGCGGACGATAACCAGGACATCGCCGATATCATCGCCGAACTGCTGGAACTGGATGGTCATCAGGTCAGGGTCGCCTATGACGGCCAACAAGCCCTGGACGCCTTCCATAGCTATCGCCCCGACATCGTCATCTCCGATATCGGCATGCCGGGCCTGACCGGTCATCAACTGGCGCGAGCGATCCGCGAGACCCCCGCGGGCCGGACGATCACGCTGATCGCCATGACCGGCTGGGGCCAGACACGGGACCAGGCCGAAGCCCTGGCGGCCGGTTTCGATCATCACCTGACCAAGCCTGCCGACATGCAGGCCCTGTATGCGCTGGTCGCCTCCTGAGCGGCCAGCGCCAGGGCCTCACGCCGCGGCCGAGCGCGCGCCGGCCAGCCGGGTCAAGCCGTAGAGCACGCCGCCCACCAGCAACATCAGCCCGGCTCTTAACCAGGTGGCGGCCCCCTGCTGGGCGATCAGCAGCGCGCAGGAACCCAGGGCCAGCAGCGGGAAGATCCAGGGCACCCGGAAGTGCGGGTGCGCCACCCGCTCACGCTTGAGTACCAGCACCGCCAGGTTGGTACTGACGAACACCACCAGCAGGAGCAGCACCACGGTTTCGGCCAGCACGTCCAGGGTACTGGTGAAGGTCAGGGCGATGGCCACGGCGGTGGTGGCGAGGATGGCCACCCCAGGCGTGCGGCGGCGGGGCAGTACCCGGCCGAACAGACCGGGCAAAAGACCCTGGCGCGCCATGCCATAGGCCAGGCGGCTGGCCATGATCAGGGTCAGCAGGGTGCCGTTGGCCACCGCGATCAAGGCGATGACGGCGAACACCCGGGTCGGCACGCCCAGGCCCGAGGCGCCCAGCACGTCCATCAGCGGCGCCCCGGAGGTCTTGAGCTGCGCCACCGGCAGCACCAGGGCCGCACCCGCCCCGACCAGCACATAGACCAGGCCGGCGATGAGCAAGGCGCCGAACAGCGCCCGCGGATAGACGCGGCTGACGTCGCGCACCTCCTCGGCCAGGTTGGCCGAGGTCTCGAACCCGACATAGGAATAGAAGGCCAGCAGCGCGGCGCTCAGGATGGCCACGCCGGCCGAGGGCGCATCGACCTCCAGCAGTCGCGCCGGATCGCCCTGGCCCTTGAGCACGAACCAGCCGGCCGCGACGATGATGATCACCAGGCCGGACAATTCGATCAAGGTCATCACCAGATTGACCGAGAGCGACTCCTTGATCCCACGGGCGTTGAGCAACCCCACCAGCAACAGGAAGCCCAGGCAGACCCAGCCGGGCGGCCAGGGCACCAGCGCCTGCAGATAGCCGCCGGCAAAGGCTACCGCCAGCCCCGCGGCGCTGGAGACCCCGGCGGCCAGCATCGAGAAGCCCACCAGGAAGGACAACCAGGGCCGGCCGAAGGCGCGTTCGGCAAACACCGCCGCGCCGCCCGCCTTGGGATACTTGGTCACCAACTCGGCATAGGAGGCGGCCGTGAGCAGGGCGAACAACAGGGCAATCAGCAGCGGCGCCCAGATGGCGCCACCCACGCGACCGGCGATGGTGCCGGCCAGGGCGTAGACCCCGGCGCCGAGCACATCGCCGAGGATGAAGAACAGCAGCATGGGCAGGGTGATGGTCCGTTTGAGCGCAGCCGATGCGGGTGCCTCGGCTGGGGCCGCTGAAGGGAAGGGTTCCATGGCCATGCGGGCAAGGCTCCTGAGCTGAGGCGACGAGGATAGGACGGGCTTGGCGACCGCCGCGTGCAACCGTAGAGGCCACCCGCCCCACCGGGTTCCAGGACGCGACCGTTCGTCCGCCAAGCTCCGGCAGCCGTGACGGCGGAGCGCGCCACCAACCGCGCGAGCCAAGTGACCAACCCCGCTCCGCTTGCCCCGCTCTACCCCGCCAATGTGCGCCAGACCGCGGTTTCGCTGAGGGTTGCGGCGCTAGCGGCTAGGCTTGATCCAAGCTTCACGCCGCTTGCCGATGAGCGGCAAGCGCTTCGCGCCGCCGCCGGCGCAGCCACACTCTGGCGTTTCTGCGGTCGAACGAGGTTACCAACGCCACCCCCGAGGAAATCCTGCGAGATGAGTGAGGTACCCCTGGCTGCGCTGACCCGCGAGGCCCTCGAGGCAGAAGTCCTGCGCCTGCGCGCCGCCGTGCAGGACCTGACGGTCCGCGCAGCGGCCGCTGACGCCTCGCCCAGCACCCGGGCCAAGGCGCGCAGCCGCGCCGTGCTGGAAAGCACCACCCAGTTCGCCATCGTGGTCAGCGACCGCCAGGGCCGCATCACCGACTGGAATCCGGGCGCCGAGCAGGTCACCGGCTGGAGCGCCCAGGACATGATCGGCCAGGATTCGTCGCGCCTGTTCACCCCCGAAGACAGTGCCAATAATCGCGGTGAGTACGAGATGGCCAAGGCGTTGCGGGACGGCAGCGCCCTGGACGAACGCTGGCATCTGCGCGAGGACGGCCAACGCTTCTGGGCCTCGGGCGAGATGATGTCCCTCATCGATGACGACGGCGAACCCCTGGGTTTCGTCAAGATCCTGCGCGACCGTACCGTCGAACACCTGGCCGGCCTGGCCCTGAAAGAAAGCCAGGAGCGCTATCGGCTGGTCGCCGAGGCCACCAACGACGCCATCTGGGACTGGGACTTCACCAACGGGCAGATCCTCTGGAACGAAGCCCTGACCGCCGCCTATGGCCATCCGCTGGAGACCGTGGAGCCCACGGGCGCCTGGTGGCTCGCGCAGATCCATCCGGACGACCGCCTGCGGATCGATAAATCCATCCACGCGGTGATCGATGGCGATGCGCGGGTCTGGACCGACGAGTACCGCTTCCGCCGCGCCGATGGCTCCTATGCCCTGGTGTTCGACCGCGGCCGGGTGATTCGCGATGCCTACGGCCGCCCCCTGCGCATGATCGGCGCCATGCTCGACATGAGCCAGCTGCAAACCGCCGAGACCGCCTTGCGCAAGAGCGAGGAGCGCTTTCGCGCCATCATCGAGACCATCGGTTCGGCCTTCGCCATTGTCCAGGTCAAGTTCGACGCCGACGACAAGCCCATCGACTACCGTTTCCTGGAAGCCAACCCGGCGTTCGAACGCCAGGCCGGGGTCAACCTGCGTGGCAAGTGGGTGACCGAATTCGCCCCGGACCTCGAACAATTCTGGTTCGACACCTATGGCCACGTGGCCAAGACCGGCGAGCCGGCGACCTTCGAGAACTATGCCAACACCTTCGAGCGCTGGTTCGACGTGCGTGCCGTGCGGGTGGGCGATCCGGAGGACCGCCAGATCGCCATCCTCTTCAGCGACGTGACCGAGCGCCGTAATGCCCAGGAGCGGCTGCGCGCCAGCGAAGCCCTGGCGCGGGAGAACATCGAGCGGGTACAACTCGCCCTTTCCGCCGGGGCCATCATCGGCACCTGGCACTGGGACCTGCCCACCGACAGCTTCACCGTCGACGAAGCCTTCGCCCGCTCCTTCGGTCTCGATCCGGCCCTGGGTCGCGATGGCCTGAGCCTGGCCCAGGTGGTGGCGACGGTACACCCGGATGATCAAGCCGGCCTCGCCGCCGCCATCGAGGCCGTGGTGGCGCGGGGTGGCCTCTACGCCCACCAGTACCGGGTACGCCGGGCCGACGGCCGCTACTATTGGATCGAGGCCAACGGCCGGGTCGACCACGCCGCCGACGGCACCCCGCTGCGCTTTCCCGGCGTCCTCATCGACGTCGAGGAACGACGCGCGGTAGAAGCCGAGCGTGACAAGGCGCTGGCCGATCTGCGCGCCCTCAACGAAGCCCTGGAGTCACGGGTGGCCGAGCGCACCAACGAACTGATGCAGGCCGAGGAAAAGCTGCGGCAGTCGCAAAAGATGGAAGCGGTCGGCCAGTTGACCGGCGGTCTCGCCCACGATTTCAACAATCTCCTGGCCGGCATTTCCGGCGCCTTGGAGTTGATGGAGACCCGCATCGCCCAGGGTCGCCTGCGCGATCTCGACCGCTACCTGGTAGCCGCCCAGGGCGCGGCCAAGCGTGCCGCCGCCCTCACCCACCGGCTGCTGGCCTTCTCTCGTCGCCAGACCCTGGCGCCGCGGCCGGTGGACGTCAACCAGTTGGTCGAGGGTCTCACCGAGCTGATCCAGCGCACCGTGGGCCCTGGCATCCAGGTGGACACCGTCGGCGCCACGGGGCTCTGGCCCGCGCTGGTGGACCCCAGTCAGCTGGAGAATTCGCTGCTCAACCTCTGCATCAATGCCCGCGACGCCATGCCCGCGGGCGGTCGCATCATCATAGAGACCGCCAATCGCTGGGTGGACCGCGAGACCGCCCGCGCCCTGGAGTTGCCGGAAGGCCAGTACCTGTCCCTGTGCGTGACGGATACCGGCGTGGGCATCCCGCCCGAGGTCGCGGCCCGGGTGTTCGAGCCCTTCTTCACCACCAAGCCCATCGGCCAGGGGACCGGCCTGGGGCTGTCGATGATCTATGGCTTCGCTCGCCAGTCCGGCGGCCAGGTACGGTTCCATTCCGAGGTCGGCCAGGGCACCACCCTGTGCATCTATCTGCCACGCTATCTCGGTAAGACAACGAGCGCGGAAGACCTGGCCACCCGCCTGGACCTGGCCGCTACCGCCCAGGGCGAAACGGTACTCGTCGTCGACGACGAACCGACAGTACGGATGCTGGTGGTGGATATCCTCGAAGACCTGGGCTACGCCGTCATCGAGGCGGCTGACAGCCTGACCGGCTTGACGATCCTGCAATCGGACGTTCACCTCGACCTGTTGATCACCGATGTCGGCCTGCCCGGTGGCATGAACGGCAGACAGATGGCCGATGCCGGCCGCCAGTCGCGTCCGGGCCTCAAGACTCTGTTCATCACCGGCTACGCGGAGAATGCCGCCATCGGCAACGGCCATCTGGACCCGGGCATGGAGGTCCTGACCAAGCCCTTCGCCGTGGACAGTTTCACCAGCCGCGTACGGGATCTGATGGGTAGTTAGCGCACCCGGTTAGAAACTGGCTCCGAAGCGCAGCGCCACGGTATAGCCCTCGGCCCGGTTGCGGGCATCGAATTCCTTGTAGGCGTGCAGCCAGATGGCCGGCAACCCGGAGCTGGGCCGGAAGAAGCTCAGCGCCGGCCCCAGCGCCACCACCCGGGCGCGATTGCCCCGGGTCAGGCCAGGGGCGTCGTCATCGCTGAGCTGGCGGTAGTAGTAGCCACCCAGGCCCAGGGTCCAGTCGCCGACGTGCTGACCCACGGCGAACTCATGGCGATACTCCACCCCGCTGCGATAGTCGGTGGCCGGATTGCGGGCATTGATGTCGACCTGGAAGCTGGACGACAGCTCCAGCCCGCTCGGGCTGATGTAGCTGGCATTGAGGATGGGCGAGACGGTCCAATGATGGGTGCCGGGACTGACCAGACGATCCTTGTCGTAGTCACCGGTGGGCGCCTGGATCGATAGCTGGGTGTTGATGCCCACCCCCGGTGCCGGGCGCCAGTCGAGGATCAGCGGAATCAGCTGGATATCCGCCGGGCGGAACAGTTCGGCGCTGTCACTGAACACCCGCTGGCCGCCAGCGTTGATGCCCAGGTCGGCGTCCATGCGAAAGAACACCGACACGGCACCGAAGCCGTAGCGCGCACCGAGTAGTTGCTGGTCGGTCATGCGCAGATAGGCCAGGCCGATGGCCAGGACGTTGATATTGAAGTCGTTGCCATCGTCGCGGCCGCGGCTGTCCTTGATCACCCGCGCCTGGTAGTCGCTGATGCGCATGCCCAGGGTGCCGAAGGGCGTCGACGGCGGCATGAAGCCGGCGCCGAAATCCTGCACCCCGGCGGCGGTGGTCGGCATACCCTTTTCGGTGGCTTGGGCAGTGGCGGCCAGGGCAGCCAGCGACAGGACGGCGGCGCGAGTCAGACTTCCGGGCGAGCGCGACATGGTAGAACTCCTTGGCTTTCGAGCGGGCGAGCGCGGCCTCACCAGGCGCGCTGGGCGCCCGGTCTTGGCGGGAGGGTCAGGGAGAGGCGGGGATCAGGCGGGTGCGGCCGCGACCTGTTGCGCGATCTGCGCCTTGCGATTGACGCCGAGCTTTTCGTAGATACGCCTCAGGTGGTGGCGCACCGTGGCCGGCGCCATCCCCAGGGTGCGGGCCACTTCCTTGTAGGTCTGGCCCAGGGCGAAACACTGGGCCACCTCCAGCTCGCGGGCGCTCAGGCGTTCCGCCGAACTGCGCCGGCGGGCCTTGAGCAGCTGGAGATCGCCCAGCGGCTGGGCCTCGAGTTGCAGGGTGCGACCCTGGTAGGTGTCCTGGGGCTCGCAGCCAGGCGGCAGGCGGTTGCCCTGCCAACCCTGCCATTCCGCGGCCAGCAAGGCGGCGAAACTGGGCTCCATGGACAGCAGCACCCCATAGCGATCGCCCACCGCCAGAGCCAGCTCGTCGAAGCAGCCCTGGCTATCCCGCAGCGTCGCTAGGGTGCGCAGGCAGCTCTCCCGCTCGGCGTGCAGCAGATGCGGCATCAGCCATTCGAGCAGTTGGCATTCCAGCGCGGTGAAGGGCGCGGCCCGGTCGTCGCGGAACAGTGTCAGGTGCACCCCCAGGCGGGTCTGGTCGTCGGTCAGCACGATGCGCAGGCCCTGGGCCAGCCCATGGCGGCGCCCAAGGGCGGCCAAGGCCGGTGAAGCCGTCTCGTCATGGCAATCGAACACCTGGCAGCGGCCCTGCACCTGGTGCAGGTCGCCCAGCTCGCGATCCTGGGTCTTGAGGGCGTCCCATTCCCGGGGATAGGCGGCGGGCAGACCCAGCAAGAAGGCGCTATGCGCCACCGGCACCCCGTCGCGCCAGGTGGAGTTGCCCCACCAGGCCTTGTCGAAGGCGACCAGGCGCTGCAGTTGCTCCAGGGCCTGGGCATGGAATTCGGTGATGGCCCCGCCGCGCAGACGGGACTGCAAGGCCAGGACGACCTGGCTGAAGCGTGCCACCACCTCGGCGGGCACACTGCTGGAACGGGTGGCTGACTGGGCCATGCTACCCCCTTTGTTTTGATTGTCTTGGGTAGGGTGCCGGCCCCCGAACGGGGCCTGGCTTGGGTCCGAGTCTACCGTACCGATGCCGCTCGGCTATCGTTCAGATGCAGGATAGGCAGGTTCTACAGGAGCAACGGCCGCGTGGTGCAGGAATCTCACGGTAAGCGCCATCGTTCATCTGATCGATAGACCGGCCAGGGGGCCTGCGGCGAGGCTGGCGGCGAACCGGCGTCCACGCGGGCGCCCAGAACACCTACGGAGAAGCCCCATGCCCGACGCCTTCGCGCGCCTCGATCCCCAGGTCGCCAGCCTGCTGACGCAGTTGGCCGCCCAGCCCCGACCGCCCATCGAAAGCCTCACGCCACAGCAGGCGCGCGCCGCCTATGTGCAGATGAATCGTGCCCTTGGCCTGCCGGCCGCTCCCGTGGCTCGTGTCCAGGAGCTGGCCGCGCCCGGTCCGCTGGGCCCCATCCCCCTGCGCCTGTATCGGCCCCAGGCCGTAGACGAGACGCCGACGCCGGTGGTGGTCTATCTGCACGGCGGCGGCTGGGTGATCGGCGACCTCGACAGCCACGATTCGCTCTGTCGTCAGATCGCCCTAGGCAGCGGCTGCGCGGTGCTCGCCGTGCACTATGCGCTGGCCCCCGAGCATCCGGCACCCGCCGGCCCCGCCGATGTGCTGGCCGCGCTGCATTGGCTGGCCGAGGCCGGCAGAGCCTTCAATCTCGATCTCGAGCGTGTCGCCGTGGCCGGCGACAGCGCCGGGGGTGGCCTGGCCGCCATGGCCGCGCTGCACCTGCGCGAAGGACCGCTCGCGCTCAAGGCCCAGGTGCTGATCTATCCCGGCGTCGACAACACCCCCACGGCCTGGGATCACCCCTCTCGCATCGAGAATGCCCAGGTGCCGCCGCTGACGCGTCCGCTGATGGACTACTTTTCCGGACTGTACCTCAAGGACGCGGATACCCTGGACCCGCGGGTATCGCCCCTCTATGCGCCCTCCCACGCCGATCTGCCGCCGGCGCTGATCTTTGGCGCCGCGTGCGATGCCCTGCGCGACGACGCCCGCCTCTACGCCCAGGCGCTGATCAAGGCCGGCAACACCGTGGAGTACCACGAGCTGCCGGGCATGATCCATGGTTTCATCGAGATGCTCGGGGTGCTACCGAGCGTGCGCTGGACCCTGGCGCGGATGAATGGCTTCTTGCGTGAGCACCTGGGGCGCGATGCCTGACCCCGGCAGCCAGGCTCAGAGACGCCCCAGCCAGTGCAGCACCAGTCGATACAGGTGCTGCGGCCAGCGCGCCCACCAACCACCCTGCTCGACCGCGGCCAGGGCCACCAGCGGCCGGGCTTCGAGTACCCGGTCGCCATCCACCAGCTCCAGGCGCCCCACCACGTCGCCTTGGGCGATGGGTGCCACCAGGGGCTCATCCAGCACCAGGCGTTGTTGCGGTTCGTGCTGGCCCTTGGGCCGGGTCAGCACCACGTCCTGGCTCACCCCTACCGGCAGGGTGGAGCGTTCGCCCTCCCACACCGTCGGGGTACCCAGGGCGACGCCGGCCTTGTCGAAGGTCTGGTTGTCGAAGAAGCGGAAGCCGTAGGTGAGCAATTTCTGCGTATCGGCGGCCCTGTTGTTCAGCGAGGTGGAACCGAACACCGCCGTGATCAGCCGGCGTCCGTCACGCTGCGCCGAGGTCACCATGCAATAGCCGGCCGCCTCGGTATGGCCGGTCTTGAGGCCGTCCACGGTGTGGTCGCGCCAGAGCAGCAGGTTGCGGTTCGGCTGGCGGATGCCGTTCCAGGTGAAGTACTTCTTGGCATAGAGCTCGTAGTAGGCCGACTCGTCCTGGATGATGGCACGAGCCAACAGCGCCATGTCGTAGGGCGAGGAGAAGTGCTCGGGATTGGGCAGCCCCGTGGGGTTCATGAAATGGCTGTCGCGCAGGCCGAGGCGCTGGGCGGTGGCGTTCATCAGGCTGGCGAAGCTCTCCTCGCTGCCAGCGATGTGCTCGGCCAGGGCCACGCTGGCGTCGTTGCCCGAATCGATGACGATGCCCTGCAGCAGGTCGTGGATCGAGACCTGGCTACGCGGGTCGAGGAACATCCGCGAACCTTCGGTACGCCAGGCGTGCTCGCTGACGGTGACCTGGTCATCCACCTTGAGCCGCCCGGCCTGGATGTCGCGGGTCGCCACATAGACGGTCATCAGCTTGGTCAGGCTGGCCGGTGGCAGATGCGCGTGGGAATCCTCCTCGGCGATCACCTGGCCGGTGGTGCCGTCCAGCAGCACCCAGGCCTTGGCCGAGAGCTGGGGTGGCGAGGGAATCAGGGCATCGGCGGTGGGCACAGCGTCCGCCTGGCCGAGCCAGGCGAGGCAGAGGGCAGCGAGACCCAGGCGGAGGAAGGGGTGTTTCACGGGTGGCGCATCCAGTTCAGCAGGAAGGCCCGCCACCCTAGGCAAGCCCGGCCCCGGACTCAAATGAAGAAAAATGAAGAAAAATTTAGGCGCCGTCGCCTCAGGCGCCGCTGGCGATGACCACCCGGGCGCCCATCGGCTCCGCCCCTTCGATGCTCAGGCTGAAGCCATGCAAGCGCACGATGGCGGCGACCAGCGACAGCCCCAGGCCGTAGCCGGGCTGCTGGCGGCTGGCATCGCCGCGATAGAGCCGGCGCAGCACGCTCTCGCGCTCGGCTTCGGGGATACCGGGGCCGTCGTCGATGACCTCGATGCGCAGCCCGGCCCCGACGGCGCTGGCGACCAGGCGCACCCGGCCGCCTACCGGGGCGAACTTGACGGCATTGTCCAGCAGGTTGACCAGCGCCTCGAACAGCAACTCCGCGTCGCCCTGCACCGCCGGCAGGTCAGCGGCCAGTTCCAGGGTCAGGGTCTGGGCCTTTTCCTGGGCCATGGGCTCATAGAACTCATGGGCCTGGCGCAACAGCGCGGCCAGGCCCAGCGGGGCGAAGGCCATGCGCCGCCGGGTGTCCTCCAGCTCGGAGATGCGCAGCAGTCCCTGGAAGCGCGACATGATGGCCTCGGTCTCGGCCAGCGCCTCGCCCAGGCTCTCGGCCTGGGGGTCGGCCAGCGGCAGTTGCTGCAGCTGGTGCAACCGCGCGCGCAGCCGCGTCAGCGGGGTGCGCAGGTCATGGGCGATACCATCGCACACCCCCTTCACCTCGTGCATCGAGCGCTCCAGCTGGGCCAGGGTGGTGTTGACCGCATCGGCCAGCATGTCCAGCTCGTCGTGGCGCGGTGACAGCGGCAGTCGCTCTTCCAGGTGGCCGGCGACGATGAGTTCCAGGCTGCTCTGCAGCCGCTCTACCCGCCGCAAGGGTCGCCGACGCAGCAGGTGCCAGCCGATCAGGCCCGGGATCAGGGTCAGCGACAGGCCCCAGAACAGCGCCTGGCCGATGATGCCGCCCACCGCCGAGATGGAGCCGCCGTCGCGGGCCAGCACCAGCAGGCGACCGTTCGGACGGCGTTGCAGGAAGGCATGGCTGCTGCGGGTTTCGTCCAGGGCATCGGTGGTCTTCAGGCCACGCTGCAGATAGTGCACCCGGCCGTCGTCCGGCAGGCTGCGCAAGAGCTTCACCAGGTTGCCGGCGAGGTAGCGGCCGTCGGCCTCGAACAGGCCGTAGGCGTCGATGCCGGGCATGGAATAGACCTCGCTGGCCTGCAGCTCGCCCAGCAGGTCGGCGTCCGCGACCTTGCCGTAGTAGTGCGCCCGTTGCAGCAGGGTGCGCTCCGCCACGGCGCCCAGATAGCCGGAGATCTGCCAGTAGAGCACCCCGGTGAACACCGCGCCCCAGGCCGCGAAGAACAGCGCATAGAGGGCCAGCAGGCGGCTACTGCCCGAACGCCAGCGCCTAGTCCGGGACGACGAGGACATAACCCGCTCCCCGTACCGTATGCACCAGCGGCCGCCCGGCCCGTTCGATCTTGCGTCTCAGGCGGCCCATGTGGACATCGATGATGTTGGTGCCCGGATCGAAGTGATAGCCCCAGACCTGTTCGAACAGCATGGTGCGGGTCACCAGTTGCCCGGCGTTGCGCATCAGGTAGGTGAGGATCTTGAATTCGGTGGGCAGCAGGACGATGGCCTCGCCAGCGCGGGTCAGGGTGTTGTCGATGAGGTCGAGGGTCAGCTCGCCCACCCGCAACTGGTGGCTGGCGGACTGGGCCGCGGGCCGCCGCAGCAGGGCCTCCAGGCGTGCCACCATCTCCACCAGGGAAAAGGGCTTGGTCAGGTAGTCGTCACCGCCGCATCTCAGGCCGCGGACCCGCTCGTCCACGTCGGACAGGGCACTGAGCATCAGCACCGGGGTGGCGATGCCGAGGCCGCGCAGGGTACTGACGATGGTCAGGCCGTCGAAGTCCGGCAACATGCGGTCGAGGGTGATGATGTCGTGGCCGCCGGCGATGGCGGCAGCCAGGCCGTCGCGTCCGGTGCTTTCCCAGCGCACCTGGTAGTCCTGCGCGCGCAGGGCGCTGGCGATGGACTGGGCGGTCACCTCATCGTCCTCGATGACCAAAGCCTGGGTCATGGTTGCCTCTCGATCTCGTCCCCGGTTCAGCGGACCGCACACCCTAGGGAAAACCCCAGGGTCGGTAAACTAAATTTTTTTTCATCCGGACTCACGCGCCAAGCCCGCGCGCGAGGTCTATCGTCGGTCTTTTCCATCGAGAGTCTCTGCCATGTTCCGACGTCTACCCTCCCTCGCCCTGGGCGCCCTGCTGCTGGCCTCCACCACCCCGCTGCTCGCTGCGCAGCCTACCACCCTCACCATCCTGAGCTCGGGCGGCATCATGGGCGCCATCCGCGAGGTGGCTCCAGCCTACGAGAAGGCCACCGGGGTGAAACTCGAGATCGCTGCCGCGCCGTCCATGGGCGATACGCCCCAGGCCATCCCCAATCGCCTGGCGCGCAAGGAGCCGGCCGACGTGGTGCTGATGGTGGGCTCGGCACTGGACAAGCTGATCGCCGATGGGCAGGCGGTGAAGGACAGCCGCGTCGACCTGGGGCAGTCGTTCATCGCCCTGGCGGTGCGCAAGGGTGCGCCCAAGCCGGACATCTCCACCATGGACGCCTTCAAGAAGACCCTGGAGAACGCCCAGTCGGTGGCCTATTCCGACAGCGCCAGCGGGGTCTACCTGTCGCGCGTGCTCTTTCCGCGCCTGCAGCTCGGCGAGGCCTTCAACGCCAAGGCGCGCATGATCCCCGCCGTGCCCGTCGGCGAGGTGGTGGCTCGTGGCGAAGCCCAGCTGGGCTTCCAGCAGCTGAGCGAACTCAAGCCCGTGCAAGGCATCGACATCGTCGGCCTGATTCCCGACCAGGCGCAGAAGATGACCCTCTATTCCGGCGCCGTGGTCAGCCGCAGCCAGCATCCTGACGCCGCCCGCGCCCTGCTCAAGTACCTGGCCTCCAAGGACGCCGCCAAGGCCATCGAGGACAGCGGCCTCAAGCCCATTCCCGCCCAGTGAGCCCGACGGGGGCGCCCGCACGGCGCCCCTCCTCCCCTGGCGCTACCAGAGCGCCAGGTCGTAGGTCAGGTACAGGCGATTGCTGTCCCGGCCGCGGGCGAAGTCGGCGCGATAGACATAGTTGCGCAGCTTGACGCCAAAGCCCTTGAGCGAGCCCTTGGGCACCACGTAGGCCAGCTCCACGTCGCGCTCCCACTCGTGCAGGCCTTCGCTGCCGGAGCGGCCGTTGTCGCCACTGATGTAGCGCGTCATGAAGGTCAACCCGGGCAGCCCTACCGCCTTGAAGTCGTAGGCGTAGCTGAGCAGCCAGCTCTTCTCGTCTTCCTCGATGAATTTGCCGATGCCGACGTTGCCGAAGGAATAGACGGTAGCGCCACTGATGTAGGGCAGGCCCGCGTCCCCACTGAGCTTCTGCAGCCCAGCACCGACCGTATGGCCGCTGTGGGTGTAGGTCAGTTGGCCGCTGAGCATGGCGTTGTCGATCTTTCCCGCGTAGGCCGCGCCCGTGTCGCGACTCTTGAAGTAGCGCAGGTCGCTGGTCAGCACGCCCCCCGCCAGCGGCAGGTCATGCTGGATGCCGGCGAAATCCTGGCGATAGAAGTTGTTCAGCTCACCGTGGAAGTAGCTGAGCCTCAGGGTCTTGCTGAGCTGGTACTCGGCACCGCCGTAGCTGAAATTGCCGGACTGACCGCCGCTGTAGCCGTCGGGAAAGAGGCCGTTGCTGTCGGTGGAATCGCGCAGCTTGAAGCGGTCGAGGTGGGTCAGGGTCAGCGTCAGGCCCTGGATGTCGTCGCTGGTGACCTGGGTGCCCTGGTAGGTCTGGGGTAGCAGGCGGGCATCGTTGTAGACCAGCACAGGGGTCTTGGGCAGCAGGGTGCCGTGCTTGACCACCGTCTTGCCCAGCCGGACCTTGGCGGTGGCGCCGAAGGAACTGGCCTCCGCCGCCGCCCGCCCGTCACTGTGCACTGGCAGCAGCCCGGTACCGCTGCGGCCGCGCCCGGAATCCAGGCGCAGCCCGAGCAGGCCGAGGGCGTCCAGGCCGAAGCCAAGGGTGCCCTGGGTGAAACCCGAGCGATAGTCCAGCAGGAACCCCTGGGCCCATTCGGTGCGTTCGCTCTTCGCCGTAGCGGCAGCACGAGCGCTCAGGCCCTGTTCATCACGGAAATTCTCGTTGAAGTAGACGTTGCGCAGTTGCAGCTTGAGCTTACTGTCTTCGAGGAAGCCGGCGGCGTCGGCGAAGGGCACGCAGGCGCACAGGGCGGCGCAACCCGCGCCACTCTTGAGGAGTCGGGACATTGGAATTCTCTTGTTGTTGTCGAAGCGAGGTCGCTGGGGAGCCGGCACGCAAGCGCGGACCGTTTCCCCAGGCGAATCAAACGAAGAAAGAGATGGCGCCGGTGAGCAAGGCGATGGCGGTGATGACCAGGGAGGTCAGCACCGCCCATTTGACGGTGGCCTTCTGGAAGTCACCGATGTCGCGGTCGACCATGCCCACCAGCAACAGGGTGGAGGCCACCAGCGGACTCATCAGGTGCACCGGCTGACCAAGCACCGAGGCGCGGGCGATCTCCACCGGGTCGATGCCATAGGCCGCCGCGGCATTGGCCAGGATGGGCACCACGCCGAAGTAGTAGGCATCGTTGGACAGCACGAAGGTCAGCGGCATGCTGGTGATGGCCACCACCAGCGGGAACCAGTGGCCCCAGGCCGGTGGAATCCAGTCCACCAGCGTCTGCGCCAGGGCGTCGACCATCTTGGTGCCGGAAAAGATGCCGGCGAAGATGCCCGCGGCGAACACCAGCAGCACCACGGTCATGGCATTGCCCGAGTGTGCCAGGATGCGTTCCTTCTGCAGCTCCAATTGCGGATAGTTGATCATCAGCGCCAGCACGAAGCCGATCATGAACAGGATGGCCGCGTGCATCACGCCCATGACCAGGGCGGTCATCACCGCGATCACCAGCACCAGGTTGACGTAGGCCAGGCGTGGCCGCTTGGTCGGCGAATCACCGAGGATCTCTTCGATATAGCACTTGCCGCCATTGGCCCCACCGCTCGCCAGGCTGATGTTGCCGATGCGGGCGCGCTCGCGGCGGCCGAGCAGGAAGGCGGTGAACACCACCCAGGCCGCCCCGCCGATCACCGTGGGCAGCATGGGAATGAAATAGGCCGTGGCATCCAGGCCCAAGGCGGCGATGGCGCGGGTCGCCGGACCGCCCCAGGGACTCATGCCACTCATGATGCTCAGCGAGAGCATGGACACCGTCGCCAGCACCATGGGGTCCATGCCGATGCGCTTGTACAGCGGCAGCATGGCGGCGCAGGTGATCATGTAGGTGGTGGTGCCGTCACCGTCCAGGGCGACCAGTAGCGAGAGCAGCGCCGTGCCGATGGCGATCTTCACCGGATCGCCGTTGACTCGCTTGAGGATCTTGCGGATCAACGGGTCGAACAGCCCGGCGTCGATCATCAGGCCGAAGAAGAGGATGGCGAACAGCAGCAGGGCCGCCGAGGGCGCCACCATCTTCAGGCCGTCGAGCATCATCTTGCCGGTGGTGGGCGCGAAGCCGCCGATGACGGCGAAGACGATGGGCACCACGGTGAGCGCCACGATGGGCGACAGACGTTTGCTCATGATCAGGTAGGTGAAGGTCACCACCATGATCAAACCGAGGAGTGCGAGCATGAGCGTATCCCTTGTTCTTGTTGTGGGTCTGGCCAGACGCGGGCCAGCCGATCCCCTCCTCCGGCCAGCTGACGACGCGGAGGTGGGGCTACAGCGGTGGAGGGGTTGGCGCGATCAGGCGTGGGGACGCACGTCCGGCGCGGCCCAGTCGGCATCGGGCATGGCCAGGGGTTCGGCCTTGCCGCTGGCCAGGGCGCGCAGCAGTTGCTCCCGGTCGCAGGCACCTTCGGACAGCGAGATCACCACGGTGGCCACGGCGTTGCTGGCCAGGCTGGTCAGGGCGCGGGCCTCGGACATGAAGCGGTCGATGCCGATGAGCAGCGCCAGGCCGGCGAGGGGAATGTCGTGGATCACGGTGAGGGTCGAGGCCAGGGCGACGAAGCCGCTGCCGGTGACCCCGGCCGCGCCCTTGGAGGACAGCAGCATGATCGCCAGCATGGTCAGGGTCTGGCCGACGGTCAGGTCGATGTTGCAGGCCTGGGCGATGAAGATGGCCGCCAGCGACAGGTAGATGGCGGTGCCGTCCAGGTTGAAGGAGTAACCGGTGGGCAACACCAGGCCGACCACGCCCTTCTTGCAACCCAGGCCTTCGAGCTTCTGCAGCATGCGCGGCAGCACCGGCTCGGTGGACGAGGTGCCCAGCACCACCAGGAATTCCTCGCGGAAGTAGCGCAGCAGCCGCCACAGGCTGAAACCACGCGAGCGACACAGCGCGCCCAGCACCACGAAGACGAAGAAGGCGCAGGCGATGTAGAGGGTGGCGATCAGCTTGGCCAGGGAGCCCAGCGAGGTGATGCCGTACTGGCCGACGGTGAAGGCCAGCGCTCCGAAGGCCCCCACCGGCGCGAAGCGCATCAGGTAGCCGAAGATGCGGAAGACCATCTGCGACGCCGATTCCAGCACGTTCAGCACCGGCTTGCCGCGCTCGCCCATGGACGACAGGGCGAAGCCGCAGAGCACGGCGATGAACAGCACCGGCAGCACCTCACCCTTGTTGAACGCCCCCATGAAGGTGTCGGGGATGATGTGCAGGAAGAAGTCGACCACGCTGAGCTTGGCCGCCGAGGCGGTGTACTGGGCGATGCCGGCGGTGCTCAGGGTCGCCGGGTCTATGTTCATGCCCGCACCCGGTTGGAACAGATAGACCGCGCCGAGGCCGATGAACAGGCTGATGACGGTGAGCACCAGGAACAACAGCAGCGTCTTGCCCATCAGCCGACCCAGGCTGCTCTTGTCGGTCATGCCGGCGATACCGGTGACGATGGTGCAGAACACCACCGGGGCGATCATCATCTTGATCAGCTTGATGAAGGCGTCACCCAGGGGCTTGAGCGCCACCGCCTGTTGCGCCCAGAAGTGACCGACCAACACCCCGAGCACCACGGCGCAGAGGATCTGGAAATACAGCGATTTGGCGAGTTTCATGAGGCATCACCCTTTATTGAAGTTGTGTGGATGCGCTGGTGGGGGTGGATTCTTAGAGCCTGTTCATAATCTCGCGAGCTAGAGCCAAACAAGGCGAAAAGGGCTGAGGAAGCGGAGTTTACGAGTGGTAAATGAGCATTCCGAAGCCCTTTTCAACGCGGTTTGGCCGACGCGCAGCAGATTCTGAACAGGCTCTTGCGTCAGCCGGCGAGCCTCCGCGCGACGGGCGCATAGACATGGCCGGAGAATAGCCGGCGGGCGGTGCGGACCACCGACGCCTGGATGGTAGTGCCGTCCGCGCCGCCGCGCGACAGGACGACGTCGATGCCGCCGCTGGGATGCTCGAGGCGCACCCGGGTCAGGTCCGCCGCGCCCTCGCCCAGCAGCGCCATTACCACGGTGCCCGGGGTGACGCAGGCGGTGGCCAGGCCGATGGAGCCGGTGATGGCCAGGGACCGATGGCAATTGTGCGGCATGAAGTAGCGCACCTGCAGGGTGCCGCCGTGCTGCGGCCGGGAGACCAGTACCGGCTTGGGAATCACCTTGCCGCTGACATCGCCCAGGCCCATGGCCCGGCCGGCCTGCAGGCGCAGGGCTTCCAAGCGCGCCAGCAACGCCGCGTTGGCGTCCAGCTCGGCCGGCCGCTCGCTGCCGGTCACCCCCAGGTGACGGGCCTCGACGATCATCATCGGCATGGCCATGTCGATGCAGGTCACCGGAACGCCGTCGAAGACATCGGTGGCCTGGCCGGTGGGAAACAGCTGGCCGGTCTTGCTGCCCACGGCGTCGAGAAAGGTCAGCTGCACCGGCGCCGCGGTACCGGGTACGCCGTCGATGGCGGTGTCGCCCTCGTAGCGCACCTGGCCACCGGGCGTCTGCACCAGGGAGTCGACGAAGCTATTGGTATTCAGGTTGCGGATGCGTACCAGGGTCTGGCCATCCCGGGCCGGGACCACACCCTGCTCCACCGCGAAGGGGCCGACGGCACAGAGCATGTTGCCGCAATTGGGCGCGGTGTCGACGCGGCGCTCGGCGACCATCACCTGTACGAACAGGTAGTCCACGTCGGCAGCGGGATGGCTGGAGGGGCTGATGATGGCGACCTTGCTGGTCTGGGGGCTGCCGCCACCGATGCCGTCGATTTCCAGCTCGTGGCCGGCACCCATGAGGTCGATCAGCATCTCGTCGCGCTGGACGGGATCGCTGGGCAGGTCGCTGGCATGGAAGAAGGGGCCCTTGGAGGTACCGCCCCGCATGAGAACGCACGGAATACGTTGCATGACTGCTGACTCTTGTTGATCAATAGCGGTTATTGATGTTCTGGAGACAAGATTGGCAGCCCTGGATAAATCTATCCAATGCAAATATCGTCGCCATTATTCCATCTGAATGATCAATAACCGAGTCACCTGGGCGGGAGCCTGTCATGGATTACGAGCTGCAAGACATCCGATCTTTCGTGAAGATCGCCGAACTAGGTAGTTTCCATGAGGCCGCCGATGCGCTGCACCTTTCCCAACCCGCCCTCAGTCGGCGCATCAAGAAACTGGAAGACGGCCTCGGCACGCCGCTGCTCGAACGCACCACTCGTCGGGTCGGGCTCACCAGCGTGGGCCGCGATTTCCTGCCCAAGGCACGGCGGCTGCTGGACGATTTCGAGGACTCCATCCTCAGCATCCGCGAACTGGCCGAGCGCCAGACCGGCCAGGTCACCCTCGCCTGCATCCCCACCGCAGCCTTCTATTTCCTGCCCTCGGTGATCCGCCAGTACAACGAGCACTACCCCAAGATCCGCATCCGCCTGCTCGACCTCAGCGCCAACGATGGCCTGGAAGCCGTGCTGCGCGGCGAAGCCGACTTCGGTATCAACATGCTCAGCGGCCAGCACCCGGACATCGAATTCGTGCCCCTGGTACAGGAGCAATTCGTGCTGGCCTGCCGTCGCGACCACGACCTGGCCGGGCGCGCGTCGGTCAGCTGGGCCGAACTGGTCGAGCATCGCCTGATCGGCGTAGGCCGCCTCAGCGGCAACCGGGTGCTGCTCGACCATGCCCTCTCCGCCCGCGGCATCCGGCCCAAGTGGTTCTACGAGGTGCAGCACCTGTCCACCTCGCTGGGCATGGTGGAAGCCGGCCTGGGCGTCTCGGCCATGCCCAGCCTGGCCATGCCGGACGCCGATCACCCGACCCTGATCAGCGTGCCCCTCACCGACCCGGAGGTGACCCGCACCCTGGGCCTGGTCTCGCGCCGCGGCGCCTCGCTGTCGCCCGCCGCCGAGAAATTCGTCGCCATCCTGCTCGGGCAATGGAAAACCGAGCCGAGCTGACAAACCGCCTAAACATGCGTGCCAGAGCGCCTGAACGCGGCGATATCGACTTGCCGCGCTAGCCAAAGGCCAGCAAGTCGTGAACGTCCGCGGCTTACCTGGGGTCTGTTGGCTGCAATAACTGGTTACGGTCAGAGCCCCATGCCCTTCGCGAGCCTCTCGCCATCCCTCGGTATCCGCCGTGCGCCACGTTGCGGCTACCTGCTGCCGCTGCTCTTGCTGGGCGGTTGCTCGCCGCTGCAGCACGGCTTTCTCGCCCCGGCGGGTCTCGCCGCCAGTGGCGAACGCGATCTGCTGCTATGGATCGTCGGCCTGACGCTGGTGGTGGTCTTGCCGGTGATCCTGCTCACGCCGCTGATCGTCTGGCGCTACCGCCACGGCAACGACCGCGCCGCCTACCGTCCGCGCTGGGAGTTCTCCTGGCTGCTGGATATCTTCGCCTGGGGCGTACCGGCGCTGATCGTCGCGGTGCTATCGGTACTGGTCTGGACCCGCACCCACAGCCTCGACCCCTATCGCTCGCCGACGCCAGGCGAGCGGCCGCTGGAAGTCCAGGTGATCGGCCTGGATTGGAAGTGGCTGTTTCTCTATCCCGAACAGGGTATCGCCAGCGTCAACGAACTGGTCCTGCCCGCCGGGCGCCCGGTGCGGTTGACCCTCACCAGCGATACCGTGATGCAGTCCCTGCTGCTGCCCCGCCTCGGTGGCCAGATCTACGCCATGGCCGGCATGCAGACCCAGCGCTTCCTGCAGATTCCGGCGCCCGGCCAGTTCGAGGGCCGCAACGCCCAGTACAGCGGCGAGGGCTTCCAGGACCAACATTTCCCGATCCGGGTGCTGGATGCGGCGGACTTCCAGGCCTGGACCCAGACCGTCGCCCAAACCCGTGCGGCCCTGGACTGCGCCCATTACCAGGTACTGGCCCGCCCCGGCACCCTGGAGCAGGCCACCCAGTGGCGCCTGACCCAACCCGCCCTCTTCGCCTGGGTCCTGGCGCGCTATCGCCAGGACCCGGTGCCCGCCTGCGACACCTTCCAGGGAGCCACCCATGACTGAATCCTCGGCCCTCTGGCACCTGCTGTTCGGCCGCCTGGGCTACGACGCCCTACCCTTCTACAGCCTGATCGCCACCTGCGGCGCCAGCGTGGTGGTCCTCGGCGCCCTCGCTACGGCCGGGGTGATCACCTGGCTCGGCAAATGGCGCTACCTCTGGCAGGAGTGGTTCACCAGCCTGGACCACAAGCGCATCGGCATCATGTATGTGGTGCTGGCGCTGGTGATGTTCAGCCGCGGCGTGGTGGAAGGGGTGATGATGCGCACCCAGCAGGCCCTGGCCATCGATGCGCCGGGCTACCTGCCGCCCGAGCATTTCGGCCAGCTGTTCAGCACCCACGGCACCATCATGGTGTTCTTCGTCGCCATGCCCTTTCTCACCGGGCTGATCAACTTCGTCATGCCGCTGCAGATCGGCGCCCGCGATGTGCGCTTTCCGCTGCTCAACGCCATCAGCCTCTGGCTGACCGTGGCCGGTGCCGCCCTGGTGATGGTCTCGCTGGTGCTGGGACGCTTTTCCACCGGTGGCTGGAGCGGCTATCCGCCCTATACCGGCGCCGAATACCAGCCCGGCGTCGGCCCCGACTACTGGATCTGGGCGCTGACCCTGAGCTCCATCGGCAGCACCCTCACCGGCCTCAACTTCGCCGTCACCCTCTACAAGGAAAGAGCGCCGGGCATGCGCCTGTTCCAGATGTCGCTGTTCAGCTGGACAGCGCTATGCACCAGCATCCTGATGATCTTCGCCATGCCGCCGCTGACCGTGGCCACCCTGCTGCTGGCCCTGGACCGCTACCTGGACTTCCACTTCTTCACCAATACCCAGGGCGGCAACCTGATGAACTACATCAACCTGTTCTGGCTGTTCGGCCACCCGGAGGTGTACATCCTGATCCTGCCGGCCTTCGGGGTGTTTTCCGAGGTCTTCGCCACCTTTTCCACCAAGCGTCTTTATGGCTACCACTCGCTGGTCTGGGCCACCCTGGTGATCGCCGTGCTGTCCTTCACCGTGTGGCTGCACCACTTCTTCACCATGGGCCAGAGCCCCAGGATCAACGCCGCCTTCGGCATCGCCACCATGCTCATCGGCATTCCCACCGGGGTGAAGATCTACGACTGGATGGCGACCCTGTTCCGCGGCCGCATCCGCCTGACCACCCCGCTGATCTACGCGGTCATGTTCATCATGCTGTTCGTCATCGGCGGCCTCACCGGCATCACCCTGGCCACGCCGCCAGTGGACTACCAGGTGCACAACACCGTCTACCTGGTCGCCCACTTCCACAACATGCTGATCCCGGGAATGCTGTTCGGCATGCTGGCCGGCTACCACTTCTGGTTTCCCAAGGCCTTTGGCTTTCGCCTCGACGAGCGCTGGGGCCGCATCGCCGCGCTGAATTTCGGCCTGGGCTTCATCCTCGCCTTCATGCCCCTGTATGTGCTGGGCGTCTCCGGTCTGCCGCGGCGCAGCCAGGCCATCCACAACCCCGATTTCGCCCCGCTGCTGTGGGTCGCCGAACTCGGCGCGGTGGTGCTGCTGGCCGCCCTGGGCAGCCTGGTGATTCAGCTGGTGGTGAGCATTCGTCGCCGCGACAGTGCCCGGGTGCCGGCGGGTGATCCCTGGAACGGCCGTACCCTGGAATGGGCGGTCGCAGCGCCGCCGCCAGAATACAACTTCGCCGTGCCGCTGCCGATCAACGACCGCGATCCCTTCACCTGGCTCAAGGAACAGGGCCTGGCCTACGCCCGGCCGCGCACCTATGCCGACATCGTCTTGCCGAAGAACAGCGCCGTGCCGGCCATCGTCGGGGCAGCCGGCTTCGCCTGCGCCTTCGGCCTGGTCTGGCACATCGGCTGGCTGGCCGTGCTCGGCCTGGTGGTGGCCTGGGGCGCGGTGATCGCCCGCAGCTTCCAGCGCGATACCGAGCGGCTGATCTCGGCGGCCGAGATCCGGCGCGAACACGAGGCCTGGCTAGACCTGGTCGCCGCGATTCGCGCGGTCAACCGCAACGAGGAAACCAGCCCGGCCAACCGTGGCTTGGCGGAGATGGGCCCATGAGTCCGCGCGATATGAATCATGCCGGCCTCAACGTCGGCGCCACCGACCATGCCACCCACGCCGAGGCCGAATACTCGCTGTTCGGCTTCTGGATCTTCCTGATGAGCGACGCCCTGGTGTTCGCGCTGCTGTTCGCCATCTACGCGACGCTGCAGCACGCCACCGCCGGCGGCCCGCTCGCCCGGGACGTCTTCGAGATCGGCAGTATCACCCTGCAGACCCTGGTGCTACTGGCCAGCAGCTTCACCTACGGCCTGGCGTCCCTGGCGATGAAATACCATGAGGGTCGCCTGCGCCCCCTGGTGACCTGGCTGCTGGTGACCCTGGCCCTGGGCCTGGTCTTTCTCGGCCTGGAGGTACACGACTTCCTCGGCATGGCGGACCAGGGCGCCCTGCCCCAGCGCAGCGCCTTTCTCTCGGCCTTCTTCGCCCTGGTGGGCATGCACGGGGTGCACGTCGCCAGCGGCTGCCTGTGGCTGGTGGTGATGCTGGTGCAGCTCAGGGTGTTCGGCCTGGATACGCCGGTGAAGACCCGACTGATGCGCCTGGGCCTGTTCTGGCACTTTCTCGATATCGTCTGGGTCGCCATCCTCTCGGTGGTCTACCTGCAGGGGCTGTTGCCATGAAGCGTAACGACTATCGCCGCGAACTGGCGAGCTATGTGATCGGCCTGGTGCTGGCGGTGACGCTGAGCCTGATCCCCATCGGCCTGGTGCTGTTCCCGAGCTGGCCGCGCGGGACCACCCTGGGCGTCATCTTCGGCCTGGGGCTGCTGCAGATCCTGGTGCACCTGCGCTGCTTTCTGCATATCAGCCTGGGTCGCTCGCACCGCCACGACCTCTATCTGCTGCTGTTCACCAGCCTGATCCTGGTGCTGATGGTGGTGGGCAGCCTGGTGGTGCTGGGTGATCTGCAGCACCGCATGCATTGATCGGCTTGCCGCCCAGGTGCGCGGCAAACCGATCTCTTTGCACCTTAGAACCTGTTCACGATCTCGCGAGCTAGAAACAAACAAGGCATTTTCAACGCCGTTTGGCCGACGCGCAGCAGATCGTGAAAAGGTTCTTACTGGGTGCGCGTCACCCGCCAGACGGTATTGGCCAGGTCGTCGGCGATGATGACGCCGCCACGTTGGTCCACCGCCACCCCGACCGGTCGGCCGCGGGTCTTGCCGTCGTCGCCAAAGAATCCGGTGGCGAAGTCGATGGGCTCACCCACCGGCCGCCCCTGCTGGAAGGGCACGAAGACTACCCGGTAGCCCACCGGCTTGTCACGGTTCCAACTGCCGTGCTCGCCGACGAAGACGCCGTCGGTGAACTGCCCGCCTACCGCCGCGGTGGAAAAGCTCAGGCCCAGGGCGGCGACGTGGGAGCCCAGGCTGTAGTCGGGCTTGATGGCGGCGGCGACCTTGGCCGGATCCTGCGGCTGGGCGCGGGTGTCGACGTTCTGCCCCCAGTAGCTGTAGGGCCAGCCATAGAAGCCGCCCTCGCGGATGGAGGTCAGGTAATCCGGCACCAGGTCCGGGCCGATTTCGTCGCGCTCGTTGGCCACCGCCCACAGTTGGCCGCTGTCGGGCTGGATAGCCAGGGCGGTGGGATTGCGCACCCCGGTTGCATAGCTCTTGTGCGCGCCGCTCTGGGCATCGATTTGCCAGATCACCGCGCGGTCCACCTCGACATCCATGCCGCGCTCGCCGACGTTGCTGTTGGAGCCTATCCCCACATAGAGATAGCGACCATCGGCGCTCGCGGCGAGGGACTTGGTCCAGTGGTGATTGATCGCCGCCGGCAGATCGACCAGCTTGTCCGGCGCGCCGCTGGCCTGGGTCTGGCCGTCCTGGTAGGGAAAGCTCACCAGGGCGTCCTGGTTGGCCACGTAGATCCGGCCATTGGCGAAGGCCAGGCCGTAGGGCGCGTTGAGGTTCTCGGCAAACACCGTCTTGAGTTCGTAGGTGCCGTCGCCGTCGGCGTCACGCAACAGGGTCAGGCGGTTGCCGCCTTTCACCTGGGTATTGCCCTGGGCCTTGATGTAGCCGGCGATGACGTCCTTGGGCTTGAGCTTGGGCGCGCTGCCACCGCGACCCTCGGCCACCAGGATGTCGCCATTGGGCAGCACCAGCATCTGCCGCGGAATGCGCAGATCGGTGGCGATGGCGGTGATGGTGTAGCCCTGCGGCACGGTGGGCACGCGATCGCCCCAGGGCGCCGGCTCGGCGATCTTCATGCTCGGCAGCAAGCCACGTTGGGGTTCCGGCAGCTTCGGATCGGGACCGCGGGCCTGGGTGTCGGCGCCGCCTTCATTGCCGCAGGCGCTCAGCAGGACGGCCAGACCAAGGACGCTCAAGACTTTGGGAGTGCTCATCGAACCACCTCCGAACGCAGGTTGGAGAGGCCGATCCAGGCCGCCACCAGGCTCAGCGCCGTGACGATAACCGACAGGATCAACCCGGCGGGCATCACCGCCCAGGCATCCTTGGCATGTTCGAAGGCATTGACCAGGCCCAGCACCCAGGCCAGCAGCAGCAACAGGAAATAGGCGGCCGGTCGCCGGCCTCTGAAGCGAGCACCGAAGAGATTCCCCAGGGCGAACAGCAGGGCCAGGCCGGACAGCAACAGGGCGCCGGCGATCAGCCAGGCGGCGAAATTGGCCCACTGGATCTGGTAGGTCTGGTAGTAGGCAATGTCACTGAGCAGCCCGCCGATGAACAGCGGGACGGAGCCCGCCAGCAGCAGCGCGTGCAGCGGGCCGGGCCTGACGGGATGGTAATGGTGGGCAGCTACGGTCACTGACGACTCCTTTTCATGACGGGACGGTGCAGGGCCGGGCAGCCACTGCGCAGCGCAAGACGCACTGAAAAGGATCGCGCGCGTGCCGGGTTAGTTCAGCCGTTTCGCCTGGCGGACACCTCTTGCAAAAGACTGGCTGGCGGTCGGGCCATTCGTGATAAAAAGTCAGTTTTATTACAAGACAGCTTGCCCATGGTCAGCATCCATCCCGTCGACCGCGACTCCCGGCGGGCGGCGATCGTTCTCGCGCTTTGCTTGCCCAGCGACGTCCTGCTCTATCTCATCCTGCCGATGAATGCCGAGGCCTTCGGTATCGGCCTGACCGAAGCCGGCGTACTGCTCGCCGCCAATCGCCTGGTGCGCATCTTTGGCTACCGCTACGTGGTACACGGCTATGCCCGCTTCGGCGACCGCCACAGCCTCATGCTCGCCGCCGGGGTAGCGGCGCTTTGTGCCCTGGGCAACGCGACACTTTCGGGCTTCTGGTTGCTGATCCTGCTACGGCTGGCCTGGGGCCTGTGCTTCGCGGTGTTCAACCTCTCCACCCAGGTACTGGCCACCGCCGAGCCAGGCGGCGCCGCACGCCGCTCGGGTACCTCCCGCGCCCTGATCGCCATCGGCCCCATGCTGGCGCTGCCCCTGGGCGCCTGGGTCACCCTGCACTTCGGTCCGCGGTTGATCTTCCTCCTGCTCGCCGGCTTCTGCCTGATGGGCCTGCTGGTGGCCAGCCGGCTGCCGACGCAGCCCCATCGACTCGCCAGCACGGGGCGGCGTTTCCAGTGGCCCGATCGTATCGCCATCTGGTCCTTCATCGAGGGCGTGGCCCTGGATGGCCTGTTCATCTTCGGTCTCTCGGTCTTCGCCCAAGCCGCCCTCGGTGGCAACGCGGTACTGATCGCCGGGCTGCTGATGGCCCTGCGCTACGCCTCGGAGATGAGCCTGAGTCCCCTGGGTGGCTGGGCCGCCGAGCGATACGGCGCGGCGACCATGCTGGTGACCTTTTCTGCCCTCACGGCCCTCGCACTGAGCGCCTTCGGCTGGCACTGGTTGGTGCTGGGTGCCGGCGGTGTGCTGATTCTGCGGGCGCTGCAGCTGCCGCTGGTGGTGACCCTCGTGGCGGCGCGTCATCCTGGCCAGGCACGAGTGCAGGCGCTGGCCGCCAATGCCGTCTGGCGCGACGTGGGAGCGGGCCTCGGTCCATTGCTGGCGGGCATCCTGCTGCCGCTGCTCTCACCCGCCTGGGTCTATCCGCTCGCCGGTCTCGCCATCCTGGCCAGTGCCCTGGCCTGTTGGCAGATCGCGCGGACGCCGGCGTAGATACCAGCGCCGCGCGTTCCGGACTAGCGCTTGACCGGCAACACCGGCTCGCTGACACCCTTGAGGCCGACCAGGGTCAGACTGGTCAGCAGCACGTTCTGCGGGCCCTGGTAGGCATTGACCGGCTTGTACCACTCCGCCAGCGAGTGGGCGCTGCCGCCCTCCCCGCCACCGCTGATGGTCATGGCCGGCACCCCCAGGGCCATGGCGGTGTTGGAATCGGTACTACCACCACTGAGGGTCACCTTGGCGCCGCCGGTGACTGCGGCGATGGCGCGCTGCGCCGTCTGCACCATGGGCGAATCCTCCGGCGTGCCACCGGCTGGACGATCGCCGATCAGCTTGATGTCCACCGAGATCTGGTCGGTATCCCAACGCTGGTTCTCCTCCTTCACCGCTTCCTGTACCAACCCGAGGATGTCCTTTTCCTCGGCCAACAGCGCGGCCTCCTCGTTGGATCTCATGTCCAGGGTCAGCCGCGCCTCGGCGGCGATGGCATTGACCGAGGTGCCGCCCTGCACCGTGCCCACGGTAAAGGTGGTCTTGGGCTCCTTGGGCGGCCGTACCTCGGCGATCTTGGCAATGGCGCGACCCATGGCATGGATGGCGCTGGGCCGCCCGAATTCACCGAAGCTGTGGCCACCCGGGCCCTTGAAGGTGATCTCATAGCGATGGCTGCCGGTGCCGCGATTGACCACCCGGCGCACGTCGATGCCATCCACCGAGATGAAGCCGTCGATGCCCTGACGATCCTTGAACAGCGCCTTCACCCCGCGCAGATTGCCCAGCTCTTCCTCACCCACGGTGCCGACGAAAATCAGGTCACCCACCGTCTCGATACCACTCTTGTTCAAGGCACCGATCACCGACAGCAACGCGGCCAGGCCCCGGGCGTCATCGCCGATGCCGGGGCCGAAGGTCTTGCCGTCCTGCTCCTTGAGCGCAAGGTCCGTCCCCTCGGGAAACACCGTATCCAGGTGCGCCGAGACCACCAACTGCGGCCCCTGGCCACTGCCCTTGCGGGTCGCGATCACATAGCCTTCCGGGGCTATGCTGGCGTCCTTGAGGCCCAGTTCCTGGAAGCGCTTGAGGTAATACTCGGCCCGCACCTTTTCCTTGAACGGCGGTGCCGGAATCTGGGCGATCTGCTTCTGTTCCTCGAAGGTACGACCATCGTCGGCGCGCAGCGCCTCCAGCGCCTTGGTCACCCGGGCATCGCCCTGGACCGCGGCAAAGGCGCCCTCCACGCCAGGTGCGGCGGCCAGTGGCAACGCCAGGGAGGCGGTCGCCGCCGTGAGGAGAATTGCGGAAAAGCGGTTGGCCAAAGCCGAACGAGCAAAAGACATCTGACACTCCCCTTGCCTAGGTGATATTCCGAGCGAGCACAATCGTCAGACGAATGCGCAACCTCTTGACGCTAGGTGGCGGCAGGCGAATCGTCAAAAGTCGGGCCGTAACGAGATGTGGCGGGGGCTCGGGCAGGGATGATGTCCGCAGCGGCCTGTCCAGGCGCAGGGCCCACCCTCTGTTTTTTAGAAAAATCCCGACATTAAAAACCTCGTAGAGAAAGCCAAGGGACGGCCTTGCAACCTCAAACCGGCCAGCGCCAGGCAGGTCCGTCCAACAGGCCGTTCTGGCCCGCGATCCGGGTCTCGCCAAGGCTTTTCTCCAGTGACAGGGATTGGCAATGGGGTATCCGCTCGAGGGCCGCCACCAGGCGATTGGAATGGGAAATGATCCAGACCTGGCAGCGCCTGGACGCCACCGCGACCAGCTCGGCCAGGGCCGGCAGCAGGTCGGGATGCAGACTGGTCTCGGGTTCGTTCAACACCAGCAATCCGGGAGGACGAGGCGTCAAGAGCGCCGCCGCCAACAGCAGGAATCTCAGGGTGCCATCCGACAGTTCGGCGGCTTGCAGCGGGCGCAGTATCCCGGCCTGCTGCAGACTCAAGGTGAACAGCCCTGCCTCAACCCTGATCGATAACTGGGAGCCGGGAAAGGCCTGCTCGATCGCCGCATCCAGGGCCTGTGGATCGCCGATCTCCCTGATGGTCTGCAGGGCTGCGGCCAGGTCTCTGCCTTCCGCATCCAGCACCAGGGTTCGCGTCCCCACTTGCGCCTGGCGGGCAGGTGCCAGGGGATCGGTACGGAAATGATCATAGAATCGCCAGTCCGCCAGGCCGTGGCGTAGATAGCCGATTTCCGGACAATCCGCCGCCCCTCGGGTCTCGAATAAGCTATCGAAAGGGGCCATCCCATCGGTCAGCGTGCGCCAGGCATGCGCCTCGCGAACCTGCACGAGGGGCCCTTTGCGTCTGACCAGCTCACTGGCCGGACGATGAATACCACCGGCCCAGATCAGCTCCTCCTTGATCTCCGGGTCACTGGCGAACAAGGTCGGGCGGTCGCGGCTCTCGCCACTGGTAGGCGAAGGCAGGCCAAGCGCAACCGCATAACTGAAGTCGTCGGCGGCGAAGCCTAGGCGCAGGCGGCGCAGCTTGTTGCGGTGCTGTCCCTGGACAGGCACCTCCTGGCGCTGGTGGCGCCGCGATACCTCGGCGGGTCCCGCCCAGAAGCACGACTCCAAGCCGCCTTCGCGGGCCAAGGCACTGATCATCCCACCCTGGGCCACCTGGGCGAGTAGGCGCAAGGCCTTGTAGAGATTCGACTTGCCACTGCCGTTGGCGCCCGTCACCACGGTCAGCTGGCCCAACGGCAGCTGCAGCGCATGCAGCGAACGGTAGTTCTCTATCGCCAAGGTATGCAGCATCGAGACCTCCAGCGCATGGGTGTGTCATGGGCGACCAGCGAGTCGTTCCGTCGCGGACTTCCTCGGCCGACGGCCAGCAGTGAATCGCGAACCTAGAATTCAGGCAACCACCCTACTCCCTCGTGCCACCTTGAACCGCCCGACCAACGCCCGGAATTCCATACCGCTACTCGCGGGCAGCTAGTGCTTGCCGATGGTCATCGCGGGCCTGCCTTTGAAAATTACGGCATTCTGGCTGAGGGCTTACCCCCCCCCCCGCTGAGGAATTCAAGCAGCCTGTAAACCAGTGGTTTTGTTACCAAATATTCCGAATATCCATTATTCACCAGAGTGCGGCCTTGGTCGCAGGCACCCAAAGACGAGTCGCGCCGCGACACTCACCAGGCGCGAACACTCTTTCCAGCGTTTTCTGCTCCTTCACTGATATCGCCATACAATCGAACCCGGCTAACAGGGCACGAGCACGACGCCTGATAATCATTTTCATCAAATCAAGTGGTCGAGACCCTACTGCGAAGGATGGTCTAGCCTGAAAACGGGGATCAGTGGTTTCATCCAGTAGTCTTGCTAGAGCTGAAGTGGTGGGATACTCAACCCAATTAAAAACTCAATACCTAATTAATACTTATAGAGTGGCGCCGATTTTGAAGTTCGACAGCGTGAAAGAAGACAACAGCACCTATGACAGGACAAAGGATTGCCTTTTGATCAATATCAATGAAAAGACCGAACTACTCTACTGGTCAAAAAATTAGGCGTCTCTACCACGGTACTCGAGACCTTAATCCAGGATGTCGGCACCAAGGTCGACGTCATAAAAAAGCGCCTGGCCGAGCGACGATGATGTAGCAGGAGGCGATTCCAGTGGCCGGAATCGCCATGACAAAAATCTGCGCGTTAGCTTTTTTTCATGAAGGCATGACTATTTTTTGACAATCCAAGCGAGATGATGCGCGCCTCGCCGGCCACTCCGTCCGGCGCCCTTTTCAAGCGTACCTCGCGAATGAACAAGCTACCCCAAATCACCCTGGCCTTCTGGGTCATGAAGATCTGTGCAACGACCTTGGGCGAAACGGCGGGCGACCTCGTTTCGATGACCCTGAACGTCGGCTACGCCTTGAGCTCCGTCATTCTCCTCGCCTTTTTCATCGCGACCCTGCTGGGCCAACTTTCCGTACGCCGGTACCATCCGGCGCTCTACTGGACGGTTATCCTCTCGACCAGCGTCGCGGGCACTACCCTGTCCGACTTCATGGATCGCACCCTGGGCCTGGGTTACGCGACCGGCTCGGCTATCTTGATCGCGATCTTGGCAAGCATCTTCTGTCTTTGGTACCTCAGTGAAAGAAGTCTTTCCGTGAGTGCCATCACCAGCCACCGAGCCGAGTTGTTCTATTGGTTCGCCATCCTCTTTTCAAACACCCTGGGTACCGCACTGGGGGATTACCTGGCCGACGATTCAGGCTTGGGATTTGCCGGTGGCGCGTTACTTATCGGCAGCCTCATTGCGCTGATGGCGATACTTCACTATGCAACCAAAGTTTCTTCGGTATTGATCTTCTGGATTGCCTTTGTCTTGACTCGCCCTTTCGGCGCCACCCTGGGCGATGTTCTCACCAAGCCGCACGATCACGGCGGACTGGATTTCGGAACAATCGGCTCCTCGCTGGTATTGCTGACCATTCTGTTGGCACTGGTGGGCTACGCCTCGATGAAAGATCGAGCCGCCCCTATCAAGAACCTGTCGCCCTAGTGTTGGGCCAGGATGGGAGGGGTGCCCTTTAGCCAGAGGTGCCGGTAGACAACTGCCGCTCTTAATCACAGGGCAGCACAGATAATGTCAGCCTCACTATTTTTGAATCTGCCTTTAAACCGAGTGTGGCGACATCGTTGGAAAGTTATGAAATTCACGCCAACGTGGCGTTTCGTTGAACGTCTACTAAGCTCACTCGGATAGACTTTTTCAAGGGATGCGATGTTATGACAGGTAGGCTTCAAGGTTCTGAACACATCAATACCGATCTACCCTTCCTGCCTTTTTCTCGTCCCAGTATCGGGCCCGAAGAAGTTGCCGCCGTGAGTGAAGCCCTCACCTCCGGCTGGATCACCACCGGGCCCAAGGCGAATGCGTTGGAAGAGCGCTTCGCCGCCTCGGTGGGCGCCGCCCATGCCGTGGCCCTGTGCTCCGCCACCGCGGCCATGCACGTGACCCTGCTGGCGCTGGACATCGGCCCGGGCGACGAGGTGATCACC
>NZ_JAVSJB010000007.1:0-312055 GCF_032027545.1 Pseudomonas oryzihabitans | reverse complement strand
CTCACCAAATTCCGACCCGAAGGCGAGAACCCAGCAGCGAGGACTCCGTGGACCCCTCGCCCGGCTCAGACCTAAGTGCTTGATTTTCAAGCCCTTCAGCGTCTGCGCCGGAAGTGGGCCGCATTATAGGGGAGTTTCGGAACAGGTCAACAGGTTATTTCGAGATTCTTTCTGCAAGGATCAAAAAGGCTGGGAAAGGCCGAGCCGTCATCTGTGCAGGTTAAGATGCCAGGAGACGACGTTTCGAGGACTGCATGACTTCCATCCTGGCCCGCTACCGACAACGCCTGGCGAAAACACTGGGCGACTGGTTTCCGCGTACCACGCTCTTCCTTAAAGGAGAGCCGGTACCAAGCAACCGGAAAAAGCCGCCCTCGGCCAAGGCCAAGAGGCCGAGCGCCGATCTCCAGGCGGTGAAGCCCAATAAGAAAGCAGTTGCTGGCCACGGGCATTCCAGCCTGCCCGCTTCAGCCCCCCAATCTGCTCCCATTGGTATCTATGGGCCGCCACTCCAGGTGAAGCGCTCACAGGAGCAGCGAATGAAGGCCCAGGTCGAGCGGGCCGTTGCCCAAGGCATCGTCCAGCCACCTTCGACGGAGCAATGGAAGATGATCCTGGCGCGCGCTCCTGCCACGAGGATCTTCGCCGGCGCGGGCTCAGGCAAGACCACGACACTGGTGCTGCGAGTGGTATTCATGCTGTGCCACCTGGAGATCCCCCGAGAGCAGCTAACGGTCATTTCCTTTACCAAGACCTCCTGCGAAGAACTCCGGACGCAGCTCAAACGTGTCCTGGCATTCTGGGACGCACCACTGGACGATGAGGGAGCACGAGAGCTGGTGCGGACCTTTCACTCCGCCCTGGCGCAATTGGCCCGAGCGGAATTGAGGGTGACGCAGTGGTTCGAGCAGTTATCGCCGAACGCCAGGCCGGACGAAGAACCGGACAATGCCTTGCTCACTGGTGCCACGCTGAACGACAGCCAGCGCCAGTTGCTGCTGCAGGCCTACGAGGATTGCTATAAAGAAGACGCGGGGTTTCGCCGGCGCACTCATCTATTGCTGGAATTGGCAGCCCCGGACGAAGAGGCGCCGCCTGCCGCCGCCCCCTTGCAGCCGTTTGTGCTCAATGGCGAGCGCCAGCCCCAAGCCCTCCCCGATCTCTTTTATGCTCAGGCTTCGTTCGCCGAGACGCTGGGAATGCGCGTCGGCTCGCTCAGGAGCAGCCAACTGGAATGCTCCACGCGCGACCGGATCTTCCTGGAGGCCATGCAGCAATTCTGGCGGCACTTCAACAAGCTGCTGAAGGAGCAACGGCTAATCACCTTCAACACGGCCTTCGCAGTGCTGACCGATCGTCTGGAAAAGAAACCCAGTCGCGCGCTGATTGGCCGCCTGGAGCCCTTTACCCATCTGTTGATCGACGAATTCCAGGACATCTCACCCCAGATCGCACTCTGGCTACAGCAGGTCCAGCGCAGACTAGCCGATGAGAAGGTCGCACCCTCGCTGATGGCTATTGGAGACGATTGGCAATCCATCTATGGCTGGCGTGGCAGCTCACCCGAGCTGTTCATTCATTTCGATCGCTGGTTCCCCGGCCAGACTCCCAGCCAGACACTGATGCTGGGAACCAACTACCGCTCCTCCCCGCAGATCGTCGCGGATGGCGAGCGCATCCTGGCGCAGGTGCGCCACAAACAGGACAAACGCACCCAGGCGTTTCGCCCGGCGACGGACCAAGGGCATGGGGTGAAGATCATCCCGCAATTCGATATCAGTCGCCAACTACCGCTATTGCTGGGCGAGATAGAGGCACAGCGGGGCTATGCGGCGGAATGTGAGCGGCCGGAACGCTGCGCGGTCATGGTGATGAGCCGGGTGAACGCCCCCTTGAAGATCCTCAACGAGCAACTGGGCCGGCAGCCAGGGGTGCGCACCTGCACCATTCACAGAGCCAAGGGCCTGCAGGCAGAAGTGGCGATCGTGCTGGACGATGGCCAGCCGCAGCAGCCCCACCCGCTGCGCAACGCCCTCTATGCTGCCAGCGGGCATTTCCAGCAGAGCTACGACGAGGCCATGGCCGACGAAGCCTTGCGCCTGAGCTACGTGGCGGTGACCCGTGGCGTCAGCCGGGTACTGTGGTACACCCGACAGCCGCGAGGGGCGGCGGCGATCCTGGCAGGCTGAATCAGGTATCGCGGCGGGTCGCGTCGTCCAGGGCCAGGATGGTATGGGCGTTGGTGACGGTGGTGGCAAGGGTGTTGATGACGCCAGAGCGCAAGGCACCGAGGATGGCGGCTGCCTTGGTGCTCTCGCTGGCGACGGCGATGACGTCGGGGATGCGGGTCAATTCCTGGACGGTAAGGCCGATCACTCGTCCTTGCAGGACATTGACCGCCGGCCGCCCGTGGATGTCGATGAAGTCATAACCCATCATGTCGCCCACCGTGCCGGACAGCCGCGCCGCGGCGATCTCCTGGGGCGAGAACCAGCCCATGCGCACCATGTTGCTGCTTTCGCTCATGTCGCCGATGCCGATCAAGGCGAGATCGGCGCGGCGCGCGCGGTCCAGGGTGGCGCGCACGGTGTCGTTGGCGATCAGGGTCGCGCGCAATTCGGGATTGGCCACCAGCGCCGGGGCATAGAGGGTCTCGCTTTCGCCCCCGAAGCGCGCGGCCAGGCGCCGGCAGATGTGGTCGGGATTCATGTACTCCCCGGCGCGCAGCGAACCACCGATGGCGCAGACGAAGGTGCAGTTGCGGCCATTGGGCAGGAAGACGTTGTCGGCCACCGCACCGACGTTACGCCCCATCCCCACCGCAATGATCATCCCGTCGGCCAACACCCGATTGAGGTAGTTGGCGACCAGGCTGGCGACCGCCGAACGCTGGGTATCCGGATCGGCGTGGTCCACCGCGATGAGGGCACGATCCAGGCGGAAACGCTCGAGCAGCTTCTGCTCCACCTCGTTGTTCATGGTGGGATGCTGCAGCACCCGCACCTCGACGATGCCTTCGTCGCGAGCGCGCTTGAGCAGGCGACTCACCTTGGCTCGCGACAGCGACAGGCGCTGGGCGATGGCCTCCTGGTTGACGTTGTCCAGGTAGTAGAGCATGGCGATGTCGGTCATCAGCTCGAAGTCGCTGGCCCCACGACTGGCATTGTCATTCATGCAGGATCGACTCCGGTTGACTGGCAAAGCCGTCATTGTCCCCAGTCCGGGTGGACGGCGTCCAGCGCCTAGCAATCACGGCGCTGCTCGAGGGCATTGATGCGCTCGACCTTGGGCCCTGAGCGCCCCGCTTCGAAATCCGAACTGAGAAAGGCCTTGACCAGACTCTTGGCGAGTTCCGCACCCACTACCCGCGCGCCAATGGAGAGGATCTGCGCATCGTTGCTCTTGCGGGCGCGCTCGGCCGAATAGGTGTCATGGGCTTGCGCAGCGCGAATGCCCTGGACCTTGTTGGCCGAGATGGCCATGCCGATACCGGTCCCGCAGACGAGCACGCCGAGGCGGTGCCGACCCTCGCGGATGGCGCTGGCGACCGCATAGGCGATATCCGGGTAGAGCACCGGCTCAATGGAATGGGAGCCGAAATCCTCCACCTCCAGGCCGAGGGAAAGGATAAAGGCCTTCAATTGCTCCTTGAGTTCGTAGCCGGCTTCGTCACAACCGATGGCGATGGATTGGGTGGCGTTCATGCACCTGGCGCTCCTATGAGGGACCAACACGGTCACGATCATATGATCATCATGTGAAATTTCGATCAAGCAATTTTGCTCGACACCAACGGCTACCCGTTCGCCAGTCTCGAATAGCTATTCAGTCACAGAGGCCTTTCGCCCACCAGCAGTCTGGGGCGGTCGGCCGCTTCAGAAAATTTTTGGCTGCCAGTTGACTGATCATATTTTCATAGTTTAAACATATGATCACTACGAGCTTCATCGCTGCGACAAGATAACAACACCAGCTGAGAGGACGTACCATGGCTTCGCCCTTGCTGCTCTACGCCGAAAAGGTCGCCAAGGCCTATGCCGGAATACCCGCCCTGCGCGATGGTCACCTGAGTCTCGAAGCGGGCTCGGTGCACGCGCTCTGTGGTGGCAACGGTGCTGGCAAGTCCACCTTTCTCAGCATCCTCATGGGTATCACCCAAAGGGATGCCGGCAGCATTCGCCTGGAGGGCCGCGAGGTGGTCTTCCAGCGCCCCAGCGAAGCCCTCGCCGCGGGCGTCGCCATGATCACCCAGGAACTGGAACCCATCCCCGACCTGACCGTGGCCGAGAACATCTGGCTGGGCCGTGAGCCGCGCCGGTTCGGCTGCCTGCTGGACAACCGCGAGTTGAATCGGCGGACTCGCGCGCTGCTGGAAGATCTCGGCTTCGACGTCGAGGCCACCATGCCCATGCGCCGCCTGAGCATCGCCCAGACGCAACTGGTGGAGATCGCCAAGGCCTTCAGTCATGACTGCCGGGTGATGATCATGGACGAGCCGACCTCCGCCATCGGCGAACGGGAGACGGAGACGCTGTTCGCCGCGATTCGCCGCCTGACCGCCCGGGGCGCCGGCATCATCTATGTGTCCCACCGCCTTACCGAGCTGGCGCAGATCGCCGACCGCTACACCATCTTCCGCGATGGCGCCTTCGTCGAAACGAGGGCGATGGCGAACGTCGACCGGGCCCACCTGGTACGGGGCATCGTCGGTCGCGAGCTGGCGAGCATCGACCACAAGCAGGGCCGCACCGCCACCGCCGAGCCCTGCCTGAAGGTGGTCGGTCTGAGCCGCAAGAACGAATTCCAGGACGTCAGCCTGCAGGTGCGCCCGGGTGAAATCCTCGGTATCTACGGGCTGATGGGGTCGGGACGCAGCGAATTCCTCAACTGCGTCTATGGACTGACCACACCGGACGCGGGCCAGGTGGAACTCAAGGGCGCCCCGGTGCCGATGGGCGATCCGGCGGCGACCATCCGCGCCGGGATCTCGCTGGTCACCGAGGATCGCAAGGACACCGGGTTGGTGCTCACCGGCAGCGTGCGCGAGAACGTCGCCCTCGCCGCCTACGACCGGCTATCCAGCCTGGGCGTCATCAGTGGGCGCAAGGAACGGGCGCTGGCGGAAGAAATGGTGCGCCGGCTGAAGGTCAAGACCGCCTCCCTGGAGCTACCGGTGGCGGCCATGAGTGGTGGCAACCAACAGAAGGTGGTACTCGCCAAGTGCCTGTCTACCGAGCCGGTGTGCCTGCTCTGCGACGAACCCACGCGCGGCATCGACGAGGGCGCCAAGCAGGAGATCTATCGCCTGCTCGACGAATTCGTCCGCGCCGGTGGCGCCGCCATCGTCGTCTCCTCCGAAGCCCCGGAACTGCTCCATCTGAGCGATCGCATCGCGGTGTTCAAGGCCGGTCGCCTGGTCACCGTGAGCGAGGACCGGTCCCTGTCCCAGGAAGCCTTGCTGAGTCTCGCCTCATGACCATCCAGACCCTCACTCCCGGTATCACTCCCGCTCCGTCGCGCAGCCGTCTGAGGTTCGCCCTCGACCGCTTCGGCCTGCCGCTGGTGTTCGTGCTGCTCTGCGTCGCCCTCGGCTTCAGCAGCGAGTACTTCATGACCTGGCGCAACTGGATGGACATCCTGCGCCAGACCTCCATCAACGGCATCCTCGCGGTGGGCATGACCTACGTCATCCTGACCCGCGGCATCGATCTCTCGGTAGGCTCCATCCTGGCCTTCGCCGGACTGTGCAGTGCCCTGGTCGCGGTACAGGGTTACGGCCTGCTGGCCGCCCTCAGCGCCGGGATGTTCGCCGGGGCGGTGATGGGCGCGTTGAACGGCTTCATGGTGGCCAATCTGTCGATCCCGCCCTTCGTGGCCACCCTGGGGATGCTCAGCGTCGGTCGCGGCCTGACCTTCATCCTCAACGACGGCAGCCCGGTCACCGACCTGCCGGAAAGCTACCTGGCCCTGGGTACCGGCAAGCTCGGACCGATCGGCATGCCCATCGTGATCTTCGCCATCGTGGCCTTGTTCTTCTGGCTGGTGCTCAAGTACACCACCTATGGCCGCTATGTGTACGCGGTGGGCGGTAACGAGAAGAGCGCCCGCACCTCGGGTATCGGCGTGCGCAAGGTGACCTTCTCGGTGTACGTGATCTCCGGGTTGCTCGCGGGCCTGGCCGGTATCGTGCTCTCGGCGCGAACCACCTCCGCCCTGCCCCAGGCCGGCGTCTCCTACGAGCTGGACGCCATCGCCGCGGTGGTCATCGGCGGCACCAGTCTCTCCGGCGGCACCGGCAGCATCGTCGGCACCCTGTTCGGCGCCCTGCTCATCGGGGTCATCAACAACGGCCTGAATCTGCTGGGGGTGTCTTCCTATTACCAGCAGGTGGCCAAGGGTTTGATCATCGTCTTCGCCGTCCTGATCGACGTCTGGCGCAAGCGCCGGGCCTGATCGCGCACCTCTCCGCACGACAACAATAAAAGGAGTCACCCATGCACGCTCGCAAATTGCTCGGCGTTCTCGCTGCGTCCCTGCTCTCCAGCAGCCTCGCCCAGGCGGCGCCCTACAAGGTCGGCGCCGCGGTCTACGGCCTCAAGGGCCAGTTCATGCAGGCCTGGGTCCGTGATCTCAAGCAGCACCCGGCGGTTCAGGACGGCTCGGTGCAGATCACGGTGTTCGACGGCAACTACGACGCCCTGACCCAGAACAACCAGATCGAGACGATGGTCACCCAGCACTACGACGCCATCATCTTCGTGCCCATCGACACCAAGGCCAGCGTCGGCGCGGTGGCCCGCGCGATGGAGAGCGAGGTGCCGGTGGTGGCCTCCAACACCAAGGTAGCCAGCGCCAGCGTGCCCTATGTCGGCAACGACGATGTGGAAGGCGGCCGGCTGCAGACCCAGGCGCTGGCGGACCGGCTCGGTGGCAAGGGCAACGTGGTGATCATCCAGGGCCCCATCGGCCAGTCGGCGCAGATCGACCGCGAGAAGGGCGAGATGGAGGTGCTGCAGAAATACCCCGAGATGAAGGTGATCGAGAAGAAGACCGCCAACTGGTCGCGCGCCGAGGCCCTGACCCTCACCGAGGACTGGCTCAACGCCCATCCCAAGGGTATCGCCGGCATCATCGCCCAGAACGACGACATGGCCCTGGGCGCGCTGCAGGCGGTGAAGAATCGCGGGTTGTCGGCCAAGGACATCCCCATCACCTCCATCGACGGCATGCCCGATGCCATCCAGGCCGCGAAGAAGGGCGAGCTCATCACCTTCTTCCAGGACGCCCAGGCGCAATCCCAAGGCGCCCTGGACGTGGTGCTGCGCAAACTGGAGGGCAGCGCCTACCAACCGCGCTCGGAAATCTGGAAGCGCTACCCGGCCCTGCAGTGGGGTGACGGCACCGCGAAGAACTACATCATCCCCTGGGTAGCGGTGACGCCGGAAAACGCCGACGCCCTCTACCAGCAGGCCAGCGGCAAGTAAGCCCCTTCGACGAGGACGGGCGCCCTGCCCGTCCGGGAGACCTCTCTATGTCCGATTTCTGGAATCAGGCCTTCGACCTCAAGGGCCGTTGCGCCCTGGTCACCGGCGGCGCGGCGGGTATCGGCCACGCCTGCGCCACCCTGCTCGCCAGCCGCGGTGCGCGGGTGGCGTTGCTGGATCGCAATCCCGAGGTGGCGCAGATCGCCGCGCAACTGGGCGACGGCCACCTGGGCATCGCCCTCGACGTGCGCGACAAGGCCGCCATCGATACGGCGGTCGACCAGGCCGCCCAGGCCTTCGGCCGGCTCGACCTGCTGGTCAACAGCGCCGGCGTGGCCTTGCTGGACAAGGCCCTGGACGTCAGCGAAGCGGCCTGGGACAGCACCCTCGACATCAATCTCAAGGCCAGCTTCTTCGTCGCCCAGGCCGTGGCGCGCCACCTGCGTGGCAGCGGCGGCGGACGCATCGTCAACCTGGCCTCCCAGGCAGCGGTGATCGGCCTGGATCGCCACGTCGCCTACTGCGCCAGCAAGGCCGCTGTGGTCGGCATGACTCGCGTGCTGGCCATGGAGTGGGCCGACTTCGGCATCACCGTGAATGCGGTGTCACCGACCATCGTCGAGACCGAGCTGGGCAAGCAGGCCTGGGCCGGCGAGGTGGGCGAGCGCGCCAAGCGGCTCATCCCGGTGGGCCGTTTCGCCCGGCCCGAAGAGATCGCCGCGGCGGTGCTCTACCTGCTCAGCGACGCCGCCGCCATGATCACCGGGGAGAACCTGGTGATCGACGGCGGCTACAGCATCCAGTGATGCCCACGAACGCGAGGTAACGTCATGTCCAGCACTGTCGAGAACAACCTGCCACGGACCATGCAGGCCGTGGTCTGCCACGGCCCCGAGGACTATCGCCTGGAGCAGGTGCCGGTCCCGGTGCCCGGGCCGGAGGAAATCCTCACCCGCGTCGAGCTGTGTGGCATCTGCATGGGCGACATCAAGACCTACCGCGGCGCGCCCTCCTTCTGGGGTGATGCCGAGCAACCGCGCTACGTGAAGCCGCCGATGATTCCCGGCCACGAATTCGTCTGCCGGGTGGTGGCCCTGGGGCCGGGGGCGGAGAAGCGCGGGGTGCAGGTGGGCGACCGGGTGATCTCCGAGCAGATCGTGCCCTGCTGGGGCTGCCGCTTCTGCAACCACGGCCAGTACTGGATGTGCCAGAAGCACGATCTCTACGGCTTCCAGAACAACGTCCAGGGCGCCATGGCCGAGTACATGATCTTCACCCGGGAAGCCATCGTGCATCCGGTGCCCGACGACATCCCACCCGAGGAGGCCATCCTCATCGAGCCGCTGTCCTGTTCGCTGCACGCGGCGGATCGCGCCGACGTCGGCCTGGACGATGTGGTGGTGGTGGCCGGCGCCGGCACCCTGGGGCTCGGCATCATCGGCGCGGTGCGGCTGCGCAATCCGAAGAAGCTGATCGTGCTGGACATGAAGCCGGAACGCTTCGAGCTGGCGCTGCGGTTGGGTGCCGACGAGGTGTGGAATCCCTTCTACGAGAACGTGGTGGAGAAAATCCGCGCCATTACCGACGGCTATGGCTGCGACATCTATATCGAGGCCACCGGGCACCACCGGGCGGTGAACCAGGGCCTGGCGATGCTGCGCAAGCTGGGGCGCTTCGTCGAGTTCAGCGTGTTCAACGACGAGGCCACGGTGGACTGGTCGATCATCGGCGATCGCAAGGAGCTGGACGTGCTCGGTTCCCACCTGGGGCCCTACATGTATCCGCGCGCCATCGACTTCATCGGCCAGCGCAAGATTGATGTGCGCGGCATCGTCACCCATACCTTCCCGCTGGCCGAGTTCAAGGACGCCTTCGCGACCATGGAGCGCGGCGACCAGTCCCTCAAGGTGGTGCTCAAGCCCTGACCGGGCGGGGTACCGAGAACAAGGAGACGCTATGAATCGAGTGATCAACGATCCGGACCTGGTGGTGGAGGACATGCTGGAGGGCATCCTCCTCGCCCATCCCGAGCTGGCCCAGGCCGGCGACAATCCGCGGGTGATCCGCACCACCCGGACCGCGCCGGAAGGCCGCGTGGGCGTGGTGACCGGCGGCGGCTCGGGCCACGAGCCGGCCTTTCTCGGCTATGTCGGCCCGGGCCTGGTGGACGCCGTGGCGGTCGGGGAGATCTTTTCCTCACCCACCGCCAAGAGTTTCCTCGATGCCTTCCATGCCGCCGACCGCGGCGCCGGGGTGGCCTGCCTGTACGGCAACTATGCCGGCGACAACATGAACGTGAAGCTGGCGATGAAGATGGCCGCCAGCCGCGGCCTGCAGATCCGCACCGTGGTGGCCAACGACGATGTGGCCTCGGCGCCCAGGGAAGAGATCGCCAAGCGCCGCGGCGTGGCCGGCGAGATCTTCATGTGGAAGGTCGGCGGTGCCGCCGCGGCCGAAGGCTATGACCTGGACGGCGTCATCCGCGTCGCGCAGAAGGCCGTCGCCAACTGCCGCTCCATTGGCGTGGGGCTGACGCCCTGCACCATCGCCGCGGTGGGCAAGCCGAACTTCCAGATCGCCGACGGCCAGATGGAGCTGGGCATCGGTCACCATGGCGAGCCGGGCATCGCCGTGGTACCCATCGAGCCGGCGCGGCAGATGGCGGCGCGCATGCTGGAGCCCATCCTGGCCGATCGCGATTTCGATCAGGACCAGGGCGTGGTGGTGCTGGTCTCCGGCCTGGGCGCCACGCCGGTGATGGAGCTCTATATCTTCTACGCCGAAGTCGCACGGTTGCTGGAGGCTCGCGGACTGCGCGTGCACCGCCGCTACGTTGGCAACTACTTCACGTCCCTGGAGATGATGGGCGTGACCCTGAGCGTGCTGGGCGTGGACGAGGAACTGGCCCGGCTGATCGACCACCCCTGCCGTTCCATCGGCCTGACCCAGACGGAGTGACGCCATGCAACAGTCCTTCTCCGGTGCCGAAGGCACCCCCATCGTCAATGACCTGGTGGACGTCATCGTCGCCAACCGTGAATACCTGAGCGAGGTAGACGGCGCCATCGGCGATGGCGATCACGGCATCAACATGGCCAAGGGCTTCTCCCGCTGCGGCAAGGCCATGGCCGGCCGCCAGCTGACCCTCGCCGAGGCCCTGGACGAACTGACCCTGGCGCTGATGGAGGGCATCGGCGGCTCCATGGGTCCGTTGTACGGCAGCCTGTTCATCGGCATGGCCGACCAGGTGCGCGGCAAGGCCGAGATCGATGCCGACGTCTTCGCCCGGCTGCTGCGTGGTGGCCTGGCCTCGATCCAGGACATCAGCGAAGCCGGCGTCGGCGACAAGTGCCTGATGGACGCCCTGATCCCGGCAGTGGAGACCTTCGAGACCGCAGTCGCCCAGGGCGCCAGCTTCCACGACGCCCTGGAAGCCATGAAGCGCGCCGCCTCCCAGGGCCGCGACTCGACCCGCGACCTGGTGGCCCGCATCGGCCGCGCCAGCCGCCTGGGCGAGCGCTCCCTAGGCGCACTGGACGCCGGCGCCGTGTCCTGCTGCCTGATCCTCACCCGCCTGGCCGACTCGGTGGAGGCCAGGCTGCACTGACTCCACCGCGCCGTGTGGCACCCTGTTGTTCGCACTTGCCACCCTTCGGGGTGGCTTTTTTATGACTATGAAAAAGGCCCTGACCATGAAGGTGCAGGGCCGACGAGGCGACAGAGGCGTACCTACTCGATCACATCGAAATCCTTGAGATGCTCTTCCGACAGCTCCAGGCCCAGGCCGGGTTTGTCGTCGTCCAGTTGCAGGTAGCCGCCGACCGGCTGGGGTTCGCCCTTGAAGACGTAGTAGAAGAGCTCGTTGCCCACCTCGACGTCGAAGACCGGGAAGAACTCGGCCAGGGGCGAGGCGGTGCTGGCCATGGTCAGGTGGTAGTTGTGCATCTGGCCGGCGTGGGGGATGACCGGCACCGACCAGGCTTCGGCCAGGGCGTTGATCTTGCGCGCGGCGGTGATGCCGCCGACGCGGTTGGTGTCGTACTGGATGACGTCCACGGCGCGGCGTTCGAGCAGGTCCTTGAAGCCGTAGGAGGTGAATTCGTGCTCGCCGCCGGAGATGGGCATGATGCCCATCTTCTTGAGTTCGACGTAGCCTTCGATGTCGTCGGCGATGACCGGCTCTTCCAGCCAGCGCGGCTCGAACTCGGCCAGCTTGGGCAGCATGCGGCGGGCGTATTCCAGGGTCCAGCCCATGTAGCATTCCAGCATGATGTCGACGTCGGGACCGGTCAGCTCGCGCAGGGCACGCACCTGCTCGAGGTTGCGTCTCATGCCGGCGGGACCGTCCTTGGGACCGTAGCCGAATCTCATCTTGAGGGCATCGAAGCCCTGGTTGAGGTAGCCCTGTGCCTCTTCCAGGAACAGGTCCAGGTTGTCGTTGGCATAGAGCTTGGAGGCGTAGCAGGGGATCTTTTCCTTGGTGCGGCCGCCCAGCAGCTTGAACACCGGCTTGTTGACGGCCTTGCCCATGAGGTCCCAGAGCGCAAGGTCGACGGCGGAGATGGCGGCCATGCCGATGCCCTTGCGGCCCCAGGCATGGGTGCGGCGGTACATCTTCTGCCAGAGGTATTCGTTGTCGAAGGGGTCCTGGCCCAGGACGATGGGCGTCAGGTAGAGATCGATGATCTCCTTGGCCACCCGCGGCGCCAGGGCGCAGTTACCGAGGCCGACCAGGCCGCTGTCGGTCTCGATCTCCACCACCAGCCAGCCGTGGAAGCGGAAGGAGCCCATGGCGTCGCCACGCTCATAGAGGATGTCGGTGGCGTTGGTGCAGAAGTGTGCCTGGGGCGGGACGACCTTGCCTTTCCATTCGAAGACGCGGGTGCGGACGCTGGTGATTTTCATCGGACTTTCCTTTTTTCGAGCATGAGTCAGGCCGGCCGGCTCCACGAGCCGGTTCGGCGGATTCGGGTAGCGCCTGGGGCGCCCCGGTAGCTATCAGTGGCGCGAGGCGCCCAGGCGACAGGCGATCTCGAAGGCCTGGCGGGTGGCGCCGACGTTGGCACGGCCCTGGCCGGCGATGTCGAAGGCGGTGCCATGGGCCGGCGTGGCGATGGGAATGGGCAGGCCGCCCTGCACCGTCACCCCACGGGAGAAGCCCATCAGCTTGATCGCGATCTGGCCCTGGTCGTGGTACATGGTGACCACGGCGTCGAAGGCACGGGCATCGCCCTGGACCTTGAGAAAGATGGTGTCGGCGGGATAGGGACCATCGGCAGCGATGCCCTGGGCCTTGGCCCGCTCCACGGCCGGGCCGATCAGGTCGAGCTCCTCGCGACCGAAGCTGCCGTTGTCGCCGTTGTGGGGATTGAGGCCGCAGACGCCGATGCGCGGGCACGCCAGACCACTGCGCTTGAGCTCGTTATCGATCAGTTGGATGGCTTCGATCACCCGCTCCTGGCTGAGCAGGCCGGGGACCGCCTTGAGCGCGACATGGGAGGTCACTCGTGAGGTCCAGAGATCATCCAGCACGTTGAATTCGCAGAATGGCCCCTGGTAGCCGAGGCGTTCGGCGAACCAGTGCAACTCGTCGTTGTGGCCCATGCCGGCCAGGTGCAGGGAGGTCTTGTTCAGCGGGCCGAAGAGGATGGCGTCGGTACGACCGGCCTGGGTCAGGTCGAGGGCGACGGCCAGGGTGTCCAGGCTGTAGCGACCACCGACGACGCTAGCCTCGCTGCGCGGAAAGGCGCCTTCGGCACTGCCGCGATAGGGGTACAGCAAGGGGACGTCGTCCTGGAAATCGAGGGCGTCGAGTCTCTCGATCCGCCGATAGGGATACTCGCAACCGGCGATGCGCATGCCGGTGCGGGCTTCGTCTTCATCGGCGATCAGCACCACCCGGGCGCGGCTGCGCACTTCGGGATCGGCCAGCAGGCGGGCGATCAGCTCGGGACCGATGCCGGCGGGATCGCCCAGTACCAGGGCCAGGCGGGGCAGCGTGGAATTGCTCATGCGGAAGTCCTCAGGGGAGTGTCCAGGTGGATGACGTCGGCCACCGGGCGGTACAGACGCCGGGCGGTGTCGTGGAAGAGTTGGCGCTGGGCCGCGATGGGCAGGTCGGCCACCAGGCGCTTGAAGCCACCGAGGATGGTGTCGTAGCTGCCGCACAGGCGGTCGACGGGGAAGTTGCTGGCGAACATGGCGCGCTCGGGGCCGAAGATGGCGATGGCCTCGCGGACGATCCAGGCGTTGTCTTCGGTGCGCCAGGGTTGGCCGGCAAGGCCCAGGCCGGAGATCTTCAGCGCCACGTTGGGCCATTCGGCCAGGCGGGCCAGGGCGGCGCGCCAGGCGGCCAGGCCTTCGGGGCGGCGATCGGAGGGCAGGCCGGTGTGGTTGAGGATCAATTGGATGGCCGGAAAATCCCGCGCCAGGCGGCAGGCCTCATCGAGATTCCACCAGGGCGTCTGCAGGTCGAAGTGCAGGCCCTGGCGCTGCAACTCGGCATAGCCGCGGCGCCAGCGTTCGTCGCTCATCAGGGTGCGCTGGCTACCTACCTCTTCAGGACGCCCGGGGCCACCGGGCTTGTGTCTCACACTGCGTACCCGCTCGAAGGCGGCCTGGGCGGCGAGCAGCTCGGCGGCGTCTTCGGCATCGAGCCAGGCCTGGGCGACCACGGCATGGGGTACGCCATGGCGGCGGGCCAGGTCATGGATGTAGCAGGTCTCGCCCAGGGGATCGCGCGGATCCCATTCGGTCTCGACGTAGACGGTCTGGACCACGTCGTGACCGGTCGCGTCGGCGAAATAGTGCTCGGGCAGGTAGTCACCCTTGAGGGCGCTGTAGTCGCCGTAACGGAAGGGGATGGTTTCCGTGCCGGACAGCCAGGGGTGGAAGTTGCGCCGGGGCTCCCAGAAGTGGTGGTGGGCGTCGATGATGGGTCCGCTATAGAGCTCAGCCATGCTGCACCTCCCGCTCGTCCAGGGCGATCAGCAGGGTGCCGAGGATGAACAGGCCCGAGCAGAGGGCGAAGAAGCCCAGCACCGCCGGGTAGCCACCCAGGTGCTGCAGCAGCAGGCCGACCAGGATGGGAACGGCGATGCCGCCTAGGCTGCCGGCCAGGTTCATTACCCCGCCGATCAGGCCGACGCGTGCCGGCGCCGCCAGCAGCGCCGGGAAACTCCAGTAGAGGCTGCCCCACATGAGGAAGAAGGCGGTGAGCGACAGCAGCGCCACGGCGGCATAGGGATCGGTGAGTCGCGGCAGCAACAGGAAGGCCGCCAGGGCCACCAGGCCGGAGCAGGACAGCAGTCCCTTGGCGGCCAGGCCACGGCGCACGCCCTTGCGCACCAGCAGGTCGCAGAGGAAGCCGCCGGCCAGGGAGCCGGCCGCGCCGCAGAGGAAGATGACGAAGGTGGCCGCGCCTATGCCCTTGATGTCGAAGCCGCGGGCCTGGGCCAGGTAGCTGGGCCCCCAGGTCAGCAGGCCGAAGAAGACCATGGCCCAGCTGGCGCGACCGAGCAGGATGCCGGCCAGGGAGCGGCGGGCGATACCCAGGCCCCTGACGCCGGCCTTGGCGGCCTGGGCCACGGAGGTGGTGCGGCCTTCGTTGATGCGTGCGAGTTCGGCGGCGTTGACCCCCGGATGGGTCGCCGGATCGTCCCTGAGATAGCGCCAGGCCAGCCAGGCCATGGCCAAGGTGGCGAGACCGGCGATGAAGAAGGCGGTGCGCCAGGAACCGAAGACAGCGATCAGGTAGGCGATGAGCAGGCCGCCCAGGGCCACGCCCAGGGGTCCGCCGCAATCCATCAGCACCGCCCCCCGGCCGCGCTCGCTGGAGGCCAACCACAGGGAGTTGAGCTTGCCGCCCGCGGGGAACAGCGGCGCCTCGGCGGCGCCCAGGGCGACCCGGGCGAAGATCAGCGACAGTCCGCCGGTGGCGAAGGCGGCCAGGGTCTGGAAGACGCCCCAGAGCCCGGTGGACCAGCCGATGACCCGACGTGGGCCATAGCGGTCGATCAGCCAGCCGCCGGGAATCTGCAGGAGCGCATAGGCCCAGAAGAAGCTGCTGAGGATCAGCCCCTGGATGGCGGGCGTCAGCTGGAACTCACGGGCGATGGTGGGCATGGCGATGGACAGGGAGACGCGGTCCACCAGGTTGATGACGGTGAGGCCGAAGATGATGGCGAAGATGCGCCAGCGGACGCGGGAAGCCTGGAGTGCCGTAGGAATGGCCGCGGCTTCCGCGAGTGGTGTGGAACGGGACGTCGAGAGCATGGCGTGGACCCCTGGGATTGTTGTTATGGGTGTTCAGCTGCCGGCTGACGAGATCGACTATCCAGTCCAGGGTGATAACCGTCCAATGCAAATCCGTCGATAGGGGTATAAGCCCAGGATATAGGCTCGCCCAGCGTCGACTCGGTAAGCGCTCTGCGACCTGGCATTCAGCGGGCCGCTCTTCCTGGCATAACTCCAGGCTATCGATGCATGTTTATTTTTGAGTAGTCAGGCTACCCGCAGCCTGCGCAGACTCGCCTCACTCAAAACAACGATAAGAAAGAGGAAATCCCATGCGCAGCCCCCTACTGCTCGCCGCCCTCCCCCTCTGTCTCGCCTCCGTGGCCGCCCCTTGGGCGCAGGCGGCCTGGCAGCCCGAGGGCAAGGTGGAAATCGTCGTCGCCGGCGGCCCCGGTGGCGGCACCGACCAGCTCGGCCGGCTGATCCAGTCGATCATCACCCAGCACAAGCTGCTCGACGCCAGCACCGTGGTGCTGAACAAGGGCGGCGGCAATGGTGCCGAGGCCTTCCTGGAGATGAAGCTGGCCAAGGGCGAGGCGGACAAGCTGGTCATCGCCACCAACAACGTCTATCTGCTGCCGCTGACCGCCAAGCTCGGCTACCAGCTCAGCGATCTCACCCCGGTGGCGGCCATCGCCGAAGATGACTTCATCCTCTGGACCTACGCCGACGCCCCCTGGAAGGACGCCCGCGGCTATCTCGACGCCATCAAGCAGGACCCGGCCGGCAAGCGCATGGGTGGCAGCCAGTCCAAGGACGTCGACCAGACGCTGACCCTGCTGCTCAACCGCACCGAGGGCACCAAGCTCACCTATATCCCCTTCAAGAGCGGCAGCGAGGCGGCCACCCAGTTGGCTGGCAAGCACATCACCTCCAACGTCAACAATCCCAGCGAGAGCCTGAGCCAGTGGCGCGGCGGCCAGGTGGTGCCGCTGTGCGTGTTCAGCCAGAACCGCATGGCCTATACCGCTAAGGTCACCGAGACCCAGGCCTGGTCCGACGTACCCACCTGCAAGGAGCAGGGCCTGGGCATCGACCAGTACCGTTTCCCGCGCACCGTGCTCTTGCCGGGCGGGGTCAGCGAGGAACAACGGGCCTTCTATGTGGAACTGCTGCGCAAGGTCAGCCAGACACCGGAGTTCAAGGCCTATATCGAGCGCAATGCCCTGGTGCCGACCTTCCTCGAAGGTCCGGCGCTGCAGGACTACATCGCCCAGGACACCGCCCGGGTCACCCCGGTGTTCGAGGACGCGGGCTGGCTCAAGCGCTGATCGGCGCACCGACACAGGAGAGACGGCCATGGCCGGAGATTCCCTGATCGCCACCCGCTGGGTGGAACTGGGCCTGGCGGCCTTTACCGCCGGGCTCGGCGGCATCGTGATGATCGGCAGCCTGGACCAGGGCATCGGCTGGGGCGATGCCGGCCCCGAGCCGGGCTACTTCCCCTTCTACATCGGCCTGCTGCTGACCCTGGCCAGCCTGGCCACGGCGCTGCAGACCCTGTGGCGCTGGGAGGCGCTGCGTACCAGCTTCGTCGAGCGCGCCGCCTTCGGCCAGGTGCTGCGGGTGTTCCTGCCGATGCTGGCCTTCGTCGTCGCCCTGCCCCTGCTGGGCCTCTATCTGACAGCCTTCCTGTTCATCGCCTGGTTCATGGCGCGGGATCGCCAGCGGCAAAGGCGCTACGGCCTATGGCAGATCCTCGCCACGGCGGGCGGAGTGAGCCTGGCTAGTTACCTGATCTTCGCCCTCTGGTTCAAGGTGCCGCTGGACGCTGGCCCCCTGGCCGACCTTGCGGCCCTGCTGAGGAAATCCGCATGAGCGAATTCGAATCCCTGATGCACGGGATGGGTCTGATCCTGTCCTTCCATCACCTGGCGCTGATGGTGATCGGTGTACTGCTCGGCATCCTGGTCGGGGTGCTGCCCGGCCTGGGCGCGCCCAATGGCGTCGCCCTGCTGCTGCCGCTGACCTTCACCATGAGCCCGACCTCGGCCATCATCCTGCTCTCCTGCATGTACTGGGGCGCGCTGTTCGGCGGCTCCATCACCTCCATCCTGTTCAACATCCCGGGCGAACCCTCGTCGGTGGCCACCACCTTCGACGGCTATCCCCTGGCGCGCCAGGGCCGTGCCGGCGAGGCCCTGACCGCGGCCTTCACCTCGGCACTGCTGGGCGCCCTGGTCGGGGTGCTACTGCTGACCTTCCTTTCCAGCCGTATCGCCGCTTTCGCCATGGAATTCAGCTCTCCGGAATTCTTCGCCGTCTATTTGCTGGCCTTCTGCACCTTCATCGGCATGAGCAAGAATCCGCCACTGAAGACGGTGGCGGCCATGATGATCGGCTTCGCCATGGCCGCGGTGGGCATGGATACGGTGTCCGGCAATCTGCGCCTGACCTTCGACCAACCGGCGCTGCTCTCGGGCATCAGCTTCGAGGTGGCGGTGATCGGCCTGTTCGGCATCGGCGAAATCCTCTGCACCGTGGAGGAAGGCCTGGTCTTTCGTGGCGAGCAGGCGCGCATTACCCTGCGTACGGTGCTCGGTACCTGGAAGCAACTGCCGCGCTATTGGCTGACCTGGCTGCGCAGCGCCCTGGTCGGCTGCTGGATGGGCGTGACCCCGGGCGGCCCCACCGCCGCCTCCTTCATGAGCTACAGCCTGGCCCGGCGCTTCTCGAAGAACCGCGACGGCTTCGGCAAGGGCGAGCTGGAAGGGGTGATCGCCCCGGAGACCGCCGACCACAGCGCCGGTACCAGCGCCCTGCTGCCCATGCTGACCCTGGGCATTCCCGGCTCGGCCACCGCCGCGGTGATGCTCGGCGGCCTGATGATCTGGGGTCTGCATCCGGGGCCGACCCTGTTCGCCGAACAGCACGACTTCGTCTGGAGCCTGATCGCCAGCATGTACCTGGGCAACGTGGTCAGCCTGATCGTGGTGCTGGCGACGGTGCCGCTGTTCGCCGCCATCCTGCGCATCCCCTTCTGCATCATCGCGCCGATCATCTTCACCGTCTGCGTGATCGGTGCCTACTCGGTGCACAACAGCCTGTTCGACGTCTGGCTGATGCTCGGCTTCGGTATCCTCGGCTATGCCTTCAAGAAGCTCGGCTATCCCATCGCCCCGCTGGTGCTGGCGGCGGTGCTGGGTGACAAGGCCGAGGACGCCTTCCGCCAGTCGATGCTGTTCTCCGATGGCCAGCTGGGCATCTTCTGGTCCAACCCGCTGGTGGGCAGCCTGACCACCGCCGCGCTGCTGATGCTCTGCTGGCCGCTTTTGGCGCGGGGGCTGCAGGCGCTGCGTCAGGGCCAGCCGCGAGCCAAGGTACGGCCCTCGTGAACGCCCCGGTCTGGCGTGGACGCACCCCACCGACGCCAGGCCGGGGCTCATGCGCTACCCTAGCCGGCTCCCCTGTCCCAAGGTCCGCCCGCATGACGCGCATTCCCGATGCCCATACCATCCACAGCCGTCTGCGCCTGCGCCAGCTGCGCCTGGTACTGGCGCTGGCGGAATTCGGCTCGCTGCGCCGCGCCGCCGACGACATCGGCATGACCCAGCCGGCCGCCACCAAGATGCTCCACGAGATCGAGAGCTTGCTGGGTGTAGGGCTGTTCGAGCGGCTGCCGCGGGGCATGCGCGCCACAGCCTTCGGCGAGACGGTGATCTACTACGCGCGGATGGTGTTCGCCGAACTCTCGGGCATGCGCGAGGAGCTGGTCGCATTGGAATCGGGCAATCTCGGCCGGGTCGCGGTGGGCGCCATCCCGGCGCTGGCCTCGGGTCTGCTGACCCGCACCATCGCCACCCTCAAGCAGAGCCATCCGCGGCTGTCCATGTCGATCCAGGTGGATACCAGCGACGTCCTGGTCCAGGCGCTCTTGCAGGACCAGTTGGACGTGGTGCTGGGCCGCATCCCCACCGGCACCCGCGCCGAAGAGCTGCTGTTCGACAGCCTCGGCGAAGAGGTGCTCTGCGTGATCGCCGGCGCCCAGAATCCCCTGGCCCAGGCCACCCACCTCACCTGGGGCGAATTGCAGGAGCACACCTGGGTGCTGCAGCAGCATCCCAGCCCGATGCGCGCCATCATCAACCAGGCCTTCCACAATGCCCGGGTCGACATCCCCGGCAGCATCGTCGAGACCACCTCCATCATGACCCTGCTGGCGTTGGTCCAGCAGACCGACATGCTCGGGGTCACGCCCCTGTCGGTGGTCAACGACTACCCCGGCCGCCACCTGCTGGCGGTGCTGCCCATCGCCTTCGAACCACGACTGCCGCCCTACGGCCTGATCCGCCGGCGCCACCGGGTGCAGTCCTCGGCCATGCAGACCTTCATGGCGGCGGTGCGCAGCGAGCATGGGCGGCTGCGCCACGACGAGGGCTGAGTAGGCGCTAGGGTCGCTGATCGCCCGGAACCTCGGTCTAGATACCCCGCTTGGCCCGTGCCTTGCAAAATCCCTCCCAAGGCCGTCTACGAACGGCCAAGAACGAGTCCCGTCGCCTGATCACTAGCCGCTGACTGCAGTGACTATCCCGTTACTGCAGTACGCGGGGAACAAAAGGGTGCAGGGGGCCACGCCTGTGTGCAAGGAGGTAACAATGCTCCACGAATCCGCACCTTCCGAGAGCGGCGAACGCTTTCGCCAGACCCGGCTGTTCTGCTCGAACAGTCTGCAATTCCTGGTGGCCGATCGTGACGCGGCCTGTCAGGGCGTGAGCAAGGTCTTCAAGCCCCATGAGCTGAAGCCGGTGCAGCGCGGCGAAAGCATCAGTGCCAGCCTGCACCATGTCAGCCGGGGACGGCTGTCGCTCAATCGCCTGGAATATGGCACCGATGTCGATATCGATCCCCAGTGCCTGCAGGACTTCTACCTGATCCAGATTCCTCTGACCGGTGGCGCCGACATCCATTGCGGTACGGCGGATTTCCAGTCTTCACCGCAGATGGCGGCACTGTTGTCGCCGGAGTTGCCGGTGCGCATGAGGTGGTACGGTGGCGCGGCCCAGCTGGTACTGCGCCTGGAGCGCGCCGATCTGGAGCATCACTGCGCCCAGCACCTGCCGCAGCAGGGGCGTCTGCCGCAGTTCGACCCACGCCTGGACCTGCGCCAAGCCGGCGGCGCCTACTTCCTGCAACTGCTCGGCCTGCTGATGGATGGTCTGGCCAATCCGGCGCATCCGATCCACCAGCCACTGGTGCTCAAGCAATTCGAATCCTCGCTGCTCAATGCCTTGCTCTACGGCCAGCCACATTCCCTGCACGGCCAGTTGGAAGGCACCCGCGAGCGCAATGTCTCGCCCTATTTCATCAAGCGCATCGAGGCCTACATCGCCGAGCACCTGCACGAGCCGCTGAGCGTCGAGACACTGGCCGAGCACGGCGGCGTCAGCGTGCGTACCCTGTTCGCCGGCTTCCGCACCTATCGCGGCACCACGCCGATGCACTATCTACGCGACCTCCGCCTTGAGCGGGTCAACGAAGAATTGCGCAGCGGCCGCGTGGAGTCAGTGACGGATACCGCCTACAAATGGGGCTTCGCACACCTCGGGCGCTTCGCCCAGGAATACAAGCGCCGCTACGGCGAATCTCCTTCGGAGACCCGCCGCTTTCGCGGTGCGCTATCGGCTAGTTGAAACGCCGCCCCGCCAGGGTCTGGGATGGCGTTTCGCCGAACGTCTGGCGGTAGTCGCTGGCGAAGCGTCCCAGGTGCTCGAAGCCCCAGTCCAGGGCGATGCGCGAGACGTTGGCACCCTCGCGGCGCGCCAGCAGCAATCGCCGCACCCCCTCCAGCCGCAGGCGCTTGAGATAGGCCATGGGCGGCTGGCCGTGGTAGCGGCGGAAGCTGGCATAGAGCTTGGCGCGAGAAACTCCCGCGACCTGCTCCAGGCACTCCAGGGAGGGATTCTCGCGGGCATGGCTCTCCAGGTAGCGTCGCGCGCGTAGCAGGAATTCGGGATAGCCACTGTCTGCGCCCTCCGCCAGGCTCGCCGAATAGTTATGCGGCTGGGCCAGCAGCAGGCCCTTGAGCAGCATCACCTCCAGGTCGTTCGCCAGCGCCGGTTGTCCATAGAGCGCCTGCACCCCGCTCCAGCCTTCCAGCAATTGGCGCACGCCCTGCCACCAGGCCGCCACCGACGGGCGCGCCAGTTCCATCTCGCTGCAGAAGCTCAGGGGCTCGTCCAACGGCCGTCCCAGCAGTGTCTGGGCCACTTCCTGCAGGGCTTCACGGCGGATCACCACCTGCAATTTGAAGCAGTCGGCAGCCATGTCCAGCCGTTGCCATTCGTGGGGCGAGACCACCACCCCGCAGTGGCTGTCGGAACGGACGCGCGCGCCACGGCTGGCCAGGGACTGACGGCCCTGCAGCGGCAGGCTGAGACTGTAGGCGTCCAGCGCCTCGATGCCGATCTGCACCGCCGCGCCGTAGCCGATGCGCCCCACCACGGTGGACCGCCCCGGCAGCCGCACGCCCTGGTGGTGGAAGCTCAGCTCGGCGCCGCTGCGCGCTTCCAGACGATGGGGACCGCAGACTGCACTCATCCAGCGACAGGCTTCGTTCACCTGGCCGCTACGCGTCTGCACCTCGAAATTCGCCTGCTGCATGATGCTGCCCTCCGGTTGTAGGTTCCATGCTGCACGCCGCGAGCCGCTGCCACTATCCGCTGAGTGCAGGCCAGGCCGGTGAGCGAAAAAATCCGGCTAGCAATCGCTGAAAAAGCGGATAGAGCGGCACCCGGCGCGGGGCTTCAATCGAGGCGAGTCTCACCCAAGAGGACACCCCTGATGAGCACCCGCAGCATTGCCCAATGGCAGGACTACATCCAAGGTTGCCTGGACTTCCGTCCGGCCGACGGCGTCTATCGCATCGCCCGTGATCTGTTCACCGAACCCGAGCTGTTCGAGCTGGAAATGGAGCTGATCTTCGAGAAGGTCTGGATCTATGCCTGCCACGAAAGCGAGATCGCCAAGCCCCATGATTTCGTGACGATGCGCGCGGGGCGCCAGCCGCTGATCATCACCCGCGACGGCAACGGCGAGCTGCATGCGCTGATCAACGCCTGCCAGCACCGCGGCGCGACCCTCACCCGCGTGGCCCGCGGCAACCAGTCCACCTTCACCTGTCCCTTCCATGCCTGGTGCTACAAGAGCGACGGCCGCCTGGTGAGAGTCAAGGCGCCGGGCGAATACCCCGACGGCTTCGACAAGGCCACCCGCGGCCTGAAGAAGGCGCGCATCCAAAGCTACAAGGGCTTCGTCTTCGTCAGCCTCGACACCCAGGGCAGCGATTCGCTGGAAGACTACCTGGGCGATGCCAAGCTGTTCTTCGACATGATGGTCGCCCAGTCACCCACCGGCGAGTTGGAGATCCTGCCGGGCAAGTCCACCTACACCTACGACGGCAACTGGAAGCTGCAGAACGAGAATGGCCTCGACGGTTATCACGTCAGCACCGTGCACTACAACTACGTCTCCACGGTGCAGCACCGCCAGCAGGTCAACGCCGAGAAAGGCGGCGCCAGCAGCACCCTGGATTACAGCAAGCTCGGCGCCGGCGATGCCGAGACCGACGATGGCTGGTTCTCCTTCAGGAATGGGCACAGCCTGCTGTTCAGCGACATGCCCAATCCCACGGTGCGCCCCGGCTACGCCAGCGTGATGCCGCGCCTGGTCGAGGAATACGGCCAGGCCCGCGCCGAGTGGATGATGCACCGCCTGCGCAACCTGAACATCTATCCCAGCCTGTTCTTCATGGACCAGATCAGCTCCCAGCTGCGCATCGTGCGGCCGGTGGCCTGGAACAAGACCGAGATCATCAGCCAGTGCATCGGCGTCAAGGGCGAGGCGCCGGCAGACCGCACCAATCGCATCCGCCAGTTCGAGGACTTCTTCAACGTCTCCGGCATGGGCACGCCCGATGACCTGGTGGAATTTCGTGAGGCCCAGCGTGGCTTCCAGGCGCGGCTGGAGCGCTGGAACGACATCTCCCGCGGCCAGCATCGCTGGGCCACCGGCCCGACCGTGAACAGCGAGGCGCTGGGCATCCAACCCGTGCTCACCGGTACCGAATTCACCCACGAAGGCCTCTATGTGAACCAGCACGGCGCCTGGCAGCGCTTCCTGCTCGACGGCCTGGCCAACAAAGCCCTGCAACCGACGGAGGTGTCGGCATGACCCCCACTCTGCAATACGCCGTGGAACAGTTCCTCTATCGCAAGGCCGCGCTTTGCGATGCCCAGGACTGGGATTCCTACCTGGCGTTGTTCGATACCGACAGCGTGTTCCACCTGCCGCAGTGGATCAGCGAGCACGAATACGTGACCGATCCGACCCAGGGCCTCTCCTACATCTACTACGCCGATCGCTCGGGCCTGGAGGACCGTGTCTTCCGCCTGCGCACCGGCAAGTCGGCCGCCTCCACGCCGCTGCCGCGTACCCTGCACCAGATCAGCAACGTGCGCGTCGCCCGCCTGGACGACGGTCAGCTGGAGGTACGCGCCGGCTGGCTGACGCTCTACACCCGCCACGGCGTCTCCGAGCAGTTCCATGGCCAGGTGACCTATCACCTGCGCGAGGTGGACGGCGACTTCCGCATCGCCCGCAAGCAGGTGCTGCTGCTCAACGACGTCATCAACTCCGTGCTCGACTTCTACCACCTCTGAGGCCACCGCCATGAGCCACAACGTCGCTCTGAGCTTCGCCGATGGCAAGACGCTGTTCATCGCGGTGAAGCCCAACGAACTGCTGCTGGACGCCGCCCTGCGCCAGGGCATCAGCCTGCCGCTGGACTGCCGCGAAGGCGTCTGCGGCACCTGCCAGGGGCGCTGCGAAGCCGGCGCCTACAGTCAGGATTACGTCGACGAGGAAGCCCTCAGCGAGCGGGACCTGGCGCAACGCAAGGTGCTGGCCTGCCAGACCCGGGTGGCCTCCGACGCCGCCTTCTACTTCGACCATGACTCCAGTCTCTGTCATGCCGAAGAACCCGAGCGCATCGCCGCCCAGGTGACCTCGGTGGAACTGGTCTCGGCCACCACCGCCATCCTGCACCTGGACGCCAGCGCCGCGCCGCGACAGCTGCAATTCCTCCCGGGCCAGTACGCTCGGCTACGCATCCCCGGCACCGACGACTGGCGCGCCTACTCCTTCGCCAACCGGCCCAATGCGCAGAACCAGCTGCAATTCCTCATCCGCCTGCTGCCGGACGGGGTGATGAGCAACTTCCTGCGCGAGCGCTGCCAGCCGGGCCTCACCCTGGAACTGGAGGCGCCCCTGGGCAGCTTCTACCTGCGGCAGGTGGAAAGGCCGCTGGTCCTGGTGGCCGGCGGGACGGGTCTGTCGGCCTTCCTCGGCATGCTCGACGAGATGGCCGAGAAAGGCGGCTGCGGCCAGCCGGTGCGGCTGTTCTATGGCGTCAACCAGGAGCAGGATCTCTGCGAGGGCGCCCGCCTGGAGGCCTATCGCACGCGCATCGCCGATTTCGACTACCAGCCAGTGGTCAGCCAACCGAGCCCGGCCTGGCAGGGCCTCAGCGGCTATATCCCCGAGCACTTCGACCGCCGCTTCCTCACCGACCAGGCCTGCGACCTCTACCTCTGCGGCCCGCCGCCCATGGTCGAGGCGATCAAGACCTGGCTCGATCAGCAAGGCCTTGGCGAGGACACCCGGCTGTATAGCGAGAAATTCCTGCAGAGTGCGTCCACCCGCTGAGTTTGAGTTATAGGCCCCATACGAAGCCCGGCAGGTTGACTGTCGGGCTTCGTGCTTTGGAAGTTTGCCGTCGTAAAGCGCCTGCCAAGGAGCGAGGCGGAACTTGCCTGCCCAGCATCCTGTAACATTCTCCGGACACAGGCTGAAGCGCACGAAGGGTTTCCGCGGTCAGTCTTCGTTGTACTACATGGCAGCAGTCGCCACCCGGCCTATCGCGGCCATGGGCCGCTCCTACAGACCCCAATGCACCGTAGGAGCGGCCCATGGCCGCGATGGACCCTCAGTGGGGATAAGACAGCGCCATCATCGAAGCTCTGTCCGACCTCGCCTCTTGGCCGCCGGCCGTCCCTCATGTCATCTGGACACTGCCTGGAGGACTTGAAATATTTTCGCGGTCGGGCTTCGTTGCACTACATAGCAGCGGTAGCCACCGGCCTAGCGCGGCCAGGAGCCGCCCCTACAGGCCGCGAAACCTATCCATCAAACACCAGGCAAAAAAAAGCCTGCCATCCCAGGCAGGCTTGAAAAGGACGGAGGGAGCTGAACTCCGCCCGGTCAGAAATGATGGATGTAGCGCACCTGCACCCGGCTGCCTTCGGGACGATTCTTCGCGTCCTGCTCGAAGTAGGCGTTGGCCACCAGGTGATCGTTCCTGGAGAAGCTATACATGCCGCCCGGGCCGATGGCCCAGACCTGTTCGCGCCGGCCCGAGACGTCGTGGCCGTCGATCTGGGTGTCGGATATCTGCTTGAGCCAGTAGCCGTTGAGGCCCAGGCGCAGTTGCGGGGTGACGGCGTATTCGGTGGCGAAGTTGGCGTGCAGCGCCTGGCCGGCCTGGATGTCGGAGACGTCGCCGAAGGCATAGTTCGGCTTGTCGTTCTTGAAGTTGTAGAGGTAGTGGGCGCGCACCGAGGCGGTCCAGTTGGGGGTGAACCAATAGGTGGCCGCCCAGTAGGGATTGAACGACCAGGCGTGGTTGCCGGGGTTGATGTCCTTGTCGCGGTCGTATTCGCCGGTGGGAATATTGACCTGCAACTCGACACGCTGGACGAAGCGCGGTCCATTCGACCCCATGACCGGATCGAACTGGATGAACGGGCCAACCAGCAGATCGCCCATGCCGCCCTGGTCCTTGAGGGCGGCGTTGTTCAGGCCATCGTCGACCTTCATCCGCGTCACCACCGGCAGCAACATGTTCAGACCCAGGTTGCCGTTGCCCAGGCGCAGGTCCGATACGTAGCTGAGCTGGGTCACCGATACCTGGTAGTCCAGCTGGGTCTTCGGCAGCCCCAGCTTGTCGCCGTGTTGATCGGTCAGCCGATGGCTGCTGTAGTTCTGGAAATACTGCTGCAGGTACCAGCCGTTGCCCGCAGGCAGACCGCCGTCGAGAAAGCTGGTGAGGCCGAGGTTGACCACCGGCAGGTCATAGGCCTGGGCGGTTCCGGCGACCAGGGCACCGGCGAGGGAAAGATAGCGAATCCGGGTCATGCAAGGCTCCTTGAATACGGCTGTTCGTGCTCGCGAAAGGCAGATTCGAAAGGGCAGCGCCCGCCGACCGAGTGGCATCGACGGGCGCCGCCGGGGCTCAGGCGCCCAGTGCGGGATGGGCGCTGGCGACCCGGTACTGGCCGGCGTGGAAGACCAGCGGTTCGCCGCCGCTGTGTCGGTAGTGCTCGATTTCACCGAGGAAGATCAGGTGGTCGCCGCCCTCGTACTGGACGTGGTTGCGGCAGATCAGGGTCGCCACGGCCTCCTCCAGCAACGGCACGCCAGCGGTGCCCTCGACATGGGCGATGCCGGCGAACTTGTCCTCCGCCGGCCGCGCGAAGTGCCCGGAGAGCTGGTGCTGATCGCTGCCCAGCACATGGATGGCGAAGTGGCTGGCGGCCAGGAAGTCCGGCAGGCTCGGCGCCTGGCGGGCCAGGCTCCAGAGCACCAGCGGCGGCTCCAGGGACACCGAGGAGAAGGAGTTGGCGGTCATGCCCACCTTGCGGCCATCGCGACCGCGGGTGGTGATCACCGTGACGCCGGTGGCGAATTGCCCCAGCAGGTTACGCAGCGCCCGGGGATTGGTCGGGTCGGCAGCGATGAGATCCAGGGCATCTATGGTCATGGTGGGCTCCTCAGGCAGCCTGGCTCAGGTGTTCACGTAGGAAGCCCTGGCAGGCCTCCGCCTCGAACCACCAGGGGGCGAAACGGCGGGGATCGTCGAAGGCGTTGACGATGCGCGAGGCGATGGCCGGCGACTGGCTGGCGGCGCCAAGCAGATCGAGGATGTGCGGCGGTGGCGGGGTCAGCAGGCTGTTGGTCCACTTCACCACCTGGCCGGCGTAGTCCCAGTAGCGCTCGAAGGTCTGGTGCATCCAGTCCGGGGTGAAGGCACCATCGCCCTGGGCGAGGATGGCGTCCAGGTAGACCTTGCTGCACTTGGCGGCGTTGTTGGAACCCTGGCCGGTGATGGGGTCGTTGACCACCAGCGCATCGGCCATACCGAACACCGGCAGGCCCGAGGGCAGGCGCAGCACCGGCTTGCGCACCATGGGGGTGAAGCGCCCGGCCAGCACGCCGCCCGCGTCGGTGAGCTCCAGGTTCTGGCAGCGCTCGGCTTCCCAGGGGGCGAAGCGGCGGACGATCTCCAGGCTGCGCTCCAGGTGCTGCTCCGGGGAGGTGACGTCCTGCCAGCAGTCCAGGGGGCCGCCAGGAATGCCTTCGAACACCATGATCTCGCAGGGCCCACTCAGGGTCAGGGCCGGGAAGACGAAGTACTCACCCACGCCAGGGATGAGATTGAAGGCCACCCGCGAATAGGGCGACATGGGCGTCATGCCCTTCACGTAGGTCAGCGCCAGGGCACGTTGCGGCTGCTGGAAGACGGTGCGCTCGGTGTCGCGGGGAAAGAGGTTGACCACCTCGCCCTTGCCCGCGGCGAGCAGGGTCAGGTCATGGCTGGCGGCCAGGGTTTCAAGTTCAGGCAAACCGACATCCTGGATCACCAGTTCGCCACCGCGGCGCTCGAATTCGTCCATCCAGGCCGGCATCTTCAGTCGCTGGTCCACTGCCTGGGCATAGCGCTCCAGGCGGGCGCTCCACTGGAAGGCCGGGCGCTCGGGATGTACCGGATCGGGCACGGCCAGGCCGACACCTTCCACCGCCGGGCACTGGTCTTCCCAGAAATTCAGCCCCAGGTCACGCTCGGTCTGTAGCGAATTGTTGAACATGCACTGGCTGGACATCACCTTGCCGCCGCGCACCTGTTCGCCGGTGCGGTTGGTGGTGAGGGTGACGTGATAACCCTGGGCGAGCAGACCCAGGCCCAGTTGCAGGCCGGCCTGGCCGGCCCCGACGATGGCGATGCGACGCATGGAGGTTCTCCGGGGAGTCGAATGACGGGTGGGGGTGAAACCGTTGAACAGGCGCCAGAAGGGGTTGTGCATGGCATCACTCCCGTTCGGCGAGGCGTGGAATGGCCGGCTGGTTGCGCTCCGGACCCATGACCGAGTAACCGCCGTCCACGGCGTAGTCGGCGCCGGTGACGAAACTCGCCGCCGGCGATAGCAGGAAGGCGACCACCTGGGCCACCTCCGCCGGCTCGCCCAGGCGACCCAGCAGGTGGAAGTCGGCGGCGACGCGGTCGGCGTGGGCGCGATCACCTCCGCTGACCTCGGCGATCACCCGCGACCAGGTCCAGCCCGGCGACACCGAGTTGACGCGGATGCCGTCCGGCGCCAGGTCCAGGGCCATGCAGCGGGTCAGCTGCTTGAGCGCCGCCTTGGACACCGGATAGAGCCAGCGTCCGGCCTGGGCACAGCCGGCGGAGATGGAGGTGAAATTGACCACCGCGCCCCGTTGCGCCCTGAGATCCGGGTGTAGCGCCTGGGCCAGCATCACCGCCGACACCAGGTTCACGTCCAGCGCCTTGAGCCAGTCGCCACGCGGCGAGGCCAGGCCGTCGTCGAGATAGGTGCAGGCCAGGTTGACCAGAAAGTCCACCGCGCCGAAGCGTTCGCGGATCCTCGCCACCGCCTTCGCCAGGGCCGCGTCGTCGGTCAGGTCCACGGTCTGGAAGCAGGCCGCCGCGCCGAGAACCTCGGCACCGGCAGCGCCCTTGGGATCTATGTCCAGCAGCGTCACCCGGGCGCCGGCCGCGACCAGCGCCTCGGCCACCGCCTGGCCGATCAGGGTGGCGCTGCCGCTGATGACCGCCACCTTGCCTTCGAGGGAATGCAGACTCATGGCCTCACTCCTCGATGGACTTGCCGGCACTGGAAGCCCAGCTCGGCATCAGGGTGTTGGACGGCAGGGTCTCGTCGAGCAGCTTGTGCGCGGTCTCGGCGCCTGCCACCGGCAGGCCTTCAGGGTCGAGCAGGCCGATTTGCACCAGCACGCTGGCCTGGTCCCAATAGATGTGCTCGTGGTAGAGCTTGGGTCCGCGGAACTTCACCACGCCCAGCATGGGTATCTCGACATAGCGTCCGGTGGGCGCCACCCCGGGCAGCATCCAGTCGATGGCCTCGTCGTGGGTGAAGCTCATGACGAACTCGTCGACGATCTGCGAAGCGCCCACGGTGCGCGAGATCGGCGTGAGCTGCATGTCCTTGGGATTGCCGTGCACGAAGTGATAGCGATAGAAGCGCGCCAGCTCGCGATAACCCACCCCGCCGGTCATGGTCGGGATATGGTTGACGTAGGGCTCGGGCACCATGGTGGCCATGGTCGCCGGCACGTCGCGGGTATCGAATTCGTGGCGGATGTGCTCTTCCCACAGCGCCGAGAGGTTGTAGTCCGGGCCAAGGGTGCGGCGCAGCGCGGCGATGGTGCGCTCGTGAGCCAGCAGCGCGGCGGGCTTGTCGTAGTGGTGGCCGGCGGGCCGGGCGAAGGCATGGTCGACACCCGGATAGACGTAGCCCTCGGTGCCGGGCCGCTCGGCCAGGGCCGCCAGGATGGCTTCCCGCGCCGGCGCCGGACAGAACTGGTCGGCCTCGGCGAAATGTAGCACCAGTCGCCCACGCAGGCCTTCCAGCTCCACCAGGGCCTTCTCGATGCCAACCCCGTAGTAGCCGACGGCGCAGGCTACCTCCGGCAGCCGGCAGGCGGCCAGATAGGCGAGCTTGCCCCCCAGGCAGTAGCCCACCACGCCGAGGCCGGCGTCGCTCACGGCGGGCAGGGTACGTAGATGAGCGAGGGCAGCGCCTATATCCACCACGCCCAGGTGCTCGTCGAAGGCCTGGTAGTGACCGAAGGCCTTCTCGAAATCCTCGGGGGTGTAGCCCAGCTCGATGCGCGGCGCCTGGCGCCAGTAAAGGTCGGGCACCAGCACGCTGTAGCCTTCCTCGGCCAACTGATCGGCCACGGCACGCATGGCGGCGTTGACGCCGAAGATCTCCTGGCACAGGACGATGCCCGGGCCGCGACCGTCGATGGAGGGTACGAAGTAGGCATCGAAGGTGCCGGCGGGGGTCGGCACTTGGATGAAGGATCCGGTCATCGCGAGAGACTCCAGGTTGCTCAGGTCTGGAGCCATCTTCGGCGCGCGGAGCCGGTCGAGCTGTCCGCAGACTGCCGCGACCATCCCCTCGACGCAGCTAATTGCTCGGCACCGCTCCCCTCTTCCGTAAGCGAAGGTACGGCCAGATCACCTCTCGTAGGCAAGCCAGGACTGCCGAACAGCGATCTCTACCACCGGCAACAAGTGATCGCCGGCCCGCAGAGCGCGGGACAGAACCGTCCGGGTAGGATCGGGACTACGCAGCCGCTGCCGATACGTTGTCGCCATCAACCGGCGGAAGACGAGCGAGGAAACGTTGGCCCAGTGCGCCAGGCGCACCTGGCGCGGCGGTGGCCTGCTGAAAGGCAGCTCCAGGGGTTCCCCGCACTACAGCTGACCGGTATCGATCTGCAGCCGCTTGAGCCGAGAGGCCAGGGTCGTGGGTTTCATCCCGAGCAGTTGCGCGGCACCTTCCTTGCCGAAGAGCTTACCCTGGCAGGCGCGCAACGCCGCCAGGGTGTTCTCCCGCTCCAGGTCGCGCAGCTGCATATCGGTCAGAATGGCAGCACTCGATTCGACGACGACGCGCCGTGGCGCGATTCCGCCGCCTTCCTCGGGCAGATCGATACTGAGCTGGTTGTCCTGCGCGGTGATCAAGGCCCGCTCGATGACGTTCTGCAATTCGCGAATGTTGCCCGGCCAGGGATAGCGTTGCAGCCGCGCCAGATCCATCGCTCGCAGGCGCCGGCCGGGGCGATTCAGGCGTTTGCCGATCTCGCTGATGAAATGCAGCGCCAGGGGCGCTATATCCATCGGCCGTTCCCGCAGTGCGGGTGAATGGATGGGGAAGACATTCAGGCGGAAATACAGGTCTTCGCGAAAGCGTTTGGCCTGGACCTCCTCGCGCAGGTTGCGATTGGTCGCCGCCACGATACGCACATCCACCTTGCGCGTACGCTCTTCGCCGACGCGCTCGAATTGGCCTTCCTGCAGGACGCGCAACAACTTGCTCTGCAGGTCGAGGGGGATCTCGCCGATCTCGTCGAGAAACAGGGTCCCGCCGTCCGCCAACTCGAAGCGCCCGACCCGGTCACGCACCGCCCCGGTGAAGGCCCCGCGGATATGGCCAAAGAATTCGCTCTCGAACAGCTCGGCCGGAATCGCCGCGCAATTGACCCTGATCAGCGGCTGGGCGCTGCGCCGGCTGGCCTGGTGGATGGCCCGGGCGATCAGCTCCTTGCCGGTGCCCGATTCACCATGGATCAGGACGCTGGCGTCGGTAGGCGCGACCACGTCGATCTGCTTGATGATCTTCAGGATCGGCTCGCTTTGCCCGACGAGCTCGCGGTAGCTGTGCTCGATGTGGATCTCTTCCTGGAGATAGGCGTTCTGTTCTTCGAGACGCTGCTTGAGTTGCTGCAACTCCTCCAAGGCATTCGTCAACTGCCGCTCCATGCTGCGACGCTCGGTGATATCCCGGAACACCACCACCGCCCCGACCAGCTTGCTGTCGGAGATCACCGGGGTACTGGTGAATTCCACCGGAAAACAACTGCCGTCCCGCCGCCAGAAAACTTCCTGGCGGCCTTCATGGACCACGCCATCGTGTACGGCGCGATAGATCGGGCACTCCTCGACCGGATAGTGCGAGCCGTCGGCATGGCTGTGGTGATGAATCAGGTGGATGTTCTTGCCGATCATGTCCTCCGGCTCCCAGCCGAGCATGCGCGCGCCCGCCGGATTGACGAAGGTGGCCAGCCCCTCGCAATTGATGCTGTAGATGCCGTCACCGACGGCACTGAGCAACAGCTGGTTGTCGCGCTCGGTCTCCTTGAACAGGTTGAGAATGGTGCGCCATTCGATCAATCCACCCCGCATGGTGCGCTCGGTTTCTGCTTGATCCAGCTGGAAACGCTGCCGCCGTTGCTCGCGCAGCACCAGGATGAGCTGCTGCCGCCCCTTGAGGTGCAGGCTGGTGGCGGTGATTTCCAGCGGCATGCGCTCGCCATTCTTGCAGGTGCAGCTCAGCTCGTCGGTCCAGCCGCGGCCCTTTTCGATCACGGCCTGGCTGAACACGATGAGATCGGCCAGCTGATGGCCGAACAGCTTGCTGACGGGCAGCGTCAGCAGGTTCTGCCGCGGATAACCCAGCAGCTGACACGCCGCGATGTTCAGGTCACCGAAGCGATCCGCATAGGGGTCGAGCAGGACGATGGCATCCGCACAATGCTCGAACACCATGTGGCGGGAGGAATACGCCAGATCGGCCCAGTCAGTGAGGCAATCGGTCTCGATCATCTACGGAATCTCGCAACGATCAGTACGAAAAATCGTAGTTCTACGCCTTTGCGTAGCGATCGAACAGAGGCAGAACACCCCGACAAAAACCGTATCAGATCGGAAACTCAAGCAGAATCAATGACCTGGCATTCTCCAGGAAATATCTATCCAGGCTGGCACGTCCTTCGCTCTTGCCTAGGCAGACCGAGTCGCCACTCCGGCGACCGCCCTCGTGACCCTAGCGGAGAGAACACCCATGCCAACCGTGGACATTGCCCAGTACCAAGATGGTGACTTCCTGGTCAACTACGAAGAGAAGGTCTTCGAAGACGTCAAGGCCGAACCGGGTGAAAAGGCGCTGCTGACCTTCCACACCATTGCCTTCGAAGGCTCCATCGGGCTGGTCAACCTGTTGCAGGCCAAGCGCCTGCTGCGCAAGGGCTTCGAAACCAAGATCCTGCTCTACGGACCAGGCGTGCAGCTCGGCGTACAGCGCGGCTTCCCTACCCTGGGCGCCGAAGCCTTCCCCGGTCACTTGGCCGTCAACAACCAGATCAAGGCCTTCATCGGCGAAGGCGGCGAGGTCTACGCCTGCCGTTTCGCCCTGCAAGCCCTGTACGGCCAGACTGAAAAGGCCCTGATCGAAGGCATTCGTCCGATCAATCCGCTGGACGTGATGGACCTGCGCCTGCTGATGCGCCGTGAAGGCGCGCTGATCATCGACACCTGGACCGCCTGAGGCGTCTGCGGACTCCCCGTCGCGGCGGCCAAAGGCGTCGTCGCGGGGTACCTCTCCTCGACCATCAGGACCTCAGCATGACCATCATCCGCGCCGCCGCCGTGCAGTTCAGTCCTCAGCTCTACTCGCGCCAGGGCACCGTCGACAAACTCTGCCAGCAACTCCTCGAACTCGGTCGCGACGGGGTGCAGTTCGCGGTTTTTCCGGAAACCGTGGTGCCCTATTACCCCTATTTCTCCTTCGTGCAGCCGCCTTTCACCATGGGCAAGCAGCACCTGCAACTGCTGGAGGAATCGGTGACCATTCCCAGCGACGTGACCCAGCAGCTGGCGGAAGCCTGCCGCGAGGCGCAGATCGTCGCCTGTATCGGCGTCAACGAGCGCGACGGTGGCACCCTTTACAACGCGCAATTGTTGTTCGATGCCGATGGCAGTCTGATCCAGCACCGGCGCAAGATTACCCCGACCTACCACGAACGTATGGTCTGGGGCCAAGGCGACGGCTCCGGACTGCGCGCCGTCGACAGTGCCGTGGGCCGCATCGGGGCACTCGCCTGTTGGGAGCACTACAACCCCTTGGCCCGCTATGCGCTGATGGCCGATGGCGAGCAGATCCACGCCGCCATGTTCCCGGGTTCCCTGGTCGGCCCCATCTTCGCCGAGCAGATGGAGGCTACCCTCCGCCACCACGCCTTGGAAAGCGGCTGCTTCGTCGTCAATGCCACCGCCTGGCTGGACGCCGAGCAACAGGCGCGGATCATGGCCGATACCGGCTGCCCGCTCGAACCGATTTCCGGCGGCTGCTTCAGCGCCATCGTCAGTCCCGAAGGCAAGGTGCTGGCGCAGAAGACCGCGGGCGAGGGCCCGATCATCGCCGACCTCGACTTCGCCTTGATCGACAAGCGCAAGCGGATGATGGATTCGGTCGGTCACTACAGCCGGCCCGAGCTGCTGAGCCTGATGATCGACCGGCGTCCCGCCCCCCATGTCCAGGAGCGCACCGGGGTAACCAGCCATGAATAGCCAGGTGATCGCCACCGATCTGCTGGCCGAGCTGCAATGCCACGGCGTGCGCTGGCAGGGTGCCGATGGCCTGGCCCGCAAGGGCGGCGCCGGCCCTTCCGACCACAAGGCACTCAGCCTGGGCGAGCACACGGCCATGGTACCGATGCTCAATACCGCCTCGCTGGACTCCCCCTACAGTGCCGTACCCGACGCCAGCGGCGCCCAGGCCCTGATCTTTCGCCAAGGCCGCGAGATCGGCCGGGTCGAGTTGCCGCGCGTGCCACGGTTCTATGGTTTGAGCACCGACGACGGCATTCCCTATTGGAAAATCGCCACCCTGCACAGCAAGGAGGTGCTGGCGACCACCCTGCTGCAACACTGCATCCGCAAGAACGATGCCGCCAGCGCCTGCCAGTTCTGCGCCATCGATCAGTCGCTCGCCGCCGGCAAGACCATCGCCCGCAAGCGTCCCGCCCAACTGGCGGCGGTGGCCAAGGCCGCGGTTGAGCTGGACGGCGTCAAGCACCTGGTGATGACCACCGGCACGCCGCAGACCCCGGATCGCGGCGCGGCGATCCTCTGCGAATCCGCCGCGGCCGTGAGCGCGGCGGTCGAGCTACCGATCCAGGCGCAATGCGAGCCACCCGACGACGACCGTTGGTTCACCCGCCTCAAGGACAGCGGCGTGGACTCCCTGGGCATGCACCTGGAAGCGGTCACCGACAGCGTCCGGCAGCGCATCATGCCCGGCAAGGCCGAGGTGCCCTTGTCGCGTTACTTCAGCGCCTTCGAAGCGGCGGTCAAGGTGTTCGGCCACGGCCAGGTCAGCACCTACATCCTGGCGGGCCTGGGCGACAGCGAGGACGCCATCGTCGCCATGAGCGAGCGGCTGGCCGCCCTGGGCGTCTACCCCTTCGTGGTGCCCTTCGTGCCCATCGACGGCACGCCGCTGGCAGGACACCCCAAGCCGGACAGCGCCTTCATGCAACGCCTGTATCCACGGGTGGGTGCCAGCCTGCGCCGCCATGGCCTGCACTCCGAGCAGATCAAGGCCGGCTGCGCCAAGTGTGGCGCCTGTTCGGCACTCAAGCGCCACGAATAAGAGGAGACGTCCATGGCCGAACATGCCTTTGCCTTGACCAACGATACCTTCAGCGACTTCCTCGCCGGCGACCTGCTGGTCAAGCCGGCGACCGAGGTCTGGGAGCGCGCCGTCTACTATGCCCTGCGGCGGGCGGTCTTCGCGGACGAGCAGCGCTTGCTGGAACAGGATCGCGACGCTAAAGATTTCGGCGCCATCCCCATCGTCGCCGTGACCCATCACTACGGGATGCCCGAGCAGATCGTCGGCGCCGTGCGCATTTACCAGGAGTCGCCAGGCGTCTGGTATGGCGGTCGCCTGTGCGTGGAACGGGCCTACCGCCGCCACAGCATGATCGGCAAGGCGCTGGTCAACGAGGCGGTCGCACGCGCCCTCGACCTGGGTTGCCAGACCTTCCTGGCCACGGTCCAACAAGCCAATGAAAGCTACTTCCACCAGCTGCACTGGGAAACCCTGGACACCCTGGAACTCCTGGGCCATCCCCATGTGTTGATGCAGGCGCGCCTGGACCGCTATCCCATCCTGCCGCGCCAGGTGGCGCTGGTCCCGCGGCGGAGTCGACGTCATGATGGTTGACCTGTCGGCGCTGCTCGACACCCTGAAGGATAGCGCGGCCATGCACGCCAAGCAGGCGATCCAGCGTCCCGCCCAGGCCCTGGCGCCTGCTGCAATGGACGGTGAAGACGAGGCTCGCTACGCCCTGCCCGGCGACGACACCGCGGCCCTGCGCTGCGGTGATCAGTATCTGTTGCTGGCCATCGAAGGCATGTTGCCGCATTTCGTCGCCCAGGCGCCCTGGTTCGCCGGCTGGTCGGCGGTGATGGCCAATGTCAGCGACATCACCGCCATGGGTGGTCGCGCCGCCGCCGTGGTCAACGCCTACTGGCATCACGACACGGCAGCGGCCGACCAACTGCTCGCCGGCATGCGTGCGGCCTGCCAGGCCTATGGCGTGCGCCTAGCCGGCGGCCATACCAGCCAGGGCCCCGAGCATCCGACCACCCTGGCGGTGGCCATCACCGGTTGGGCCCGTCGCCTGTTGTCGACCCTGCATGTACGCCCCGGCCAGTGCCTGGCCATGGTGGTCGATCTCGACGGCCGCTGGCATGGCGATGCCCCCTACTGGAAGGCCTTCGAAGAGGTCGCGCCGGCCCGCCTGCGCGCCAAGCTCGAGGTCATTCCGCAATTGGCCGAGGCCGGTCTGCTGCAAGCGGCCAAGGACATCAGCAATGCCGGCTTGCTGGGCACGCTGCTGATGCTGCTCGAGCCCACCGGTTGTGGCGCCCAGCTCGATCTGGCCAAGGTTCCACGCCCCGCCGACGCTCCCTTGGAACGCTGGCTGCGCGCCTTCCCGAGCTACGGCTTCCTGCTGACCCTCGCCGACCAGGATCTGGCCGCCGTCACCACCGCCTTCGCCCGGGAAGGCCTGCACTGTGCGGCCATCGGCCGGATCGACGCCAGCGCCCGGCTGACCGTCCAACTGGACCAGCAATGCGCCGAATTCTGGAATCTGCACGACCATTCTTTCACCGGCTTCAGCCAGGCCGAGGAGTTCTGATATGCCCGCCGTGATCATCCGCCTGCGCTGGCCCGATGGCCAGGAAAGCACCGCTTACTCTCCTTCGACCAGCATTGGCCGGCACCTGGAAAGCGGTCGGCGCTACCCCCTGAGCGAATTCCTGCAGCGTGCCGAAAGTGGTCTGCACGCCGCCTCCGAGCGGGTCAAGGAGGTCAAGGGCTTCTACTGCAGCTCCGCCATGGACAGCCTGGGCGAGTTGCGCCGGCAGGCACGCGCCTATACCGACGGCGATGACCTGCAGGTCGAGGTGCTCGAACTCCAGCAACAGGGCCAGACAACCGGCAACCCAGCTGCCTTCGGCGATATCTGAACGAGGAATTGCGCATGACCCATTACAGCGCCATTGTCGTCGGCGGTGGCCAGGCCGGGCTTTCCGCCAGCTACTACCTGCAGCAACAGGATATCGATCATCTGGTGCTGGAAAAGCACTCCCTGGCCCACACCTGGCGCAATCAGCGCTGGGACAATTTCTGCCTGGTGACGCCAAACTGGCAGTGCGCCTTGCCAGGTCATCCCTACGACGGCCCCGATCCCCATGGCTTCATGAAGAAAGCCGAAATCATCGCCTACCTCGAGGCTTTCATCGCCAAGGTCCAGGCGCCGGTGCGCGAGGGTGTCGCGGTCCAGCGCCTGGTGACGCGCCCAGAGGGTGGGTATCGGCTCGACACCAGCGCCGGGGAGTTCAGCGCCGATCAGGTGATCGTCGCCAGTGGCGGTTATCACATTCCGATCATCCCCCGGCTGGCCGAGCGCCTGCCGGCGCCTATCGTCCAGCTGCATTCCGAACAATACCGCAACGCCCAGGCCTTGCCGCCTGGTGCCGTGCTGGTGGTCGGCTCTGGCCAGTCGGGCGCGCAGATCGCCGAAGACCTGCATCTCGCCGGCCGCCAGGTGTACCTCGCTGTCGGTGATGCACCCCGCTGTGCCCGTCACTATCGCGGCAAGGACGTGGTCGACTGGCTGGCCGAGATGGGCTACTACGAGATCGGCGTCGACGCCCACCCGTTGCGCGAGGGCGTGCGCGACAACACCAATCATTACGTCACCGGACGCGATGGCGGACGCGACATCGATCTACGGCGCTTCGCCCTGGAGGGCATGCAGCTCTTCGGGCGTCTGAACGGCCTGGAAGGCGAGGTACTGACGTTCTCCGCGGATCTGGAGGCCAAGCTGGATGCGGCGGATGCCGTCTACAACCGCATCAATGCCAGCATCGACCAGTACATCGCCCAGCAGGGTATCGACGCACCGGCAGGCGGTCCCTACGAGCCCCTGTGGCGTCCCGAAGGTTTGCCCACTACCCTGGACCTGGGTAGTGCCGGCATCACCAGCGTCATCTGGTGCATCGGTTTCCAGCCCGACTTCAGCTGGGTCGACGTACCGGTGTTCAATGGGCGCAGCTACCCGGGCCACACGCGTGGCGTTACCGCGCAACCGGGCCTGTATTTCCTCGGACTGCCCTGGCTGCACACCTGGGGCTCCGGACGCTTCAGCGGCGTGGCCCGCGATGCGGAGTATCTGGTGGCTCAGCTGAGCCGATTACACGCCCTTAGGCAGGGCTCTCGGCGATCCTGACGGCGCCAGGGCGGACATGAATGACGTCCGTCCTGGCAGTTACACCGTCGCGGCGGGGGCGGTCTGTAGTCAAGACCGCCCCCGCCGATTCGCAGAGGCCTGGCGCCCAACGCGGAAGATGCCTGCGACCTCGCCGTCCGCCAGCGGTGATGTCTTGCCACGTCGATTGCCGCCTACGCCCGGCGTCGGCATAGTGAACCGGCTTGTCAGCGGTCGGAGCCGTTATCCTGCCCGACCTCGGCCCCCTGTGCTGCAATCCGGAGCCCTCATGACCCAACGCACCATGCTGCTCACCGGCGCCAGCCGCGGTATCGGCCACGCCACGGTCAAGCTGTTTAGCAACCTCGGGTGGCGCCTGCTCACCGTGTCCCGGCACCCCTTCTCCGAAGAATGCGGCTGGCCGCAAGCGCGTGACGCCCATATCCAGGCCGACCTGGCCGACCTCACCCAGATCGACCGTTTGGTCGCCACCGTTCGCGAACGCTTGCCCAGTGGCAAGCTGCACGCCCTCGTCAACAACGCCGGCATCTCGCCCAAGGGCGCCGACGGCAGCCGGCTGGGCGTGCTCGCCTCCGATGCCGAGACCTGGACCCATGTGCTCAACGTCAACCTGGTCTCCACCGCCCTGCTCGCCCGCGCCCTGCTGCCGGAACTGGAAGCGGCTCAGGGCAGCATCGTCAACGTCACCTCCATCGCCGGCTCGCGGGTCCATCCCTTCGCCGGCGTGGCCTATGCGGCATCCAAGGCAGGCCTGGCCGCTCTCACCCGCGAACTGGCCCACGAATTCGGCCCACGCGGCGTGCGCGCCAATGCCATCGCGCCCGGAGAGATCGCCACCTCCATCCTCTCGCCAGGTACCGACGGCCTGGTGGAAGCCGAAGTCCCCCTCAAACGCCTGGGTACCCCCGACGAAGTCGCCGAGACCATCTACTTCCTCTGCAGCGAACGCTCCTGCTACATCAATGGCGCCGAGATCCATATCAACGGCGGTCAGCACGTCTGACGGGGCGCTTCCACCGCCATAGGACTGAACGCCTGGGATCAGGCCCCTGGTCGCACCCAGCGTCCAGGCCTTCCAAGGGTGATCTCGCGAGGCCGTATTTATCGGCCTAAAATGTTATGTTATAACATATTTTAGCATTCTCCCTTATTCCTACTACCGGAATGCATTTCCTTCCATCGACCCTCAACCGTGATAGCCATGACCGCCCAAGCCGCCTTTCCCAGCAAGAAACTCCCCGTCACCGTGCTCTCCGGCTTTCTCGGCGCCGGCAAGACCACCCTGCTCAACCACATCCTCAACAACCGCGAGGGTCGCCGGGTGGCGGTCATCGTCAACGACATGTCCGAAGTCAATATCGACGCCGCCCTGGTCCGCGACGGTGGCGCCGAGCTGTCGCGCACCGAGGAAAAGCTGGTGGAGATGAGCAACGGCTGCATCTGCTGCACCCTGCGCGAAGACCTGCTGCTGGAAGTGGAACGCCTTGCCCGCGACGGTCGCTTCGATCAACTGGTGATCGAATCCACCGGCATCTCCGAGCCGCTACCCGTGGCCGAGACCTTCACCTTCGCCGGCGAAGATGGCCGCTGCCTGGGCGACGTCGCCCAGCTCGATACCCTGGTCACCGTGGTGGATGCCTTCAACTTCCTGCGCGACTACGCCTCCAGCGACTCCCTGCAATCGCGTGGCGAGTCCCTCGGCGAAGAAGACGAACGCACTGTGGTCGACCTGCTGATCGAGCAAATCGAATTCTGCGACGTCCTGGTGGTGAACAAGCTGGACCTGATCGAACCCGTGGACCGCGACCGCCTGCTGGCCATCCTGCGTAGCCTCAATCCCCGTGCCCGGTTGGAGTTGGCTAGCTTTGGCGCAGTCCCCTTGGAGCGCGTGCTGCAAACCGGCCTGTTCGACTTCGACGAAGCCGCTAAGGCCCCCGGCTGGCTACAGGAATTGCGTGGCGAACACACGCCCGAGACCGAGGAATACGGTATCTCCAGCTTCGTCTACCAGGCGCGCCGCCCCTTCCATCCCGAGCGCTTCTACGCCCTGGTCGAGCAGGAGTGGCCTGGCGTGGTGCGCTCCAAGGGCTATTTCTGGCTGGCCAGCCACCCGGCCCACGCCGGCACCTGGTCCCAGGCTGGCGCCGTCGCCCGTCACGGCGTGGCGGGTCGCTGGTGGGCCGCGGTGCCGCCCGAGCAATGGCCAGACGATGAAGAGACCGTCGCCATCATCAAGGAGAAATGGCACGAAGGCGTGGGCGATGCGCGCCAGGAGCTGGTGCTCATCGGCATGGACATGGACGAAGCCGCCCTGCGCGCCCGCCTGGACGCCTGCCTGCTCACCGACCGCGAACTCGCCGCCGGTCCCAAGGCCTGGGTGAAGCTGCACAACCCCTTCAGCGACTGGCCCCAGGCCTCCGATCCCCACTGAGCCGAGCCCTGCCGATGAACGCCATCCTCCCCGACGTCTCCCTCAGCGAGACCGCCACCCTGCCCGCCGCCCTCGACTGGGTCGGCATGCAGGGCATCGACCTGCCCATCCGCCTCGCCGAGCGCGAGGCCAATGGCCCGTGGCCGGCCAGCGCCGACATCCAGGTCGACCTGCCCTCGGCCACCGCCAAGGGCATCCATATGTCGCGGCTCTACCAGCTGCTGGATCGCCTGGTCGCCCCCCTTACCCCTGAGCGCCTGCGCTCGCTGCTGGCCGACATGATCACCAGCCACCGCAGTTGCGACTCCCGCGCCGCACGCCTGCGCCTCGACTTCGCCCTGCTGGTCCGCCGCCCCGCCCTGGTGACACCCGGGCTCAGCGGCTGGAAACGCTATCCCGTACGTCTCGACGCCAGCCTGATCAACGGCGTCTTCCAGCTCAGCGCCCGAGTCGAGATCACCTACTCGTCCACCTGCCCCTGCTCCGCGTCCCTGTCCCGCCAACTGATCGAACGAGCCTTCCTGGACGACCATGGCCATGACGATTCCTTGAGCCCCGCGACCGTCGCCACCTGGCTGCGCCAGCATGCCTCACTCGCCACTCCCCACAGCCAGCGCAGCCTAGCCCGAGTCAGCATAGACCTCTTGCCAACCGCGCCCACCCTCGATCTACTGCCCCTGATCGACCGTTGCGAGACCGCCCTGAGCACTCCGGTCCAAACCGCCGTCAAACGCGCCGACGAGCAGGCGTTCGCCGCCCTCAACGGCAGCAACCTGATGTTCGTCGAAGACGCCGCCCGCCGCCTGCTGCTGGCCTTGCGCGATAGCTACCGCAACCTGAACATCCACGTCCGCCATCTGGAAAGCCTGCACCCCCACGACGCGGCCGCCTGGGCCGGCACGAAGAAGGGCTAATCCCCACGGACGCTCGACGCAGCCGCTTCACCGATGGCGAAGCGGCGCGCGCTCCACGGCAAAGACATTCAGGAATGGATTCAGGTAGCCCCGCACCACCTCAAGCCCGGTAAAACCCAGCCGATAGCCAGGCGTAGCGCCATTACACCTCTCCGCCGGCAGCGGAACAGGCGTCAACGGCAGCCATTCCTCACCACCAGGCCCCAGGCGGATCGCACGTGTTCACCTTCGCTAAATGGATGTTTTCCCGGCGAACCCTCTGGCTGGGGTTGCTCGGCCTGCTGCTCGCCCTGGATTCGGCTCGCGCCACGGAGCCCGTCGCCACCCCGCCACTGCGAGTCGGCGTCTATGTCACCGCGCCCTTCGTCATGACCGGTCCCTACGGCTACAACGGCCTGGCGGTGGACCTGTGGAACGCGGTCGGGGCCAAGCTCGGGCGCAAGACCGAATTCGTCCGCGCCGCCTCCCTTCCCGAGCTGCTGGGCGCCGCCCGTAGCGGGCGCATCGACATCGCCGTCGCCAACGTCTTCGTCACTGCGGAACGCGCCCAGCAATTGAGCTTCACCCAACCCTGGTTCAACGGCGGCCTGCGTATCCTGGTCAACGAGGAACGTCAGATCGGTCCGCTGAGTCTGCTGCATGACCTGCACAAACTCGGCTATCTCACGAGCTATGCCTGGCTCGGTGCCGGGCTGCTGCTCATCACCTTGCTGCTCACCCTGGTGGAGCGCCGACTCGACAAGGAATTTCCGCCCCAATGGTGGCCGGGCCTGGCGATCAGCTTCTACCACGTCATGGCGGTGACCACGACCGGCAAGACCTCCCACAAGAATCTCTTCGGCAGCCTGGGCACCGTACTCGCCGCGCTCTGGATGGCCTGCAGCGTGGCGGTGATGGCCTACGTGACCTCCACCGTCACCAGCGTCATGACGGTCAACAGCATCACCAGCCGCATCACCGGCTTGGGTGACCTGCCCGGCAAGCGCATCGGTGTCGAGGCCGGCAGCCTCTCCGAGGACCACATCGCCCGCCTCGGCCTCGACTATCGCGCCTTTACCGACCTGGATCAGGCAGTGAGCGCCCTGACCGCGCAGGAGATCGACGCCGTGGTCGACGACGCCGCCACGCTGGAGTACTTCGACCAGCAGCATCCGACCCTCCCCATCCAGGTGGTCGGCAAGATCTTCGAACCGCGCAAATACGCCTTCGCCCTGCCGCTGGACAGCCCCCTCACCCACGACGTGACCGTGGCCCTGCTGTCCCTGGAAGAGGATCAGACCGCGGGCAAGCTGCGCACCCAGTACTTCGGTGCCGACAAGTGAGGCTCCACTGACCGCCTGTCAGCGGACAGCGTCGTCCAGGCAAGCCTCAGGCTTTACTGATGCGTGGCATTGTCTTAAAACCCCTCTAGGACAGATATCCCAGGAGAACCTTTCGATGAAGTCCCCTCTCACTGCTGCAGTCATTACGGTCCTGCTGAGCACCCTGGTCGCCGGCCCGACGCTGGCGGAAAGCCCGACGGAAAAAAGCCTGCGCCAGGACGGTCGCGATGTCCGCAAGGACCTCAATCACGACGGCAAGGAAGCCGACCGCACCGACAACCACCTCGACAAGGAGCGGCACCGCGAGGACAAGAAGCTGGATAAGGAATACAAAAAGGCGCTGTAGTTGATCCTGGCAGCCCGCCCCTCGGGCGTGAGCTCGGCAAAAACCTTCGACCGTAGCCCCCGACGAGCAGCGCAGGATCTGCGCTGCCGAGTCCCAGCCAACGGTCGCCATCTGAAAGTCGGAGTCACCTCGCCGTTAAGCTTGATGATGGCTCTCGCTTTTTCCGCGCATTGATATCCCATAGCTTCACGGCCTGGTCGATGGCTCCCTCGATGACGGCCAACTCGACACCGTCCCGCGCCATCGGCGAGATACCCAACAGAAAGCCTTCGAGCAGCGCCGCCAGCGCATCCACATCGGTATCCTCCGCGAGGTCGCCCCGCGCGACACCCCGCCTGACGCACGACAGCAGGCCCTCGCGAGTTCTGGCACGGGCTTGCCGCAACGGCAGTGGAATGCTGGATTCTTCCTCCGCATAGCAACCCAGGGTTCCGAGCGCGACCAGGCAGCCCTTGGGCAGTTGCTCGTCACACTGCATGCGTGCCGACCGCATGAGTGCCGCCACGATCGCCTCCCTGGGCGCCAGCGCCTCGTCGAAGAGAGGATCGTTCACCCGCCCATGGGTGGCCATGTAGCGCGCGACCACCTCCTTGAACAGCTCCTCCTTCGAACCGAAGGCCGCATAGAAACTGGGCGCGGTGATACCGCCGCCAATGGCCGCCTTCAGCCGACTCAGGGACGTCGCTTCGTAGCCGTATCGCCAGAACAGCAGCATCGCCTCGTCGACGGCCTGAGTACGATCGAATGACCTGGGGCGCCCCAACTGAGCCATGACTGCTCTCCTCGATAACCAGCTTTATATACTAAACGATACAGAAATCATTGACCATGGCGCACATCGCCTGTTTAGATATGTATCGAACAGTATATATCTAAGGAGATCCCGTCGTGACGTCGACCCCCAACCCCGAGCGGCTTCCCGTGGCTGCTTTGCTGGCCCTTGCCATGACCGGCTTCATCTGCATCATGACCGAGACCCTGCCGGCAGGACTGCTTCCTGAGATCGCCCAGGGTCTCGCTGTCTCCCATGCCCTGGCGGGGCAAACGGTGACGGCCTATGCCGCCGGCTCGTTGCTGGCGGCAATACCCCTCACCCTGGCGACCGCACGCTGGCGCCGCCGCCGTGTACTGCTCGCGACCATCCTGGGCTTCCTGCTGTTCAATACCCTCACCGCACTGTCCTCCAGCTATGTGCTGACGCTGATCGCTCGCTTCGCCGCCGGTGCCGCGGCCGGGCTCGCGTGGAGCCTGCTGGCGGGCTACGCCCGTCGCCTGGTGGTACCGCGACTCCAGGGCCGCGCCATGGCCATCGCCATGATCGGCACCCCGGTCGCCCTTTCCCTTGGCGTACCTCTGGGAACCTGGCTAGGCGGTCTGCTTGGCTGGCGCCTGGCCTTCGCCGCCATGTCCGCGCTCACCCTGGGCCTGATCGTCTGGGTGGTGGCTAAGGTGCCCGACTATCCCGGGCAAACCGAAGGCCAGCGGCTACCCCTTCGCCAGGTATTCAACACCCCCGGCATCCGCGCCATCCTGGGCGTGGTATTCACCTGGATGCTGGCCCACAACGTTCTCTACACCTACATCGCACCCTTCGTGGCCCAGGCCGGCCTTGGTGATCGCGTTGACCTGATACTGCTGACCTTCGGCGCGGCGTCCTTGCTGGGTATCTGGATAACCGGTCGTATCGTCGATCACAGCCTGCGCCGGGCCGTCCTGGTGAGCCTGGCTAGCTTCGCCGCGATTTCACTGATCCTGGGGCTAAGTGGCGATTCGGTGACGGTGCAATACCTAGGCATCTTCGTCTGGGGCCTGACGTTCGGTGGTGCCGCGACCCTATTGCAGACCGCCTTGGCCGATACCGCGGGCACGGGCGCCGATGCGGCCTTGGCCATGAACGTGGTGACCTGGAACAGCGCCATCGCCGGCGGCGGAATCCTCGGCGGCGTGCTGCTGGACACCCTCGGCCCGCACGCCCTGATCTGGGCCGTGCTCGCCCTCTGCCTGGCCGCTCTCGCCATCGCCAGCGCTGCCCGTCGCCATGGCTTTCCCGCCGGTACCCGCGCGGCTGGATCGCCCGTCCCGGGCCACTGACCAATCATTTCCCTCGCCGCCGCCCGCCGGGTGCCCACTTGGGCCTCGTCCTCTTCATCGGTGCGACCAATGCCGGCGCAGCCTGAGGCTGCCAGCAAGGCATGGCATGGCGCAGGACTTCGAACCTCGCCGAGTACATCATCCAACGGGCCACCGACACGGACGGTGACCGGCTCCGCCTCCCTATGGACGGCGGCCTTTCGGCCTGACTGCAAGCCTGTGTTAGGCCGTAAGTAACAACTTGCAGTTCAAATTGCGGCTACGCGTCCATATTGAAAATGCTGGAAACCGAACCCATATAAAGGCTAGCTGAAACGCTGCGCGCAGAAACACGAAAGCCCCGACAGGCGGGGCTTTCAGGATGATGCAAGTGGCGGAAGCGCAGAGATTCGAACTCTGGGACCCTTGCGAGTCGGCGGTTTTCAAGACCGCTGCCTTAAACCACTCGGCCACACTTCCGTAAGAGGGGCGCATAGTACCTGATGGCAACACACTGTCAAACAGTCGCAAGCGATCCTTAAGCAACATTTGCTATCTTCGGGGTCGTACGGTACATCACACCGTTAACTGAGCTTTGGAGTCCACCATGAACGAGCGTCAATACGCCTACAACCCTGCCATCGCGCAACCGCGGGACGTCAGCCGTGTATTGCGCAACACCTATGCCCTGCTGGCCATGACCCTGGCGTTCAGCGGCCTGGTCGCCTTCGTCTCGCAGCAGATGCGGCTACCCTACCCCAACATCTTCGTGGTCCTGATCGGCTTCTACGGCCTGTTCTTCCTGACCGTGAAGACGCGGGACAGCGGCTGGGGTCTGGTCAGCACCTTCGCCCTCACCGGCTTCATGGGCTACACCCTGGGCCCGATCCTCAACATGTACCTTGGCCTGCCCAACGGTGGCAGCGTGATCGCCTCCGCCGCGGGCATGACCGCCCTGGCCTTCTTTGGTCTGTCGGCCTACGCCCTGATCAGCCGCAAGGACATGAGCTTCCTTAGCGGCTTCCTGATGGCGGGCTTCTGGATCCTGCTGGGCGCCGTGGTGCTGTCGTTCTTCGTCCAGATCAGCGGTCTGCAACTGGCCATCAGCGCGGGCTTCGTGCTGTTCGCCGCCGCGGCCATCCTGTTCCAGACCAGCGCCATCGTGCACGGTGGTGAAGACAACTACATCATGGCTACCATCACCCTGTACGTCTCGATCTACAATATGTTCATCAGCTTGCTGCAGATCTTCGGATTCGCCAGCAACAACGATTGATCATCAGCGGTAGCCCAAGAGGCCCGCTTCGGCGGGCCTTTTTACATACATGAAATTTGCCATCGTTGTCCTTTCTCCACCCCAGGCGCCCTCGGCGCGGCGGGCCCTGCGCTTCTGCGAGGCGCTACTGGCCGGGGGGCATGAACTCTCGCGCCTCTTCCTCTATCGCGACGGCATCCATAACGCTTCCCATGCCACGGTCAGTGCTCAGGACGAGCTGGACCTTCCCGGACGCTGGCGCGAGCTGATCGAACGTCATCAAATCGATGCCGTGGTCTGTATCGCCGCCGCCCTGAAGCGCGGGTTGCTGGACGAGCACGAGGCACGGCGCTACGAACGTGAGGGTGCGGTGACCGTGCGCGCGCCCTGGCAGCTCTCTGGCCTCGGCCAGTTGCATGAAGCCATTCAGGATGCTGACCGTCTGCTCTGCTTCGGAGGCGATTGAAATGGCCAAGAGTACCCTCGTCATCACCCGGCAGCCGGCGCTTAGCGGCTCAGCTCCGCGCGAAGCCCTGGATATCGTCCTTGCCGGTGGCGCCTTCGAATTGCCCCTGGCCTTGCTGTTCGCCGGTCCAGGCGTGACCCAGTTACTGGCCGCCGACAGCACCGCCCTCGAGCAGAAGGACTTGAGCGCCAACCTATCCGCCTTGCCATTGTTCGGCGTCGAAGCCATCTATGCGGACGCCGCGGCACTGCAGCACCTGGGTATCACGCCAGAGCAACTGCCTGCCTGGGTAACGCCGCTGGCGCCCGATGCCCTGGCCGCGTTGATCCATGACCATGATCAGGTGATTTCCATTTGACCACTCTGCACCTGTTTTCCCGCTCGCCTTTGACGGACCCCGCTGCCCTGGATGGGCTCGCGGTGGTGCGTGGCGAGGATGTCGTCCTGCTCACCGGTGGCGCTGTCGAGGCCCTGCGCCCAGGCAGCTTCGCCGTCAAAGCCTTGGCCCAGTTGCCCAGCACCGTCGCCCTCTATGCCCTGGCGGAAGACGTCCAGGCGCGGCGGCTGCAGCCGGAACATCAGGTAACCCTGATCGACTACCCCTCTTTCGTCGACCTGAGCGTGACCTGCGCCAAGGTCATCAGTTGGACCTGAGCATGCCCTCTCTCGACCTTGACCCCGAAGGCTATCTACGCGACCTCTCCCAATGGAGCCCGGAGGTCGCCCAGCAGCTGGCGCTCAAGGAAGGCATCGAACTGACCGACCGCCATTGGCAGGTACTCCAGGCGCTGCGAGATTTCTATGCCCAATTCCAGCTGTCGCCGGCCAACCGGCCGCTGATCAAGTACATTGCCCAGACGCTGGGCCCGGAACTGGGCACCAGCCTGCAACTCAATCTGCTGTTCAAGGGGGCGCCGGCCAAGCTCGGCGCCAAACTCGCCGGCCTGCCGAAACCGGATAATTGCCTATGACCTTCACCACGCCCGAAGAGCATCCCTTCGCCGTCTATGTCCGGGCCCTGGGCAAAGGCAAGCGCGGCGCTCGGAGTCTGACCGAAGCCGAGGCCGAAGCAGCCATGGGCCTCATCCTCGATGGCCAGGTCGAAGACGTCCAGCTCGGCGCCTTCCTCATGCTGCTCCGGCACAAGGAAGAAAGCGCCGAAGAACTGGCCGGCTTCACCCGCGCCGTGCGCGCGCGCCTGCAGCGCCCGAACTTCACCGTCGATCTCGACTGGCCCTCCTACGCAGGCAAGAAGCGACATCTGCCCTGGTACCTGCTGGCAGTGAAGTGCCTGGCGGGCAGTGGCGTACGTGTCGTCATGCACGGCGGCGGCACTCACACGGCGGGGAGGCTCTACACCGAGCAGTGCCTGGCAGACCTCGGCCTACAGACGGCCAAGGACTGGCAAAGCGTCGGCGCCCTGCTCGACCAAGGCCAGCCGGCCTTCCTGCCGCTCGCCGCCTGGATGCCACCACTGCAGCGGATGATCGATCTCAAGGCCCAGCTCGGCTTGCGCTCGCCGATCCACTCCCTGGTACGGCTGCTCAATCCCAGCGGCGCACACAGCATCCTGCAGAGCATCTTCCACCCGGGCTATCAGGAAGTGCATCGTGAGGCCAGTCGCCTGCTGGGTGACGACAGCATCGTGATCAAGGGTGAAGGTGGCGAGGTCGAGCGCAATCCCGATGTTAGCGCCCATCTGTACGGCACCCGCGGCGGCGAGGCCTGGGACGAGAGCTGGCCGGCGCTGACCGAACGCCGCCAGGTCAAACCGGAGCGCCTTGACCCGGCGCTGTTGACCGCTGCCTGGCGCGGCGAAGCGGAAGATGCCTATGGCCGCCTGGCGGTGATCGCTACCCTGGCCGTCGCCTTGCGCGCCCTAGGGTATGAGCAGGCCACTGCCCAGAGCGAAGCCGAACGACGCTGGGCGGCGCGTGATCGTACGCTTTGATCCTAAGACAGGAACCCCGCACCTCGGTCGGGGTTCCTAAGCCCATCGCAACGAGGATGACGTCATGGGTTTACTGGTCGATGGACAGTGGCAGGACCGTTGGTACGACAATGGCCAGGATGGGCATTTCAAACGCGAAGAGGCACAACGCCGTGACTGGATCGCCCGCCCGGAGCAAGCCATTCCGGAGGGCGCCAAGCGCTTCGAACCGGAGGCCGGTCGCTACCACCTCTATGTCTCTCTGGCCTGTCCCTGGGCTCATCGCACCCTGATCTATCGCAAGCTCAAGGGGCTGGAATCGCTGATCGGCGTCTCGGTGGTGAGCTGGCTGATGCGCGAGGAAGGCTGGACCTTCGATCCGGCGAATGGCTCCAGTGGTGACGACCTCTATCACCTCGACCGCCTCTACCAGCTCTATCAACGCGACCAGGCGGACTACACCGGCCGGGTGACCGTCCCGGTGCTCTGGGATCGCCAGGAAGAGCATATCGTCAGCAATGAATCCGCCGAGATCATCCGTATGTTCAATGGTGCCTTCGATGAGCTGACCGGCAACCGCCTGGATCTCTATCCCGAGGCGTTGCGCACGCGTATCGATGAGTTGAACGAGCGCATCTATCCTACCGTCAACAATGGCGTCTATCGCGCCGGCTTCGCGACCACCCAGGAAGCCTATGAAGAAGCATTCGACGAGGTTTTCGCCACCTTGGACGACCTCGAAAAGCTCTTGCAGACGCAGCGCTATCTCACCGGCGACTGGCTGACCGAAGCCGACTGGCGTCTCTTCACCACCTTGATTCGCTTCGACGCCGTCTACCACGGCCACTTCAAATGCAACCTACGGCGCATTCGCGACTATCCAGCCCTACAGGGCTGGCTGCGGGAACTCCACCAGTGGCCGGGTATCGCCGAGACCGTGGATTTCCAGCACATCAAGCATCACTACTACGGCAGTCATGCCCAGATCAATCCAACCGGCATCGTGCCCAAAGGACCGGCCCTGGAGCTGGACCGGCCCCATGGCCGAGATGCCTTGCATGGCGCCGGGATCAAGGGATCGGCGTGAGAACCTGTTCAAGCCTGCTGCGCGTCGGCCAAACGGCGTTGAAAATAGCTTCGGAGTGCTCGTTTACCCTTCGTAAACGCTGCCTCCTCAGCTATTTGATTCGCTGGCGCTCACCCTACGGGCCAGCCGTTGGCTGTTACTCCCGTCGGTCGTTGCGCCTTAATTGGCTCTAGCTCGCGAGACTTTGACCAGGCTCTGAGGAATCAGGCCGTCGTCCCAGCGCCTTCGAACCAGGCCAGCTTCTCCCGTAGCGCGACCACCTCGCCGACGATCACCAACGTCGGCGCATGCACCTCATGCTGGGCGACCAGCTGCGGGAGATCCTGCAGTGTTCCGGTGAACACCCTCTGGTTGCTCGTGGTGCCCTGCTGCACCAGGGCCGCCGGCGTCGCCGGGTTCTTGCCATGGGCCACGAGCTGCTCACAGATGGTCGGCAGCCCGACCAGGCCCATGTAGAACACCAGGGTCTGCCCTGGAGCGACCAGGTCGGTCCAGGGCAGATCGGCCGAGCCGTCCTTGAGATGGCCGGTGACGAAGCGTACCGACTGGGCATGGTCGCGATGGGTCAGGGGAATGCCAGCATAGGCCGCGCAACCGCTGGCCGCGGTGATACCCGGCACCACCTGGAAGGGAATACCCTCAGCTGCCAGCTCTTCGATTTCTTCGCCACCCCGGCCGAAGATAAAGGGATCGCCGCCCTTGAGGCGCAGGACCCGCTTGCCCTCCTGGGCCAGCTTGACCAGGAGTCGATTGAGGTCTTCCTGGGGTACCGCATGCTCGGCGCGGCGCTTGCCGACGTAGATGCGATCGGCATCGCGCCGGCACATGTCGAGAATGGTCGGGGCCACCAGGCGGTCATAGAGCACCACGTCGGCCTGTTGCATCAGGCGCAGGGCGCGAAAGGTCAGCAGGTCGGGATCGCCGGGACCAGCACCGACCAGATAGACCTCGCCCCGGAAGGCTTCCGTCTCGCTGGCCAGCTTGGCTTCGAGCAACTGCTCGGCCGCCTGGGGTTGACCGGAGAAGACCTTCTCGGCGACCTCCCCTTGGAACACCTCTTCCCAGAAAATGCGCCGCGCCTGCAGATCGGCGAAGCGTGCCTTGACCCGGGCACGGAAGCGCTGGGCCAATTGCGCCAGCTGGCCGTAGGTCGCCGGAATCCAGCTTTCCAGCTTGGCCCGCACCAGGCGCGCCAGCACCGGGGCATCGCCGCCACTGGAAATGGCGATCACCAGCGGCGAGCGATCGACGATGGCGGGGAAGATCACGGTGCACAGCTTAGGCGCATCCACCGCATTGACCGGCAGCCCCAGCGCCTGGGCATCGTGGGAAACCGTTTCGTTGACCTCGTCATCGTCGGTGGCGGCGATCACCAGACAATGCCCGACGAGCAGGTCCGCCGCATAGCGTTGGACCCGGCAACTGCCACCTTTCGCCTCGACGAAGGCGCGCACCTCCGGCTCGATCTCCGGCGCCACCAGGGTGATGCGGGCACCGGCCTCGGCCAGCAGCACGCTCTTGCGCAGGGCGATGTCGCCCCCGCCGATCACCAGCACCGGGCGCCCATCGAGCTTGTGGAAGAGCGGCAGGTAGTCCATCAGCCGATGACCTCGATCCCGCCCATGTAGGGCTTGAGGACTTCAGGTACGCGGATGCTGCCGTCGGCCTGCTGGTAGTTTTCCAGCACGGCCACAAGGGTGCGGCCCACGGCCAGACCGGAACCGTTGAGGGTATGCACCAGCTCGGGCTTGCCCTCGGCGTTACGGTAGCGCGCCTGCATGCGGCGTGCCTGGAAGTCACCGCAGTTGGAGCAGGACGAGATCTCGCGGTACTTGCCCTGGCTCGGCACCCAGACTTCCAGGTCGTAGGTCTTGGTGGCGCCGAAGCCCATGTCGCCGGTGCACAGGGCCAGTACGCGGTAGGGCAGCTCCAGGCGCTGCAGCACGGTCTCGGCGTGGCCGGTCAGTTCTTCCAGAGCCTCGAAGGAGGTGCTCGGCTCGACGATGTGCACCATCTCCACCTTGTCGAACTGGTGCTGGCGGATCATGCCGCGGGTGTCGCGACCCGAGGCACCGGCTTCGCTGCGGAAGCACGGGGTGTGGGCGGTGAACTTCAACGGCAGGCGCTTGGCATCGAGGATCTGGCCGGCCACCAGGTTGGTCAGGGTGACCTCGGCGGTGGGGATCAGGTAGAGATCGCTCTCGCCCTCGCGGCCAATCTTGAACAGGTCTTCCTCGAACTTGGGCAACTGACCGGTGCCCTGCAGGGTCTCGGCCTGTACCAGGTAGGGGGTGTAGGTCTCTTCGTAGCCGTGCTCACCGGTGTGCAGATTCAGCATGAACTGCGCCAGGGCACGATGCAGGCGGGCGATGGGGCCACGCATCACGGCGAAGCGGGCGCCGGAGAAACGCGCGGCGGTTTCGAAATCCAGCCAGCCATGGGCCTCGCCCAGGGCGACGTGGTCCTTGATCTCGAAATCGAAGTCGCGTGGGGTGCCCCAGCGACGGACTTCGACGTTGTCGTCTTCGTCCTTGCCGACCGGCACCGAGGCATCGGGCAGGTTGGGCAGGCCCAGCAGCAGGGCGTCCAGTTCGCCTTGGACGCTGTCGAGCTCGCGCTTGGCTTCTTCCAGTTCGCTACCCATCCGATCGACCTCGGCCAGCAGCGGCGCGATGTCTTCACCGCGCGCCTTGGCCTGGCCAATCCCCTTGGAGCGGGCATTGCGCTCGGCCTGCAGGGTCTCAGTGCGGGTCTGCACCTCCTTGCGACGAGCTTCCAGCGACTCCACCAGACTGACGTCGAGGACGTAGCCGCGGGTCGCCAGACGTGCGGCCACCTCCTGGGTTTGGGTGCGAACCAGTTTCGAATCAAGCATGTCCGTGTCTCTTGCTTAGGAATGGGGGCAGCAGCGCGGGCGAAGGGTCAGGAACGCCGCCGGCGCTGGCGCGGGCTGGACCGGTCGAGATCCGCCAGGTGCTGCAGTTTATCGCGGATCTTCAGCTCCAGCCCACGGGGAACCGGCTCATAGTAGCGGCGCGGCTCGAGATCGTCGGGAAAGTAATCCTCGCCCGCGGCGTAGGCTTCCGGCTCGTCATGGGCGTAGCGGTACTCGTCGCCGTAGCCAAGGTTCTTCATCAGCTTGGTCGGCGCATTGCGCAGGTGCAACGGCACCTCGCGCGAACCGTTCTGGCGCACATCGGCCAGGGCGGCCTTGTAGCCCATATAGACGGCATTGCTCTTGGGCGCGCAGGCCAGGTAGACCAGCGCCTGGGCGATGGCCAGCTCGCCCTCGGGGCTGCCCAGGCGCTCCTGGGCGTCCCAGGCGTCCAGGCACAGGCTCAGGGCGCGGGGATCGGCGTTGCCGATGTCCTCACCGGCCATGCGCACCACGCGCCGGGCGATGTACAGCGGATCGCAGCCACCATCGATCATCCGCGCGAACCAATAGAGCGCACCATCGGGGCTCGACCCCCGGACCGACTTGTGCAGCGCGGATATCTGGTCGTAGAAGGCCTCGCCGCCCTTGTCGAAGCGTCGGCGCTGGTCGCCCAGCAGACTCTGGAACAGCTCCGCATCCAGAACCCCGTTGTCCTCGGCCAGGTCCGCGGCATTCTCCAGCAGGTTGAGCAGGCGCCGGCCATCGCCGTCGGCGGCGGCCAGCAGCAACGTCAGGGCGTCGTCGGGCAGACTCAGATGACGATCGCCCAGGCCCTTGGCGCTGGTCAGGGCGCGCCGTGCCAGACCACCCAGCGCCTCGTCGTCCAGGCTCTTGAGTACATAGACCCGTGCCCGCGACAGCAGCGCATTGTTCAGCTCGAAGGAGGGATTCTCGGTGGTCGCACCGATGAAGATCAGAGTGCCGTCTTCGACATAGGGCAGGAAGGCATCCTGCTGGGACTTGTTGAAGCGATGCACCTCGTCGACGAAGAGGATGGTGCGCCGGCGGTACTGGGCGGCCTGCTGCTTGGCCACTTCCACCGCGTGACGGATCTCCTTGACCCCGGAGAGCACCGCCGACAGCGTCTCGAAGTGGGCATCGGACACCTGGGCCAGCAACCGCGCCAGGGTGGTCTTGCCCACCCCGGGCGGCCCCCAGAAGATCATCGAATGCAGCGCGCCCTGCTCCAGCGCCTCGCGCAGGGGCTTGCCACGGGCCAGCAGGTGTTGCTGGCCCGCGTACTCATCGAGGGTCTCGGGACGCATGCGGGCAGCCAAGGGCTGCCCGACGGGTGCGGCGCTGAAGAGATCCATGGGACGCTATCACTCCTGGATGACGTCGGCTCCCTTGGGCACCTGGAAGGTGAACTGGGACGCGGCCACCGGCTCGTTGAGCTTGACGTTGAAGAAGAGGATGTTGGTGCGCTGCCCGGCGCCATCGATCAACTGCATGTCGTTGATCACGCCGTTGCGGAAGGACAGTCGCAGGCTATCGAACAGGCTGTCCTTGGTCTTGGGCTTGAGCACGAAGTCGACGACGTTGCCGGCGTCCTTGCTGGTGACGTCGAAGCTGCTCTCGATCTTGGAGATGTCACCCGACAGCAGCAGCGCCGGCGTCTGGGTCAGGCGCAGGTCCAGCTTACGGATGGTGACCTGTTCCAGGTCCGGGTCGTACAGCCAGACCTGCTTGCCGTCCGAAACCAGCAGCTGCTCCTGGGGCGCATCGGAGTGCCAGCGGAACAACCCGGGGCGCTTCAGGCTCATGTTGCCCGCGGTTTCCTGCAGGCGGGTGCCCGAGCCATCCAGGGTCAGTTGCGAGAAGCGGGCGGTCAGGGTCTGGGCCTTGTCCAGCAGTTCCGACAGGCGACTCACCGAGGCCTGGTCGGCATGGGCGGAAAAGCTTACGGCAGCCAGGGCCGCCAGGGCGAAGCAACGCAGCTTGTGCATCGAGGTCCTCATGGGATGTCAGTCTCTCACCGGAGCAGGCGCTATGACCTCGCGCGAGCCGTTGGTGTTCATGGGCGATACGACACCGGCCATTTCCATGGTTTCGATCATCCGTGCCGCCCGGTTGTAACCGATCTTGAGCTTGCGCTGGACCGCGGAGATCGAAGCCCGGCGACTCTCGGTCACGAAGCGCACCGCTTCATCATAGAGCGGGTCGTCCTCTTCGCTCTCCCCGCCTTCGCCACCGCCGCCTTCGAAGCCTGCACCGCCGCCCTCGTCCGGGCCGCTGAGGATGTCTTCGATGTAGTCGGGAGCGCCTCGCTCCTTCCAGGCCTCGACGACGCGATGGACCTCTTCGTCGGACACGAAGGCGCCATGGACGCGGATCGGCAGGCCGGTTCCCGGCGGCAGATAGAGCATGTCACCGTGACCGAGCAGCTGTTCGGCACCGCCCTGATCGAGAATGGTCCGGGAGTCGATCTTGCTGGACACCTGGAAGGCCATGCGAGTGGGAATGTTGGCCTTGATCAGGCCGGTGATGACGTCCACCGAGGGCCGCTGGGTCGCCAGGATCAGGTGGATGCCGGCCGCCCGCGCCTTCTGGGCGATCCGTGCGATCAGCTCTTCCACTTTCTTGCCGACGATCATCATCATGTCGGCGAATTCGTCCACCACCACGACGATGGTCGGCAGCGTCTTCAGCAACGGTGCCTCGTCGTCCATGCTCTCGCGGCGATAGAGCGGATCGGTCAGCGGGGTACCGGCTTCCTCGGCGTCCTTCACCTTGCGGTTGAAGCCGGCCAGGTTCCGTACGCCCATGGCCGCCATCAGCTTGTAGCGTCGCTCCATCTCCGCCACGCTCCAGCGCAGGGCGTTGGCGGCTTCCTTCATGTCGGTGACCACCGGACAGAGCAGGTGCGGAATGCCTTCGTAGATCGAGAGTTCCAGCATCTTGGGGTCGATCATGATCAGCCGGGCGTCGTCCGGGCTCGACTTGAACAGGATCGACAGCAACATCGCGTTCACGCCCACCGACTTACCGGAACCGGTAGTACCGGCTACAAGCAGGTGCGGCATCTTGGCCAGGTCGGTGATGACCGGCTTGCCGCCGATATCGTGACCCAGTGCCAGGGTGACCGGCGACTTGGCCGCTGCGTACTCGACGGATTCGAGCACCTCGGAGAAGCGCACGATCTGGCGGTCCTCATTGGGGATCTCGATCCCCACGGTGGTCTTGCCGGGAATGACTTCAACCACCCGTACGCTGAACACCGCGAGCGAACGCGCCAGGTCCTTGGCCAGGTTGGAGATGCGGCTGACCTTGACGCCCGCCGCCGGCTGGATCTCGAAGCGGGTGATGACCGGACCGGGATGGACGCTTTCCACGGTCACCTCGACGCCGAACTCCTTGAGCTTGACCTCCAACAGCCGCGACATGTTCTCGAGGAATTCCGGCGAGTAGCTCTGTTGTTTCTTCTCAGCACGATCCAGGATCGACAGTGGCGGTATGGTCCCTTCCAGATCGGCGTCCACCCGAATCGCCGCGGGTGCCGCGGTAGGCATGGGGGCGCTCTTGCGTGGCGGTGGTGCGGGCATGGCCACGCTGGCCGCGGCGACAGGAGCAGCGGCCACCGGTGCGGGTGCGGCTGTCTCGGCGGTGACACGGCTAGGTGCCGGCATCTCGATGCGTGGCGCGGCGCGTTCCACGCGCGGCGGCGGCGCGATGTCGAGCAGATCGTCCAGGTCCTCGTCGGCGACGGGAACCGGGGTCTCGCGAGTCCTTGGCTTGCGAGCGAGCGGCGACGCGACCGCTTCCTGCTCGTCGAAGGCATCAAGCGCCGGCGCCGCATGGCGGCCACCCGCCAGACGGCTGAAGCCGCCCTGCACCAGGTCCAGCAGGTCAAGCACCACCTTGCCGGTGAAATCCATCACCTTGAACCAGGACAGGTCGGTGAACACCGTCAAGCCGAGCAGGAACAGCGCCAGGAACAGCAGCGTACTGCCCTGGACGTTGAGCGCCGTGACCGACAGCTGGCCGAGACTTTCACCCAGGGCACCGCCAGCGGACGCCGGCAGGCCGGCAGCCGCGTGGAAATGGATGTAGGCCAGTACCGAGCCGGAGATCACCAGCAATACCAGGCCGGTGAGCCGCCAGGAGAACAGCCAGCCGCTCCATTCCCAGGGCAGATGACGCTTGCGGAAGATCTGCCAGGTCTTGACCGCCAGCAACACGGGAAAGACGAAGGCGAAATAGCCCAGCGCCATGAACAGGACGTCGGCCAGCCAGGCGCCGGCACGGCCTGCGGTGTTGTGGACCTGATCGATGCGGCTGGTGTGGGTCCAGCCTGGGTCGGAGGGGTCGTAGCTCAGCAGAGCCATGAGCAGATAGAGGCACAAGGCGGCCAGCGCGATGAGCACCACCTCCTTGAGACGATAATGCAGGTGCTCACGCCAATGGTTGACGTGGCTGGCAGAACTGGATTGCTTCAAGCGCGCTTTTCCCGCACACGGAACGTGTGACCGTGAATCAAAAACAGTGCGCCATTCTAGATCGCCCGGGCCTGGGTTCTACAGTCCCGAGACGAAACATGGCACGATAGCGGACGGCAGTACCGGAACCGCCTTCAGGCACAACATTGGAGCATTCTTTCGTTGTCCTGACAAAGAGTTATGACGATTTCTTGAGCCTGATACGCACTCGTCCCGTCCCTTTCGCTCCACGCATCAGAAGGAGCCCTCCCCTACCATGGTGAAATGGCTGACCCGTGAAAGCCCCGACTTCCCACCGCTGGAGGTGGCCCTGCGCGAACCCAACGGGCTGCTGGCCATCGGTGGCGACCTGAGCGCGGCACGCCTGGTCAAGGCCTATCGGCACGGCTGCTTCCCTTGGTATCAAGCCGGCCAACCTATCCTCTGGTGGTCTCCCGATCCGCGCACGGTGCTTTTCCCACCCGACCTGCATGTCTCCCGCAGCCTGGCGAAGACCCTGCGCAAGACCGAGCTGCGCGTGACCTACGACCAAGCTTTCGACCAGGTCATCGAAGCCTGCGCCGGCCCCCGACGCGATGCAGACGGCACCTGGATCACCGCACCGATGCGCCTGGCCTATCGAGAGTTGCACGCCCAGGGCTGGGCGCACTCCGTGGAAGTCTGGGCGGGCGAGCAACTGGTGGGCGGCCTCTACGGCATCGCCATGGGCAAGCTGTTCTTCGGCGAATCCATGTTCAGCCAGGTGGACAATGCCTCCAAGATAGGTTTCGTCACCCTGGTGAAAGATCTCGCCGCCTGGGGCTTCGTGCTGGTCGACTGCCAGATGCCGACCGCGCATCTGGCCAGCCTGGGTGCCACTAGCCTGTCCCGGGAACGCTTTGCCGAATACCTGGCCAAATACCTGGATCAGGCCAGCACGGCCGCCTGGCCTACCTTTCTCGGGTGACTTACACTCAGGCTAGGCTTATGTAGAGGTTCGACATGACCGAGCTGGCGAGACTCAAGTTCTACGCAACCCAGCCTCACGCTTGCAGTTACCTGCCCAACGAGCAGGCGACCACGCTGTTTCTCGACCCCTCGCAGCCCATGAATGGCCAGATCTACGCCGAGCTTTCCGAGCTGGGCTTCCGACGCAGCGGCGATCACCTCTACCGCCCCCACTGTCAACTCTGCAAGGCCTGTGTCCCCGCGCGCATCCCCGTTGTGCGCTTCCGCCCCAGCCGCAAACAGCACCGCGTCCTCAAGCGCAACCTCGATATCAAGGTCACCCGCTGCGCCCCCGGCTTCACCGAAGAGCGCTACCAGCTCTACGCCCGCTACATCAGCGAGAGGCACGCCGACGGCGACATGTTCCCACCCAGCCGTGGCCAGTTCTCCACCTTCCTGGTCAGCAACCTGCCCTACGCCTTCTTCTACGAGATGCGCGTGGAAGATCGACTGATCGGTATCGCCGTCACCGACGTGCTGCCCAATGGCATGTCGGCGGTCTATACCTTCTACGATCCCAACGAGGAGAAGCGCAGCCTCGGCGTTTTCGGCATCCTCTGGCAGATCGCTGAAACCCGCCGGCTGGGCTTGGACGCCATGTACCTCGGTTACTGGATCAAAGGGTGTCGCAAGATGTCCTACAAAACCGAGTATCGCCCCATCGAGCTGTTCGTCAATCAGCGCTGGGTTGCCCTGGCCTGACGAAATAGCGTTTTTTCTGAATTTCTGTCAGAATATGGGCCTTTTTCGCCCGGACTGCTCTGGGCCAATCTTTGTCACCGAGGGCTTTTCTACATATGTCGAAAGAAGACAGCTTCGAAATGGAAGGTACTGTCGTCGACACCCTGCCCAACACCATGTTTCGCGTGGAGTTGGAAAATGGGCACGTCGTCACCGCGCACATCTCCGGAAAGATGCGTAAGAACTACATCCGCATCCTGACCGGCGACAAGGTTCGCGTGGAGCTGACGCCTTACGATCTCAGCAAAGGGCGGATCACCTACCGCGCCCGCTAAGCGAATCCTTTCATGAAAAAGCCCGGCAGTGCCGGGCTTTTTCATGTCCAGGTATGAAACCTGCCCTTAGGCAGGCTCCGCCGTGGTCTCGAACTCGAACTCCAGCTCGCCATCCACCGCATCGATATGCACGATGCCACCGTGGTCGGCCAGCTCCCCGAACAGGATCTGCTCGGCCAGAGGCCGCTTGATCTTGTCCTGGATGAGTCGCGCCATGGGGCGAGCGCCCATCTGCACGTCGTAGCCGCGTTCTGCCAGCCAACCCCGAGCCGCATCGCTGACCTCCAGCTGCACGCGCTTGTCCTCGAGCTGCGCCTGGAGTTCGGTGAGGAACTTGTCGACGATGCTCTTGATGACTTCGGTGCTGAGGCGGCCGAACTGGATGATGGTATCCAGGCGGTTGCGGAACTCCGGCGTGAAGCTCTTCTTGATCACCTCCATGGCATCGGAGGTATGGTCCTGCAGAGTAAAGCCAATGGAGGCCCGCGATGCCGTTTCCGCACCGGCGTTGGTGGTCAGGATCAGGATAACGTTACGGAAATCGGCCTTGCGCCCGTTGTTGTCCGTCAGGGTACCGTGATCCATGACCTGCAGCAGCAGATTGAACACCTCGGGGTGCGCCTTCTCGATCTCGTCGAGCAGCAGTACGCAGTGCGGCGTCTTGGTGATGGCCTCGGTCAACAGACCACCCTGGTCGAAGCCGACATAGCCGGGGGGAGCACCGATCAGGCGCGACACGGTATGGCGCTCCATGTACTCGGACATGTCGAAGCGCACCAACTCCACGCCCATCGCCTTGGCCAACTGGCGCGCTACCTCGGTCTTGCCGACACCGGTGGGACCGGCGAATAGGAAGGAACCGACCGGCTTGTCCGGCGACTTGAGCCCGGCACGCGACAGCTTGATGGCCGTGGACAGCGACTCGATGGCCAGGTCCTGGCCGAAGACCGTCAGCTTGAGATCGCGCTCCAGATTGCGCAGCAGTTCCTTGTCGGAGCTGTTGACGGTCTTCGGGGGAATCCGCGCGATCTTGGCGACGATGTCTTCCACCTGCTGGACATCGATGCGCTCGGCACGACGATCCTCGGGCTGCAGCCGCTGGTAGGCGCCCGCTTCGTCGATCACGTCGATGGCCTTGTCGGGCATGTGGCGGTCGTTGATGTAGCGGGCTGCCAACTCGGCGGCGGCGCGTAGCGCCTCGTCGGTGTACTCGATGTGGTGGTGCTGCTCGAAGCGCCCCTTGAGGCCCCGCAGGATGCCGTAGGTGTCATCCACCGACGGCTCGACCACGTCGACCTTCTGGAAGCGCCGTGCCAGGGCCCGGTCCTTCTCGAAGATGCCACGGAATTCCTGGAAGGTGGTGGAGCCGATGCAACGGATCTCACCGGACGACAACAACGGCTTGAGCAGGTTGGAGGCGTCCATGACGCCGCCCGAGGCAGCACCGGCCCCGATGATGGTGTGGATCTCGTCGATGAAGAGCACCGCATGGGGGCGTTTCTTCAGCTCGGCGAGCAGCGCCTTGAATCTCTTCTCGAAGTCACCGCGGTACTTGGTGCCAGCCAGCAAGGCACCGAGATCCAGGGAGTAGACCACACTGTCGGCCAGCAGGTCGGGCACCTGGCCATCGACGATGCGCTTGGCCAGGCCTTCGGCAATGGCGGTCTTGCCGACACCTGCCTCGCCCACCAGCAGTGGGTTGTTCTTGCGGCGACGTGCAAGAATTTGGGCGACGCGCTCGACTTCGTTTTCACGCCCGACCAACGGATCGATACGCCCCTGGCGAGCCTGCTCGTTCAGGTTGCTGGCATAGGCTTCGAGTGGATTGTTGGAGGAGCTGGGCTCGGCGCCCTCTTCCTCGGCGGCATCCTGATCCTGCTCGGCCTCCGGAGCTGCACCGGGGACCTTGGAAATGCCATGGGCGATGAAGTTGACGACGTCGATCCGTGCCACGCTCTGCTGCTTGAGCAGGAACACCGCCTGGCTTTCCTGCTCGCTGAAAATGGCGACCAGGACGTTGGCACCCGTGACTTCGCGCTTGCCCGAGCTCTGCACGTGGAAGACGGCGCGTTGCAGGACGCGCTGGAAGCCGAGGGTCGGCTGGGTCTCGCGCTCGTCATCCTGCTGCGGGATGAGTGGGGTGGTGGAATCTATGAATTCCAACAGATCGCGGCGCAGGCGATCGATGTTGGCGCCGCAAGCTCTCAGGACCGTCGCAGCGGCTTCATTGTCCAGCAGCGCCAGCAGGAGGTGCTCAACGGTCATGAATTCATGACGCTTCGTCCTCGCCTCCTTGAAGGCGAGATTCAGGGTGACTTCGAGCTCACGATTCAACATAGCTTCACCTCATAGCCCAAGCAGCACAGTAGCCCAAGCAGCACAGATCAACTTTCGATTTCGATTTCGCACAGCAGCGGGTGGTTGCACTCCCTCGCATATTGATTGACTTGCATGGCCTTGGTTTCAGCTACGTCACGAGTAAATGTTCCGCACACCGCTTTTCCCTGAGTATGCACGGTAAGCATCACCTGGGTAGCCGCTTCGCGGTTCATGCTGAAGTAGCGTTCCAACACCTCGACGACGAACTCCATGGGGGTGTAGTCATCGTTATACATCAGAACGCGATATCTGGCTGGCCGTTTTAATGCAGGTTTTGCCTCCTGCACCGCCAGGCCACCTTGGTCGCCGTCCTGTTGATCGTTGTCGTCCACCGCCAGTCGGATGGGGTCGATTGCACGCATTCTGATCGATTCCGAATTACGGGATGAATAGCAGGAAAAAAAGAGCTTGATCCACGTCTCAGCCCCCCGTTGCCTTGCCTTGACTAAGACTGAAAGGGTGTTACAAACATCCTGTACCCGACGGGGTACCAAGGGTTCCGTCGTAGTGGCGCCTGTGTGGATTCACTGGAACTGTAGTCGAATGATACTCCAGGCTTGGAGTCCTTTGCAGAGGGAGCCGGTATGCTCAGTGGCAAGGTCAAATGGTTCAACAACGCCAAAGGATATGGCTTCATCGTTGCAGAAAACAGTGATGAAGACCTATTCGCTCATTACTCGGCCATTCAGATGGACGGCTACCGCACATTGAAAGCGGGCCAGGCGGTCAATTTCAACATCGTCCAGGGGCCCAAGGGCTTGCATGCCGTCGAGATACGTCCGGCAGAAGTGAGCGTAGCCGCCCCGACACCTACCACCAGCACCGTCGACGTGCACGATACGATCAGTACGGAAGCCTGATCTCACGCCCCTCCGGGGGCGCCATCCCCTCCTCGCTCTTCCCGCCTTCCTTCGCCGTGCCCCAGATCGCGCTCCGGGAACAGCCTGTCCCTGACCAGGTTCTTCAGCGTGCGGGCATCGGGAAATCCACCATCTCTCTTGCGCTCCCAGAGCAGCTCATCGCCACAGGCGATCTCGAACACGCCTCCCGTCCCCGGCAGCAGGGTGACGCCACCCAGGTCGGTGCCGAAGGTGCTCAGCAGTTCCTGGGCCAGCCAGCCGGAACGTAGCAGCCACTGGCACTGGGTGCAGTACTGGATGGTGATGATGGGTTTGGCGTCGATCACGGTGCACCCCTGAAACCTTGGCTCCCTATAATACGCAGCCCTCGATCCCATCCGCCATGTGGTCCGACCTTATGCGCCTGTTGCTGCTGGTAGCCTGTTTTCTCCTGCCTGCCCTGTGCTGGAGTGCCGAACCGCCTAAGGTAGGCCTGGTGCTGTCCGGCGGCGCGGCGCGGGGCCTGGCGCACATTGGCGTGCTCAAGGCCTTGGAAGAGCAAGGCATCCAGGTCGACGCCATCGCGGGCACCAGCATGGGCGCGGTGATCGGCGGACTCTATGCCGCCGGCTACAGCGCAGAGGAACTGGAGCGCATCGCCCTGGAGATGGACTGGGCACAGGTGCTGTCGGACCAGCCGCCGCGCAAGGACGTGCCGTTCCGGCGCAAGCAGGATGACCGCGATTTCCTGGTCAAGCAGAAGCTCAGCTTCCGCGACGACGGCACCCTGGGCCTGCCCATCGGGGTGATCCAGGGACAGAACCTGGGGATGACACTGGAGAAGCTGTTCGTCCATACCAGCGATACCCGGGATTTCAATCAGTTGGCCATCCCCTTCCGCGCCGTGGCGACGGACATCACCACCGGTGAGAAGGTGGTCTTCGACCATGGCCATCTGCCGCGTGCCATTCGCGCCAGCATGTCGATCCCGGCGGTGTTCGCCCCGGTGGAAATCGACGGCCGCCTGCTGGTGGATGGCGGCATGGTCGACAACATTCCCATCGATGTGGCGCGCGCCATGGGCGCGCAACGTGTCGTGGTGGTCGACATCGGTACGCCCCTGCTCAAGCGCAAGGATTTGACGACGGTACTGGACGTGCTCAACCAGTCCACCACGCTGATGACCCGCAACAATTCCGAGGCCCAGCTGGCTACCCTGGGCAAGGGCGACCTGCTCATCCAGCCACCACTGGCCAGCTATACCAGCGCCGACTTCTCGGAGGTGCGGGCGCTGATCGATGCGGGCTATCGTGCCACCATGGCCATGGCCGGCGAATTGGCCGCCCTGCGCCGGGGGCCGCGGGACGGGCGTGCCTCGGCGGTGGCGGCGTCCCGCCTGCCCGACAATCGCACGCCGATCATCGACGCCATTCGCATCGAGAACGACTCCAAGGTGGAGGATGAAGTGATCCGCCACTACATCCGGCAGCGCCTGGGCGAACCCCTGAACGTAGACCGCCTGCAAGACGACATGAGCACCCTCTACGGCCTGGACTACTTCGACCAGGTGGAGTATCGGGTGCGCCGCGACGGTCCGGGCGACAACGTGCTGGTGATCTACGCCCGAGGCAAGCGCAGCGGCACGGACTTCCTGCGACTCGGCCTCAATCTATCCGATGACCTGCGCGGCGACAGTACCTTCAACTTCGGCGCCAGCTATCGCATCAACGGCCTGAACCGCCTGGGCGGCGAATGGCTGACGCGGATGCAAATCGGCGATCATCAGGAACTCTACAGCGAGTTCTATCAGCCCCTCGACGTGGGCTCACGCTACTTCATCGCCCCCTACATCGGCGGCGAGGCGCGCAACATCGAGCAACTGGAAGGCAATGACCCCATCGCGGAGTACCGGCGGGAGCGCTATGGCTTCGGCCTGAATCTGGGCCGGCAGCTCGGCAACAAGGGTGAGGTGCGACTGGGCATCGGCCATGACTGGGGCAGCACCAAGGTTCATGTCGGGCCGCGGGACACACCGGAGGAAACCTTCACCGAGGGCTTCTACGAGCTGCGCTATTCCTTCGACGACCTCGACGACGTGAACTTCCCCCGCGAAGGCCAGGACCTGGCGCTGACGCTCAAGCAGTTCGACCCCACCCTGGGCTCGGACTCCCGCTATCGCCAGCTGGACCTGCACCTGAACAAGGTCGTCAGCTACGGCTACGACACCTTCGTCCTCGGCGGCGGCCTGGGTCGTACCCTCTCCACCGACAACGACACCAACGTGGTGACCAGTAGCTTCCTGCTGGGCGGTGCCTGGCAGCTTTCCGGCTATAGGCAGGACGCGCTCTCGGGGCAGAACTACGGCCTGGCGCGCCTGATCTACTACCACCAGCTCACCCAGCGCTCACTGTTCCCGCTGGACACACCGGTCTACCTGGGCGGCAGTCTGGAACAGGGACGGATCTGGAACAGAGACGACGACTATGACAGCGGCAACATCAGCGCCGCCAGTCTGTTCCTGGGCCTGGACACCCCATTGGGACCGCTCAAGTTCACCTATGGCCTGAGCGACCAGGGCCAGCACGCCTTCTACATCAACCTGGGTAACAGCTTCTGAACTCGATCTACTGATCCGCAGACACGAGCGCCCCCCTGGGACACAAGCAGTGCGCGCCAGGGGCCAAGGCCGTTCGAGTGCGCCTGGCTGGGACGAGGTTTGGCGAGGCTATCAGGCGAGGCGCGACAGCAGGATCTCGGCGCGTTCGCGCTGGCTATCGGTTCCCTCGCTGACGATTTCCTGCAGCAGCGAGGCCGCCTGGTGGACGTTGCCCTGGTCGAGGCAGACTTCCGCTTCGGCGAAGCGACGAGCGATGTCGTCGTCCATGAAGTGCTCGTCGAGACTCAGGTCAAGCTCGAAGACCGCCGGCAATTCGCCCAAGCCATCGGGGAAGTCGTCCTGTACCACCACCTCGGCGGTGCCGACCGGCTTCCAGCCGGAATCGGCATCCAGCTCTTCGGTGAGGGCAATGGCTTCGTCCAGGCTGAGATCGGCCAGGTCCAGGTCGTAGTGCTCCTCGCTCACCGGTGCCGGATGCGCTGGCTCCTGGAACTGCAACTCGGCGGACCACTCGCTGGCCGGAGCATCGAAGTCGGGTAGTTCCAGGTCTTCGTCCTCCAGCTCCTCCACCGGCGAGGCAGAGATTCCAGGAAACTGGGCGTGGAGGACGGCGAGACTGGCCGCTGCCCCACCGAGGGCGAGGAATCGCTGTTCGTGCTGGTTGAACGCCTGGGCCTCGCCCAGGGTGGCGAGCACGCGCAGCAGCAGCAGACGCAGGTCCTGGCGGCGATCGTCTTCGCCGAGACCGCTTTCCAGCACCTCCCGCGCCTGACCGTAGCGGCCGTAGGCGATGTAGATCTCCGCGCGCCCGGCATGGTCGTCGACCGGTGCCGTAGTCGCGGCAGCGACGGCCTTCGGTCGCAGGGAGTCGGCCTGGGTCGCCATCAGCACCGGCGCAGGAAGCGGCTCGGCAGGTTGGACGTCCTCCTCCTCAGCGACCGCCACGACCTCAGCGGTGCGCCGACGTCGCCACCAGAGCACGCCAGCCAGCGCCAGAATGGCCGCGGAACCGACCAGCACCAGGGAGCGCAGGGAAAACAGCCCCTCGTCTTCGGCAGCACTCGCCGCAGGCCCGGTTGAGGCCACCTGGTTCGGCGGCGCCGCGGACGCGACGGGCGCGGTGGCTGGGACCGCCGGCACCAAGGCTACCGAACGCGCCTGCTTCAGTTGCTGTTGCAGACCATCGCGCTCCTGCTGCAGCTGGGCGATGAGTGCTTCCTTCTGCTCCAGCAGGGTGTCGTAGCGCGACTGCAGCTGGTTGAGCTGGCCTTCCAGGTCCCCTACCTGGCGTCCCAGGTCCTGGGTGACGAGCAGCGGCTTGGCATCTTCGCCGGTTACCGCAGGCGGTGGCGCGGCCGCAGCAGTGCTGGGCGCGCTGGAGGCCGCCGGGGCGGGTACCGCGGGCGGCGGTGATGCAGGCGGGGGCGCACTCGCGGTTGGCGCGGCCGGCAGCGCCGGCGTCGCCACAGGCGCGGGAGCGGGTCTGGGGGCGGGCTTGGTCGCAACGGGTTGCTCGACCACGGGCTCGCTGACGCCAGCCGGTAGTCGCAGGGCCTGGCCAGCCTTGAGTCGCCGTGGATCGTTGTTGGAAAAGGAGGCGGGGTTGAGGGCGAACAGATCGGCCATCAGTTGCTCGGCCGAACGGTTGGCCATGGGCCCCAGCCGCTTGGCGATGCTCCAGAGGGTGTCCTTGGGACGCGTCTGATAGATGCCCGCACCGGCAGTGAGGCCGGGCGTGGGCGCGAGCCCGGATGGCTGGGTCGCGGCCGGCGCCCTGGGCGGCGTCGGCTTGGCGGGTGCCGCCGTGGTGCGGGTCGGCGCAACGGCGCGGGCCGGTGCGGTGCTGGCCACGCTGGTGGGCACGCCCCCACTGCGCGGCGGATCGACCAGCAGGGTGAATTCGCGCAACTGCTTGCCGCCGGGTTGCTCCAGCTGAACGATGAAGCCCAGGTAGGGTTCGACCAACGAGCGCCGCGAGGTGACCTCGATGTAGCTGCCGGCCGCGGTACGCAGGTGGGGGGTGAAGACCAGGTCGTCCATGAACTGGGTACGATCGACGCCGGCCCGGGCGAAGGCATCGTTGGGCGCCAGATGGATATGGAAGTCCCCGGGCTCGGCATCGCCGATGTTGACCAGCTCGATCCGTGCGCGCAGGGGTTCGTTGAGCGAAGACTGCAGGGTGATACCACCGAGGCCGAGCGCCAGCGCCGCTTGAGGAGTAGTGGTCAGCATCGCGGCCGACAGGATGAACAAGGCAAGGGGACGGCGTTTCGCGACCATGGATACCGCTGCGTCAGGTATTCGAAGAAACCGGTGTTTTAGCGCGGTGGCTCACAAAAAGCGCCCCCGCTACGCTGGAACGTAGCATCGATACCGACAGACGGCAAACCGCCGGTCGCGAACGAAAATTGACGTCCCGGCAGGGTAGCGCGTCAGGCTCGGTGCCAGACGCCCTGACCCGCGCCGGCGGATGGGATAGGCGGTAGCGCGGAGAGTCGGCGTGCTGCCGAACGGTGGTCAGCCGCGCTCCAGGTTGGCGAGCACGCGTTGGTGTACCTGCTGGCAAATGGCGATCTCCTCGTCGTCCAGGCCGCTGAGCAATTCCTTGCGCAGGGCTTCGGCGATGGTTTCGATCTTCTCGATCAGCGGACCGGCTTCCTGGGTCAGCATGATGCGTTTGGCGCGACGGTCTTCGGTGACTGCCAGCCGCTTCACCAGGCCCTGCTTCTCGAGACCATCCAGCAGGCGGGCCAGGGTCGGCCCCTCGATGCTGATGCTCTGGGCGAGTTCGCGCTGGGTGGGCTGGACGCCTTTCATCCGTGCCAGGTTCAGCAACACCTGCCAGCGCGCCTGGGACAGTCCCAGGTGGCTCAGGCGGCGATCGAGCTCTGCCCGCCAAGCACGGGAGACATGAAAAATCTGGCGGCCGAACAGGTGTGGATCGGTAGTCATTCAGGCTAAACCTTGTGCTTGGATTTTCTCATTATTCTGGTTGTAGGCACGCGGGGGCAACCGCTGCGCCTCGCTAGTCGGCCAATTCCGCCTGCAGGGCGGCCCGCACGCAGTAGAGCGCGCCCACGGCGACCCGCCCGTCGAAACGACTGGCGATCTGCGCCACTGGCGGCAATTCGCCGTCGTCCTCGAGGAAGACGTCCTGGATCTCGGCCAGCAGCTCCTCGGGCAGGTCCAGCGCCTGCTCCAGGGCGATCTGCTGCTGGGCGATGGCTTCGGCCAATAGCGCATAGACATTCTTTTCCGAGCAATTGAGCTGGCGCGCGGCCTGTTCCGGCGTCATGCCGGCACGGACCAGGGTCAGGACCTCGTGGCGGACGTCGGCCACTGGGGCCGGCGCGGCCGTGCCGCCGGTCAGGGCGTCGAGGAAGGCTTGACCGTAGCGTTCGAGCTTGCGCGCCCCGACGCCGCTGACCCGGCTCATCTCATCGAGGGAACGCGGCTGGCTACGCAGCATCTCCAGCAAGGTGGCATCGGGAAAGATGACATAGGGCGGGACCGAATGCTCTTCGGCCAGCTTGCGCCGGAGAGTACGCAACACCTCCCATTGCTCGCGCTCGTCGGCGCGTACCAACTGGCTGGCGGCGCTGGCGGAAGACCCGCTGCTCGCGCCCCGGCCGCGCTGGGGTTTGGGATCCCGGCGCAATTCGATGCTGACCTCGCCACGCAGCAGCGGGCGGCAGCTCTCGGTCAGGCGCAGGCCGCCGAAGCCGTCGACGTCCACCTCGGCCAGGCCACGGGCGACCAGTTGGCGGAACAGGGTGCGCCATTCATCTTCGCCACGCGCCTTGCCCAGGCCGAACACTGCCAGGCGCTGGTGGCCAAGGCTGACGATCTTCTCAGTCTCGCGACCGAGCAGGATGTCGACCAGGTGCCCCACCCCGTAGCGCTGACCGCTGCGGTAGATGGCCGACAGCGCCTGGCGCGCGGGTTCGGTAGCATCCCAGGTTTCGACGGTATCGACGCAGTTGTCGCAATGGCCGCAGGGCTGCGGCAGGTGTTCATCGAAATAGGCCAGCAGGACCTGGCGACGGCAACGGGTTTCCTCGCAGAGCGCCAGCATGGCTTCGAGCTTGTGGCGCTCGATGCGCTTGTGACGCTCGTCGCCCTCGGAGTTCTGCATCATCTGCCGCAGCAGCAGCACGTCCTGCAGGCCGTAGGCCATCCAGGCATCGGCCGGCAGGCCGTCACGACCGGAACGACCGGTTTCCTGGTAGTAGGCCTCCAGGCTCTTGGGCAGGTCGAGGTGGGCGACGAAGCGGACGTTGGGCTTGTCGATGCCCATGCCGAAGGCGATGGTGGCCACCATGATCAGCCCTTCCTCGTTGAGGAAGCGCTTCTGGTTGGCAGCGCGCACGTCGTTGGGCAGGCCGGCGTGATAGGGCAAGGCCGGGAAGCCCTGATTGCTGAGTTGCTCGGCCACCTCCTCCACCTTCTTGCGCGACATGCAGTAGACGATGCCGGCATCGCCGCGGCGCTCGGCGAGAAAGGCCAGCAGCTGCTTGCGCGGCGTTTCCTTGGGCACGATGCGGTAGAAGATGTTGGGACGATCGAAGCTGGAGAGAAAACGCTCGGCCTGCTCCAGGTGCAGCCGGGTGGCCATCTCCTCCCGGGTGCGGGAATCGGCGGTGGCAGTGAGCGCCAGGCGCGGCACGCCGGGGAAGTGCTCGGCCAACTGACCCAGCTGCATGTATTCCGGGCGGAAGTCATGCCCCCACTGGGACACGCAATGGGCCTCGTCGATGGCGAACAGCGCGATCGGCAGGCGCTTGAGGAAGTCCAGCATGCGGGGCTGGACCAGGCGTTCCGGCGCGAGATAGAGCAGCTTGATTTCGCCGCGCTCCAGCTGCGCGGCTACGGACCGCTGCTGTTCGCCGGTCATGGTGGAGTTGAGCGCGGTAGCTGACACCCCTAGTTCCAGAAGGGTAGCGACCTGGTCGTCCATCAGGGCGATCAGCGGCGACACCACCACGGCCACGCCGGGTCGTAGCAAGGCTGGCACCTGGTAGCAGAGGGACTTGCCGCCGCCGGTAGGCATCAGCACCAGCGCATCGCCACCGTTCGCCACGCGCTCGATGATCCGGGCCTGGTTGCCCCGGAAGGCATCGTAGCCGAAAACGTCTTTTAGGATGCGCAGCGCGGGTTCTGACATGAAACCTCCTCGAATCGAAGGGGCATTATACGGATGCCGGGCTCGCTGCGGCTGGCCTTTTCCGTCGGCCGACCAGGTGCCGACGCGTTCGACGTCACCCTGGCGCTCGTCTACAATTCCCGCCGTTCCGCCCTTTCGAATCCTTTCCGAGGTAAGTAGCCGATGTCCTTCGCCGAACAATTGACCCGTCTGCGCGATTTCCTCGATGCAGACGATCTGCACGAAGAAGCGCTCGACTACGTAGCCGCCCACGGCTACCTGACCGCCCTGTCCATCTGCCCGGAAGAGGTACCCGAGCGCGAGTGGATCGATGCCCTCTTCGCCGAGCCGCCGCAGTACCGCGATGCCGCCCAGCAGGAAGACATCGAGCAGGCCCTGGTACAGCTCAAGGCTCATATCCTGCGCATCCTCGGCAGCGATGAAGAACTCGACCTGCCCTGCGACCTGGACCTCGGCCCCGAGCCGGACGACTCCGAGCTCCGCGGCTGGTGCATCGGTTTCATGGAAGGCGTGTTCCTCCGCGAGGCCGTGTGGTTCGAAGACGCGGAAGACGAAGTCAGCGAGCTGCTGCTGCCGATCATGGTCGGCTCGGGTCTGTTCGACGAACAACCCGAATTCGCCGAGATCGCCCAGGACCGTCGCCTGGTCGCCGACATGATGGTGCAGATCCCGGAGCTGCTGACCCAGCTGTTCCTGCTCTGTCATTCCCCGGAAGAGAAGCCGGCGCTGCTCAAGCCGCGTCACTGAGCGATGGAAGGAGCCACCTCCAGACCCCGCCAGAAGAAGGGCTGGGTTCGCTACCTGCTGCTGGGCGTCGGCTGGCTGAGCGTGGCCCTGGGCATCATCGGCGCCTTCTTGCCGCTGCTGCCCACCACGCCCTTCCTGCTGCTGGCCGCGGCCTGCTTCATGCGCAGCTCGGAGCGCTTCTATCTGTGGTTGATCAACCACCGCTGGCTGGGGCCCTGGGTCAAGCCCTACCTGGAGGGTGAAGGCATACCGCTCAAGGGCAAGGTCTACGCCATCGTCGCCATGTGGATCAGCGTGGGCTTTTCCTGCTGGCTGGTGCCCTATGTCTGGGCGCGGGTGGCGGCCTTCACCAGTTGTGCCGCTGTCACCGTCTATTTGCTCAGGCAGAAAACGCGGCGCTGAGACCGATCAAGCATAGAAAAGGGGCGATCATCGATGATCGCCCCTTTTCTTTACCAGCCAGGAAAAAACCTAGGCGGCTTCCGCCATGGGAGCGGGCGGCGGCTGGTCGGGGATGGTGGGTTCGCCCGGTTCGCCGGGCTGGATGGGCGCAGGATCGGGCTGGTCAGGTTCACCACCGGCACGGGGCGTGGCGAAGACCGAAAGGGTTGCGAATTCAAGGTCCTGGCGGACGGGAGAGCTGGGCATGGCGAGACTCCTCTGCGGGCTACCCTAGGTAGAGTGGCGAGACCGTCGGTGAATTCCCTAGGCGCCCCGCTCTGGCGCGCCGTGATTGCGTGCAAAGGTTTCCGCGCCCATGGCGGCTATCTGGCCTTCGATGAGGGCCTCGAAGGGAGCCAACAGCGCCTCGAAGCGCGCCGGGGCGTCCAGGATGTTCAACGCCGCCACCACCGCCTCGATCGTCGACACGGCATCCGCCGCAGGTGCCTTGCGGACGCGATAGCGCGACGGCGGCCCAGGCGGCAGTGTCACCCTCGGCAGTGTCGCCAGAGCGGGATTGGCGTGCAGCAGCCGCCGCGCCTTGCGCCAGGTGCCGTCAGGCACAACCAGCAGCTGCGGCAAGTCTGGGGCTGTGATGGCTGGCCGCCGGTCGAGCCGGATCGCCGCCGGCCCCGGGAACAACAGGCGAGCCTCCTGGCCTTCCAGCCAGAGCGGCAGTTCCGGGAACTCCTCGCCGATCTCCAGCCGGGCGTTGACCAGCCCCAGCGCGGCCAGCCGTGCGGTATTGAGCGGGTGGCGCCGCTCACTGGGATGCTGCAGCAACAGCACCCGGGTGCTGCTGTGCAAACGGGGGATCAGTGCACAGAGGCACAGCGGCACGGGGCGCTGGCAACGGGCGCAGGCGGGACGGGACATCGGCACTTCCGCGGCGAGAGACGGCGGCGATCATACCGGATCGCCGCCGTCCGCCCGGAGAATCAGCGATTGAAGCGTGCGGTGAGGTCGTGCAGGTAGTCGGCCATGCCCTCGAGTTCGCGGCTGAGCTCCGAACCGCGCAGGGCCTGGGCCGAGCTGTGGTCGGACAGTTCGGCGATGCGGCTGATCTGCCGGTTGATGTCTTCCGAGACGTGGCTCTGTTCTTCCACGGCGGTGGCCATCTGCTGGCTCATGGCGGTGATGCGGCCGACCGATTCGCTGATGCCTTCCAGGGACTCGCGCACGGCGGCGGAGTGGCGCTCGCTCTGGCGCGAGGTCTCTTCGCCGCGGCTGGCGGTGGCGACGGCGCGGTCGGCGTTGGCCTGCAGGTTGGCGATGATCTGGTGGATCTGCTCGGTGGATTCCCGGGTGCGGGACGCCAGGGAACGGACCTCGTCGGCCACTACGGCGAACCCGCGCCCGGCCTCCCCGGCCCGCGCGGCCTCGATGGCGGCGTTGAGCGCCAGCAGGTTGGTCTGCTCGGCAATGGCGGTGATGACGTCGGCGACGCTGCCGATGCTCTGGGTCGAGTTGGCCAGTTCGCCCACGGCCTGGCCGATATCGCTGACGGCGGTACCCAGTTCGCGCATGGAGTTGAGGCTTTCCTCGGCCTTGTCCCGGCCGGAGAGCACCAGGCTCTCGGCATCGGAGGCCGCCTGGGCGGTTTGCTGGACGTTCTGCGAGACCTCGTGGATGGTGGAGGTCATCTGGGTGATGGCGGCAGCGGACTGGTCGGTCTCGTGGCGCTGCTGTTCCAGCAACTGGGCTTCGGACTGCGCCAGTTGAGAGGATTCACGGGCCTTCAGGCGCACGCTGTCGCCGACGTCGGCCAGCCGGGTCAAGGCGGTCTGCAGCCGCGCGGCTTCGCTGTGCAGAGCCAGATCCAGACGGGCCGGAGCGCCGCACTGGTCGCTGTAGGTCGGCGCGACCACGGCGCTGGAGAACATCTTGGGATGATCGGCGAGAAGGCGCTCGATGCTGGCCCGCTGGCGATACAGCTGGTGGGCGCTGATGCCCAGCAGGGCGGCGACGATGACTACCGCCTGGGTGGTATCGTCCAGCAGGAAGTGTCCGCCCAGGATGACGCCGGTAGCCGCCACGGTCGACCAGCAGGCGGAGATCGCACTGCCGAGGCGTTGGGTCAGGGGTACGGGAGTCTTGCCGGCGTTGATGCGGGCATAGAGCACGCCGGCGCGCCGCACTTCATCAGCGCTGGGCAGCGAGCGGACGGATTCGTAGCCGATCACCCGGCCATGTTCGAGGATGGGCGTCACATAGGCGCTGACCCAGTAGAAGTCGCCGTTCTTGCAGCGATTCTTGACGATGCCCATCCACGGCTTGCCGTCCTTGAGGGTGGCCCACATGTGGCCGAACACTGGCGGCGGCATGTCGGGATGGCGCACCAGATTGTGCGGACTGCCGATCAACTCCTCCCGGGTGTAGCCACTGATGGCGACGAACGCCTCGTTGCAGTAGGTGATGTTGCCCTGCAAGTCGGTGGTGGAGATGAGTCGCTCTTCTTCCTTGAAGGTTCGGCCTTGCTGGGTGACCGGCAAATTCGTGCGCATCGCGGGGTGCCTTATTTGTCTGGTTATCTACTCCGTGCGGATGGGCCGTTTCAATGGGGGCTCAGTGTCTGCACAGGTGATGACGTCTACCGCTTGGTTATCGTCAGACTACCTATCGGCGTCCTGCATCTGGGCTTTAAGAATTCGCTGAAAACTCTGGATGAGCGGCTCCTTTCCCCTGCCCCGGCGGGTGATCAGCGAGAACGGCGCCTGGTAGCCGAAGGTGGCGGGCTGTAGTGCCTTGAGGCGTCCCTGGTCGACCCAGGCGTGGACGTAGTGCTCCGGCAGGTAGCCGATGTAAGCGCCGGAGAGGATGAGCACCAGTTGGGCTTCCATGCTTTCCACGGTAGCGGCGCTTTCCTTGAAGCCGTGGCGGGCGAGTTCGGCCTGGCTCCAGTAGCCGCGGCGCACCATGCGCTGGCGGGTGATGATCTCGGCGGGCACGCGCCGTTCCAGGAACAGCGGATGCCGATCGCTGCAGTAGAGCCAGTGCTGCTCGCGATACAGCGGCTGGTAGACCACGCCATTCATGCGCGCGGAGAAGGCGCCCACTGCCAGGTCCAGGCGTCCTTCCAGCACGCCCAGCTGCAGCTCGTAGGGGCTGGTCACCGCCAGGTGCAGGTGCACGCCGGGATAGTCGTGGGTGTAGCTACCGATCACATCGGCCAGTGGCAGCGCCGGCTCGCTGGAAAGGGAGTCGAGCACGCCCAGGTTGAGGGTACCGCTGAGCTCGCCCCGAAGGGTGGTGGCGTAGCGCTCGAAGCCTTCGATCTCGCCGAGGATACGCAAGGTTTCCTGGTGGAAGAGCTCGCCCTTGCTGGTGAGGGCGAAGCCACCCCGGCCGCGATGGCAGAGGGTGACGCCGAGCTGCCCTTCCAACTGGCTCATGTAGGTGCTGATGGCCGAGGTGGAGAGATTCAGTTCCTGCTGGGCCGCGGCGAAGCCCTGGTGGCGCACCACGCAGGCGAACAGCTTGAGCAGGCGAATATCGTGGAGGGCGTTGGCCATGGCGGACTCCCGGCAGGTACGGCCCGGCAGTCTAGCCATTGGTTCAGAAATTTCTGAAGTGATTTTTTGCCCTTGGCGATTCTTCGCCTGCCGCGGGCTTTGCACAATCGGGCCATCAGAACCAAGAGGATGTCCCGTGGAAAAGATCCTGCACCAGCCGCTGGGCGGCAACGAGATGCCCCGCTTCGGGGGCATCGCCAGCATGCTGCGCCTGCCTCACCTGGCCTCGCCGGCCGGCCTGGACGCTGCCTTCATCGGCATCCCGCTGGACATCGGCACCTCGTTGCGCTCGGGAACGCGCTTCGGCCCGCGGCAGATCCGCAGCGAGTCGGTGATGATCCGTCCGTACAACATGGCCACGGGCGCGGCACCCTTCGATTCGCTGAGCGTCGCCGACCTGGGCGATGTGGCGATCAACACCTTCAATCTGCTGGATACGGTGCGCCTGATCGAGGAGCATTACGACCGGGTGCTGGAGCATGGTGTCATTCCCCTCACCCTGGGTGGCGATCACACCCTGACCCTGCCCATCCTGCGTGCGCTGAAGAAGAAGTACGGCAAGGTCGGCCTGGTGCACGTGGATGCCCACGCCGACGTCAACGAGCACATGTTCGGCGAGAAGATCGCCCATGGCACCACCTTCCGCCGTGCCGTGGAGGAAGATCTGCTGGACTGCGACCGGGTGGTGCAGATCGGCCTGCGTGCCCAGGGCTACGCCGCCGACGACTTCGACTGGTGCCGCCAGCAGGGCTTCCGTGTGGTGCAGGCCGAGGAATGCTGGCACCACTCCCTGGCGCCGCTGATGGCCGAGGTGCGCGAACGGGTCGGGGGCGGGCCGGTGTATCTGTCCTACGACATCGACAGCATCGACCCGGCCTGGGCGCCGGGCACCGGCACCCCGGAGATCGGCGGCCTGACCACCATCCAGGCGCTGGAGATCATCCGCGGCTGCCGCGGCCTCGACCTGGTGGGCTGCGACCTGGTAGAGGTCTCGCCGCCCTACGACACCTCCGGCAACACCGCCCTGCTCGGTGCCAACCTGCTCTACGAGATGCTCTGCGTGCTGCCTCGGGTGGCCTACCGCTGAGCTGCAACAAGTGCGGCGACCCGCCACGAAGTTCGCCCACCCGCTGTCTCTTCCCTGCCGAACACCCCGACGGGCTACCTGGTCCGTCGACAACAAGAGCGCGGGCCTGTCCCGCGTATAACCGTGTCGAGGCGTCATCCATGGATCATCATGACGGCATCACCCGTATCGAAACCTTTGGCGTAGAGCAGATCCCCGCTCACGAACGCCATGCTACCCCCTTCGACCTGTTCCGCCTGATCTTCGGCGGTGCGAACACCTTCGCCACCGCCGTACTGGGCAGCTTTCCGATCCTGTTCGGGCTGTCGTTCCAGGCCGGGGTGCTGGCCATCGTCGCCGGGGTGTTGTGCGGTGCCCTGATCCTGGCGCCCATGGGCTTGTTCGGTGCTCTCAACGGTACCAACAACGCCGTCTCCTCCGGTGCCCATTTCGGCGTGCACGGTCGCATCGTCGGCTCCTTTCTCTCCTTGCTCACCGCCATCGCCTTCTTCTCGCTGTCGGTATGGAGTTCCGGCGATGCCCTGGTGGGCGGTGCCCAGCGCCTGGTCGGGTTGCCGGAGAACGCCCTGAGCCTGGGCCTGGCCTATGGCCTGTTCGCCGTGCTGGTGCTGACGGTCTGTCTCTATGGCTTCCGCTTCATGCTGTGGGTCAACAAGATCGCCGTGGTCAGCGCCAGCCTGCTGTTCCTGCTGGGCATCCCGGCCTTCGCCGGAGGCTTCGACGCCGGCTACGCCGGCAGCCTGCACCTGGGCCAGCCGGGCTTCTGGGCAGCCTTCGTCGGCGCCGCCCTGGTGGCCATGAGCAATCCGGTGTCCTTCGGCGCCTTCCTCGGCGACTGGTCACGCTATATCCCCCGGCAGACGCCACGCCTGCGCATCCTGCTGGCGGTGATCACCGCCCAGGCCGCCACCCTGATCCCCTTCCTGTTCGGCCTGGCCACCGCCTCCCTGGTGGCGGTGCGCGCACCGGACTACATCGCCCAGAACAACTACGTCGGTGGCCTGCTGGCCATCGCGCCCACCTGGTACTTCCTGCCGGTGTGCCTGCTGGCGGTGATCGGCGGCCTTTCCACCGGGACCACGGCGCTCTATGGCACCGGCCTGGATCTCTCCAGCGTACTGCCGCGGCTGCTGACCCGGGTGCGGGCGACCCTGCTGATCGGCCTGGCGGCCATCGCCTTCATCTTCATCGGGCGCTTCGCCTTCAACCTGGTGCAGAGCGTCTCCACCTTCGCCGTACTGATCGTGACCTGCACCACGCCCTGGATGGTGATCATGATTCTCGGGCTGCTGGTGCGCCGCGGCTTCTACTGCCCGGACGACCTCCAGGTGTTCACCCGCGGCGAGCGTGGTGGGCGCTACTGGTTCCACCATGGCTGGAACTGGCGCGGTATGGGCGCCTGGATTCCCAGCGCCCTGCTCGGCCTGGCCTTCGTCAACCTGCCCGGCCAGTTCGTCGGGCCGCTGGGGGAACTGGCCGGCGGCATCGATCTGAGCCTGCCCCTGAGCCTGGGCAGCGCCGCCCTGCTCTATCTGGCGCTGCTGCTGGCGTTCCCCGAGCCAGCTGCCGTCTATGGCCCGGCTGGTCCTCGGCGGCCTCGGCAGGCGGCTAGCCAAACGCTGGAAGGCGCCGGCGTCGCCTGATCCACATCGAAGGAGAACGAACCCATGACCACCTGTGGCGAATACCTGGTCCGCCAACTGGCCGCCTGGGGCGTGGATACCGTCTTCGGCATCCCCGGCGTCCATACCGTAGAGCTCTACCGGGGCCTGCCTGGTAGCGGCATACGCCACGTCACCCCACGCCACGAACAGGGCGCCGGCTTCATGGCCGACGGCTACGCCCGCGCCAGCGGTCGCCCGGGGGTATGCTTCGTCATCAGCGGACCGGGACTGACCAACAGCCTCACCGCCATGGCCCAGGCCTATGCCGATTCGGTGCCCATGCTGGTGATCTCCAGCGTCAACGAACGTACCCGCCTCGGCCACGGGGCCGGCTATCTCCATGAATTGCCCAACCAGCGCAACCTGACCGCCGGGGTGACCGCCTTCAGCCACACCCTGCTGGACGTGGACAGCCTGCCTGCGGTGCTGGCCCGGGCCTTCGCGGTGTTCGAGGGCGAACGGCCTCGGCCGGTCCATCTGGAATTGCCGCTGGACATCATCACCGCGTCGGCCGAGCACCTGGAGGTGCTGCCCAAGCCCACCCTGGCGCGACCGGAACCGGCCGCCACCCTGCTCGACCGCGCCGCCGGGCGCCTGCGAAGCGCCGAGCGCCCCTTGTTACTGATCGGCGGCGGCTGCCAGCGGGCGGCTACCGAAGTACGCGCCCTGGCTGCGGCACTGGACGCCCCCACCGCCACCACCATCAATGCCAAGGGCCTGCTGCCGCCCGGCCACCCTCTGGCGCTGGGCAGCAACCAGGCGCTGCCGCCGGTGCGCGCGCTGGCGCGCGAGGCGGACGTCATCCTGGCGGTAGGTACGGAACTGGGCGAGACCGACTATGACGTGGTCTTCGACGGCGGCTTCCGCCTGACTGGCGACCTGATCCGCATCGACCTGGACCCGCGCATGCTGGTGGCCAACCACCAGCCCTGGCTGGGCCTGGTGGGCGATGCCCAGGCAGCGCTACGCGGTCTGCTCGCACGCCTGCCGGCCCGTGAACTCGACCCGGCAAGCCCTGGCGCCCGGCGCACCGCGCAGGCCCAGGCGGCCCTGGCCGCCGAACTGGTCGGCTGGACGCACTTTCGCGCGCTGTTCGACCGCGTGCGAAGCGCCCTGCCCGATGCCCGCTACGTGGGCGACTCTACCCAGACCGTCTACGCCGGCAACCATCTGGTGGAGCTGGACGGGCCACGCCGCTGGTTCAATGCTTCCACCGGCTACGGCACCCTGGGTTATGGCCTGCCGGCTGCCCTGGGCGCCCGGCTGGCCGAACCGACGAGGCCGGTGGTCTGTCTGGTGGGCGACGGCGGGCTGCTGTTCACCCTGAGCGAGCTGGCGAGCGCCGTGGAGGCGCGGATCGGCGTCGTCATTCTGCTGTGGAACAACCACGGCTATGGCGAGATCCGCCGCTACATGGAGCGCCGGGACATCACCCCGCTAGGTGTCGATCTGGTCACCCCGGACTTCCTCGCCCTGGCGCGGGCCTTCGGCTGCGTCGCCGAGCGCGCCCGCGATCTGGATCATCTGCAGGCGCTGCTCGCCAGGGCGCCGGACGACCGGCCGCTGCTGATCGAGATCCGCGAGGAACCGCCCTTCGCCCCGGCCTGACGGACCTGGCCTAGCTGACCGGACTGCGAGTCCGCTGTACCTGCTGGACCTGGCTCAGGATCAGGCCACTGGAGGGGCGCATCGGCATTCGCCAGGTCGATGCGCAGGTCCTGGGTCGGCACCTGGTAGGCTAGAATCGAAGGCCGGCAACCGCGGCAGGATGGACATCGGCGGTCTCCAGAAGGGATGGAAGACCTGCCGGTGGACTGCCGGCAAGCGGCGCCGGTGCCACCGCTGCGCTGGGTTTTTCCCGGGGCGACACCGCACCCGCTGCGCTCGAACGCGGCTCGGCTCCGGCCGGTCCATCCAGGCTAGGTCGCTGCAGCGGCCAGCTGCCTTTTCACCGGTGCGGCTCCTGCCGTTGAACGTCATCCGCTGAGAGCGTAGGTACCTTTCGTATAGAGCCTAGGCGGCGATCACCGGCTCCAGCGCCTCCAACCAGCAGACCACGGCCACCGCACCGCCGTCGGGAATGCCCAGCACCCGGTTGCCCAGGTAGCTGGCACGCCCTTGGGCCGGGATCATGTCGGCGGTGGACTCGGCGCCCTTCCGGGCGGCAGCGAGCGCGGTGGCGAGCGCCTGCGCGGGTGGTGACCCGGCGTGCGCGGCCGCGTGCAAGGCATCCGCGGCAGGTCTCAGCGCATCGAGCATGGTGCGCTGTCCCGGCTGGGCACCGCCCAGTTCGGCGAGGGCCTGGACGCCCTGATCGAAGGCCTCGGCCCACTGGGCCAGGGTGGGACGTTCCACGCCGTCCAGCACCTGAGCGGCGCGCACCAGGGCGCAGGCATAGAAAGGCCCGGAGCTGCCGCCGATGGCCCGACGCAGGGCCTGGCCCATGGCCGCGAGGGCCGTGGCCGGGGTGTACCAGGTCGTGGCCGGCAGGGCCTTGATGGCCTCGGCACCGCGGGCCAGGCTGGTACCCAGGTCGCCATCGCCCGCACGGCTATCCAGTTCGGTCAGGCGTGCTTCGTTGGCCAGTAGACTGGCGACCACCGCCTCTGCTGCTTCACGCAGGTGCTCCGCTAGGGGACCGGGCGTAGTGATCGCCGCCTCGCTCGTCGCCTGAGGGGCGGGCAACAGGCAGGGCTTTGCCGGCAATCGACCGTCGCCTGGCCAGGCCCGGGCCTGGGTCGGGGCGTCCAGTAGCGTCAGGCGCGCCTCGTCCACCGGCAACAAGGACAGCGAACAGCCGGGCATGTCCAGGGCACTGAGAAAGGTACCGGTCCAGGCCCGCTCCACCACGAATCCGCGCCGGCGCAGGTCGAGCAGCGCCGCCCTTGCCACCAGGGCGAGCTCCAGGGGTGGCGTCGCACCCAGTCCATTGACCAGCAACGCCAGGCGCGTGCCAGTGGGATAGCCGCCGTCGTCGATCAGGGTATCCAGCAGCCGCGCCACGGTGGCATCGGCGCCCAGCCAGGGGCCACGCTCGACGCCCTGCTCGCCGTGAATGCCCAGGCCCCATTCCACCTCGTCGTCCGCCAGCTCGAAGCCTGGATGCCCTACCGCCGGCACGGTGCAGGCGCCGAGCGCCACACCCATGCTGCGCAGTTCGGCACCTGCCACCCGGGCGAAACTGGCTACCTCACCCAGGGACAGGCCCGCAGCCGCCGCAGCGCCCGCGAGCTTGTGGATCAGCACCGTGCCGGCGATGCCACGGCGCTTCTCGGGAGCCACGGTATGGCGCAGGGCGGCGTCATCGGCCACCAGCACCGTCTCCACGGGAATGCCTTCGCTGCGAGCCAGCTCGGCGGCGAGGCCGAAGTTGAGGCGATCGCCAGTGTAGTTCTTCACGACCAGCAGTGCCCCGGCAGGACCTGCGACAGCACGGATTGCCGCCAGCACGGCGTCCACGCTGGGGGAGGTAAAGACATCCCCGGCCACCGCGGCAGTCAGCATGCCTTCGCCGACATAGCCGGCATGGGCTGGTTCATGACCACTGCCTCCGCCAGAGATCACCGCCACCGGACGCTCCGCGGCCGTCGCCAGCGGATGTCGCAAGACGACCTGTTCGTCGGCCAGCAAGGCCAGGGCGGGATCGAGGCTCACCAGACCTTCGAGCAATTCACGCACCACCGCGGTGGGGCTGTTGATCAGCTTCTTCATCGGGCACTCCTGAGGGCGAGGGTTCTGCAGTATGGCACGGGGTCCCGGACCTGCCCGTCGACCGCTGGGGCAACGCCACCCAGAGCGCGACGGCCTTCCGCCGGACCGTCACGGCAGGCTATCGTCAGCGCGTGGAAGCTTTTCGTGACTGGGATGTCTCACGCTGATCGTTCGCCGCGCCGCCGTGCGCGCTGCCCCTGTCGAGGTTCACATGCCGATCAAGATCGTTCCGCGCTCCACCTGTCGTGCGTCGGAGATCACCCCCGAAGCCGTCTATCTCTCTCGTCGCCAGTTGCTCGGTGCCAGCGGCGCCCTGCTCGCCGGCACCGCCCTGCCCGGCTGGGCGCTGGCGGCGGCCTCCACCTATGGCGACGTCGAGGCCGCGAAGGGTCCGGACTGGTTCGAGCGCAAGCTGCCGGATACCCGCTGGCAGGCGGCCACGGTCAAGGGCGAGGACATCACCCCCTTCAAGGACGCCACCCACTACAACAACTTCTACGAATTCGGCCCGGACAAGAGCGACCCCGCCGCCCACGCCGCCCAGTTGCCCACCCAGCCCTGGAGCGTGGTGGTCGATGGCGAGGTCGGTAAGCCCGGCACCTATGGCCTGGAAGATCTGTTCGGCCCCGACACCCTGGAAGAGCGCATCTACCGCATGAGGTGCGTGGAGGCCTGGTCGATGGTCATCCCCTGGCTCGGCTTCCCGCTGGCCAGCCTGCTCAAGCGCGTCGAACCCACCGGCAAGGCGCGCTACGTGAGATTCGAGACGCTCAAGGACCCGAAGCACATGCCCGGCATGAACTCCAGCTTCGCCTTGCTGGACTGGCCCTATGTGGAGGGCCTGCGCCTGGATGAAGCCATGCATCCGCTGACGCTGATGACGGTGGGCATGTATGGCCGGGTACTGCCCAACCAGAACGGTGCGCCGCTGCGGCTGATCGTGCCCTGGAAGTACGGCTTCAAAGGCATCAAGTCCATCGTCCGCATCAGCCTGGTGGAAGAGCAGCCACGCACCACCTGGCAGGGCATGGCGCCCAACGAATACGGCTTCTATGCCAACGTCAATCCAGAAGTGGATCACCCACGCTGGAGCCAGGCCCGCGAGCGCCGCCTACCGAGCGGCCTGTTCAGCCCCAACGTACGGCCGACGCTGATGTTCAATGGCTACGGCGAGGAAGTGGCCTCGCTCTACGCCGGCATGGACCTGCGGAGAAACTACTGATGGGATTGTTGCTCTGGCGCGGCGCGGTGTTCGTCGCTGCGCTCTGCCCACCGCTGTGGTGGCTGTACCAGGCCTGGATCTTCGCCCTCGGCCCGGACCCGGGCAAGGCGCTGGTGGACAAGCTCGGCACCGGCGCCCTGGTGCTGCTCCTGCTGACGCTGAGCCTCACGCCACTGTCGCGCCTCACTCGCTGGAGACTCTGGCCGGTGATCCGTCGCCAGCTCGGGCTCTGGACCTTCACCTACGCCCTGCTGCATTTCCTCGGCTACCTGGCCTTCGTGCTGGGTTTCGACCTGTCGCAACTGGGCGTGGAATTGCAGCGCCGGCCCTACATCATCGTCGGCGCCGCGGCCCTGCTGATCATGCTGGCGCTGGCCGTCACCTCCAACAGACCGGCCATGCGGCGGCTGGGCAAACGCTGGAAGGAGCTGCATCGGCTGGCCTACCTGGTGCTGGGCCTGGGCCTGCTGCACTACCTCTGGATCGTGCGCTCGGATCTGGAGGAATGGGCGATCTATGCCACTATCGGTGCTGCGCTGCTGGCCTTCCGGGTGGTGGACGGCTGGCGCCGTCGGCAGCGGAGTCACAGGGCGACTACCCCGGCGCCTTGATCGACATGCCGCGAGGCAGGGAGTGACGATCTACTGCACTCACAGGGGTGGTATTACCGGGACGGAGCCCAAGCTGCCATGAGCGGGACGTTGAATCCTATCGGGGTGGTATTATCGAGGACCGAACTCCATCGGAGTCCGGTCCTCGCAGTCACCGGACCCGCCTAGCGCTGCGCGGCCTGGCGCAGACCTTTCAAGGTATTGAGCGGCGCATCCACCACGAAGCTGTTGGCCAACCAGGATGGCACGCTGCCACCCGGCTCGCTCTGGGCCTCGTAGGTCACTTCCGAGCCACCATTCCTCGGCACCACGCGCCACTGGCCCTGGAAGCTCGCTACCCGCACATAGCCGTCGGCGGCGGGGCGGTAGTCCGGCTGGCCTTCGAGGACACGGGTGAAGCCACCATCGGGAGTCTTCTGCTCGGTCACGTGCAGCACCACGTCGCGGGCGGTCACCGGCCAGGGCATGTCGATGCGCATATAGGTCCAGGCCTGGTTGTCCTGGCGCTTGAGCACCTGCAGCGACTGGCAGCGGAAGATCCACTTGCACGAGCCCACCGGATCGTCCTGCAGCTTGGCGATGACGGCGGGATCGACCTTGATCTGGACCACGCCGCGATAGGCCTTGTACTTGGAGCCGGGTACGGCACGGGTGTAGACCTGGATGCCGTCTTCCTGCTTGGCGAGCTGCCAGTCCTCGGCCTGGGCCAGGCCGGTGGCTGCGAGCAGGGTCAGGGCGAGGATGGAGCGAAGCGGCTTGAGCATGGGACGTCCCTTGTTGTTGTGGTTGTCGGAGAGCGTTAGCGGCAATCGGAATCAGGCGGCGGTTTCACCCTCGAGGCGCAAGAGGATGGCCATGGCTTCGGCGCTGCTGGTACCGCAGAAGGCCAGCTCGGCCAGGAAGTCACCGCAGACGGCAGGGCGCAGCGACGAGCCGAAGAGGTCGCAACTGTTGGTAGCGTCCAGATGGGCACAGCGCACGCCGGACGGCTTGCCCTGGGGCATGCGCGGCAGTGGTGAGGAGATCGACGGCGCGATGCAACAGGCGCCACAACCCGGACGGCACTCCATGGGTGAAACTCGCGGGAAAGAGGACTAGAGCTTAAGAGCAAGGCGGGGGTCTCACAAGCGAATCGTGACCAGATGTCACTATCGGGTCATGAAGGTAACGTCCGCTCGTACGCTGCTACGCAACGCCGAGCGTTTTCCACCGTCATATCTGCGATGAACGAGGCGGCCGGCCGAGGACGTGACGATGAAGCATTGGTTGGTGCTGGACCTGGAAGCGACCACCGACGAAGGCGGCTGGCCGATAGAGCTGATGGAAATCATCGAGATCGGCGCGGTGATGGTGGACGCCGAGGGCCAGGAGCTGGATCGCTACCAGAGCTTCGTCCAGCCGCGCCGCCTGCCGCTGCTCACGCCCTTCTGCCGCGAACTCACCCACATCAGCCAAGCGGACGTCGATGCCGCCGAGCACCTGGAAGACACCTGGATTTTCTTCGAAACCTGGCTGAGCGCCTACGAAACCACCCTGGCCGGCTGGTGCAGCTGGGGTGACTTCGACCGCCGGCTGCTGGAACGGGCCTGGCGCGAGCACGACCTGCACACCCATCTGGCACGCGTCCCGCACCGCAACCTCCGGCAGACCTTCGCCAAGGCGCGCGGCCTGACCAAGCCGCTGGGGCTCACCGCCGCTCTGGAGTCGGCAGGACTGGCCTTCACCGGGGTGCTGCACCGCGCCGAGACCGATGCCCGCAACACCGCCAAGCTGCTGCCGGCGAGCCTGGCGGCCTTCGCGCGCCAGGCATGACGAACCGGTGACAGCGGGGGACGGCCTTGGGCATACTCGCAGACGGTTCTAACCGCTCTCGCACAAGGAAATCCGATGTTCAAGGTCAACGAATACTTCGACGGCACCGTCAAATCCATCGCCTTCAGCCTCAAGTCCAAACCCGCCACCCTGGGCGTGATGGCACCCGGCGAATACGAGTTTGGCACCAGCCAGCTGGAAGTCATGCATGTGGTAGCCGGCGCCCTGACCGTCAAGCTGCCGGGCAGCGAGAGCTGGGAAACCTTCGCCGCGGGCAGCCAGTTCACCGTGCCGGCCAACGCCAAGTTCCAGCTCAAGGTCGCGGAAGATACCGCCTACCTCTGCGAATACCACTGAGTCCGCGCTTCCCGTCGTTCGGCCGGCTGGCGGGAGTCCGCTGGCCCGCCTGAACGCTTCCTCTTCGCCTCGGTCCTAAACGACGACCCCGCTGTCGGAGCCGTCGCCATGTCGCCAGTCGCACCCCAGGGCACTCGCCAGCCGAGCCATGCCCGTCCCTTCGAGTACCAGCCCCGGAATCTCCCGACGCATGGGATAGCCCTTGCGCAGGGCGTCGAACGCCTGGGCACGCGCCAGGGCCGGCAGGCCGAGGGTCGCGCGTAGCGCCGCATCGTCGTCGCGCGGATCGTAGACCGCCCGGCAGACGCGCTTGAGGGCGGTCGCCTCCGGTACCTCCTTGCCGAAAACCAAGCGCTCCAGTTGTTGTGGCGGCAGCAATTCAGCCAGGGTAAGCCGCGGCGTCATGCCGGCCCAGGCACAGAACGCCTGGTAGATCTGCGCCGTCCCACGCCATTTGCCTTCCAAACTGTGCCCGGCGATATGGGGCGTCGCGATCTGGCACAGCGTGGCCAGCTCGGGATCGATACCCGGTTCGCCCTCCCAGACATCCAGCGCCACCGCCAGCTCGGCGCCGCTCTCCAGATGAGCGCGCAGGGCGGCGTTGTCGACCACCTCGCCCCGGCAGGCATTGAGCAGCCAGGTACCTGGACGCAGGCTGGCCAGGCGCGCGGCGTCGAACAGGTGCAGGGTGCGGTGGTCGCCGTCTCGGATCAAGGGGGTGTGCAGGCAGAGCACGTCGCAGCATTCGATCAGCTCGTCGAGGTGGTGGAAATCGCCTTGCTCTGCGACCTGCCGTGGTGGATCACAGACCAGCACCGGCCAGCCCAGGCCACGCAGCACCTCGGCCAGGCGCCCCCCGACCTGGCCGGCACCGACGATGCCGTAGGTACGCCGCGCCAGGTCGGCGCTCGCACCGTCGGCCAGGGCCAGCAAGGCGCCGAGCACCCAGTCCACCACGCCCTGGGCATTGCAACCGGGGGCGTTGCTCCAGCGGATGCCGCTGCGTTCGAGATAGTCGAGATCGAGGTGATCGGTGCCTATGGTGCAGGTGCCGACGAAGCGTACCGGCGAATCCTTCAGCAGAGCCTCGTCCACCGGCGTGATGGAGCGGACCAGCAGGGCATCGGCGCGGCTCACGGCGGCGTGATCGAAGGCCCTGCCCGGCAGGCGCTCCAGCGTTGCATGGGGAGCGAAGAAGGCGTCCAGCAATGGAATGTTTTCGTCGGCGAGGATGTGCATGCCTGGGCACTCGGGGTCGGGGGACCGGCACTTTAGCAGGCCAATCACGGCAGGCAACGATCGCCGCGAGGGTTGCCAGGATAGCCATGAGGACTAGACTAGCGGCCCCGAAGCTGACCGAACGATCAAGTGACTGCCTCCCTGCCCCGCATCAGACGTGAATTCGGCGCCCTGCTGTCCCTGGCGGCGCCCATCGTCATCGCCCAGCTCTCCCATTCGGCCATGGGCTTCGTCGACGCCGTCATGGCCGGTCGCGTCGGACCGCTGGACCTAGCCGCCGTCGCCCTGGGCAACTCGGTGTGGATTCCGGTGTTCCTGCTGATGACCGGTATCCTGCTGGCCACCACGCCCAAGGTCGCCGAACGCCATGGCGGCGGGCGCATCGGAGAGATCGGCCCGCTGGTCCGCCAGGCGCTGTGGCTGGCCCTGGGCTGCGGCCTCGCCGCCAGCCTGATGCTGCTCAACGCCCGCCCCCTGCTGGTGGCCATGCACGTCGATCCCCAGTTGATCGGCCCGACCCTGCTTTATCTCAAGGGCATTGCCATGGGCCTGCCCGCGACGGCCTTCTATTATGTGCTGCGCTGCTTCAGCGATGGCCTGGGACGCACCCGCCCGGCCATGCTGGTGGGCCTCGCGGGCCTGGCGCTCAACGTACCGCTGAACTGGATTTTCATCCACGGCCACCTGGGCGTGCCGGCCCTGGGCGGCGCCGGCTGTGGCTTCGCTTCCGGCACGGTGATGTGGGCGATGCTGCTGGCCATGCTGGCGATCGTCCGCACCGAGCGCTATCGCCCCTGCGCCCTCTTCGCCCGCTTCGAGCGTCCCCACGGGCCGACGCTGCGCGCCCTGCTCGCCATCGGCGTGCCCATCGGCATCGCGGTGTTCGCCGAATCCAGCATCTTTTCCGTGGTCGCCCTGCTGATCGGCGAGCTGGGCCCCACGGTCGTCGCCGGACACCAGGTAGCGCTCAACTTTTCCGGCCTGGTGTTCATGGTCCCCCTGGCACTGGGCATGGCGGTGACGGTACGGGTCAGCCAGGCGCTAGGGCGCGGCGAACCCCGGGAGGCACGCTTCGCCGCCGGGGTCGGCATGGCCGCGGGACTGCTCTGCGCCTGCGTTTCCTGCACCCTGATGCTGACCGCGCGCACCTTCATCGCCGGGCTCTATTCCCAGGACCTGGCGGTGATCCAGCTGGCGGCCTCGCTGCTGGTATTCGCCGGCATCTTCCAGTTCTCCGACGCCATCCAGGTCACCGCCGCCGGTGCCCTGCGTGGCTACCAGGATACCCGCGCGACCATGATCATCACCCTGCTGGCCTATTGGGGCGTGGGGCTGCCGGTGGGCTGGGCGCTGGGTTTGAGCGACTGGTTCGGTGCACCGCGCGGGCCGGCCGGCCTGTGGCAGGGACTGGTGCTGGGCCTGACCTGCGCCGCCATCCTGCTCGCGGTGCGCCTGGCGCGTAGTGCCCGTCGACGCATCCACCGCGCCTAGTACGCGGCCTTGTTACACTGCCCGCCTCGTCGGACGGCCCCGCGCCGTCCAAGACGAGCGTTTCCTCCTTTCGCGAGAGTGCGGCTGCGATGATCTTTCGCCTGCTACAGTTGTTCTGTCTTTGCTTCATCCTCATCGGTCCGGCACAGGCGGCCATACCGGGCCTGCCGACCACCCAGAAGGACCAGGTCGACCCCCAGTTCGGCCAGTCCCTGGACCAGGTCATCAAGACCCTGGAAAGCGACCAGCAGCGCAATCGCCTGCTGGGGGACCTGAAGAAGCTGCAGGCCGCCCAGGCCCAGGCGGAGCCGAGCGCCTCCCAGGGCGTGATCGGCCTGATCACCGACACCCTGACCGTGGTCGAGCAGCAGTTGCAACGCGACAACCTGCGCGAGCGCTGGCAGTTCCAGCTGGAGCAGGCCGGCGCCGAGCTGGCGGCGCTGGTACCGGCGCCCGAGCAACGCCTGAATCTGCTGTCGGGATTCATCATCACCCTGGCCTTCTGGGCCGGCTGCGCCCTGGGTCTCAAGAGCCTCAGCCATCGGCTGCGGGTGAGATTCGGACTGTCCGAGGAGCTGCCGCTCAGGCCCCGCCCCCTGGACCTGGTGCGTTTCGCCCTGCGCAAACTGGCGCCCTGGCTGGTGGCCTTCGTCCTCACCCTGCTGGTGTCGCTCTGGCTGCCGGACTCCCTGGGCAAGACGGTGGCCGTGACCCTTGCCTACGCCGCGGTGACGGGCCCGCTGTTCGCCGCCACGGTGGTGATCATCTGCTCGCTGCCCAGCGGCGCCCACCGCAACCGGGCCCTCTTGATCCTGCGGCGGCGCGCCTTCCGTCCGCTGTGGATCATCGGCAGCCTGGCTGCCCTGGGCGGCGTGGCCAGCGATCCGCACCTGGCCGAGACCCTCGGGCCACACCTGGCCGCGGTCATCGCCATCGCCGCCAACGTCTGCGCCGCGCTGCTCAGCGCCCAGTTCGTGCTGAGATTCCGCCGTCCCATCGCCCACCTGATCCGCAACCAGCCGCTGGCCAAGCGCCAGGCGCTGCATGGCCTGCAGGGCGTGCGCCACCTGATCGCCCGGCTCTGGCACCTGCCGCTGCTGATCCTGGTGGCGGTTTCGGTGGTGGCCACCTTCGTCTCCGCCGGCGATACCAGCGACGCCCTGCGCCGCGCCCTGCTCAGCGCGGTACTGCTGGGCGCCGCCCTGGGCCTGAATGCCCTGGTGCGGGCGCGGCTGCTGCGGCGCCGCCATCACGGCCGTATCCAGGAGGCCTATGCCGAGCGGCTGCGATCCTTCTTCGCGTTGGTACTAGGCATCGGCATCTGGCTGACGGGCATCGAGCTGGCGCTGCGTGCCTGGGACGTCTCACTGCTCAGATTCAGCCAGGGCGACGGGCATGAGATCGCCAGCAAGTTCTTCGGCCTGGGCGGTACCCTGCTGCTGGCCTGGCTGGTGTGGATCCTGGCCGACACCGCCATCCACCGCGGCCTCAACCTGCATCGCGTGAGTCCCAACAACGCCCGCGCCCAGACCATGTTGCCGCTGATCCGCAACGTGCTGTTCCTGACCATCTTCGTCATCGCCCTGATCGTCGCCCTGGCCAACATGGGGGTGAACGTCACCCCGCTGCTGGCCGGCGCCGGCGTCATCGGCCTGGCGGTGGGCTTCGGTGCGCAGAGCCTGGTGGCCGACCTCATCACCGGGCTGTTCATCATCATCGAGGACTCCCTGGCCATCGGCGACTACGTCGACGTGGGCAACCACCTGGGTACCGTCGAAGGCCTGACCATCCGCACCGTGCGCCTGAGGGACATCGACGGCATCGTCCACACCATTCCCTTCAGCGAGATCAAGAGCATCCAGAACTACTCGCGGCAGTTCGGCTACGCCATCTTCCGCCTGCCGATTCCCCAGGCGCTGTCGGTGGACAAGGCCATCGAGATGGTCCAGGAGGTGGGCCGTTCGCTGCGCCAGGACCCATTGATGGGCCGGGACATCTGGTCACCGCTGGAATTGCAGGGCGTGGAAAGCTTCGACTCCGGCATGGCCATCCTGCGTTTTCGCTTCAAGACCGCGCCGATCAAGCAATGGGAGGTCTCGCGCGCCTTCAATCTGCGCCTCAAGCGCCACCTGGACGACGCCGGCATCGAACTGGCCTCGCCGCGCATGAACGTACGCTACGAGGTAGGCGGCTCGCCGCTGGATCAGGCGATGCGGGGCGGCGAAACGCCGAGTGAAGGCTAGGCGCGCTTCGCCAGTGCGACTGCCGGTCATCGCGGCAGGCTGGAAAAGCTTCTAGGGTGAAAGACCTCCTGCCCTGACGAGGTCCCTTCATGCCCCCGCGTACCCTGCTCTGCTACGGCGACTCCAATACCCACGGCACCCGCCCCCTCACCCAGCCCGGCGTGCTGGAACGCTTCGGCTGGGACGAGCGCTGGACCGGCGTGCTGGCCCGCGGCCTGGGTCACCACTGGCGGGTGATCGAGGAAGGCCTGCCCGCCCGCACCACGGTGCATGACGACCCTATCGATGGTCATCATAAGAACGGCCTGAGCTACCTGCGGCCTTGCCTGGAGAGCCAGCTACCGGTGGATGTACTCATCCTGATGCTGGGCACCAACGACCTGAAGGCCCGTCTTTCGGTGACGCCAGCGGACATCGCCAGCGCGCTGCAGGTGCTGCTGGAAGAGATCGGGCGCTGCAACGCCGGCCCGGACGGCACCACGCCCAAGCTGATCGTCCTGGCGCCGGCACCCATCGAGGAAGTCGGCTTTCTCGGCGAGCTCTTCGCCGGCGGCGCCGTCAAGTCGCGCCGGCTGGCCGAGCGCTATCGCCAGGTAGCGGAAGCCCAGGGCGCGGTCTTCGTCGATGCTGGCGAGATCATCCAGGTGAGCCCGGTGGACGGCGTGCATTTCGAGGCTGACCAGCATCGGCGGTTGGGAGAGCATCTGGTAGGTATCGTAAGGCGCGTGGCGGGGTAGCGCAGACTTCCACGACTTCGGGGCCCGAGGGTGGAAAACGCTGCGCGGTTTTCCACGCTACGGGTGTACATCCAGCATCGCGGTACCAGGTTCCCGTAGGAGCGGCCCATGGCCGCGATAAGCGTGGATCATGTGCGTGCACTCAATGCCAAGGCTGATTCCTCATCGCGGCCATGGGCCGCTCCTACCAGGGCTGTGAGGTAGCTTGGTCCGGTAGCGTGGACAACGGCACAGCCTGGTCCGCGACAGCCGCGGGAGCCGGGCTCATTCCACCTTCTTGCGAATCCAGTACAGATAGTGCCCTTCCGCCTCGCTACGCTCCACCAGCTCATGGCCGAGGAAGACGCAGAACTTGGGGATGTCGCGCTGGGTGGAAGGATCGGTGGCGATGACCTTGAGCAGGGCGCCAGGGGCGATGTCGCGCACCTTGTTGTGCAGCATCATCACCGGCTCCGGGCAATTCAGCCCGCTGGCGTCGAGGGTGGCATCGGCTTCGAGGGTCATGGAGTCTCCAAGAGGTAAAACGGTTGCGGCTATCTGCATTGAGAGCCTGAAGGAGGATTAGGGTTTCCGATCCAGCCGGCGCAAATGACAGGTCACTTCTTCACGGTCGTGGTAGAGCTGCTTGCAGCCGATGGTGACGCGCTGGCCGCGACCTTCGAAATGGTCGTGCAAGCGTTCGAGGATACCGGCCACTTCGCGATAGCGCTGCTTCATCGGCAGCTTGAGATTGACCACCGCCTCGCGGCAATGACCCTCGCCGATCCAGCGTTCGATCAGCGCCGCAGTGCGGGCGGGCTTCTCGACGATGTCGCAGACCATCCAATCCACCGGTCGCTTGGGGACGAAGGCGTAGCCGTCGACCTGCAGGTGCTCGACGAGGCCGGTGTCCATCAGCGCCTCGTTCATGGGACCGTTGTCCACCGCCGTCACCAGCATCTCGCGGGCCACCAGTTGCCAGGTCCAGCCACCGGGGGCGGCGCCCAGGTCGACGGCGCGCATCTCGGACGACAGCCGGGTTTCCCACTCGGCGCGGGGGATGAAGTGGTGCCAGGCCTCTTCCAGCTTGAGCGTGGAGCGACTGGGTGCCTCGCGGGGAAACCTCAGCCGTGGAATGCCCATGGGCCAGAGCGCCGCGTTGTCCGGCTCGACCAGGCCGACGAAGACTTCGCGCCCGCTGAGGAAGGTCAGCTGCAGCCGCGGCGCCTGGGCATCATCCACCAGGCGACCGGCCTTGCGCAGGGCGAGGGTCAGGGGACGCTCGAATTTCTTGCAGAAGGTGGAGAGCGCCTTGCCGTCGTTGGTATCGGGCATCTCCAGGGCCAGGCTGCCGCAGACAGGATAGCTGGCCAGCAGCTCCAGCAGCGGGCCGATGCGATCCTGCTCGGGCAAGCCGAGAAAGGCGCCACGGGACCACTGGCGGGGAAAGATCAGCCTGGAGAACTCGATGTTTTGCATCAGCCGGGCCGCACCGGTCGCGTCGCCGCAGACGAATTCGGCATAGGCCGCGCCAGGCTTGCCCTTGGCGTAGCCAGCCACACCGAGCAATGCTGCCCGCTCGCCGAGCTCGGCGCAGACCTCGCCTTCGAATCCGGTACGGCACAGCAGCAACAGGGTGTTCACGACGGAGCTTCCTCAAGGGGTCACGCAGGGCGCGCACTATACCCCAGCGCGCCCGCTGGGGAACGCCAGCGCCGCCTATCGGTCCAGTACTACACCTAGAAAAATCAGTCCGCACAGTGCTGGTTCGGGTCTCCTGCCTTTTTCGAGCCCGAACGGCCAGCGGGCAACCGTCGATAAGGAGACCCCTGATGCCAGCCCTGGATAGCCTCAACAGCCTCAAGACCCTGCAGGTCGGCGAGCGCACCTATCACTACTACAGCCTGCCCGACGCCGCCAAGACCCTGGGCAACCTCGATCAGCTACCCAAGTCGCTCAAGGTGCTGCTGGAGAACCTGCTGCGCTGGGAAGACAACCAGACCGTCACCGGCGAGGACCTCCAGGCCCTGGCCGACTGGACCAAGACCCGCTCCGCCGACCGCGAAATCCAGTATCTCCCGGCGCGAGTGCTGATGCAGGACTTCACCGGCGTACCGGCGGTGGTCGACCTGGCCGCCATGCGCGAAGCCGTGGCCAAGGCCGGCGGCGATCCGCAGCGGATCAATCCGCTCTCTCCCGTCGACCTGGTCATCGACCACTCGGTGATGGTGGACCGCTACGCCAGCGAGAACGCCTACCACGAGAATGTCGAGATCGAAATGGAGCGCAACGGTGAGCGCTACGCCTTCCTGCGCTGGGGCCAGAACGCCTTCGACAACTTCCGTGTGGTCCCGCCGGGCACCGGCATCTGCCACCAGGTCAACCTGGAATACCTGGGCCGCAGCGTCTGGACCAAGGAAGAAGATGGCAAGACCTACGCCTTCCCCGACACCCTGGTGGGTACCGATTCCCACACCACCATGATCAACGGCCTGGGCGTGCTGGGCTGGGGCGTGGGCGGCATCGAGGCCGAAGCGGCCATGCTCGGCCAACCGGTGTCCATGCTGATCCCCGAGGTAGTGGGCTTCAAGCTCACCGGCAAGCTGCGCGAGGGCATTACCGCCACCGACCTGGTGCTGACCGTGACCCAGATGCTGCGCAAGAAGGGCGTGGTAGGCAAGTTCGTCGAATTCTTCGGCGACGGCCTGGCCACCCTGCCCCTGGCCGACCGCGCCACCATCGGCAACATGGCTCCCGAGTACGGCGCCACCTGCGGCTTCTTCCCGGTGGACCAGATCACCCTGGACTACCTGCGCCTGTCCGGCCGCCCCGAAGAAACCGTACAGCTGGTGGAGGCCTATACCCAGGCCCAAGGGCTGTGGCGCAATCCCGGTGACGAGCCGGTATTCACCGACGTGCTCGAACTGGACATGGGCGAAGTCCAGTCCAGCCTGGCCGGCCCCAAGCGGCCCCAGGATCGCGTGCTGCTCGGCGAAGTGGCCAAGGCCTTCGGCGATTTCACTGCCCTGGCGCCGAAGAAAGCCGATGCGGCCAAGGCCGGTAGCAGCGTCGAGGTGCAACTCGATGGCGAGACCTTCCAGCTGGAAGACGGCGCCGTGGTCATCGCCGCCATCACCTCCTGTACCAACACGTCCAACCCCAGCGTCATGATGGCGGCCGGCTTGCTGGCGAAGAAGGCCGCCGAGAAGGGCCTGATGCGCAAGCCCTGGGTCAAGTCGTCCCTGGCCCCCGGTTCCAAGGTGGTGACCGACTACTACAACGCCGCGGGCCTCACCCCCTATCTCAACGACCTGGGCTTCGACCTGGTGGGCTACGGCTGCACCACCTGCATCGGCAACTCCGGCCCGCTGCTCGACCCCATCGAGAAAGCCATCCAGGACGCCGACCTCACCGTGGCGTCGGTGCTCTCCGGCAATCGCAACTTCGAAGGTCGGGTGCATCCGCTAGTCAAGACCAACTGGCTGGCCTCGCCGCCGCTGGTGGTGGCCTATGCCCTGGCCGGCAGCGTGAAGGTCGATCTGACCAAGGAGCCGCTGGGCACCGGCAACGATGGCCAGCCGGTCTACCTGAAGGACGTCTGGCCCAGCCAGCAGGAAGTGGCCGAGGCCGTGCAGAAGCTCGACACCGCCATGTTCCACAAGCAATACGGCGCCGTGTTCGACGGTGACGAGAAGTGGCAGGCCATCCAGGTGCCGGACGCCGAAACCTATGTCTGGGATGCCGACTCCACCTACATCCAGAATCCGCCGTTCTTCGAAGGCATCGCCGGTGATCCACCGCGCATCGCCGACATCCACGACGCGCGCATCCTGGCGCTGCTGGGCGATTCGGTGACCACTGACCACATCTCCCCCGCCGGCAACATCAAGAAGGACAGCCCCGCCGGCCGCTACCTGGCCGAGCATGGCGTGGCCTATGCCGACTTCAACTCCTATGGTTCTCGCCGCGGCAATCACGAAGTCATGATGAGAGGCACTTTCGCCAATATCCGCATCAAGAACGAGATGCTCGGTGGCGAGGAAGGCGGCAACACCATCCACGTCCCCAGCGGCGAAAAGCTGTCGATCTATGACGCGGCCATGAAGTACGAGCTGGAAAACACCCCGCTGGTGATCATCGCCGGCAAGGAATACGGCACTGGCTCTTCCCGTGACTGGGCGGCCAAGGGCACCAACCTGCTAGGCGTCAAGGCCGTGGTCGCCGAGAGCTTCGAGCGCATTCACCGATCCAACCTGGTCGGCATGGGCGTGCTGCCGTTGCAGTTCAAGGATGGCGTGGACCGCAAGTCCCTGGGGCTGACCGGCCAGGAGAAGATCGCCGTGCTGGGGATCGACGGCGTCGAGTTGCGTCCGCGCATGCCGCTGACCCTGGAGATCACCCGCGAGGACGGCAGCCTGGAAAGCGTCGAGGTGCTCTGCCGCATCGATACGGTCAACGAAGTGAGCTACTTCAAGGCCGGCGGTATCCTGCACTACGTGCTGCGGGAGTTCCTGGCCAAGCCGGCGGCCTGACCAAGGGGGGCCATGGCAACGCCCGGCAGCCTGGCTGCCGGGCGTTTTGCCGTCAGGAGGTCGCCAACAACCGGCCTGCACCTCGCCCGAACCCCTCGACCACCTCCTGCAACGGCCCGAGAAAACGTGGGTGGATCAGCCACAGCTGGATCTCCGGCTTGAAGTCCTTCAGCGGTACCGCCGCCAGGCGCTCGCGATGGGCGCTGCGGGCCAGCAGCGGTGCCGGGACCAGGCCAAGGCCCTGGCCGTCGGCCACCAGGCCGAGCTGGAGTTCGGTACCGTAGGTCTCCAGGTTGATGCGCAGCGCCTGGCCCTGCTCCGCCAAGGTGCGCTGCAGACTGGCGCGAAAGCCGCAGCCGTCGGGATTGAGTACCCAACCCTGTTCCTGGATATCGGCCAACCTTTGTGGCTTGGTTGGGGCCTGGCCGCGGGCGCAGACCACCTGCAAGGGCATGGCGCCCAGGGGCTGGGCCTGGATGCCTTCGGGAAACACCTTGTTGGCCGGAAACAGCACCAGGGCGCCATCAAGCTCGCCATGTTCGATACGGCTGACCAGTACGCTGCCCCAACCGGTCGCCACCTGGGTGCGCAGCGCCGGGTAGCGGGTGCGGATATCCTTGACGGCCTCCAGCAACAGGGCATCGCCCAGGGTCTGGGGCACACCCAGGCGCAGCAGTCCGGACGGCGGGGCATCACCCGCCACCCGCTCGCACAGGGCATCCATCTCGCGCAGGATGGCACGGCAGTGAGCATAGACTTCCTGGCCCAGGCGCGTCGGCTTGAGCGGCTTGGTGTGGCGGTCGAGCAACTCGACGCCCAGGTCCTGCTCCAGACTCTGCAGGCGTCGGGTGATGGCCGGCTGGGTAAGCCCGAGGGACAGGGCGGCGGCATTGAGGGAGCCGCTGCGGATCACCGCGACGAAGGCTTCGATATCGTCGGTCTTCATGAAGAGGCGTCTGAGTTCCGGCTGATGGACATGCGCCCCAAGCATAACGCAACGGCTCCTCATCGGTGTTGGGCTCAGCGCTGCGCCGTCTGTGCTGGCGGCGCCAGACTGCTGCCGAAGCCGTCGTAGAACAGCCGGCTGGCGTCATAGCCCTTGACCAGCCCTTCGCTGGCGAAGAAGTCGACGGTGCGCTGCGCCTCGGCGATGGCCGCCGGGGTGACCGGCCCGACACGGGTGCGCGCCCGGGCGAACCAGGCCTGGGCGATGGCGGCGTCGGCGCGGGTGCGCTCGGCCCAGGTACTGGCGTAGCGGGCCGTGTGTTCGGGATCGGCGTTGGCCCAGGTGCGGGCTCTTTGCAGGCGCTGGAGGAAGTCGGCGATAGCCTGATGCTTGGCAGCATCGCCCAGCGCCCCTTGGCTGGCGACCACGAAGCTCTGCGCCGGGATCAGGCCTTCGGCGGTGGTGAGCACCCGGGCGCCATGGCGCTGGGCCTGGGTGACATAGGGTTCCCAGGTGGCGATGGCGTCCACCGAGCCGCCTTCCAGGGCGTGGGAGGCATCCAGGGCGTTGAGGTAGCGGAAGGTCACCTGGTCGCGCGGCACCCCGGCGCGATCGAGGGCGGACAGCACCAGTTGCTGGCTCCAGGAGCCCTTCCAGAGGGCTACCGTCTTGCCCGGCAGATCTGCCAGGCGCTGGATGCTCGAATCGCCCCGCACCAGCACCGCCACCCCATCCAGGCTCTGGCGGCTGATGGCGACCACCTTGATCGGCGCGCCCAGGGCGCCGAGGAACAATGCAGGCGAATCACCGAGCAGTCCGAGGTCGAGGCTGCCGACGTTGAGCGCCTCGGCCACCGGCGAGCCGGCGGTGAATTGCTTCCACTCCAGTTGGTACGGCAGGCCCTGCAGTACTCCTGCCGCGTCCATCACGGTGCGGGTGTTGTAACTTTGGTCGCCTACTACCAGGGTGGTGGCCACTGCCTGGGCGGCGGCCAGCAGGCTGAGGGTGAGACTCACGAGGGTTTTGCGCAGCATGGGAATTCCTTAGTGCTTATTCAAAGGCTCGCGAGCTAGAGACAACAAGGCCTAGGCGGCCCCACGAAAAGACCTGAGGAAGCGGACCGGGCTCGCGAACGAGTTTACGAAGGGTAAATGAGCACTCCGACCGGGCTGGCGACCCAGGGTCTTTTCAACGCCATTTGGCCGACGCGCAGCAGACTTTGAGTCAGGTATAGGCACGGATGCCGGGATACTGGCCATTCACCGCATAGCGGCCGACCTCCAGCACCTTGTAGGCCAGGGGATCGTGCAGGCTGTGGGTGCGCACATCGCGCCAGAAGCGATCCAGGCCCAGGCGGTTATGGGTGGCGCGGGCGCCCAGGGCATCGAACACTCGGGTGGTGACGTCCAGGGCGGTACGGGCCGCCAGCACCTTGGCACTGGCCACGCTGATGGCCGTCTCGCCGCGCAGCTCGGCGGTGAAGGCGTCATCGGCGTACAGCAAGGCGTCCACCTGCCGCGCGGCGACATCGGCCAGGGCCACGGCACCCTGCAGGGCGATCCAGAGTTCGCCCATCTGGCTCAACACCAGTTGATCCTCGCTGGCCGTGGCGGCCAGGGAATGCACCCAAGGCCGCGCCTCTTCCTGGAGATAGCGCCGCGCCTCGCGCAGAACCCCCTGGGCGGCGCCGAGGTAGTACTGGGTAAAGGCAGACTGGTTGACCGGCGTGCGAATCACCGCAGCGAAGTCACCGGCATCTTCCAGGTCGCAGACCTGGGCTTCCTCGGTGCTGACCCAGACGTCGGCAAGGGTGAAACTGCCGCTGTCGCTGCGCGCCACCCCGAAGTGATCCCAGTCGTCGGCGTAGGCCAGCCCGGGGCGGTCCGCTGGCAGGGTGACCATCAGGCGCGCCCCGCTCTCCCGGTCGCGGGCGCTGATGGCGAGGCGGTCGGCGAAGGCGGCGCCGCTGCAGAACCCCTTGCGCCCGGTCAGGCGATAGCCGCCGTCGACAGGGGTGGCGAGAATGTCGTCATCGCGTGGATTGACCACCCCGGCCAGCCATAGCCGGCCTTCGGCGATCTCTGCGAGCAAACGATCACGCCGCGGCTGGGGCTCGCGGCGCAGGTTGATGGTGTTGAGCAGGTGGTAGCCAAAGAGCAGGCCCACCGAGCCGTCACCGGCGGCGATCTCGCGCAACACCCGCGTGGCCAGCGACCAGGGCTGGCCGGCGCCGCCAAGCCGCGTGGGGATCAGCACCTTGGTCAGGCCGCTGTCCTTGAGTCTCTGCAACTGGGCATCGGGGCGGACCCGGTCGCGCTCGTCGGCCACTACCCGGGCGGCGAACTCCGCGCCTATTTCGCGGGCCAGGGCCAGCCAGCCCTCGGCATCCTTGATCGTGCTCATCTAGTCCTCCAGCGGGCCGAGGCCCAGGTGGTCTCTCAGGGTCTCGCCCTGGTAGTGGCGCCGGAACAGGCCGCGGCGCTGCAGGTGCGGCACCACGCTCTCGCTGAACTCGACGAAGGAACCCGGCAGATAGCCGGGGGAAATCACGAAGCCATCGCACCCGCCGGCTTCGAACAACTCGACCAGTTGCTCGGCGATCTGGGCGCCGGTGCCCACCAGCTGCGGCACCCGCACGCTGGCAGCGTAGCTGCGGCCGAGTTCGGCCAGGGTGGTCTGGAGTCCGAACGCCGAGAGCTTCTCGACCGCGGCCGGCGGCAGATCGCCTGCCTCGGCCACCGCGCCCAGCGGGGTATCCAGGGTGAAGCGGGACAGGTCGATGTTGAGCTGCGAGCAGAGGGTGATCAGCCCGACCTCGGGCTGCGCCAGGGCGTTGTGCCTTTCCTGCTTGGCGCGGGCCTCAGCCTCGCTGCCACCGATGAAGGGCATTACCGAGGTGAGGATCTTGCAGCCATCGGGAGAGCGCCCCTGCTCCAGCACCTGACGGCGCACGTCGTCGCGAAAGGCACACATGGCGGCGAGGTTCGGCTGGATGGTGAAGATGGCCTCCGCCCAGCGCGCGCCGAAGCGCCGTCCGCGGCCGCTGGAACCGGCCTGGATCAGCACGGGGCGGCCCTGGGGGCTGCGCGGGATATTGAGCGGGCCTTCCACGCGGAACCAGTCGCCCTGGTGATTCAGAGCGCGAACCTGCGCTGGATCGGCCAGCACCCCGGCTTCCCGATCCAGGTGCAGGGCCTGCGGACCCCAGCTGCGCCAGAGCTTTACCGCCACCTCGACGAATTCGTCGGCGCGGTCGTAGCGCAGGTCGTGCTCCAGATGGCGATCCTTGCCGAACAACCGGCCTTCGCTGTCGTTCATCGAGGTGACGATGTTCCAGGCGGCGCGCCCGCGGGACAGGTGATCGAGGGTGGCGAAGGCCCGGGCGACATGGGCCGGCTCGTAGTAGGTGGTGGAGCGAGTACAGCCCAGGCCGAGGTGGCGGGTATGGGCGACCAGATAGGACAGTAGCGGCAGCGGATCGAGGCGGGTGGCGTCCTGGGCGCCCAGGCGCAGGGCGGTTTCCCGCGAGCCGCCAAGCTGGTCGCCCACGGCCAGGCGGTCGGCGAAGAACAGGAAATCGAACAGCCCTTCCTCCAGGGCCTTGGCCGCACGCACGTAGTAGTCCGGGTCGAGGAAGTCGCCCTGGGTCTCGGGGTGGCGCCAGACGGCATGGCTATGGACGACGGGACCGGCCAGCAGGAAGCCGGCGAGGTGCAGTTGGCGACTCATCGGCTGGCCTCCCGGGGCGTCTGCAGATAACGATTGAAGCTCTGGTCATAGAGCGACTGGACGTCGTAGGGCTGTTGCAGCACCCCCGCCTTGACCAGGAAATCGGCGGTCTTCTGACCATCGCTGAGGGTCTGGGCGCTGATCGGCTCGACCCAGGTGGCATCGCGGCGGAACCAGCGTTCGGCGATGGCCGGATCGGAGTTGTTGCGCTTGGCCCAGGCCTGGGCGTAGGCATCGACGTGGTCGCGGGCCCAACTACGGGCGCGTTGCAGGCGGGCGACGAAATCGCCGATGGCGGCGCGGTTCTCGTCCAGGTGCTGGGTGTTGGCTACCACGTAGACCGGGGCCGGCATCAGGTCCTTGGCGGTGACCAGCACCCGTCCACCCTGGCGCTCCACCATGCTCACGTAGGGCTCCCAGGTGGCGGTGGCGTCGAGCGTGCCCTGGCTCAAGGCGGCTACCGCCTCGGTGGGCATCAGGTAGCTGTAGCGCGGCGCATCGCTGGGCAGCCCGGCCTGTTCCAGCGCCGAGTAGACCAGTTGCTGGCTCCAGGAGCCCTTCCAGATGGCCACGCGCTTGCCGGCCAGATCCGCCACCGTCTTGATGGGTGAATTCTTGCCGACCACGATGGCGGTGCCGTCCGGGCGATTGCGGGTCACCGCCACCACCTTGACCGGTCCACCGCGGGCGGCCAGGGCGATCACCGGCGTGTCGCCGACGATGCCCAGGTCAATAGAGCCGACGTTGAGCGCCTCCACCACCGGCCCGCCGGCATTGAATCTCTTCCACTGGATCTCGTACGGCAGGTCCTTCAACTCACCGGCCTGCTCCAGCAGGGTACTGCTGTAGTAGAACTGGTCACCGATGGTGAGGGTGACCGCCTGGGCCAGGCTGGCGGAGGTACCGGCCAGCAGGCCGGCGGCGAATAGCAATCCCTTGATCACGAAGGCGTCTCCTCGAAGGGCTCGGGAGCGCTCCGTGGGTACGGTCGCGCGGTAGGTTGGCCAGAAGGCTTCAGCCGGTGCGACGGGCGCCGGCCAGGCGCGCGGCGACCTTCTCACGCGTCAGGGGGATCAGCTCGCGACCGTATTCGATGGCGTCGTTGAGCGGATCGAAGCCGCGGATCAGGAAGCTGTCGACGCCCAGGTCGTAGTAATCCAGCAGGGCATCGGCGACCTGCTCGGCGGTGCCCACCAAAGCGGTGGAGTTGTGCCCGCCGCCCACCAGGGCGGCGATGCCGGTCCAGAGGCGACGATCCACGCGGTCGCCCAGGGCCACGGTGTCGCGCAGACGCTGGGCCCCGACCGCTTCCGGCTTGGCCGGATGCACGGCGCCGTCGGCCGCCAGGCGTGCCTTGGCCTGCTGGCGGATGGCTTCGGCCTTCGCCCAGGCGTCGTCCTCGGTGTCGCCGAGGATCACCCGGAAGGACACGTTGAACCTTGGCGTGCGACCGTGGCGGGCGGCTTCGGCGCGGACCGTGGCGATGGTCTCGCGGGTCTGGGCAAGGGATTCGCCCCACAGCGCGAAGACGTCGGCATGCTTGCCGGCCACCCGCAGCGCGGCGGGCGAGGAGCCCCCGAAGTAGACCGGCAGGCTCGGCTGCTGCAACGGCTTGATGGCGGAGAAGCCATTCGCCACTCGGTAGTGCTCGCCCTCGTGGTCGAAGGGCTGGGCAGCGGTCCACTCCTGTCGCACCACATCGAGGAATTCCTCGGTACGGGCATAGCGCTGGTCGTGGTCGAGCCAGTCACCATCCTTGCGCTGCTCTCCGTCGCTGCCGCCGCTGATGATGTGCACCGCCAGGCGGCCGTCGAGCAGATGGTCGAGGGTCGCGAGCTTGCGCGCCGCCAGGGTCGGAGCGACGAAGCCGGGACGGTGAGCCAGCAGGAACTTGAGGGTCCGGGTGGCCTGCCCGGCCAGGGCGGTCACCAGGAAGCCATCGGGCTGATCGGACCAGTAGCCGACCAGGATACGATCGAAACCGGCCTGCTCATGGGCCTGGGCGAAACGAGTGACGTAGCCCTTGTCGAAGATAGGGCCGGAGGGGGCGATGATCTCCGAGGTGAGGCGGTGGCCGATCATGCCGAGGAATTGAACGCTCATGGAATGGATCCCGTGCCGAGGTGAAGGGGCGCCTTGAGGAAAGGCGTTGGCTGGGGTCCACCTTAGGAAGGCGCGGCATAAGAAGGAAATTCCTTATACGAATATCCTAATTCTAGTTTTATTTAAATTTCGCATGTATCAGGATACCGTAACATTAATCGCGGCCATGGGCCGCTCCTACAGGAGCATTCTTACCCGTAGCGCCGTAGCGTGGAAAACGGCGCAGCCTTTTCCACCAGGTGTTCGCTACGAAGGGCGCCCTCAGCCCGCCCTTTGCCAAAGGGAGAGAGGGTTATTAGAGCGAACATCGGTCTCGGTCAGCCTGGAAAACCGCGGTCGAGCACAGCCACCGTGCCCGTAGGAGCGGCCCATGGCCGCGATTGGCCAGCCACTCCTACAGAGTACCTTCAAAGCCAGACCGTAGCGGCCAGCCCCAGAGCACCGAGGATGAAGCCCACCAAGGCACCCCGACCTGGCAACTCCTGGAACAACAGCCAGATCAGCACCGGCTCGCAGATCAGTAGGACCAGGATGGAGACGACCGCGACCAGCCAGATGTCGCCGGTAGCCCGATAGCCCAGGGCGTAGGCCAGCAACAGGCAAAGACCGGAAAAGCAGGCGAGGCCCGCCAACAACAGCGCATCGGGCCAATCGAAACCGACCGCAGTCGCCAAGCGTGCCGCGGCCAGTTCACCATAGATGATGCAGGCTTCGCCCATGATCATCAGGGCGATAGCGGAAACTCCTAGGAGCTCTCTGGACATGAATGACCTTCCTGTCGAAAAGAGCAGACCGACGCCGTGGCCGAATACGCCTAGCGCCTGAGGCAGGGTGCTGAGGACGAGGCGGTCAGTGGCGTTAGGGGCTCGGTGCGGAAGGCGTACATGAGCAAGAACTCTCCAGCGGGTCGACATGGCGATGCTAGACCCTGGAGCTGCGATAGGACAGCGGCTCCTACGAAAGTAGCGCTATGACTCAAGCATAGCTATTCCGTAGGAGCGGTCGCATCGGCGGACCGGCATGGCCGCGAGGTAAACCCGAGACGCCATCTCCACTATCGCGGCCATGGGCCGCTCCTACAGAAGCATTCTTACCCCGTAGGAGCGGCCCATGGCCGCGATGAAGATGTAAAGACCATGCGCTTTCGACCAAGCCAATGCTACCGGTCATCTGGCGCTATAGCGGCCATGGACCGCTCCTACGAAGGTAGCGCCTGGTAGAATGACCCTACCGCTGCATCCCCCACTTCTTCACCGTCATTCGCTCCAGGGTGGCGAACACCAGGCCTTCCACCAGCAGGCCGATGATGATCACCGCGGCGAGACCGGCGAAGACGCGGTCGGTGTAGAGTTCGTTGCGATTCTGGAAGATGTACCAGCCCAGGCCGCCCTTGCCGCTGGAAGCGCCGAACACCAGCTCGGCGGCGATGAGGGTGCGCCAGGCGAAGGCCCAGCCGATCTTCAGGCCGGAGACGATGGCCGGCAACGCCGCCGGGATGAGGATCAGGCCGACGTATCTCAGGCCCTTGAGACCGTAGTTGCGTCCGGCCATGCGCAGGGTGTCGGAAACGCCGAGAAAACCCGAGTAGGTGTTCAGCGCCATGGGCCAGAGCACCGAGTGCACCAGCACGAACACCAGGCTGTTCTCGCCCAGGCCGAACCAGAGCAGCGCCAGGGGCAGCAAGGCGATGGCCGGCAGCGGGTTGAACATGGAGGTCAGGGTACCGAGCAGGTCGCGGCCAAACTGGGTGGAGACCGCCAGGGCGCTGAGTGCCAGGGCCAGCACCACACCCAGCAGGTAGCCCTTGAGCAGGGTACCGAAGGAGATGGCGACCTTGGCCGGCAATTCCCCGGTGACCAGGCCATCCCAGAAGGCGGCGGCGGTCTGCAGGAAACTGGGCAGCAGCAGGTCGTTGCCCTGCCAGCGCGCTACCACCTCCCAGACCAGCATGAGGATCGCCAGGATCACCAGCTTGCGCAGCCAGGCCTGACTCCACAGGCGGGTGGCGAGCGGCAGTTCGACCGCCAAGGGCAGGTCGTTCAGGGGTGGAAGGTCCAGTTGGTATTCGGCCCGTACCGGGGGCTGTCGTGTCATGGGGTCTACCTCGAACTGCTAGTAGGAAATGCGGCCCTGGACGATGGCCTGCTGCAGGCGCAGGCGTTCGTCGGCCACCTCCGGTGGCAGCGTCTGGACATCGTCGGGGAACAGCAGGTTGTGGATGCGCAGCGCGGTGCTCTGGAATTCGGTGCCGCCGAAGTCTTCGAGGCCGAACTGGTGGCAGTTGAGTTCGGCCCGCACCCGCCCTGGATGGGGCGACAGCAGCAGGATGCGATTGCCCACCACCAGCGCCTCCTCGATGGAATGGGTGACGAACAACAGGGTGAAGCGCACCTCGTCCCAGAGGGCCAGCAGCTCTTCCTGCATCTTGCGCCGGGTCAGGGCATCCAGGGCGGCGAAGGGCTCGTCCATCAGCAGCACCTTGGGCTGCATGGCCAGGGCGCGGGCGATGGCCACCCGCTGCTTCATGCCGCCGGAGAGATGGTGCGGATAGGCGTCGATGAAACGCGCCAGGCCGACCTTGTCCAGGTAGTGCAGCGCCCGCTCCCGGGCCTCGCCACGACTGGCCTGGCGACTGGCGAGCAGCGGGAACATGGTGTTTTCCAGCACCGTCTTCCAGGGCGGCAGTTGATCGAACTCCTGGAACACCACGATCCGATCCGGTCCGGGTCCCTTGACCGGCTGGCCCTCCAGACGAATCTCACCGTTCAGCGGCGGCAGGAAACCCGCTACCGACTTGAGCAAGCTGGACTTGCCGCAGCCAGACGGACCGAGCAGTACGAAGCGATCGGCGCCATGCACCTCGAAGGACACCTGGTGGGTAGCCCGCACCCGGCGTTCGCGAGTGCGGTATTCGAGGTCGAGGTCCTGCACCTGCAACAGCGGTTGGGTCTGCGCCAGGGTCAGGTGCGGACGGGAAGCGAGAGGGGCGTTCATGGTCGTCTCCCACATTAGAAGGGCGCGTCGCCCTGGATGGTGGTGCGATACAGCTTGCGCCTCATATGGTTGGGGCAGCCGGCCGCCAGGTGCAGCAGCGAGCGGTTGTCCCAGAACACCAGGTCATGGGGTTGCCACTGGTGGCGATAGAGGTGCTCGGGCTTGACGCTGTGGGCGTACAGCTGGTCGAGCAGGTCGCGACTCTCGTCTTCCGGCAAGCCGACGATATGGGTGGTGAAGCCTTCGCTGACGAACAGCGCCTTGCGGCCGTTCTCCGGGTGGGTGCGCACCACCGGATGCACCACCGCCTTGACCTCGGCCAGTTGCGCAGCGGTCAGGGTCGGCCGCCAGTTGCCCTCGAACTTGGGCTTGGCGTAGGTGGCGGTATAGGAATGCTCGGCCTGCAGGCCCTCCAGCTGGCGCTTGAGCGCCTCTGGCAGGGTGTCGTAGGCCAGGTGCATGTTGGCGAACAGGGTATCGCCACCCTCCTCCGGTAACTCCTGGGCATGCAGCATCGAGCCCAGGCTCGGCAGTTCCTTGTAGGAAAGATCCGAGTGCCAGAACTTTCCGGCGTCGCCGAGACCGATGGGCTGACCGTCCTCGATGATGTTGGAGACGATGAGGATTTCCGGGTGACCGGCCAGGTGGAATTGCTTGAGCACGTGGATCTGCAGCTCACCAAAACGACGGCTGAAGGCGATCTGCTGCTCGGGGGTGATGCGCTGGTCGCGGAACACCACCACATGGTGCTCCAGATGGGCACGATGTACCCGGGCGAAGTCTTCGGCATTGAGTGGCTGGGCCAGATCGATACCGACGATCTCGGCCCCCAGGTTGCCGAAGGGGCGGATCTCGAAAGGCTGGCGGGCGGCCAGGGTTTGGGCGGCGAGAGTCATGGAGTTTTCTCCTTGGTGGTCCGGCTCAACTGCCGGGACGCTCGTGGGCTTCAGGGAAGAAATAGTCCTGCCAGGAGGCTGCCTGGTGTTTCAGCACGCCCAGCTCGTGCAGCTTCTGGGCGTAGACGAAGGTGCGCTGCGGCTCGACGGTGAAGTCGATCTCCGGGTCCTCGACGATGCGTTGCACCAGGGCCAGTGGCAGCTTGGAGTCTTCCACCCGGATGTACGCCTCGGCAGCGGCGGCCTTGTTGGCGCGGATGAAGGCGGCGGCCTCCACCAGGGCGTCGTAGAAGGCGCGGTAGGTCTTGGGGTTCTCGTCGTGGAATTTCTCGGTGGTGTAGAGCACGTTGAAGGTGCCCGGTCCGCCGAGCACGTCGTAGCTGCTGAGGATGCGGTGGACCCGGGGATTCTCCAGCGCCTGGTACTGGAATGGCGGGCTGGAGAAGTGGGTAGTGATCTCGGAGCCACCGGCGGCCAGGGCGGCATTGGCATCGGGATGCGGCAGGCTCACGCTGATCGAATCGAATTTCTTGAACTGGGCGTCGCCGAAGACCTTGGCCGTCTCGATCTGCAAGGTACGGGACTGGAAGCCCACGCCCGCGGCCGGCACGGCGATGCGGTCCTGGTCGGTCAGATCCTTGATCGACCTGACCTCGGCGCGATTGCTCAGCAGGTAGTTGGGCATGGAGCCCAGGGCGGCGATGGCCTTGACGTTCTGCCGCCCGCGGGTGCGATCCCAGACGGTCAGCATCGGTGGCACCCCGGCCGAGACCACGTCCAGGGCGCCGGCCAGCAGCGCTTCGTTCATGGCGGTGGCACCGGAGATGCTGTTCCAGTCCACCTGGATATCCAGGCCGGCCTGCTTGCCGTGCTTCTCGATCAATTTCTGATCGCGCACCACGTCGAGGATCAGGTAGCCGATGCCGAATTGCTGGGCGATGCTGATCTTGCCCTCGGCCGCGGCAGTGCCCGCGAAGCCCAGGACACCCACCATGGCAGCGATAACTGCCAAGCCCTTCCCTACCCTGCTCATCCTTACGCTCCGTGCCGACTGGCCACCCGAAAGCGTTATAGGCTAATGAGCTGTTATAACTTTTGGTAAAGACGGAATTTGACTAACCATATGCACGGAGATGCGGGACCGGGTGAATTCGACCGCTGGAAAGGTCCTAGCCTTCAAACAGCTGTCGCAGGCGCCGCACGGCGCTGGCCGGCGTGGTAAGCACCGAGCCGCCCCAGGCGGCTTCGCTGGCCGATTGCGCGGCGGTCATGGAAAACTGTGCGAAGCAGAGCACGTCATAGTCGCCGCGTAGCCGCTCTGCAGCCGCGGCGATAAGGGCGTCGTGGCGGGCCTGGTCTCCCGCATGCAGGGCTTCCAGCGCGCCTTCGCAAAGGATCGGTGAGATATCTACCGTCTGGCCGCGGCGGCTTGCCTCGACCTCGAAGTCGCTGACGATGGCCGCGCCCGCCGGGCCGAAGGTGGTCAGGGCGGCGATGCGACCGCCCCTGGCCAGGGCATCCTGCACCATGGCCTCGTTGGGCTTGAGGATCGGTCGCTGATGGCGGCGCTGGCAGGCTTCGATGGCGCTGGAAAAGGCCGAGCAGGTAAAGAGCACGGCGTCGGCCTGGGCGCGAAAGGCATGCTCGGCCAGGTCCTGAATGCGCTGGTCCAGCGCTGACGTACTGCCGCCAGCGGCGCTGGCGTCTTTCGACAGCGAATCGTCCCAGAGATCGAAGCGCAGCGCCTGGGGCCAATCCTGGGCGAAGGCCGCGCTGATGGGCTCGATGGCGATGCGGGTGGCGTGAATCAGAAAGATGCGCTTGGCGGCGGTCATGGTGATAGCGCTCCAGGAAGGGCGGCGGGTAGCTGGCGGAAGCGCCTAGCGGACGTCGAGGATGATCACGCCGTCGGCGTCGGCGTAGAGCTGATCGCCGCTGCGGATCGTCTGCCCGGCGAAGGTCACCGGCTCGCCGATCTGGCCTTCGTTACGCTTGACCGACTTGCGCGGCGAGACGCCCAGCGCCTTGATGGCCAGCGGCAACCCGGTCAGCACCGCCTTGTCGCGGACCTGGCCATAGATGAGCGCACCGGCCCAGCCGTTCTTCACCAGGTCCTCGGCAATGATATCGCCGAGCAGCGCGCAGCGGTAGCTGCCACCGCCATCGACCACCAGCACGCGCCCCCCGCCCGGCTGCTGGCTGAGCTCCTTGATGCGCGAGTTGTCCTCGAAGCACCTGACCGTCAGCGCCGGTCCGGCGAAATCGGTGCGGCCGCCCAGGTCCTGGAAGATAGGCTGCAGGACCCGCGCCTGGTCGCCATGTGCGTCGCAGAGGTCGGTGGTCTTGAAGGTCATGGTGGTGCTCCTTGGTGGTCGAAAGATCGGTCAGGCCGTTACCGTTCGCCGTGCCAGCAACTGGCCGGTCACGACCACGATGAAGACGCCGAGGACGCCGGCGGCATAGGGGACCCAGTGCATGTCGCCGGTACCGAGCCACCCCTGCAGCAGTTCATCGCTGGCAATCAGCTTGCCGGCGATCCAGCCGAGCAGTGCCGCGCCGGCCACTACCAGCCAGCGAAACCTTTCCATGAGCTTCAGGATGAGCTGGCTGCCGAAGATGATGATGGGGATGCTGATGAGCACCCCGGTGACGGCCAGGCCCAGATGGCCCTGAGCCGCGCCGGCCACGGCGATGACGTTATCCAGACTCATTACCACATCGGCCACCATGATGATCCAGATCGCCTGGCCCAGGGTGGTACCGGCCTTGACGTCGGCCTCGTCGTCCTCGGGCACCAGCAGCTTGATGCCGATCCACAGCAGCAGCACGCCGCCCACCACCTTGAGCAGCGGCCAGCCCAGCACGTAGCTGACGACGAACAGCAGCAGGATGCGCAGGATGACGGCCCCGGCCACGCCACCCAGGATGGCCTTGCGACGTTGCGCGTCCGGCAGGCGCCGACAGGCCAGGGCGATGACCACGGCGTTATCGCCGCCAAGCAGAATATCGATGATGACGATCTGGAGCAGACTGGTCAGGAAGACCGGATCGGACAGGGCGGTAAGCAAGGTGGACCTCGTCTATTTGGGGACTGACGTCCCTTGGGCAGCAGCGGCCCGCAATGATTTCAGGTCATTAATATTGTCTTTTATATCAATACAGAACAATATTTGCCAAGCCTGAAATCCAGCGTTCGCGGACCGAGAACGCTGCGTTGGCCAGATACCAATTTCCGGGTGATGCCGGCTCTCCTAGCATTCCCCTACCTCTCTACCCTCTCGCAACCGGACCGGATAGCCCATGAAGTTTGCCCTGGATTCCGCCTACACCGGCCAGCTCACCCTCGGTGACCGGCATTACGCCTATGCCGATCTCAAGCGCCTGTTCGACGCCGACACCCTGGCCCGCCTGCCCTATTCCCTGCGCCTGCTGGTGGAAAACGTCGCCCGCTGCTTTCCCGAGGCGCTACCGCCGGTGCTGGCCCGGGCCCGCGGTGAAGGCCCGCCATGCGAGGCGCCGTTCCTGCCCAACCGCCTGATGTTCCATGACACCACCTGCCTGCCCGCCCTGGCCGACTTCGCCGGCATGCGCGACATGGTGGCCGAACTGGGCGGCGATCCGAGCCGGATGAATCCGCGCATCCCGGCGGTGCTGACCATCGATCACTCGGTGATCGTCGAGCGCTTCGCCGAGCCGGGCGCGGTGGAAGCCAATCTGGACATCGACTATCGCCGCAACACCGAGCGCTACCAGTTCATCAAGTGGGCGCAGAAGAGCCTGGACAACTTCAAGGTGGTGCCACCGGGCACCGGCATCATCCACCAGGTCAACATGGAGTCGCTGGGCACCGTAGTCTGGGAAAGCGAGACCAGCGACGGCCAGCCGCTGCTGCACCCGGACGACATGGTCGCCACCGACAGCCATACGCCGATGATCAATGCCATCGGCATCCTGGGTTGGGGCGTCGGCGGTCTGGAAGGCCAGGCGGCCATGCTGGGCGAACCGGTACCGATCAGCTTTCCCGAGGTCATCGGTATCCGCCTCACCAACACGCTGCGTCCGGGGGTGACCGCCACCGACCTTTCCTTGAAAGTCACCCAGTTGCTGCGGCAGCGCGGCGTGGTGGGCAAGTTCGTCGAATTCTGCGGACCGGGCCTGTCGGGCCTGAGTTGGGCCGCCCGCGGCACCCTGTCCAACATGGCACCGGAATACGGCGCGACCGTGGTGTTCTTTCCCTTCGATACGGTGACCATGGAGTACCTCGAGCTCACCGGCCGCAGCCCCGAGCTGCGCGAGCGGGTCGCCGCTTACCTGGAGGTGCAAACCCTGTGGCGCCACGACGAAGATCCCGAGCCCACCTTCACCGAGGTCATCACGCTGGATCTCGCCAGCATCGAGCCAAGCGTGGCCGGTCCGCACCAGCCGCATCAGTGGCAGCCACTGGCTGAAGCCGCCAACTCCTTTCGTGCCCAGGTCCGTGCCGAACCGGATACGGCGTTGATCGCCCGCTCCACCCCTGCCCCGGCGGATTATTTCGAGCCGAGTTTTGGCCAGCCGCTGACCCACGGCGCCATCTCCATCGCCGCCATCACCAGTTGCACCAATACCGCCAATCCGAGCCAGATGATCCAGGCGGGGCTGCTGGCGCGACGGGCGCGGGCGCGTGGCCTCACGCGCAAGCCCTGGGTGAAGACCTCCCTATCGCCTGGCTCCCGGGTAGTGGCCGACTACCTGCAGGACGCCGACCTGCTGAGCGACTTCGCCGCCCTTGGTTTCGAGCTGGCGGGTTTCGGCTGCATGACCTGCATCGGCAACTCGGGCAAGTTCGAACCTCATGTGGAAGCCTTCGCCGATCAGGGCCTGAAAACGGTGGTAGTGCTCTCGGGCAATCGCAACTTCGAAGGCCGGGTCAATCCCAAGGCGCAATTCGGCTACCTGGCTTCGCCGGCCCTCGTAGTCGCCTATGCCCTCGCCGGCAGTATCGACGTCGATCTCGAACAGGCCGTGCTGGGCCTGGATCAAGCCGGTCAGCCGGTCTACCTGCGCGACCTGATGCCGGACGATGACGACGTCCAGGCCCTGGTCCGCGCAACGGTGCGGCCCGAACTGTTCCGCCAGCGCAACGCCACCCTCTGGGACGGCACCCACCACTGGCAGGCGTTGTCGGCAGAGGGCAGCGTGCGCTTTCCCTGGTCACCGAGCTCGACCTATCTGCGCCGTCCGATCTATCTGCAGGGCATCACGCCGGAGCCGCCCGCGTCGCTGACCGTGCGCGACGCCCGGGCGCTGATGGTGCTGGGTGACAACATCACCACCGACCACATCTCGCCGGCCAGTGCCATTCCCCTGGACAGCCCGGCCGGCCGCTGGCTGGTGGCCCATGGCGAGGCGCCGGAAGACCTCAATCAGTACTCGACGCGCCGTAGCAATCACGAGGTGATGATGCGCGGCGCCTTCGTCAACCGCGCGGTAAAGAATCGCCTGCTGCCGGAGCATCCTGGCCAGGGTGGCTGGGCGCGGGCAGCCGACGGCGAGGTCTTTCCGGTGTATGACGCGGCCCTCAGCTGGGTCCGCCAGGGTACTCCTCTGGTGGTCTTCGCCGGCATCAACTACGGCGCCGGCTCCAGTCGCGACTGGGCTGCGAAAGCTCAGGCGACCCTCGGCGTGCGGCTGGTGGTGGCGCAAAGCTTCGAACGCATCCACCGCAGCAACCTTATCGGGATGGGCATCTTCCCGGTACGTTTTCCGGCGGGACAAGGCGCCGACACCCTGGCCCTGACCGGCGATGAACGCCTGGACTTCTATGGCTTGGACGAGCTGCGCGTCGGATTGAATCCTATCACCCTACAGATCACCCGCTCGGACGGTCGCCAGGCCAGCGTCACGCTGGAGCTGCCGCTGGATTCCAGCCAGGAGATCCTCTACCTGCGCCAGGGCGGCATCCTGCCGTATGTGATCCGCAAGACCCTGGGTGACAGCGACGCCTAGACGCCGCGCCCTGTTGTAGTGGCGGACCCCAAGGGTCCGCCTGCCCACCCTGTCACATCCTCTTCATTGCCCACGCACAGTGCTCTGGAGCGAGCGTCTGCCAGCATTGCCGGACGTCCCGACTTGATCTAGATTGTATTTTGATTTATTGAAGAACAATAAATACTACCCCGATAGCTCCTCATGAGTGGAGCTCGACAATAACAACACCGTAGTCAAGGAGCTCGACCATGGCGTCAGCTATCTCCCGTCGTATGCCCCCGCTCTATGTCCAAGTCCTCATCGGGGTCGTCTTGGGCGCTCTGTTCGCCCTGGTCGACGCCCAGGCCGCCGTCCAGCTCAAGGTTTTGGGCGATGCCTTCATCAAGCTGATCAAAATGCTGGTGGCACCGGTAGTCTTCGCCACCGTCGTGGTCGGCATTGCCCGGATGGGCGACGTCAAGGCGGTCGGTCGCGTGGGCGCCAAGGCGCTGCTCTACTTCGAGGTGGTCACCACCCTGGCCCTGCTGATCGGCATCCTGGTGGCCCATCTGATGCAGCCGGGTGCCGGCATGCACGTCGATCCCCGCTCGCTGGACCTGAACGCGGTCGCCGGCTATGCCAAGGTGGCCGCCGAACAGTCGCTGAAGGAATTTTTCCTGCACATCATCCCCGAGACGCTGGTCGGCGCCTTCGTGCACGGCGAGATCCTGCCGGTGGTGTTTCTGGCCGTGCTGTTTGGCATGGCGCTGGCCCAAGGCGGAGACAGGGTGCGCGGACTGGTGGACGTTATCGATCAGTGCCTGACCACTCTGTTCTCGATCATCGGCTATCTGATGAAATTCGCTCCCTTGGGAGCCTTCGGCGCGATCGCCTTCACCGTCGGGAAGTACGGTATCGGCAGCCTTGCCTCGCTCGGTTACTTGATGCTGACCTTCTATGTCACCTGCATTCTCTTCATCGGCCTGGTGCTGGGCGGCATCCTGCAGGCATGCGGCATCAACCTGTTCAAGTTCCTGGCCTACCTGAAGACCGAATTGCTGATCACCCTGGGTACCGCCAGCGCCGAACCAGCCCTGCCTGGTCTTCTACAGAAACTGGAAAAGGCTGGCTGCAAGAAAGAGGTGGTCGGCCTGGTGATCCCCACTGGCTACGCTTTCAATCTGGACGGCGTCTGCATCTACCTCACCATGTCGGTGCTATTCATCGCCCAGGCGACCGATACCCCGCTGACCCTGATGCAGCAGCTCACCATCCTTGGGATCGGCCTGTTTACGTCCAAGGGCATGAGCGGCGTTCCGGGCGGTGGCTTCGTAGCGCTCGCGGCTACCTTGAGCGCGGTGCAGGTGCTACCTCTTAGTGCAATCGCCTTGCTGGTGGGTATCGATCGGTTCATGGGCGAGGCGCGGGCTTTAACGTCCATCATCGGCAATGCCGTCGCCGGTGTGGTGATCGCCAAATGGGAGGGTTCGCTGGACCTGGAGCGGATGCACGCCGCGTTGGAGCGGCGGCCAGAACCTGAACTGAAGGCGGACGCTACTCCATCCACGAGCGCCCCCCTGTCGGCGCCGACAACCTCGCGGTTGGACCCGGACGCCTTGCCGCGTAGCTGAGCGAACAGCCGTCTGGCCCCTTAGGCGGGAAGTACGTCCAGCCAGAACAGGCTGGCGTACGCTGCCAGCTGGTGTTGGCCGTGGTAATCCAGCCGACCTTCCTCACCGATGCGAAAGACAGCCAAGTTGGCCGGCTGATAACGCGCGGCCGCTGGCAGCCAGGCGGGCAGTTGATTTCCGACGATAAGCCAGCGACCCGAACCGTCGATCGCGAGGCAACGTGGCTCTATTCCGCCGCTGTCTAATTGCTGGACTAGACGCGGCGCGCCAGTGAGCTGATCGAGCGCGAAGACGGCAATCGTATTTTCACCAGCACTGAGCTCGGGGCGACCACCTCGCATTTCAATGATGTCTGAGCGATTGCTGACGTAAAGATGGCGGCCGTTGGGATGGCAGACCAGACAGCCTCCTTTCTGCCGGTCCAGCCGCCCGTGCTCTGCATCTCGCAGAGTGGGCACGTGGTCGACGGCCGGAAAGACCGGTTCGCCTTGCTCATCGAGGTGGTGGTGACGCAGCGCATTTCCTCGCTCCATGGCCATGTATAGCCAAGGCCTCATGGGATGGAAGGCCAGGTGACGGGGGCCAAGCTGTGGCTCACAGGGGTGATAGCCAGTTTCTAGCAGCGCCCCCGCCCGGTACCGGTAGAGATGAACACTACCCCGCTCTTCTTCCCGTCCTGCCGTGGCCGCATTGCCACGACTCAAGGCGATCACATACTGGCCGTTGGGAGCTGGAAGAACCTGATGGGTGAATATGCCGGCGGGCAAGGTAGTCACCGGCTCGTTGCGTGGACAGCCCAGGGTATCCAATGCCACTCGGGCGATGCTCCCGGACCGGTTGAAGGCGATCAGCAAGGCAGCGCCCTGGGTATCCAAGGCTACGTGGATCGGTCGTTCCGGCAACGTCAGTGGCTCGCAGATGATGCGTGGCGCTGCCGGTAAGGTATCCAGGCCGAGTGTGTGTAACTGGTGGAGGTGCCCCGGGGCGCCGGTTACGCCCGCGCCAGCATCACTCACGGCCACATAGACCAGCCGTCGCTGCGGATCGAAGGTGGCGTACTGGATCTTGGCGGGTAGCGCCCTTTCGATGATCCATTCCAGCTCACCCGCTTCCGGCTGGAAGCGATAGCAGCCCAGGACCGCTCCGGAGCCCGTGAATACCCACGAAGCCCCTGAGTCGGATGCCTGCGAGAGGGGCCCGCTCACCAACTAGCTCCGAAGACGGCGCTCAGTTCGGCCACGGCAACATCATCTAGAGGCGCGGGGCGAGGCGTGGTCTGCAGCCACAGACGCGCCGTCTCCTCCAATTCTTCAAGGGCATAGCTGGCCCGGCTCACCGAGCTTTCCCAGAGGACCGGGCCCAGTCGCTCCAGCATCACGCCGCGGACCTCCGCCGCCAACTGGGCGACCTCGTCGGCCACCTCGGAGGCACCGGGCCGGCGATAGCGAATCAACGGAATGCGCCCGACCTTCATGACCTGGTAGGGCGTGATAGGCGGCAGGATGGCATCGCTGCGCCAGCATTCCAGCAACGTGAGCGCGACGAGGGAGGTGGAATGAGTATGGACCACCGCATTCGCGCTAGTGGCCCGCTCATAGATCCGCCGATGCAGCGTCAAGGTCTTCGAAGGTTTGTCCCCCGATAGCCATTCGCCCCTGCTGCTGACCTTGGCAATCGCCACCGGATCGAGGCGGCCCAGGCAGGCATCGGTAGGGGTGATCAGCCAGCCATCCTCGAGGCGCGCACTGATGTTGCCAGCGCTGCCGACGCAGTAGCCGCGTCGATAGAAGTTTTCGCCGATTCGTACAAATTTCTTCACGCAAGCGACTTTCCGGGGTCATGTAAGCCTCTCTGGTTACTCGTTCTAGTTCTCAGTCCCGACAGAACTGCCCGTTGCCGTGGAAGACTTCGACGGCCGACAGGAAACGCGCAGAACGTCGACAAATTGTATTTTAGATGTTTACAGAACAATATGACGCACCGTACCTTGCTCGTACAAGGGCTCGCAACTGACAAAAACGACAACAGGAGAGCAACACATGAGCAAGCGTATCGCCTTCGTCACCGCCGGCATGGGCGGCTTGGGTACTGCCGTCTGCCAACGCCTGGCCCGGGACGGCTTCACCGTCATCGCTGGCTGCGGACCGGATTCACCACTCAAGACCGACTGGCTCGCGCAGCAGCGCAAGCTGGGCTTCGAGTTCATCGCCGCCGAAGGCAACGTCGCCGATTGGGAATCCACGCGCGCCGCCTTCGCCAAGATCCGCGACGAGGTCGGACCGATCGATGTGCTGGTCAACAACGCCGGCACCGCCTGCAACGTGGTGTTCCGCGACATGCAGCCGGGCGACTGGCAGACCGTCATCGATACCAACCTCAACTCGCTGTTCAATGTCACCCGCCAGGTGATCGATGGCATGACCTCCCGCGGCTGGGGCCGGATCATCAATATCTCTTCAGTCAACGCCCAACTCGGTCATGTCGGTCAGGTCAACTACTCCACCGCCAAGTCGGCAATACGGGGCTTCACCCGCGCGCTGGCCCGCGAACTGGCGGCGCGCGGGGTGACGGTCAATACCGTCTCGCCCGGCTACATCGCCACGCCTCGGCTCAAGGCCTTGACCCGCACCGATCTCATGGACCGTATCGTCCACGAGATTCCTATGCGGCGCCTGGGCACTCCGGAAGAGATTGCTTCTATCTGCTCCTGGCTCGCCTCGGACGAATCGGCCTTCGCCACCGGTGCGGACTTCTCCCTCAATGGTGGCCTGCACATGAGCTAATTACGCTCCTCCACCGGATCACAACGACAACCACAACAAAAGTTGTATTTTGGAACCAGGAGATACAGATGCTCTCTCTGCTCGGCTATGGAATGATCGTGACCTTCATGGCACTGATCATGACCAAGCGGCTGCCGCCCTTGGTGGCCCTGACCATCATCCCCATCATCTTCGCCATCATTGGCGGCTTTGCTCCGGAGATGGGGCCAATGATGATCGATGGCCTGCGCAAGGTCGCGCCGACCGCCATCATGGTGATGTTCGCCATCCTCTACTTCGGCCTGATGTTCGATACCGGGCTGTTCGACCCTATCATTCGCACCTTCATCAAGCTGATCAAAGGCGATCCCGCCAAGGCCGTGCTCTTCGCCACCTTGCTGGCCGGCATGGTTTCCCTGGATGGCGACGGCTCCACCACCTACATGATCACCCTGACCGCCATGCTGCCGCTGTTCCGCCGCTTGCGGCTGAATCCGCTGATACTGCCCTGCGTGGTGATCCTCGCCGCCAGCGTCACCAACCTGCTGCCCTGGAGTGGCCCCATGGCCCGGGTCGCTGCCGCGCTGCAGGTGGAAACCAGCCAGCTGTTCATCCCGCTGATCCCGCCGATGATCGTCAGCTTCATCGGAGTCCTGGCGCTGGCGTTCTGGCTGGGGCTGCAGGAGCGTCGCCGGCTGGGCCTGCTAACGGCGCCAGGGGGGAATCCGCTGCGCGCGACCGGCATGGACGAAGACATGGGTGATCTGCTCACGCTGAGCGATGAAAACGCCGAACTGCGGCGGCCCAAGCTGTTCTGGTTCAACGCCATCCTGACGCTGGCGCTGATGACCTGCCTAGTGATCGAACTGCTGCCGCTGCCGATCCTGTTCATGGTGGCGTTCTGCATCGCCCTGACCATTAACTACCGGCAGATGGACGATCAGCGCCGGCGTATCTCGGCCCACGCACCCGCGGCCCTGACGCAGATCTCGATCTTCATCGCCGCCGGCATCTTCGCCGGCATCCTGTCCGGGACCGGCATGGTCAAGGCGATGTCCGGCTCGCTGCTCTGGGCCCTGCCGGAGAGCTGGGGCAACTACCTGGCGCCCATCACCGCGCTGCTGAGCATCCCCGGCACCTTCTTCATGTCCAACGATGCCTTCTACTATGGCGTACTGCCGGTGCTGGCCCACGCGGCCGAGGCCTATGGTATCGGCGCGGCGGAGATCGGCCGGGCTTCGCTGATCGGGCAACCCGTGCACCTGCTCAGCCCGCTGGTGGCTTCCACCTATCTGCTGGTGGGCCTGGCCGGGGTAGAATTCAGCGACCACCAGAAATACACCATGAAATGGGCGTTCGCCCTGAGCTTCCTGCTCATGGCGGTCTCCATGGCCATGGGCCTGTTCCCGCTGTACTCGGCTCGCTGACGACCCTGGCGACGGCGCGTCCGGCGCCGTCGCCCGCTCTGGTTGGCCGTGGTTATGGTAACGTCAGGGCGATCCGCCAGACCCGGCTGGCCAGCCTCTGCAGTACCTGCCCTCCGGTACCCGACGTCCAGAAGACTCCCGATGAAAAAAGACCTCGCCGAACAGCTCGCCCCGCGTATCATCGATCTTGCCCGTGCCCGCTCGATGAAGGCCGGCGATCCGTTGCGCGAAGAGGCCTTCGCCAAGGAGCTGGGGGTTTCCCGTTCACCGGTACGACGCGGTTTTGCCCTTCTCGAAGAACTGGGACTGGCGCGCAAGGAGCCTAATCGCGGCTTCTTCCTGACCCGTAATGCCAGCACCATCGAGCAGACGGCCCTGCCCAGCGAGGACGATCCCTTCGAAGAACTCTACCTACGGGTGGTGGACGACATGCTGCGCGGTGACATTCGCAGCAGCTTCTTCGAGGCCGAGTTGCTGCGCCGTTACCAGATTCCCCGCGGCCAGTTGCTCAAGGTGCTCAACCGCCTGGCCAGCGAAGCCATGATCGAACGCCGCCCTGGCCAGGGGTGGGAGATCAATACCTTCCTGCATGACAGCGAAGCCCATATCCAGAGCTATCGTTTCCGCATGGCCATCGAACCCTTCGCCCTACGCGAGCCGGGCTATCGCATCGACAAGCGCGCCTTCGCCCAGGCCCGCCAGCGGCAGCAACGGCTGCTGGATGGCGAACTCTTCACCCTGTCCCGTGCCCAGTTGTTCGAGATCGGCTCCAGCTTCCACGAATTGCTGGTGCGCTGCTCGGGCAACGTCTTCCTCCTCGAAGCCATTCGCCGACAGAACCAACTGCGCCGCTTCATGGCCTATCGCTCCAACGTCGAACGCGCGCGGCAGATCGGCCAGAGCCAGGAACACCTGCACATCCTCGACCTGCTCGAAGGCGGCAGTCGTGAAGAGGCAGCGCTGTTCCTTCATCAGCACCTCGACGTGGTCAGCCGGCTCAAGGCCGCCCAGGACCGCCAACTCGAAGCCGCCGAAGAAGACGCGGCAAAGCAGCCAGCCTGATCTGCCCACCCGCCTGAACCTTCCACCTCTCCTACCCGGCCGTCCTCCGTACAGGCGTTGCGCGCGCGTTCGCAAGCCACGAATAGGCACCGCTTTTTTTGTTTGACGATGACTCCAGCCCGGTATTTCGCTGGACTTCGCCCAAGCCCGCTACAGCAGGTTTATCAAGGACTTAGGCGCGTCCATCATATGCCGGTGCTTTCCGAAACTTGACCCGGCTTCCGGTCGCGTGGCTCCCATGTGGCTCTTGGAAACCGGTGTTTCCGAGGAGTCATCATGGCAAGAATCAAACTCACCAAGTCCGCCGTCGATGCCGCCAAGCCCCAGGCGCAGGCCATCGAACTCCGGGATACCGTGGTGCCCGGCTTCCTGTGCAAGATCACCCCGGCAGGCCGCAAGGTGTTCATGCTCCAGTACCGCACGAACGCCGGCGAGCGCCGCAAGCCTGCCCTGGGGCAGTACGGGGAGCTGACCGTCGAGCAGGCCCGCGTCATGGCGCAGGAGTGGCTGGCCGAGGTTCGCCGGGGCGGCGACCCCAGCGCGGCCAAGAATGCCGCCCGCAAGGCGCCGACCATGAAGGAGTATTGCCACACCTTCATGGAGGACTACTCCAAGCAGCGTAACAAGCCCAGCACGCAGCGCGGCTATCAGGGCGTCATCGACCGCTGCATCATTCCCATCATGGGGCGGACGAAGGTGCAGGACGTGAAGCGCCCGGACGTGGCCGCGCTGATGAAGAAACTGGCCCACAAGCCGGCCGAGGCGAACCGTGCCTTCGGCGTGCTGCGCAAGATGTTCAACCTGGCCGAAGTGTGGGGGCTGCGTCCGGACGGCACCAATCCGTGCCGCCACGTCCCGATGTTCCCGCCCGGCAAGGAAACCCGGCTCATCGTGGACGACGAGCTGGTGAGGATCTTCCGGCATCTGGAACACCTGGAGGCGGAAGGATTGGAGAACTACGTCATCCCGCTGGCGATCCGCCTGCAATTCGAGTTTGCCGCCCGCCGCTCCGAAATCTGCCCGCTGGAGTGGGACTGGATTGATCTGGAGAAGCGCCGCGTGGTCTGGCCCGACAGCAAGACCGGCGGCATTTCCAAGCCCATGAGCGAAGAAGCCTATCGGCTGCTTTCGACGGCGCCGCGCCGGGAGAGCTGCCCCTACGTCCTGCCGTCGCCCAACGACCCGGCCCGGCATCTGACGCATGGCGAACACTATGGCGGCTGGAAGCGCGTGCTCAAGGCCGCCGGCGTGCCACATGTCGGCACGCACGGCATCCGCCACCGGGCCACGACCGACATTGCCAATTCGGGGGTGCCGACCAAGGTCGGCATGAAGCTGACGGGCCACAAGACCGTGGCGATGTTCATGCACTACGTCCACACCGAGGACAAGCCGGTGCGGGATGCGGCCGAGCTGGTGGCGAGCCGGCGGCAGGCCATCACGGGTGCGCGGCGCCTTGCGGAGGCGATGGCATGAGCAAGCGCAAGGCATCCATCGCGTCACCCTCAGTGCCGACGGCGCTGCTGGGCGATATCCGGGCACTGATCGAAGCGGCGCGCAAGCGCGCTGCTTCGGCGGTGAATAGCGAACTGACGATGCTCTACTGGCACATCGGTCAGCGCATCCATACGCAGGTCTTGGAGGGCCGTCGGGCCAACTACGGCGAGGAAGTCGTACTGACCTTGGCGGCGCAACTGGTGAAGGAATACGGCAGCAGCTTTTCGGTCAAGAATCTGCGCCGGATGGTGCAGTTCGCCGCTGCCTACCCGGACGAGCGAATTGTCGTATCACTGATACGACAATTGAGCTGGACACACTTCATCGCCCTGATCCCGCTGAAAGACCCGCTCCAGCGGGACTACTACGCGCAGATGGCCAGTGCTGAACACTGGAGCGTGCGGACGCTGCGCGAGCGCATCGACTCGATGCTATACGAACGCACCGCGCTGTCCAAGAAGCCGGGCGAGACGATCGCGCAGGAACTGGCCACCCTGCGCGATGCACAGCGCATGTCGCCCGCGCTGGTCATGCGCGACCCGTACATCCTCGACTTCCTGGGGCTGCGGGACACCTGGCAGGAAGGCGACTTGGAGGCGGCCATCATCCGTGAGATGGAATCCTTCCTGCTGGAGTTGGGCGCGGGCTTTTCTTTCCTTGCCCGGCAGAAGCGCATTCAGATCGACGAAGAGGATTTCCACCTCGACCTGCTGTTCTACAACCGCAAGCTGCGGCGGCTGGTGGCAGTGGAATTGAAGATCGGCGAGTTCAAGGCCGCCTATAAAGGGCAGATGGAGCTTTACTTGCGCTGGCTGGACAAGAACGAACGGGAGCCGGGGGAAGCCTCGCCGCTGGGAATCATCCTCTGCACCGGCAAGAAGCGCGAGCAGATCGAGCTGCTGGAACTGGACAAGTCGGGCATCCACGTTGCCGAGTACCTGACCGCGTTGCCGTCGCGTGCAGTGCTGGTGGAGCGATTGCAGCGAGCAACACAGAGGGCTCAACTACAGATCGAGCAACGGCAATCGAGCGGAACGGACCCCTGAACCTAGCACTCTCCATCCCTTGCCCATTCCTCGCATCGATCTACGGAGGTATAACTAGGAACGATGTCGCCATTGATGCCAGTACCCTCCAGTGCCGTTAGCCGCCGAATGGCTCGCACACGCGGAAAGGACAATCCGCGCGAGCGCGAATTGCGCTCGACGTTGCATCGCCAAGGTCTAAGGTTTCGCATCCACTATGCAGTTCCTGGCACCAAGAGAAGCATCGATATCGCATTCACCAAATGGCGCTTGGCGGTTTTCTGCGATGGATGCTTCTGGCACGGATGTCCCATCCACGCCACGACGCCCAAGACCAATCAGGAATGGTGGAAGGACAAGATCGCCACCAACAAAGCCCGCGACCTCGACACAGATTCAAGATTGACGAGCGCCGGATGGACGGTGCTTCGCATTTGGGAGCATGTCACCGTGGACGATGCTATCGCGCTGATACGCTCCCAATTGCAGCAGATCAGTGCACGTGCGCCTGTACGTGCCCCACGAGCGAACGAGCGATGACTTCCCCTAGCCGAACGGGCACGGCATTGCCGATCAGGCGCCCCATCTTGTTGAACTTGATCGGAGCGCCAGGCGGGGCGAATGCGTAGGACTCCGGGAAGGTTTGGAGCATCGCTGCCTCTCGGAGTGAAATGGCGCGATCCTGCTCTGGATGCCCGAACCTTCCGTTGCCGTACCCAAAACATTGCGTGGTGATGGTCGGCGCGGGCTGATCCCATTCCATTCGTCCGTAGACGCTCGGATAGGTGGCGCCCGTATCCTTGCGGTGGCACGATGCTTGTAATTCTTCGGGCCAATCTCGCCACGTCCCTCCAGGGCGTGACACGCGAATCCTCGACAGGTTCAAAGGACTCAAGGACGAGGCGGTGTGCAATTCGTCTTGGGGATCGCGCTCGCCAGCCTCGATCGGGGGAAGTGAGCCGATCGTCTCGCGCACGGTTACCTTCCGAACTTGATCTTGCGAAAGCTCCAGACCATCGCTGCCGAGTCTCGATGCGAGCAGTACCAGGCGCTTTCTAGTCTGCGGAATACCGATCGACGAGCACTCCACGACTTGCCACCATTTCTTGTAGCCGGAAAGGCTCTTGAGGAATTGCTGGAAGACCGGGTGATCCGCTAGTTGCGGGACATTCTCCATGGTCACGAGGTCGGGCTTGATCTTCTTGACCAAGCGGCCAAAGGAGGACACTAGCGGCCATTGCGACTCATATTCGCTGTTCCGTCCGCTGCGGCTGTAGGTGGAGAACGGCTGGCACGGGGCGCAACCCGCGAGCAGCGTGAAGTCGGCACCCTCATAGAAGGGCATGATGTCCTCGGCTTTCAGCTTCCCGACATCGCACTCAAGGAACGAGGCGGAATTATTCGCCTCGAAGGGGAACTTGCAGCTCGAATCGATATCGATTCCTGCGGCCACTTGGATGCCACCACGAACGAGGCCATGCGTGAGGCCGCCCACACCGCAGAAGAGATCGACCCCCACGATTCGAGGCATGTTCTTTGTATTGCGGCTCATGCAGGTCGCCTCTCCGGGAGGAGATATTCGAAGCTATCGATGTATCTGGTGAAGCAATCCACGACTTCTCTCAGGTAATTAACGGTTCTATCCTTCAATTCGACGAGCCGTCCGACAGTCACATCTTCAGCGCACTGCGCGAACGAGATGGACCCGTGCGCGAGACGATTCCTCAGTTGCTTCACCAAGGCGAGCGGCCCCAGGTCGTCCCGGAAAGGCTGTTTGATGGCGCTGTAAACAGGCTGACTCACGACCAACTGGAAGCCCAGCCGTCTACTGAACGCTTCGATCTCGAAGTCGTCCCAATTGCCACCGCCCCCTTTCTCGATATCGAAGGCGCTGATCGGCAACGACGCCACCAGGTGCTCGCAAAGGCGTAGTGCGCTCTCCAGCCGGTTCTCCGGTGCCAATTCGATGTGTGTGCGAGCGGTCACACGCACCCACTCGCGCCTCATCGAGTCGCTCAGATCGCCAGGCTTCCATTGAGCATTCTCTTTGGCGGCTTCCGAAACTGCTTCGATGCAACGGGACATCGTTGCTTCGACAAGGTTGTACAACTGCAAATACACGCTCGAATAAAGGATTCGTTGTTGTTGGGTGGTAATGGGATGTTCTGCGCCTTCGATCCGTGGCGGTCCTTGTTGGGCCTGGGCTTCCATGGTCGAAAGGAATTCCAGATATGCCTCGACTTCCGCCAGTCGCTCTTGGAATCCGATGGCTAGGTTGCTGCTCATTCACTCACCCAGCAGTCGATTTCGCACGAAGCCAGTACGTTCCCGCAGGCGTGCGATGGCATTGGCGCCATCCGAACCAGTGACCGTCGTGAAGTCGTCACTGGTCAGCCATGGCGTCACGTCCTCAATGTCGTCGTTGGCGAGGCTGGGGCGGTCGTCCAGTGCGAGGCGCGATCCCACGGCAATGGCTTCGAACCTGGCCCTGGGGGTAGCCTTCCCTTTTGGAGCCCTGCGGAACCCATACGGGAACACCCGTTCGATGAAGTCGATGGCCTCCTGGAACCGCGCGCGGTACCGATCGGCCAATGCCGGATCATTGGCTGCTTCGACGTTCATCTTCTTGACGTAGTTGAAAATGAACTCGGATGGACGATCCTTGTAGCCCTCCAATCCATCGCTGTAGGCGAAGAAGCGGGCAACGAGTTCTTCATGCTCGCGCTCGCTCAAGTCCTTCTTGGATACAGGTGCTAGAGCAACGAACTTCGGAAGCACCGAGAGTTCGATGATGAGGTCCATGAAGGGACCAGCAAGAGCACCACGGCGGACTTCGGCCATGTTGGCGATCTTGCTGCCCGTGTTGATCCGCTCGAACATGTCGAAGCGTGCCTGCTCATCGGCATGTTCGTTGAGCACGATGCCACGTATCGAGCGATTGTTGATCTTCCTCTGGCGGGAATCGGGGAGGTCGGAGAACTTGAAGCCAGACAATGCCGTCAGGCTTTGCAACTCACCGAGTCGAAGATCACCCAGTACGAATTCCTCGATCGACCGCAGTCGCTGCGAGCCATCAACGATTTCCAGCTTCCCGTCCGGCATTTCCCAGAAGAAAAGGAATGGAATGGGAAGACCCAAGATCAGAGATTCGATGAATCGGGACTTGCGATCATGCTCCCACGTGTATTCGCGTTGATATGCAGGAACGACGAACTCGCCCTTGCTCATCTTGCTGGCCAACAGTTCGACGGAATACTCCGTCAGATAGAACTCGATCCTCTTGGAAAGCTCGACGATTTGATCTTCGGCTTGTGCGATCTCGTCCTCGGACTTGATGAGCGCCAGTTCTTTCTGCTTTTTCATGTCTTCTCGTCCGAGTTCTGCTTGGCGCGCCGCCCCGATACCTCGGCGGAGGGGGCCGTGTCATGCGTCATCCCCAATTCGACCAGCCGCCTCACAGCTTCCGGCCTCGTCGGCAGATCGTCCTGCTCCTTGCGCCAACTGTCGATGGCTTCGAGCAGAGCCGCCTGAAAGCGAGTTCCGACGAGGGTGCCCGTGGTTGTGGCGCGTCGTCTTGGCCTTGCAATCATGGGTGATTCGACAGCCATGGATGTTTTCATGTTAACACGATACCACAGGGTCTAGCGTTCCGCGAGCGTTATCCAGCTCCTCTTCCTCGGTCGAGTTCTCTGGTGACACATGCTGACAGTTGGCAGTAGCCCCACGGTGTCGATGCCCCGTCTGCAAGTCCTCGTAGACAGAAGATGTTGGCTCGACAACGCCTGATCTTTGGCGGACAGGATGGACCGACACCGCATCTGCACCCTGAATGTGCGTCCCCCGGCATGGCCGGGTCGCGCTGTCGTGCTTCGCATTGAGCCTCGCGGTGCGAGTCTCGCCCCTGACGGGCTTCCATCGCTGACGCCTACGGCCCGGCTTCCAGCTTCGGGCCTGCGCGCTTCGCTTGCGTGCGGTTCAGCACACGAGGACGGCCATTGCCTGTCCAGCCATCTTTCCTGACCTCATCACCTTGTCCGCGACTGTAGCCCACGGCCGGAGGCCGTCAAGGCGCGCAGGGCCGTGTCCTCGCCTTCGGCTGCGGGCCGCACCAACCCTGCGCTCGTTTCCTTGACGGCCCCCGGCCGCGCGCTCCCGACCGTCGCGGGCGATGAACTCAGGAAAGACGGTGGCAACGAGGCCAACCGGGTTCTTCGTGCCCACCGCACAGAAGGCCGAAAGGCTGGGCTCCGAATCTAGGAATCCGGTGTGCGGTGAACAGCAAACCCTTCTTCGTCAGGAGTCAAGACCATGCAACTCGCTTCCCGTTTCGCTTCCCGCTCCCCATCGCTGCGCAGCGATTACCCGCTGTCCGACGACCAAATCCAGCGCGTGGCCCCGTCCATCTTCGCGGACGCCCCGCATGAGAGCCGTTCCGAGCGGTACAGCTATATCCCCACCGCCGCTGTGCTGACCGAACTGCGCAAGGAAGGTTTCCAGCCCTTCATGGTGGCCCAGACCCGCGTGCGCAACGAGGACCGCCGCGACTACACCAAGCACATGATCCGGCTTCGCCACGCCAGCCAGATCAACGATGCAGAAGCCAATGAAATCGTCCTCTTGAACTCGCATGACGGCACCAGCAGCTATCAACTGCTGGCGGGATTGCTTCGTTTCGTCTGCCAGAACGGATTGGTGTTCGGCGACACCGTGGCCGACGTGCGCGTGCCCCACAAGGGCGACGTGGCCGGACAGGTGATCGAAGGCGCTTACGAGGTCTTGAGCGGCTTCGACAGGGTGAAGGAATCTCGCGACGCCATGCGCGCAATCACCTTGAACGATGGCGAATCCGATGTGTTCGCCCGCGCCGCACTGGCCCTCAAGTACGACGACCCCGACAAGCCCGCACCCATCACGGAATCGCAAATCCTGATGCCGCGCCGCTTCGAGGACCGCCGCCCCGACTTGTGGAGCGTGTTCAATCGCACGCAAGAGAACCTGACCCAAGGTGGCCTGCGCGGCCGTAGCACCAACGGACGGCGCCAGCAGACCCGCCCTGTGCAGGGCATCGACCAGAACATCCGCCTCAACCGCGCGCTCTGGCTGCTGGCTGATGGCATGCGCCAGTTGAAAGCCTGATCCCAAGCGCCCACCACCACCGCGCCCCGCCCATTGCGGCGGGGCGCGATGCTGCTGGCGCAGCACGTCACGCACGCGCCTACGGCCCGTCGCGTTCCTTCAATACGGCCTCAAGCTCCTGGCGCACCTGCGCCAGAAGCTGATCGGTCTTGCGCGTGCTGTCGCCGGCATAGGCCAGCGTCAGCAGCGTGAGCGGATGGACTTCCATCACCTCGCACAGCTCGGCCAACTTGCTGATGGTCGGGCTTTTCAGATCGCGCTCCAGCGTACTCATATAGGTACGGCTCGACACGTCGGAGAACGCTTCCTGGCTCAAGCCACGCGCTTTCCTGACCGTCTTCAATGCCTTCGCCAACGAGTACGCTGCCGCCACCTATGGTTTCCTCGCAAAAACCAAGATGACAGCCCATTGCGCCCTATAGGACTACAATCTATAGTGTTCATTTGGTGTTGTTCTACGCTTTCGTGCCTTTACGGAAATCCGCATCTGCGGATGGCTCCAAATCCAGGGAACCGCATTCGTGCCTCTACTGACTTGCGCCCTTGCACGTTCGTGCCTTTGTGCTTCTGCGGATTCGCGGGCTTGCGTCTTTGTGTTTGTCTGCGGTGGCACAGATACGTTTCGGCGGTTTCGAGCATGCGGGGGAGAACCGCGCTCATGAACCCGCTCATCACTGACGCAGACCGCGCGCACCTGCTCGCCCAGGGCGATACGCGCGCCACCGACCCGCTGCCGGTTGTGCGACTTTTCACCCCGGACGCGCATGCCACCTGGCTGCTGGTGTCGCTCGATCCTGCGGACGGCGATACGGCCTACGGGCTGATCGACCTAGGCATCGGCCTGCCGGCGCTGGGGACGGTGAAGCTGTCCGATCTGGCGTCCATCGTCGGGCCGAACAAGCAGCCCGTGATGCGCGATCGCTACTTCCAGCCGACGCGGCCGCTGTCGGACTATGTCCGGCTGGCGCAGGAAAGCGGCTCGATTACCGACTGATGCAGGCCCGCACCGCGAGGCCGAGCGGGGCTCATTGTGACTATTTCAGTCTTACCCAAGACCGGCTCGGTCTGAAACCGCACTCTTGCGTCGAAGCAGCGTCACCCTGCTGCAAACAGTCATGGTCTTCGGCGCGGACTGCGGCACGGTGTCCGATGCAGCCCGTCAATTCCTGGCGGTGCAGCCGTCGCATTCAGACGATTTTCGCAATGCACTGGAGCCAATCGGTCTTGACACCAACTGCTACAGCCTAACCCGATAACGATGACGCTTTGATGTTGAACCGATAGCCCCCGCACCACGAAAACCGTGGCGACGTTCCTGCTGACCGTCAGGAGGCATCGTCATGGCCGACCCGAGCGTTGAACACTGGTATCCGACCGCCGCGTATCTCTACGTCCTGCACCTCGATGGCCCGGCGCTGGCCTGGGAATACCTGCGCCGCCACCCCGACTACCGCCGCGACTGGCTGCGCCGTCGCCGCCGGCCGGACGCGGCGCACGCCTGGGGCCTGCGCCTGCTGGAAGACCCGGCCCTGGATGCGCGCGACGCGCATCCGGCCTGGTTCCCTGACCACGACGCCGTGGTGCAGCTTTATCCCGATACCGACCCGCCGCCCGAAGCCTACGCCTTCGAGTTCTGGCGCGTCCCCGGCCGCAAGCACCTGATCCACGACGGCAAGCGCCTGGTGCTGGTGTCGCGCTGGCCCGGCTGCTGCATGCGGCTCGCGCTGGCGCCGGGCCTGGAAGACGGCATGGCCTACCTCTACGCCACCCGCGCCTGCGCCACGCCCTGCGCGCGCTATCGCACGCTCGCGGCCGAGCTGGACGCCCTGGCCGCCGCCACGGTCGCCGAACCTGCGGCGTCGGCCCGTTCCAGGCCGACACCCGCCGCACTGTTGGAACTGCACAGCTTGCAGGCGCTCGACGCGACCCTCGCGGGCGCGTCCTTGCGCGAAATGGCCGAAGGGTTGTTCGGTGCGGATGCAGTCTCTGCCGATTGGCATGCGGACAGCGCCTTGCGCGCCCGCGTGCGTCGGCTGGTGCGTCGTGGCGATGCGCTGATGCGCGGCGGCTATCGCCGCCTGGCGCAGCTTCCGCCCTCGCCGTTGCAATAGGGGGGACGTTTCACGCCCCCTGCAAAACGTCCCTGAACGGGAAGCCCCGCTTTCTTGAGACTGACTCCATCCGGTCGCGCTGCGTGACCGGCCTTTGCCGACCGATGGAGGTTCACACGATGCGACCCGCTCCCTTGCGGCCTGCCGCCGCTGCCGTCGCTGCGCCCGCGCAGCCCCAACGCTACCTGACCAACGACGAGGCCGCCGAGTATCTGCGGCTGTCGCCGCGCACGCTGGAGAAACAGCGCGTGATCGGCGGCGGGCCGAAGTTCCGCAAGTTCGGCCGGCGCGTCATGTACGCGGTGGCCGACCTCGACGCCTGGGCCGATGCGCGCAGTTTCGATGCCACGTCCGACCCGGAGTACGCCGAGCGCCATGCGGGTGACTACCGTGATCGCCGCTGATCGTCGGTTCGCGGGTGGCCGTCGTCATGTCCAGTCCCGCGCTGCCGCCCAGGCAGCGGCCGGTGCAGGAGCGCGAACAGCTCGACCTGTTCCGCGCCTTGCCCGGCGACATGGCGCCGCGCGACAGTCAGGACTTGATGGCCTATCCGTTCTTCTCGCTGGCGAAGTCGCGGCGCACGGCGCCGATCGACTTTCGCGCGGGCAACGTGATGATCCGCGTAGAGGGCACGCAGGAGCACGGCATCGCCACGATTTGGGACGCGGACGTGCTGATCTGGGCGGCTTCGCAGATCGTGGAGGCGAAGGACGCGGGCCTGCGGCCCTCGCGGCTGATGCACGCCACGCCCTACGAGATCCTGCGCTTCATCGGGCGCGGCAAGTCGCTGCGCGACTACCAGCGCCTGAAAGCCGCCCTCGACCGCCTGCAATCGACCACGGTGGCCACGTCCATCCGCGAGACGACCGGGAGGCGATTGCACCGCTTCTCGTGGATCAACGAGTGGAAGGAGTTGGCCGATGCCAGCGGCACGCCGCTGGGCATCGAGCTGATCCTGCCGGATTGGTTCTATGCCGGCGTGCTCGACGCCGCCCTGGTGTTGACCATCGACCCGGCGTATTTCCGGCTCACCGGCGGCATCGAACGCTGGCTATACCGCCTGGTGCGCAAGCATGGCGGGCGGCAGAAACACGGCTGGCAGTTCGACTTTCGCTATCTGCACCAGAAATCCGGCAGCAGCGCCAAGCCCTACGACTTCGCCTGCGACTTGCGCGCGCTGGTCGCGCGGCAGTCGCTGCCCGGTTACGTCCTGGGCATCGAGCGGATGCCGGACAACGGCATGGAACTACTGACGTTCCGACCCGTGCCGCATACGGCACGGGGATAACTCCGGGACAACCTGTGAATGGTGTCGTGCTATCAAGCGTGTGGGGTATCGTGCTATCAGGCGTGGCCCTATCGTGCTATCAGGCGTGCCAATCGGCCGCAAACCCGCGCCAGCACTGGGTTTTCTCGCCCTCTAACTTCCCTAACTTAATTTCTCTAACTTTTGGTAGAGAAGCGCCGCTGCGGTGGACAACCGCCACGCGGCCACAAACGCGGCAGCAACAGCCCGGCTTTCCAGCATGGAGGGCCAGGCCATGATCTTCGCGTTTCTCAACCAGAAAGGCGGCGTCGGGAAGACCACGCTCGCCACGCACATCGCAGGCGAACTGGCGATGCGTGGTCTGCACGTCATCCTGCTGGATGCCGACCCGCAGGGTTCATCGCTGGACTGGACACAGCGCAGAAGCCAGCAAGGCTTGCCACGGCTGTTCAGCGCCGTGGGCCTCGCCCGCGAAACGCTGCATCAGGAAGCGCCGGAGCTGGCCCGCCGCGCCGATCACGTCATCATCGACGGCCCGCCGCGCATCGCCGCCTTGGCGCGTTCCGCACTTCTGGCGGCCGAGCGCGTGCTGATTCCCGTGCAGCCCAGCCCGTATGACCTGTGGGCCAGCGCCGAGATGGTGGCGCTGATCCGCGAGGCACAGGTGTTCCGGCCTGCGCTGCGCGCGGCCTTCGTCATCAACCGGCGCGTCAGTACCACCATCATCGGCAGGGAAGCACGGCAATCGCTGGCCGAACAGCCGCTGCCGGCGCTGCGCAGCGAAGTACGCCAGCGCATCGTCTTCGCCGACAGCGTGGCCGCTGGCCGGCTCGCCCGCGAGACGGCGCCCGACAGCGCCGCCGCGCGCGAGATCGCCGCGCTCACCGATGAACTGCTGCGGTGGCCGACATGAGCAGCCCGCGCAGCAAGCGCGTCGGCATCGGCGCACGTCCGCCCGCGAATCCGCACGCCGAGGCGTGGATTCGCCAGGGCGATGCCGATGCGCTCAACAAGGGCGACCTCTACACCGCACGCCTCACGCTCGACGTGACGCCCGCGATGCGTGCTCGCATCAAGGTTTCGGCCTTCACGCGAGGCGTGACCGTGGCCGAACTGCTGCGTGACCTGCTGGAGCGGGAGTTTCCTGACAACCGCACGGAGAACCTGCCATGAACCCATCCATCGCGCACGCCGCGAACGCGGCCACGGCGGCTGCATCGACCACGCCAGCGCCTTCGCTTTCAGCACTCGCGGGCCAAGCCGGCAACGTGCTGCTGACCCGTGTATCGCTCGCCTACATCGAACCGCGCTTCAAGCTCTACCTGCGCTTCGGCGAACCAGCGCGCACGCTGCGGCTCGACCGCTGGCGGCGCTGCGCGGTGTTCCTGCCGGGCGCGATGTTCTGCCGCATCCGCTGGCAGGCCAACGACTACGGCACCGTGCGCTGGCAGCTCATGGTGATGCAGGCCGGTACACCGCTGGACGACGTGCAGCGCATCCCCGGCGTGCAGCCGGGCGCGCGCTTGCTGCTGCACGCTGAAGGCGAGAACGCGGTGCGTGCCGTGCTGGAACGCATCGACGGCATCGAGGCGCTGGGCATTGCGCCCGCCGCTGCATCGCCCGCGTACTGGCGCACGCTGGGCAACCGTCTGGCGGCCCGCCTGGCGCTGCCCGAATACACCGCCGAGCGGCATGCCGCCTGGCTGGCCGGGAGGGCGTTCTCATGAGCACGATTTCCATGACCGGCCCTGCGCCGCATCCTCGCTCGCGCCTGCGCGCTCGCATCGTGCTGGCGGGCTTCGCCGCCGTCGGCCTCGCTGCGCTGGCCTGGGCGGCGTTCGTGCAACCGCTGCCGCGCCTGATCTACAACCCGTCCGACAGCGTGCCGGTCGGCTGGTATCGCGTGCAGCCGCTCGACCGTCGAGCCGCCTCGCTGCCACGTCCCTTGTCCGTGGGCAGCATCGTCCTGACCCGATTGCCTGCCGACGCTGCCGCGCTCGCTGCGCAGCGCGGCTACCTGCCGGCTCACATTCCGCTGCTCAAGCGCGTGGGTGCGGTCGCGCCGCAACACGTCTGCATCGTCGCCGGGCAGGTTCGCATCGACGGCGTGCCGGTGGCCGCCGCGCTGCCTGCTGACCGGCTGGGCCGCCCGCTGCCATCCTGGCAGCATTGCCGCCCGCTGGCCGAGGGCGAGCTGTTCCTGTTGGGCGTGACCAACCCGGCGTCGTTCGACAGCCGCTATTTCGGGCCGGTGAGCGCGTCCGCCGTGATCGGCGTGACGCATCCGGTCTGGCTGGAGACACGCCCATGAAGGCCGCCGATTCGCTGCACGTTGCCGTGCATCTCATCGTGCCATCGGGCATGTCGTTCCGGCTGCTGCTGCCGTGTCGTCGCGCGTGCAGTGCGAGCGCATCCACGCCGCACTTCGCGCTGCCTTCGGCGCAGCCGTCCAACGTGCAGGCGTCTTGCCTCGAACGCTCCCGGCCTGCGGCCATTGGCGCGTTTGCCGGCGGGCTGGCTGCTGGTGCAGCAGTACCGCCGGGCCGACGATGCCCGGAGCGACAGCGAAGGGCAAAGGCGGAAGGCAAGACAAAAGGACGCGGCACCGGGCCGCGTCGAAAGCCTGTCTGCACATGGGGGTGGCGCGGCACGGAGCGGCTTCGCCGCCGTGCCGCGTGGGGCGCGAGGCCCGCGCCGATGCAGGCATGTCCGCGTGCTTCGCACGACAGGACACGCCGTAGCTTGGAGGAAGCGCGGCCATGAGCGACCGACGCGACGACGATTTCCGCGTGCGCCCCAGCGCCCCGAAGAACCGGGGCAAGGGCCAGGGCCAGAGCTTCGTTTCCAAGGTGCTCAAGCAGGCGGGCAAGGCCAGCGGCGGCAAGTCCTCGATGCGCCATTCCGTAGCCGGCGGCGGCGCACGCGCAGGCCAGCGGCCTGGCTCACGGCTTGGGCGCGGCCACACGGCGGCGCGCTTCGCCGGGGCGAAGCTGACGCCCATGTCGCGGCGCGTGACCATCAAGACCCTGCTGGTCAATCAGCGCAATGCCAGCCCGCAGTCGCTTGCCAAGCACCTGCGCTACATCGAGCGCGACGGCGCGGGCCGCGATGGCGAACCTGGGCGGGCCTACGGGCCGCAGACCGACGAAGCCGACCTTGATGCCTTCAAGGAGCGGGCCGCCGACGACCGGCACCATTTCCGCTTCATCGTCTCACCGGAAGACGGCGCCGAGCTGGACGATCTGCGCACGTACACCCGGCATTTGGTGAACCGGATGGAAGCCGACCTGGGGACGCGGCTGGATTGGGTGGCGGTCGATCACTGGAACACCGACAACCCGCACACCCACCTGATCGTGCGCGGACGCGACGACACCGGCAAAGACCTCATCATCGCGGGCGACTACATCGCCCACGGCTTCCGCCATCGCGCCGCCGAGCTGGCGACGGAATGGCTGGGGCCGCGCACCGAGCTGGAGATCCAGCAGACCTTGCAGCGCGAGGTGGAACAGGAGCGGTGGACAAGCCTCGACCGCACATTGCAGCGCGAGGCCGGCGAGGCCGGCCGGGTGCAGATCGAGCGTTTCAACGAACCCCGGCTGCAACGCCAGCGCCTGCTGCTGATCGGCCGCCTGCAACGCTTGCAGCGCCTGGGCCTGGCCGACGAGACGCAGCCCGGCGCCTGGGCCGTCCATGCGGACGCGGAGAAGACCTTGCGCGCATTGGGCGAGCGTGGCGACATCATCCGCACCATGCAGCGGGCCATGAGCGGCCAGCCGCGCGAGCTGGCGGTGTTCGAGCCGGGTGACGATAGCCGTACCGTCATCGGCCGCGTGGCCGCGAAGGGACTGGCCGACGAGCTGCACGACCGCGGCTATTTGGTCATCGACGGCGTGGACGGCAAGGCCCACTACGTCGCCTTGAACGCCCGCGACGAACTGGCGAACTATCCCACCGGAGCCGTGGTGGAGGTACGCCGTTCCGCCGAGGTGCGGGCGGCCGACAAGAACATCGCCGCGCTGGCGAGCGATGGCCTGTATCGCGCCGACCATCACCTTGCCATCGAGCAAGGCCGAGCCAAGGCCGGACGCGACCCGCAGGAAGTCGTCGCGGCTCACGTTCGCCGGCTGGAAGCCCTGCGCCGGGCTGGGATCGTGGAGCGCGTGGCCGATGGCTTATGGAGGGTGCCGGACGACCTGGCCGAGCGTGGCCGCCAGTACGACTCGCAACGGCTGGGCGGTGTCGCCGTGGAGCTGAAATCGCACCTGCCCATCGAGCGGCAGGCGCGCGTCATCGGCGCCACCTGGCTCGACCAGCAACTGATCGGTGGCGGCCAGGGATTGGGCGAACTGGGCTTTGGCGGCGATACCAAGCATGCCATGCAGCAGCGCGCCGACTTCCTCGCCGAACAAGGTCTGGCCGAGCGGCGCGGCCAGCGCGTGATCCTCGCGCGGAATCTGTTGGCGACGCTGCGCAATCGGGAACTGGCGCAGGCTGCCAAGGACATTGCCGCTGACACCGGCCTGGAGCATCGACCTGTCACTGACGGGCAGCGCGTGGCCGGCATCTACCGGCGCTCCGTCATGCTCGCCAGCGGACGCTATGCGATGCTCGATGACGGCATGGGATTCAGCTTGGTACCGTGGCGGCCGGTGATTGAACAGCGGCTGAGGCAGCAACTCGCCGCCACGGTGCGAGGTGGCGGGGTGTCGTGGGAGGTAGGGCGATCCAGAGGGCCGTTAATTGGCTAACCCCGGATTCAGCGACGGCGCAGCACCAAGCTCCCCGCGATCCAGTTTGCGAATCGGGAATGGTAGCAGGGAGTCAGCGCTCAAAGACTTCTTTCAAGGCCTCGCGCATCGGGCCTGGATCGACCTGTACACCGGTCCATAGTTTGATGCTCAACACACCCTGATTGACCAGCATGCCCAATCCGTCCAGCGTGACGCAGCCGCGTGCTTCGGCATCGCGGATCAGGTGGGTGCGCGGTGGATTAGGGATGACATCGGCTACCACCAGTCCCGGCCGCAGGCTGTCGGTGTTCAGGTCCAGGTGTGCCGCGGTGTCCGGGAACAACCCGATGGGTGTGGCATTGACGATGATGTCTGTGTCTGCCGGTATCGGGAATGCGCGGTCCCAACGTGCGTAGGTCGCTGCAGCGCGGGTTCGGGTGGCGATCAAGGTGGCAAGCTCCTCGCCCGCGGCCGGATCGCGATTCACCACCGTGATGGATCGCGCGCCCGCCAGAGCTGTCTCCACCGCGATCGCGCGGGCGGCACCGCCGGCACCGAACAGCACCAGGCGCTGGCCCGCCGGCCTGATGACGGTGCGCAGCGAGGCCAGGAAACCCTGTCCATCGGTGTTCTCTCCGATCAAGCGGCCGTCGCGGATGACCACGCAGTTGACGGCCCCGATGATGGCGGCCGAAGGAGCGATGTCATCGAGGTGTTCGAGCACCGCGATCTTGTGCGGAATGGAGCAGTTGAAGCCCGCCCAGCCCATCGCCCGCGCACCTCGCACAGCCTCACCCAGCCGTTGCGAGGACACGTCGCAGTTGAGGTAGCGCGCGTCGATGCCGTGATGGCGATAGGCGCGCTCGATCATTGCCACCGTGGGATTCTCCGCCGCAGGCGTGGCGAACGAGCCGGTCAGCGCGCTAAGGAAACTGGTCGGTGTAGGCATGGTGGTCTCTCCTTTGGTAGGGTACAGCCGCCACCCGAATCATCCGTGGGTGCATGCCCTGCGTCGCGGACTATCGTGGAATGCACTGTCCAGCTTAGCCCTGTAGCGCACCACCTGAACTACGGCAAAGCCTTGACCGCGGAAAGTCCGGCAATGTCGTATTTCTGGTCAACGCAAGCATCGCCCCGGAGTGGAATTAGGGGTGGGCCGGCAACATGGTCCTTCGATCAGCTAAACGAATCCGATCTCAAGAACATTCCATGTGCCTTACTTCCTAGAGTCCACCCCAGGAAGATCCTTGCTTATTATTGATAAAATGTTAAAAGACATTGCTGAAATTATGGCTTTATCGGCAAGGATTGAAACGCCACTCTGACGCTCCGGCAGACCCCATCCGAGGCGCAGCGCACGTGAACATCCATCAACGACTCAAGCCCACCATTCCGATAGCCGCGCTGTCTGCGCTACCCCTTATCACCCTGTTACTTCTGTCCGGATGCAAGCCGGAAACAAACGCGACGCCCGTGCAGCAGACAGTCATCGTGGACAAGCCGCAGCAACGGTCGGTCAAGGACATGGATACCTACACGGGACGCTTCGAGGCCACCGATACGGTGGAAATCCGCTCCCGGGTCAGCGGCTATCTCGATCGGGTCGCTTTCAAGGAAGGGAGCCTGGTTGAGAAAGGCGAACTGCTGTTCCAGATCGACCCGCGTCCGTTTCAGGCGACCGTAGCCGAGGCCGAGGGTGCGTTGGCCAGGGCACGCTCGCAACTGGACTTGAACCAGCAGGAATTCGAGCGCGCCAGCCTACTCATCAAGACCGAAACCATTTCCAAGAGTCTGTTCGACCAGCGCCGGCAGGCCGTGCAGAGCGCACGAGCCGAGGTCGCCAGCGCCGAGGCGGCCTTGGCCCGTGCCCGCCTGGACTTATCGTTCACCCGCATCACCGCACCAATGTCGGGCCGGATCGGCCGCAACTTGGTCAGTGCCGGCAACCTGATCAATGGTGGCGACAGCACCGCCACGGTGTTGACGTCCATCGTTTCGCAGAATCCCATCGACATCTTTTTCGACATCGATGAATCCAGTTACCTGCGCTATGCAAATCAACGTGGCCGCCCCGATGCCGGGGCATCCGAACTGGCGGTGGAGATATCGCTGCCTGGCGATGAGTTGCCCTCGCTCGGCGGTACGCTGAATTTCATCGACAACCGGCTCGACCGTTCCACCGGAACGCTACGACTGCGGGCGCGTGTGCCCAATCCCGACATGCGCCTGAGCCCTGGCCAGTTCGGACGCGTGCACCTGTCCGGCAAGGTCGAACGAAGCACGCTGTTGGTACCCGATTCGGCCGTCGCCACCGACGCTACCCGGCGCGTGCTGTATGTCGTGGACGGCAAGGGTCTCGTCGCCGTCCGGCCGGTCGTCACGGGCCGACTGTTCGGCCATCTGCGCGAGATCACCGAAGGCCTGGGTGAAGCCGATACGGTCATCGTCGAGGGCTTCCAGCGGGTCCGTGCCGGCGATGCGGTCAAGGCCCAGCCCGCGGCAACGCCGGTGGCTGCTGCCAGCACCGCGTCGGCTCAGTCCGGTTCCCAGGGAGGCCGGCCATGAACATCGGTCGCCTGTCCGTCGAGCAGCCGGTGCTGGCCATCGTGCTGTCGATCGTCTTGACCATCGTCGGTGGTCTGGCGTACTTCAGGCTGGCCGTGTCCGAGTATCCGGAGATCGCCCCGCCCACGGTAGTGATCCAGGCCAACTATCCCGGCGCTTCGGCCGAAACTGTGTCGCAGACCGTTTCCACGCCGATCGAACTGGAAGTCAACGGCGTGGAAGACATGCTCTACATGTACAGCCAGGCCACATCCGACGGTGGTCTCAACATCACCGTCACCTTCCGGCCAGGCACCGACGTGGACAAGGCCCAGGTACTGGTGCAGAACCGCGTGGCACTAGCCTCGCCGCGTCTTCCCGAGCCCGTGCAGCGCGGTGGCGTGTCGGTGCGCAAATCCTCGCCGACCCAGTTGGCGACGATATTTCTCTACTCCCCGGACAAGAGCTACGACCAACTCTACGTCTCCAACTACGCCATCCGCAATGTGGCCGACGTGCTCAAGCGCATCGACGGCGTGGGCGACATCAACCCGCTCGGTGCCCGCGAATACTCGATGCGCATCTGGCTCGATCCCGAACGGGTGGCTTCGTTCAACCTCAGCCCGGCCGACGTGATCGCCGCAGTGCGCGCGCAGAACACCCAACTCGCCGGTGGCGTGATCGCGCAGGCGCCGATCACCGACCAGGCGTTCCAGCCGAACCTGATCTTCGAAGGCCGGCTCAAGGAACCTGCCGATTTCAGCCGGATCGTCATAAAGCAGGGCGACGGCGGCCGTGTCGTGCGCTTGCAGGATCTGGCGCGCGTCGAAGTCGGCGCCCTGGCATACGCCACCGACAGCTACATGCTGCGCAATCCGACCATCGCCCTCCAGGTGCTGCAACGCCCCGGTGCGAACGCCGTGGCGACGATGGCGGCGGTGGAAAAACGGATGGAGGAACTCGGTCGCGAGTTCCCCAAGGGCATCGTCTACAACATCGGCTATAACCCGACCGAATTCATCAGCGACAGCATCCACGAGCTGGTCAAGACCATCTACGAGGCCGTGGTGCTGGTGGTGCTGGTGGTGCTGGTGTTCCTGCAGGGCTGGCGGCCCTCGATCGTGCCAATCCTGTCGATCCCGGTCTCGCTGATCGGCACCTTTGCCGTCATGGCGATGCTGGGCTACTCGATCAACAACCTCACTTTGTTCGGCATGGTGCTTGCGGTCGGCATCGTGGTGGACAACGCCATCGTGGTGGTGGAGAACGTGGAACGGCACATGGCCGATGGTGCGAGTCCGCGAGAAGCCACCCTGAGAACGATGAGGGAAGTCGGCGGCGCGCTGTTCGCGATCACGCTGGTGCTGTGCGCGGTGTTCGTGCCGACCGCGTTCATTCCAGGCATATCCGGCCAGTTTTTCCAGCAGTTCGCGATCACCATCGCCGTGTCCACCGCGATCTCGCTCTTCACCTCGCTCACGCTGGCGCCGGCGCTCACCGCGATGATCCTCAAGGCGCATGATCGGCATGCCGTACCGGAGAGCCGGCATGCCGCCTTGCGCGTGCTGCAGCGCCTTGCGGCGGGCTTCAACCGAGACTTCGAGCGCCTGTCCGCGCGCTACGGCGAACTGGTCCGCCGCCTGGTGCGAATCACTCCAGCCATGCTCGGGCTGTATGTGCTGTTGATCGCCGGCACGGTCTATCTGCTGATGTCCACGCCGAAGGGCTTCATCCCGGCGCAGGATCGTGGCTACGTCGTGGTGTTGATCACCATGCCCGACGGTTCTACCCTTGAACGCACCAGTGCGGTTGCGCGCAGGGTCGAGGACATCGCCCTGGGCGTCCCCGGCATTGCCCGCGTCCCGGTGTTCTCCGGTACGTCTGCGGCAACCGGCACCAACTCGCCCAACAGCGCGGGCCTGTTCCCGGTGTTCAAGCCCTGGGCCGAACGCAAGCCCGATGGCCTCACCATCGACAAGATCGCCGCCGAGTTGCGTGCGCGGCTGGCCGTCATCACCGAGGCCTCGATCGTCGTGGCGATGCCGCCTCCAGTGCAGGGCCTGGGCGGCACCGGCGGTTTCGCGATGCGCCTGGAGGACCGCAACGGCCTGGGCACCGAGGCGCTGGCCAAGGCGACCGGGGATCTGGTCGCGGCGGCCAACCGCACGCCCGGCCTGGTCGGGGTGTACTCGCCGTTCTCGGCCGTCAGCCCACAGGTCTTCGTCGAACTGGATCGCGAGAAGGCCGAGATGCTGGGTGTGCCGAACGAGGAGATCAACCAAGCCATCGAAACCTACTTCGGCTCCACCTACATCAACGACTTCAACATCATCGGCCGCACCTATCGGGTCACCGCGCAGGCCGACCTTCCATTCCGCATCAGCGCCAACGACCTGGCCCGGATCAAGGTACGCAACATCGACGGCAACATGGTGCCGATCGGCAGCGTGACCCGCATTGCCGATGTGCTGGGCGTGGATCGTGCGCCGCGCTACAACCTGTATCCGGCCACCGAGATCAACGGCGACACCGAACCCGGCCTGGGATCTGCCTTCGCCATCGAGACGATGGAGTCGCTCGCCCGGCAGGTATTGCCAGCCGGCATCGCCTTCGAGTGGACCGACCTGTCCTACCAGCAGACCACGGCCGGGAATACCGGCATGCTGGTGTTCCCGCTCTGCGTACTGCTGGCCTATCTGGTGCTGGCCGCACAGTACGGCAGTTGGAGCCTGCCGGTCTCGATCCTGTTGATCGTCCCGATGTGCCTGCTGGCGGCTTCGCTGGGAGTCAGGGCGATGGGCCAGGACATCAACATCCTCACCCAGATCGGCTTCATCGTCCTGGTGGGCCTAGCGGCCAAGAACGCGATCCTGATCGTGGAGGTCGCTCGGCAACTGGAGGCGCAAGGCATGGCCGTCGTCGATGCCGCGGTGGAGTCTTGCAAGCAACGGTTGCGAGCCATCGTCATGACCTCGCTGGCCTTCATCCTCGGCGTGCTCCCGTTGATCCTGTCCGAAGGTGCAGGCGCGGAAATGCGCCAGGCAGTGGGGGCGGCAGTGTTCTTCGGCATGATCGGCGTGACGCTGTTCGGCCTGCTGTTCACCCCAATCTTCTACGTCGGCGTACGCAGGCTGGCCACACGCGCAGGCGCAAGGCCGCACTCACGGCCGGCCGTTACGGCGGAGGTGGCTCCATGATTCGGGTTCGCGCGTTGCGCATGGCGCTCCTATCCGTGGTGTCCGGGGGTGTTCTGTCGTTCGGCATACAGGCACAGGCCGGAACCTCGCTGGCGACACCGCCGCCAATCGCCGACGGCTATGTCAATGCCGTTCCCGGCCCGGCCGGTGTCATTCCGGAACTGGATCAATGGTGGCACCGCTTCGACGATCCGGTGCTGGATCGGCTGGTGCAGATTGCAGTGGCCGACAACCTGGACCTGAAGTCCGCCGTTTCGCGCATCGAGGCAGCACGCGCGCTAAGCACCGCGGCGGCCTCCGGACGCAAGCCCCGGATTGACCTGGGCGCCGGCGTGGGCCGCGAGCGCGTGCCAAGCCTGCAATCGTGGACGTCAGAGCCTACCACCGCCTGGAACAACAGCCTCGACCTCGGCATTTCCTGGGAGCTGGATGTCTTCGGCCGCATCCGCCAGGGCGTGACGGCCGCGCAGGCTGATGTGGTCTCGGCCAGCGAGGACGCGCACGCGGTGCAGGTGGCGGTCATCGGCGAGGTGGTCCGGAACTATCTGGAAGTCCGCGGACTGGAACAACGCCTGGACGTGACCCACCGCAACGTCCGCAACCAAGAGGATACCGAACGTTTCATGCAGCAGATGTTCGAGGTCGGCGAAGTTCCCGGGGCCGACCTCGATCGTGCCCGGACGCAACGGGAAATCACCGCGGCCGAATTACCTGCGTTGGAACTGCAGCGGCAACAGGCGCTGCACCGGCTATCGGTCCTGCTGGCCGGCACGGCGCAGCAGGCTTATGAACTGCTGGTGCCGGCGCCAATACCGATGCACCCAGCTCTTCCCGCGGATGCCGGTATCCCGGCCGATCTGCTGCGCCTGCGGCCGGACATCAGGGCGGCCGAGGCCCGTGTGATCGCCGCCTATGCGCGGGTGGGTGTCGCGGAAGCCGATCTCAGGCCGCAATTGCGTCTGGCCGGCATGCTCGGCGCGGTGCTCGACGGATTCTCGGGCGCCACGTTCGCGCGCTCCGTCGCCTGGATGGCCGGTGCCAATGCATCGGCCCCCTTGTTCGACGGCAAGAGGCGGCGCAGCGTCGTTGCGCTGCGCCGTGCCGAGGCCGAACAGGCACTCAATGCCTATCGCCAGGCGGTGCTCGAAGCGGTCAGCGAGGTCGAGACTGCGCTGGCCGCAGCCACCCGCCATCGCGTCCGTGTCGAAGGGCTGGAGCGCGCCACGGCCAGTGCGCGCTCGGCTTATGTGCAGATCGACCGCTCGTGGCGCAGCGGCGAATCAGCCTTCATCGACACGCTGGAAGTCCAGCGGACCCTGCTCGCCGCCGAGGACGCGCTGGCCCAGTCCAGAACCATGCAGTTGCAGAGCCAGGCCGACCTGATGGTCGCGCTGGGCCGGGGCAGCGTGCCATGAGATGGGCGTCTAGGGCACTGCGGCTGGCTCGGAGGCTCCGCAGCCGCCGGTATTGGCGTCCCAATGTTCGGCCAGGTAGTTCACGAACGAGGCGATGCGCGCCGTCAATGCCGTGTTGCGGTAATACACGGCATTGATCGGCTGGCGCACGTCCAGGGTGCGGCTCGGGAACAATTGCACCAGGCGGCCCTCGGCGCGGTCACGATGGGTCATGAAGTCCGCCAGGCAGACGATGCCGACGCCTTCGAGCGCCAGTTGCCGGAGGGTCTCGCCGCTGGATGCGGCCAGGCTGGGGGCAATATGCAATGGCAGGTCATCGCTATCGGGCAGCGGCCATTCGTTGAGCGATACCGGCTGGGTGAAGCCGAGCAGGTTGTGTTGGGCCAGGTCGGCGATCTGTCGGGGCCGTCCATGCCGTTCCAGGTAGGCAGGTGCCGCCAGTACCCGCAGGCGACAACTGCCGATGGAACGCGCGTGCAGCGTGGAGTCCTTGAGCCGACCAATGCGGATGGCTACGTCGGTGCGGTGTTCGAGCAGGTCGATCAGGCCGTCGTTGCTGTTGAGTTCGAGCTGCACCTGCGGATAGCGGGCGCGGTAGCCGGCGACCAATGGCACCACCGCATGCAGCATGAACGGCGAGGCGGCGTCCACGCGCAGGCGCCCGGCCGGGGATTCGCGGCGCGTGGCCATCTGCTCCTCGGCGTCGTCCACCGCCGCGATGATCTGGCGCGCTCGTTCGAGAAAGGCATTGCCTTCCTCGGTAAGTTCCAGGCGCCGCGTGGTCCGGCGCAACAGCGTGGTTTGCAGCTTGTCCTCCAGCCGGCCCAGGGTTCGGCTGACGGCCGAGACCGTTAGTCCAAGTTGCTCGGCCGCGCGCGAAAGAGCACCGGTATCGACCACCGCCACCAGCACCTGCAATTCGTCCAGCGTGACGTTCATTGTTTACCTGAAAGCAAAATTCATTTCTTTATATACGGCTTTTTCGATCAAAGTAAAGTGGCAAGACTGGTGTCCTTACATCACAGCGGGGATACCACCATGCCTATTGCCCTCCTGGCGCTGACCATCAGCGCCTTCGCTATCGGGACGACGGAGTTCGTCATCGTCGGCCTGATTCCCACCATCGCCGCGGACCTCGGCGTGAGCCTGCCTTCGGCCGGCCTGCTGGTGTCGCTGTATGCACTCGGCGTAGCCGTCGGCGCGCCGCTGCTGACCGCGCTGACCGGCAAGGTGCCGCGCAAGGCGCTGCTGCTCGGGCTGATGGCCTTGTTCACCGTCGGCAACCTGGTGGCCTGGCAGGCGCCGGGCTACGAATCGCTGATCGTCGCGCGCATCCTCACCGGGCTGGCGCATGGCGTGTTCTTCTCGATCGGCTCGATCATCGCCGCCAGCGTGGTGCCCAAGGACAAGGCCGCCAGCGCGATCGCCATAATGTTCACCGGCCTGACCGTTGCACTGGTGACGGGCGTTCCGCTGGGCACCTTCATCGGTCAGCACCTCGGCTGGCGCGCGACCTTCCTGGCGGTGGCGGCGCTGGGTGTGATCGCCTTCCTCGGCAGCCTGGCGTTCGTACCGAAGAACGTGCCGCACAGCAAGCCGGCGACCATCCGCCAGCAGCTCGGTGTGCTGGCACAGCCACGGCTGCTGCTGGTCTATGCGATGACCGCGGTCGGCTACGGCGGCTCGTTCATCGCCTTCACCTTCCTGGCGCCGATGCTGGAACAGGTCAGTGGCTTTTCCGCCAGTGCGGTCGGCGGGGTGATGCTGGCCTACGGCGTATCCGTGGCGGTGGGCAATCTGTGGGGCGGCAAGCTGGCCGACCGTCATGGTCCGATCCCGGCGCTCAAGCTGGTGTTTGCGCTGTTGGCAGCGGTGCTGCTGGTACTGACCTTCACTGCGCCGAACAAGTGGCTGATGCTGGCCACGGTGCTGGCCTGGGGTGCGGTCGCCTTCGGCAACGTGCCGGGCCTGCAGGTCTACGTGGTCAAGCAGGCACAGCGCTTCGCGCCACAGGCCGCCGACGTGGCCTCGGGTCTGAACATCGCCGCCTTCAACCTTGGCATTGCCGGCGGTGCGTGGCTGGGTGGCCTGATCGTGGCCCGGTTCGGCCTGATCCACACGGGCTGGATCGGCGCGCTGGTGGTGCTGGGCGCCTGGGCGCTGACTGCCTGGAGCGGCCGCCTGGATCGCCGCGATGGTGTGGACGTGCGCGCGGCCGGCATCGCACCCGCCGCGCACTGAGGCCGCGCCATGATTGCCACCGACATGGCACTGCGTCCTTCACGTGCCGAGTGGACGTACCCGGCCTGGACGTGGAAGCAGCCAGGAGACGCCGGTTCGCTCCAACGCCAGGACAGGCGGAGCACACCACCTGCCTTTGGCGAAGTCTGGGTCGCCAACCGTGCCATCGGCCTCAATCCGGTGGATTGGAAAGTGATCCAGGCGGGGCACCCCGAATGGTCGCCGGGGCACGTCCCCGGCGTGGATGGGGTCGGCCACATCGTGGCCGTCGGCCCGGGCGTCGTCCTGCCGCTGGGCATGCGCGTGGCCTATCACCAGCATTTGGCGCGCGACGGCAGCTTCGCGCACTACACCCGGCTGCGGGCCGACAGCCTGCTGCCCGTGCCCGACGGCATTTCCGACGTCCAGGCCGCTGCGCTCCCGTGCCCGGCGCTCACGGCTTGGCAGGCACTGCACAAGGTGCCTGCGTCGAACGATCGCGACGTGCTGATCACCGGCGCGGGCGGCGCGGTGGGGCGGGTGCTGGTCCAACTCGCCGCCGAGTGCGGCTGGCGCGTGTGGGCGGCCGCCGCCACCGGGCACCATCAAGCTCTGCTGGCGCATGGGGCCGCCGGGGTCTTCGACCATCATGACAGCAGGTGGACGCAGGCATTGGATGACGTGCTCGGTCCGCGCCGCCTGCATGCTGTCTTCGACACCGTCAGCGGCGAGCATGCCGGGCTGCTGGCGCAACGGCTCGGCTACAACGGCCACCTGGTCTGCATCCAGGACCGTCAGGAACAGGCGCCGCTACCGGCCTTCACGCGGGCCATCTCGCTGCACGAAGTGGCCCTCAACAGCATTCACGCCCACGCCACCGAGCGCGAATGGCGGGACTGGCGCGTGGCCGGCAGCGCGCTGTTCGCGCGCCTGCTGCGTGGCGGTCTGTCACTGGGCGAGGCGCCTCGGTTGCTGAGTTTCGAGGATGTGCCGCAAGCACTGGCGGCGCTCCACTCGGGGCGAATGAAGGGCAAGGCCGTCGCACTGCTGCCAACGCCCGTGCCCCAGAACAATGAACCTGTTTCACAAGGGTGATCCCATGAAAACGACTTTTCTTGAACGACTGACCGCCGGCGGCTTCGGCATTGGCGTGGAGCTGCCACTGGACAACGACTGGTCGCCACAAGGCGAGCGGCGCCGGCATGCGGACGGCCGCCCCTTCGGCGTGCCCGACATCACCCGCCACGGCGAACTAGCGCGGCTGGCTGATCGTCTGGGCTATCGCGCGCTATGGGTACGCGACGTGCCGGTATACGACCCAGCATTCGGCGACGCGGCGCAGGTGTTCGAGGTCTTCACTTACCTCGGTTATCTCGCCGGAGTGACCGAACGCATCCTGCTCGGCACCGCCGCCGTGGTGCTGCCGATCCGCGAGCCGGTGCTGACGCTGAAGTCGGCCGCCAGCGTGGACCGGCTCAGCCACGGGCGTCTGCTGCTGGGCGTGGCCAGCGGTGACCGTCCTGTGGAGTATCCGCTGTTCGGCCGCGACTTCGAAGGCCGCGGCGAGACCTTCCGCGAGCAGGTGGCGATGCTGCGCCAGTGGCGTAGTGCGCGGCTGCCAGAGGAGATCGAGATCCTGCCGCGCCCACAGGCGCCGCTGCCGCTGCTGGTAGCCGGGCTGGCGCAGCAGCGGCCGGAATGGGTGGGTGCACACATGGACGGCTGGCTGGCCTATCCAGGCGTACCCGAGGACCACGTACGCCGCGTGGCGATGTGGCGCCAGGTGGCCGGCGACAAGCCCTACGTCAGCTTCATCCATCTGGACCTGGCCGAGCATCCCGATGCCTTGATGCAGCGTCACCGTTTCGGCGGACGCGTCGGCCGCAACGGGCTGATCGCGGAATTGAACGCGATGCGCGAAGCCGGCGTGCAGCACATCGGATTGCAGTTCCGTCGCAACCAGCGCCCCTTGGACGAAACCTTGCAGGAAATCGCCGAGTTCGTGCTTCCGGAGTTCCACGTTCACGCCAACGAAGCCGCTGTCGCGACCTGACGCACGCGTCCTCCTCGAAAGGTCAATCCCGATGACGTCTGCAATCCCCGAAACATCCTCGCGTCGCCCGTGGGTTCTCGCTTTCCTGTTCCTGTCGATCGGCCTGGCGACGGCGGCCGGCGGCATCGCCCTGGCGCTGCTGGGGGGCTCGCCTTACTACGCGCTGGCCGGCGTCGGCGTGTCGTTGACCGGCATCCTGTTGTGGATCGGCCGGCGGCTGGCACTGTGGTTCTATGCGCTGGTGCTGCTGGGCAGCACCCTCTGGGCGCTGGCCGAAGTCGGCCTGGACTTCTGGCAATTGCTACCGCGCCTGGACGTCTGGTTCGGGCTCGGGCTGCTGCTCCTGCTGACGTTTGCGCGGCGCCAGCGGTGGTCCGTCAGCGGAGCGCTGCCACTGGCCGGCGCGCTGGCCGTGGCCTTGGTCGTGGGCCTGGCGAGCCTGCCGAAGACACCCGGCGACATCGACGGTGCGCTGGAGCGTGGCCTGGCCGAAGTCCAGCCGCAGCAGCGCCAGGCACTGCCGCCCACGCCGGAGGGCGACTGGACCAACTATGGCGGCACAGCCTTCGCCCAGCACTACACTGCGCTCGACCAGATCACCCCGGACAACGTCGGCCAACTCCAGGTCGCCTGGCGCTACCACACCGGCGATTTGCCCGGAGTGGAAGACCCGCACGAGATCACCAACCAGGTCACGCCGCTGAAAGTGGGCGACACCCTGTACCTGTGCACGCCGCACAGCATCGCCATCGCGCTGGACGCGACCAGCGGCCAGGAGAAATGGCGCTTCGACCCCAAGATCCAGAGCGCCAGCGGCAGCTTCAGGGACTGGGCGCATATGACCTGCCGCGGCGTCTCCTACTACGACGCCAACGCCTACGTCTCACTCGACGCCAGCGCTACCACGCCCAGGGCTACGGCCGCCAGCAGTTGCCCGCGCCGCATCTTCCTGCCCACGGCCGACGCGCGCCTGATCGCGCTCAACGCCGAAGACGGCAGCGTCTGCACCGACTTCGGTGACCAGGGCACCATCCATCTGCTGACCGAGAACCTCGACGGCCGGATGCTGCCTGGCGGCTATTTCTCGACCTCACCGCCGGCCGTCACGCGCGACCTGGTGGTCATCGGCAGCCACGTCAGCGACAACTACTCGATCCACGAGGCCTCCGGCGTGGTGCGCGCCTTCGACGTGCATGACGGCCACTTGGTGTGGAACTGGGATAGCGGAAACCCCGACGAGACCGAGCCGCTGCCCGAAGGACGCCTCTACAGCCACAACTCGGCCAACATGTGGTCGGTCATCAGTGTCGATGAGACGCTGGGAATGATGTACCTGCCGATGGGCAACCAAACGCCGGACCAATGGGGTGCCAATCGCAGCGAGGGGGCCGAGAAGTACAGCTCCGGCGTGGTCGCGCTGGACGTTGGCAGCGGTCAGGTGCGTTGGCATGCCCAGTTCACCCATCACGATCTGTGGGACCGCGACGTCAGCGGACAGCCCACGCTGGTGGACATCAGGACCGCCAATGGGGTGAAGCCCGCGCTGATCTCGGCCGGCAAGCAAGGGCACGTGTTCGTGCTCGACCGCCGCGACGGCACACCGATCTTCCCAGTCCGCGAAGTGTCGGTCCCGCAAGATGCGCTCCCGGGCGACCGAGCCGCGCTGACCCAACCGGTATCGGATATCAGCTTCGAGCCCCCGGCACTGACCGAAGCGGCGATGTGGGGAACCACACCGTTCGACCAGTTGTACTGCCGCATCCGCTTCCGCCAGATGCGCTACGACGGGCCTTTCACGCCACCTGGCCTGACCGAGACCTTGGTCCACCCAGGCAACGCCGGGGCGTTCGATTGGGGTGGCGTGTCGATTGATCCGGTCCGCCAACTGATGCTGCTCAACCCCAACTCGTTCGCCTTCGTCTACAAGATGATCCCGGCCGAGCAAGTGGCCAGCCGCGAACGCGGCGCCAGCGAAGGCTCAGGCGTACAGCCCAACACGGGGGCGCCGTACGGCATCGAGATCACGCCGTTCGTGACGCCATGGGGGCTGCCGTGCCAGGCGCCGCCGTGGGGCTGGGTGGCGGCCGTGGACCTAACCAATGGCGAGACCGTGTGGAAGAAAAAGAATGGCACCACCCGCGACAACGCGCCCCTGGGTATCCCGCTGCCGCTGGGCGTGCCCGGCCAGGGCGGCATGCTGACCACTGCCGGCGGCGTGACCTTCTTCGGCGCCGCGCTCGACAACTACCTGCGAGCCTATGACGTGACCAGCGGCCGCCAACTTTTCAAAGCGCGGTTGCCCGCCGGCGGCCAGGCCACGCCCATGAGCTATCAAGGCAAGGACGGCCGCCAATACGTCGTCATCATGGCCGGCGGCCACGGCTCGCTGGGCACCAAGATGGGCGACAGCTTGATCGCCTATGCACTGCCATCCGGCCATAGCAAACAAAGCGAATGAAGTTCTACGATGCCGAACTTTTACGCCATTCCGCCATCCGTAAGCGTCGAGGCCTCTCTCAGCAGTCAAGATGCCGAAGTATGTACCCGCCCGGGAGGCGTCATCGCACATCAGCATCGCCCTTTCCCATCACCCTATCCATCACCGCTCGGAGCATGACCATGAGCATTCCCGCCTTCGGCCTCGGCACCTTCCGCCTCAAAGGCCAGACCGTCATTGACTCGGTACGCGCCGCGCTCGACGTCGGCTATCGTGCCATCGACACCGCGCAGATCTACGAGAACGAGGCCGAGGTCGGCCAGGCCATCGCCGAATCCGGCGTGTCGCGCGACGATCTGTTCCTCACCACCAAGATCTGGATTGAGAACCTGTCCGCGGACAAGCTGACCCCAAGCCTGCAGGATAGCCTAAAGAAGCTGCGCACCGATCGCGTGGACCTGACCCTGATCCACTGGCCTTCGCCTGGCGGCGCGGTGCCGCTGGCCGAGTCGCTGGAAGCGCTGCTCGAAGCGCGGACGCAGGGGCTGACCTGGATGATCGGCGTATCCAACTTCACCATCGCCTTGCTGGGCGAGGCCATCGCCATCGCCGGACGCGAGAACATCGCCACCAACCAGGTGAAGATCAGCCCCTACCTGCAGAACCGCAAGCTCGCCGCCCTCGCCCGCGATCAGGGCATCCACCTGACGTCCTACATGACCCTAGCCTATGGCAAGGCAGTGCAGGAACCGGTGTTGCAGCAGATCGCCGGCAAGCACGATGCGACCGCAGCGCAGGTGGCGCTGGCCTGGGCCTTGCAGAAGGGTTACTCGGTGATCCCGTCCTCGACCCGGCGCGCCAATCTGGAAAGCAACCTCAAGGCGACGGCGCTGCGGCTGGACGGCGAGGATGTGGCCGCCATCGCCACGCTGGATCGCGGCGAGCGACTGGCGAATCCCGAAGCCATCGCGCCGCAATGGGATTGACCACCGTCCGTCACCTGTAGTCTGTCCGGGAGCACGCCGCCATGCTGATGATCGACGAGAACCGCCGCATCCAGTCGGTCGAACGCGCGATGGCCTTGCTGGAAGCCATCGCCGCCGCTGGCGGTGAGGCGCGCCTGGTCGATCTGTCGGTGCAACTGGGCTTGAACAAGAGCACGCTGCACGGGCTGCTCAACACGCTGGCGGCCATGGGCTACGTGTCGCGCCACGGCACCCGCTACGCCCTGGGGCTGCGCCTGCGCGAAGTCGCCCAGCCGCTGGCCGACGCCGACGCGACGTTGCGGATGGCATTTGCCCCCGCGCTCGCGGAGTTGGCCAGGCGCAGCGGCGAAACCTGCTACCTGGCCGTACCCTGCGGCACGCGCGAGTACCTCTACATCGACGCCGTGGAAGGCAATGGCAGCCTGCGCGTGGCCAGTCCGCGCGGGCGCCGCGAGGGGCTGACCACCTCGGCCATCGGCAAAGTGTTCCTCGCCCATGATCCGGGCCTGGTACGCAGCCTGCGGCGGGCAGGACTGCTACCGACCGCGCTGGAAAAGGAACTGCAAACCATCAACGCGGCGGGCTATGCGCTGGACCTGGGAGAAGCCGAGCCCGGCCTGAACTGCCTGGCGCTGCCATTGCGACGCGAAGGCCGTGTCGTGGCCGCGCTCGGTGTTGCCGGGCCTGCACATCGCTTGCGTAAATCCGTACTGCGCAGCCTTGCCGCCACCTGCATGCGGTATTTGTTCGGCATGCTCAAACTTTAGCGGCCAATCGGCCGTGACACCTTCCCGCTCCAGTCGCGCGCCGGAATCATTGAAGGCCCTAGCAACCTACAAGGAGTTTTCGAGATGCCTTCTTCCCTGAGCGAACCCACGGTCCAGCACGTCATCGAGCGCGCTCGGGCGCTCGCACGTGAACAGAACTTCGCCATCAACATCGCCGTCGTGGACGAGGCCGGCCTGCTGCGCGGCTTCCTGCGCCTGGATGACGCAGTACCCGGTGCGATAGACGTTTCGATCAAGAAGGCGCGCACGGCAGCCCTGTTCCGCACCGACAGCCTGGAGCTGGGCGCGGCGGCGCAGCCGGGCGGTGCGATCTACACGCTGGAGGCGACCAATGGCGGCCTCATCAGCTTTGGTGGCGGCGTGGTGCTGCGCGACGAACAAGACCGCGTGATCGGTGCCGTTGGCGTGGCCGGTGCCACGGTCGATGCGGACCAGGCCATTGCCCTGCATGCGGCAGGCCGCGCATGACCCAAGCCCATCGCACCCATCCCGGCGTCTGGGCGCTGGCTGTGACGGCCTTCGCCATCGGCGTGGCCGAGTTCATCGTGGTCGGTGTGCTACCGGCCATCGCCGAGGATCTGGGCGTGGCGCTGGCGCGCGCCGGCGGGCTGGTCGGGCTGTACGCGCTGGCGCTGGCGGTCGGCACGCCCATCGTCGTGCTGGCCCTGGCGCGGTTGCCGCGCAAGCCGCTGCTGCTGGGGCTGGTGGCGGTGTTCCTGGCTGGCAACCTGCTGTCGGCGTTGTCCACCACCTATGAGGTGCTGTTGGCCGGGCGCATCCTGACCGCGGTGGCGCACGGCAGCTTCTTCGCCATCGGCGCCACCGTCGCGGCGCGCCTCGCGCCCGAGGGCCAGGCCAGCCGCGCCATCGCCGTCATGTTCGCCGGCCTGACCCTGGCGATGGTGATCGGCGTGCCGCTGGGTAGCCTGGTCGGCAATACCCTGGGCTGGCGCCTGCCGTTCTTCGCCGTGGCGGGGCTGGCTGCGCTGGCGTGGCTGGCGACGGCGCGCTGGGTGCCGGCGCTGCCCACACCGGCCGCCGGCCCGGCGGGCACGCAACTGGCGGCGCTGGCCAGCCCGGCGATCCTGGCGATGATGGCCGTCACCGTGCTGGGGTTCGGCGCGAGCTTTCCCGCCTTCACCTTCGTCACGCCGATCCTGACCGACATCACCGGCTTTTCCACCCACACGGCCAGCGGGCTGTTGGTGGTGTTCGGCGTCGCCACGCTGGTCGGCAACCTTGCCGGCGGGCGCTGGGCCGCCAGCCTGGGCTGGCCTGTGGCGCTGCGGCGCATGCTGGCGGGCCTGCTCGTGGTACTGGTGGCGCTGGCCGTGACGATGCCGTGGCAGTGGGCGATGGTGCCGCTGCTGTTCGTCTGGGGCGTGCTCGCCTTCGGCATGTCGCCGGGCTTCCAGGCCGGCATGCTGGAGACCGCGCAGCGCTGGACGCCGCGCGCGGTGGACTTCGCCTCGGCACTGAACATCTCGGCCTTCAACCTCGGCATCACCCTGGGCGAGACGCTGGGCAGCGGCCTGGTCGCGCAGCAGCGGATGGCACTGACGCCCTGGGCCGGCGTGGCGCTGGTGGTGCTGGCGCAGGGGCCGCTGTGGTGGCTGACGCGCAGGCAGGCACGCCCGCAAGCCGATACCGCTCAACGCCAAGGAGGATGACATGCCGGCTATCGATCTGATCGTTGCACTGCAAGCGTCGGAGGGACGCATCGAGGAACTGCGCGAGACGCTACAGGCGTTGCGTGAAGCCAGTCTTCAGGAGCCGGGGTGCCTGGACTATCGCATTGCCCAGGGAAGCGTGTCGGCCAACCGCTTCTTCCTGCTGGAGCGCTGGGTCGATGCCGAGGCCCTGTTCCTGCACGAGCACACGCCGCACTTCCTTGACGGTGCGGCGCGCGTGCGGGCGTGCTGCGAGTCCGTGGATCTTCAACCCATTGGTTGGTTGCTGGAATGAGGACGCGGCATGGAACTGCGCCATCTTCGCTGCTTCCTGGCCGTCGCCGAAGAACTCCACTTCGCTCGTGCGGCCGAGAAGCTGCACATCGAGCAGTCGCCGCTGTCGCGCGCCATCAAGGAGTTGGAGGAAGAACTGGGCGTGGTGCTGTTCGCCCGTACCACGCGCAGTACGCGCCTGACCCGTGCCGGCAAACTATTCCTGGATCATGTGCCGCGCGTCTTCGCCGCCTTGCAGCAGGCGCGTGACAGCGTGAAGGCGGCCGCCAACGGTTTTCATGGTCAGTTGCGCATCGCGCTGTCCGACGGCATCACACCATCGCGCCTGCCTGCCTTGCTGGCCTTGTGTCGGCAGGAAGAACCGGAAATCGAAATCCGCCTGACCGAAGTGCCGCTGGCGCACCAGATCAAGGGCCTGCACGACGACCTCTATGACCTGGGCTTTGCCTGCGCCGACGAAGCCGGCGATGACATCGTTGCCTTGCCGGTGTGGAACGATCCGCTGATGGTGGCCGTTCCTGCGCGCCATCCCTTGCTCGCCCACAAGCGCATTCCGCTCGAAGAACTGCTGCGCTATCCGCTGGTGCTGTGCGATCAGCAGGCGTGCGAAGGCCATGCGCGGCAGGTCGAGCGCGTGCTGCGCCGCGTGGATATGGAACCATTGGTGGCCGAGCGCGTCGCGTCCTTCGACTTGATGGTGACGCTGGTATCGGCCGGGTTTGCCCTGGGGCTGGCAGGTGCGTCGCATATCGCGGCCAGCCGTGAATCCGGCGTCGTCGCGCGGCCGCTGGCGGGGCGTTCGCCGATGCTCACGACCTATCTGCTGCGCCTGGATCGCAAACCTTCGGAAACGCTGGCCCGCTTCATTGAGCGCCTACAGGCCATCGAGTCACCGGAAGACACAGGGCCAACACCGAACGACGATCCCGACTCCCTGGAGGACTCCGAACCATGAAGAAGACCATCCCATGCTTGTTGGCTGCGATACTGACTGGCTGCGGCCCGACCGAAACGCCAGAGAACAAGAACGTGCCGACCGTTGAAGAACTGGCGTCCGATCCCGCGCGCCTGAAAGAACTGCGCCAGCAATGCAAGACCGATCGTGCCACGCTGGGCGACGCGCTGTGCGACCGGGTGGCCGAAGCCACGCGCAAGCGGTTTTATGGTGACGGCGATACACCCTATACCCCGCCGAAAGAGCCGCCCAAGTTTTGACGCCTCGCGGGTCTGGTACGGTAGCTGCGTTACTTGCTGCGCCTGACCAGCGCCAGGATGGTTTGCGACAATTCTTCTTCGGCTTGGGCCGGGCTGATGTCGCCCGCGACGGCGGCCAGCGACAGCGCATCGGCCGCGCCCAGCATCGCCCACAGGCCGGGGCGTGCAATGCCTGTCGGCCCGGCGAACGGCGCAAGAATGCCTCTGCACTTCTCGATGAAGGCTTGCTGGTACGCACGCTTGACCGCCCCCAGTTCCGCCGATCCGCCCAGCGCGGCCAGCACGCCCGGAATCTCACGTCCCTGTGTTAGTACGCATTCGACGTAGCTCGATGCGATCACGCGCGCCTTGTCCTTTAAGGTCGGTCTTGCCGCGTCGATGGCCGCGTCGATGATCGCGGTCTGTCGTACATCGAAGTCCTGGTAAAGCGCGACCAACAGCCCATTGCGCGTGCCGAAGTGGTCATAGACCACGGGCTTGGTGACACCCGCTTCGCCAGCCAGCCGCCCCAAGGTCAGCGCATCGGTTCCCTCATCGCCGATCAACTTCCACGCCATGTCCAGCAGTTGGCGCGCACGTGCCTGCCTGGGCAGTCGGCGGCGCAGGGGCGTTTCGGAAGATGCAGGCATGGCGGAATGCTCTCGTTCGCGGATCATGGCCGAGGGACGAATACTTTGCCGCCTATCGTCTTGGCCGTGTCGAGGTGTGTCTTCGGGAAACCCGCATCCGAGGCCAGCAGCAATTCCGATGTCACGACACGCGCCCCGCAGTAGCTGAAGATGCCGTAGTCGATCTGGGTCTTCATCGCACCGAAGTAGCCGTGCCGGGCATAGGTGCGCTGATCCGCGCCCCCGATGGCGAGCAGATGCACTTGAAGATGTTGCAGCTTCTTCACCAGCTTGCCGTTCGCATCGTCCTCGTAGGCCCAGCCCTGGGTGAAGACCCGATCTATCCAGCCCTTGAGCAGCGCGGGGAAAGACCACCAATAGATCGGGTAGACCAGCACCAGCGCATCGGCGCGTTCGAGCCGGGCATGCTCCGCTGCGACATCCGCAGGCGGTGCGGCTTGTTTCAGAAGCAGGGCATGGTCGATCCGTGTAAAGCGGGGATCGAAGCCTTCAGCCGCCAGATCGGCGATCTCCCAGGAATGCTGCGTACCAGATGCGGCGATACCAGCAGCGACCTGTGCAGCTATGGCATGGGTCAATGAATTGGGATCGGGATGAGTGGCGACGATGAGCGCGTGCATAGCGGCTTCCAGCGAAATTTATAAATACCAATGGTAACTTACTCATGGTAGTTTGTCGATGCCTATCAGGTTGAACCTCATCCCCATCCGGTCATTCGCCTCGCGCAATGAATCCCATGCTTTTTGACCGACACGCCGCAATGCGCCCTCGCTTGCGGCGTTTTTCTTTGGCGCGATACAGCCCCAATTCTTTCCAATTACTCGACCTTTCTTCCGATAACGGTCTTTGACCGGCACCGACCCGGCACTGATCCTCACGTCATCCGGCACGTCCATGTGCCGCGCTTGAACGAGGAATCAGCGCAAGGAAATCGGAGGCCAGTCTATGCAAGGTCAGGGTGTGCTGTTCGGGCAGATCGCTGCCGTCTTCGGCATCGTGATCGCCGGTGTGTGGGGTGCCACGCAATGGACGGCCGCCGCCCTGGGCTATCAACTACGCCTTGGCTCGCCCTGGTTCGACTTCTTCGGCACGCCGGTCTATCACCCCTGGCGGCTGTTCGAGTGGTGGTTCTTCTTCGACGCCTATGCGCCGCAGGTCTTCGACACCGGCGGCGCGATTGCGGGCGGCAGCGGCCTGCTGGCCGTGGTGGTCGCCATCGCCATGTCGGTGTGGCGTTCGCGGCAGGCCAAGCTGGTCACGACCTACGGCTCGGCGCGCTGGGCCGATGCCGCCGACATCCGCAAGGCCGGCCTCGACCAGCCTGCCGGCATTTTCCTCGGCAAGTACCGCAATGACTATCTGCGCCATGAAGGGCCAGAACACGTCCTGACCTTTGCGCCCACCCGTTCGGGTAAGGGCGTGGGTCTGGTGGTGCCGACGTTGCTGTCGTGGCCCGCGTCCGCCGTCATTCACGACATCAAGGGCGAGAACTGGCAGATCACGGCCGGCTGGCGTTCGCGCTTCTCGCATTGCCTGCTGTTCAACCCGACTGATGCGCAGTCGGCGGCCTACAACCCGCTGCTGGAGGTACGGCGTGGCGCGCATGAAGTGCGCGACGTGCAGAACATTGCCGACATCCTGGTCGATCCCGAAGGCGCGCTGGAGAAGCGCAACCATTGGGAGAAGACCAGTCATGCGCTGCTGGTCGGCGCCATCCTGCATGTGCTCTACGCGGGCGAGGACAAGACGCTGCGCGGCGTGGCGAACTTCCTCAGCGACCCGGCTTGCCCGTTCGAGCTGACGCTTCACCGGATGATGACGACCAAGCACCTGGGCGAGACGCCTCACCCGGTTGTCGCATCCGCCGCCCGCGAAGTGCTCAACAAGTCGGACAACGAGCGGTCGGGCGTGCTCTCCACCGCCATGTCGTTCCTGGGCCTGTACCGTGATCCGACCGTGGCCGCAGTCACGTCGCGCTGCGACTGGCGCATCGCCGACCTGATCGCGTCCGCATCCCCTGTGTCGCTGTATCTGGTGGTGCCGCCTTCGGACATCAGCCGCACCAAGCCGCTGATCCGGCTGATCCTCAACCAGATCGGGCGACGGCTCACCGAATCGCTCGACGGTACGGATGGCATCGCGCGTCGCCACAAGCTGCTGCTGATGCTCGATGAGTTCCCGGCGCTGGGCCGACTGGACTTCTTCGAGACGGCGCTGGCCTTCATGGCCGGCTACGGCATCCGCAGCTTCCTGATCGCCCAAAGCCTGAACCAGATCGACAAAGCCTACGGCCAGAACCATTCGATTCTGGACAACTGCCACGTGCGCGTGACGTTTGCGACGAACGACGAACGCACGGCCAAGCGCATTTCCGAAACGCTCGGCACGGCCACCGAACTGCGCGCGCAGCGCAACTACGCCGGCCACCGGCTCGCGCCGTGGCTCGGGCACCTGATGGTGTCGCGGCAGGAAACGGCGCGGCCGCTGCTGACGCCGGGCGAAGTGATGCAGCTTCCGCCCGATGAATCCGTGGTGATGGTGGGAAGCAGTCCGCCGATCAAGGCGAAGAAGCTGCGCTACTACGCGGACGCCAATTTCAAGCGCCGCGTGCTGCCGCCGCCCGTGCTGGCGGCAGGACGCTATGCCGACGCACCACCAGCCCGCGCCGACGACTGGAGCGGCTTGGCGATCCCGGCCGTACCCGCCGCACCGGCGACGGTATCCGCTGATGCCCTGGGCGGCCCCGATGACGGCGGCCCACGTCGCCAGCCGGAGCTGACCGAAGTCACCGAATACAGCCCCGAACCGCTGTCCGCAGGCAACGACCTGGGGCTGCTTGATGACGACGACGACTTCTCGCTGCCGCTTCCCGGCCAGCTCGACCCGGCCATGCAGCGCACGGCCCGGCTGGCATCGCTGAACCCCAACGACGGAATCGACTTATGAGCCAATACCGCCTCAATCTGTTCATCCAGCACGAGCACGCCAAGCGCCTGGACGAACTGGCCGCCAAGAAAGGCGTGTCGAAGTCCAGCATCGTTGCCGCTGCCCTGGCGTCCTGGCTGTCGCCGGATGCCGGCGACCAGCGCGAAGCCGCCATTGCCAAGCGGCTGGATCGCCTGTCGCGTCAGGCCGAACGCATGGAGCGCGACCAGACCATCCAGATCGAGACGCTGGCGCTGTTCATCCGCTACTTCCTGACCGTCAGCACGCCGGTTCCCGAAGCCCATCAGGACGCGGCCCGCGCCCAGGGCAAGGCACGCTTCGAGCAGTTCGTTGAACAGTTGGGCCGCCACCTGCTGCGCGGCCGCAGCCTGGTGCGGGACGTGGTGGAGGAACTGCATCCCGACCCGATGCGGATGGACGACGCGGCGGCGTTGGCCGAAGCCCATGAACGTGCTGCGGAGCGTGCCTCATGAGCGCCGTTCCGCAGATGCCGCCCGAACCGCGTTCGTCGGCCGCGACTTCGCTGGATCGCCGCATCCAGATGCTGCGCACGGCAATGGGGCCGCTGATTGCCACCGCGCTGGAAGACCCGGACGTGGTGGAAATCATGCTCAACCCCGACCGCACCCTATGGGTGGATCGGCTGTCGTCGGGCCGCGCGCCGCTGGGCGGGGAACTGCCCGAAGCCGATGGCGAACGCATCATCCGCCTGGTCGCGGCCCACGTCGGCGCGGAAGTGCATCGCGGCCAGCCGCTGCTGACTGCCGAGCTGCCCGAGACGGGCGAACGCTTCGAGGGCATCTTGCCGCCGGCCGCGCCCGGCCCGGCCTTCGCGCTGCGCAAGCGGGCCGTGAGCATCATCGGCCTGGATCGCTACGTGGCCGACGGCATCCTGACCGCCGGGCAGGCCGAGTTCCTGCGTCGCGCCGTGCGCGAGCGCCAGAACATCCTGATCGCCGGCGGCACCAGCACGGGCAAGACCACGCTCGCCAATGCCTTGCTCGCCGAAATCGCCGCCACCGGCGACCGCGTGCTGGTGCTCGAAGACACCATCGAACTGCAATGCGCGGCGCGCGACCACGTGCCGTTGCGCACGCGCGCAGGCGTGGTGTCGATGCAGGAGCTGGTGCGCGCCACGATGCGGCTGCGCCCGGACCGCGTGATCGTCGGTGAGGTGCGCGGCGGCGAGGCGCTGGATCTCATCAAGGTGTGGGGCACCGGCCATCCAGGTGGCATCGCCACCATCCACGCCGGCTCCGCGCTGGGCGCGCTGCTGCGGCTGGAGCAACTGATCCTCGAAGTCGCGGTGAACCCGCCGCGTGCGCTGATCGCCGAGGCGGTCAACGTCGTCATCCACATCGCCGGACGTGGCCGCAAGCGCCGCGTCGAAAGCATCGCCCGCGTCGTCGGCTTCGACGCCGCCGGCTATCAACTGGCGGACGCGCTGGAAGCGCCGCTTCCCGAGCTGCCGCCGGTTTCCCTCGCAGCCGCCGCCGCTGCGCCTTTCCCGTCCCCCGATCCCTCTGGAGAACTGCCATGACGCCTACCCATGCTTTCCGTACTTCCGTAAATCCGGTGCCCATCCTTGCACGCCTGCGGCGCCTGGCCCGGCCTGCCCATCGGGGCCTGATGCTGGCCGCCATCATGTTGATGACGGCCGGCACGGCGCAGGCCGCCGGTTCTTCGATGCCCTGGGAAGGGCCGCTGCAATCCATCCTGGAGTCGATCCAGGGGCCGGTCGCGCGCATCGTCGCCGTCATCATCATCATTGCCACGGGCCTGGCGCTCGCCTTCGGCGACACCAGCGGCGGCTTTCGCAAGCTGATCCAGATCGTCTTCGGCCTGTCCATCGCGTTCGCCGCGTCGTCGTTCTTCCTCTCCTTCTTCAGCTTCTCCGGCGGGGCGGTCGTATGAGTGCGGCCAACGAAGGCGCGCCCGGCTTCGCGCCCGGCTTCGAGATTCCGCTGCATCGCTCGCTAACCGAGCCGATCCTGCTGGGCGGTGCGCCGCGCACCGTGGCGATCGCCAACGGCACGCTGGCCGCCGCCGTCGGGCTGGGCCTGCAACTGTGGATTCCCGGCGTGGTGCTCTGGATCGTTGGCCACTCGCTGGCCGTATGGGGTGCGCGCGTCGATCCGCAGTTCATGCAGGTCTTCGCCCGGCACATCAAGCACAAGCCGCTGCTGGACGTGTGAGGGGGATGCCATGCTGAACCTTGCCGAATACCGCCAGCGGCCTGCGCTGCTGGCCGACTGGCTGCCCTGGGCCGGCCTGATCGCGCCGGGTGTCGTCTTGAACAAGGATGGCTCGTTCCAGCGCACGGCGCGCTTTCGCGGGCCTGATCTGGACAGCGCCACGCAAGGCGAGCTGATCGCCACGTCGGCGCGGCTCAACAACGCGCTGCGCCGCCTGGGTTCGGGCTGGGCATTGTTCATCGAGGCCGAGCGCCGGCCGGCGGCGGACTACCCGCACTCCGACTTTCCTGAACCGCTTTCCTGGCTGGTCGATGAAGAACGCCGCGCGGCCTTCGAGGAATCGGGGCATCACTTCGAGAGCGCCTATCACCTGACGCTCGCGTACCTGCCGCCGGAGGAATCGCGCGCCCGTGCGGCCAAGCTGCTCTACGAGAACTCGCCCGGCGACGGCGTGGACTGGCGTGGCCGGCTCGATACCTTCGTGGCGGAAACCGATCGCGTGTTCGACCTGCTCGACGGCGTGATGCCGGAAATCGCCTGGCTCGATGATGCCAACACGCTGACCGGCCTGCACGCGACGGTTTCGACGCGGCGCTACCGGCTGGGCGTTCCCGAAGTTCCGTTCCATATCGACGCGCTGCTGGCTGACTGCGCCCTGGTCGGTGGCCTTGCGCCGATGCTGGGCGACCAACACCTGCGCGTGGTGTCGGTGCGAGGCTTTCCGACTTCGACGTGGCCTGGGATTCTGGACGACCTCAACCGCCTGGGCTTTGGCTACCGCTGGAGCACGCGCTTTCTCTGCATGGACAAGGCGGAAGCAGAAAAAGAACTTGGCCGCCTGCGCCGCCAGTGGTTTGCGAAACGGAAGAACGTCGTCGCGCTGCTACGCGAAACGATCTTCCAGCAGGAAAGCCCGCTGGTCGATACCGACGCCAGCAACAAGGCGGCAGACGCCGATGCCGCCTTGCAGGAGCTGGGCGGCGATCAGGTGGCCTTCGGCTACCTCACCGCCACGGTGACGGTGCTCGATGCCGACCCGGCTACGGCCGACGAGAAGCTGCGCATGGTGGAGCGCGTCATCCAGGGCCGGGGTTTCGTGACCATCCCCGAAACCCTCAATGCCGTCGATGCGTGGCTGTCGTCCATTCCCGGCAATGCCTATGCGAACGTCCGCCAGCCCATCGTCTCGACGCTGAACCTGGCGCACATGATGCCGCTGTCGGCGGTGTGGGCCGGGCCGGAGAAGAACGACCACCTCGACGGCCCCCCGCTGATCGTCACCCGCACCGATGGCGCGACGCCTTTTCGCTTGGCCACGCACATCGGCGACGTGGGCCACACACTGGTCGCCGGGCCGACCGGCATGGGCAAGTCGGTACTGCTTGCCATCCTGGCGATGCAGTTCCGGCGCTACCCCGGCTCGCGGATCTTCGCTTTCGACATGGGCCGCTCCATGCGGGCAACTGTGTTGGGCTTGGGCGGCGAGCACTACGACCTCGGCGCCGATGGCGGCATTGCCTTCCAGCCGCTGGCCCGTATCGAGCAGGAAGGCTATCGCACCTGGGCGGCCGAATGGGTGGAAGGCCGCCTGCTGCACGAAGGCGTGACCGTCGGCCCCGACGAGAAGGTGGCCATCTGGTCGGCCCTGGGCAGCCTCGCGGGTGCGCCGCCGGAGCAGCGCACGCTGACCGGGCTTTCCGTGCTGCTGCAATCGAACGCGCTGCGGCAGGCGCTGTCGCCGTATGTGCTGGGCGGTGCCCACGGCAAGCTGCTGGATGCCGACCGCGATCGGCTGGGCATGGCCGACGTGCAGGGCTTCGAGATGGAAGAACTGATGCACAGCCCCGCCGCCGTGCAAGCGGTGCTGCGCTACCTGTTCGCCCGCTTCGATGAGCGGTTCGACGGTGCGCCCACGCTGCTGATTCTCGATGAGGCGTGGCTGTTCCTCGATGAACCGTCGTTTGCCGCCCGCATCCGCCAGTGGCTCAAGACGCTACGCAAGAAGAACGTCAGCGTCATCTTCGCCACGCAGTCGCTGGCCGACATCAAGGACTCGACCATCGCGCCCGCGATCATCGAAAGCTGCGCCAGTCGGATTTTCTTACCTAATCCGCAGGCGACGGAACCGCAGATTCGCACGATCTACGAGGGTTTCGGCCTCAACAGCCGGCAGATCGAGATCGTCGCCACCGCCGAACCCAAGCGCGACTACTACTACCAATCGCGCCTCGGCAATCGCCTGTTCGACCTCGACCTGGGGCCGGCTGCGCTCGCGTTCGCGGGTGCATCCACACCGCAAGACCAACGCGACATCGACCGCGTGCTAACGCAGGCCGGCGCACCCGGCTTCGCCGGCGCCTGGCTGCGTCATCGCGGCCTCGGCTGGGCGGCCAATCTGCTGCCCTCGTTCCCCGGCTTCTCGCCGGCAGCCGCCACCGTCCTTTCCCAACCACAGGAGAACCTGCCATGAAGAAGCGTCTTCTCGCGGCCACCGTCGCGGCCATGCTTTGCACCGCTTCCACCGTTCATGCTCAATGGGTCGTGGTCGATCCCACGAACCTCGTGCAGAACACGCTGACGGCCATCCGCACGCTGGAGCAGATCAACAACCAGATTCAGCAACTCCAGAACGAAGCCCAGATGCTGATGAACCAGGCGCGCAACCTGGCGAATCTGGACTTCAACATCGTCAACCGGCTGCGCTCGACGCTCGCCACTACCGAGCGTCTGATCGCCGAGGCACAGGGGTTGGCTTACGACGTGCAGAACTTCGACCGCGATTTCGCGCGCCTGTACCCCGAGCAATACGCCGCCACCGTCAGCGGCGATCAGATGTTCCGCGATGCCCGCGAACGCTGGAAGAACACCTTGGACGGCCTGCATACCGCGATGCGCATGCAGGCGCAGGTATCGCAGAACCTGCGCGAGGACGAAACCGCACTGGCCGACCTCGTGAGCCAGAGCCAGTCCGCCACCGGCGCCTTGCAGGCCGCGCAGGCAACCAACCAGCTCCTGGCCTTGCAGGCCAAGCAGTCGATCCAGTCCCAGCAGCTCCAGATCACGCAAGACCGCGCGACCTCGCTTGAACTGGCGCGGCAGGCGGCGGCCACCGAGCGCGCCCGCGAAGTGCGGCGGCGCTTTCTGGGCACCGGAACGCCGTACACGCCGCAGCGCGTGGACTTCTACGGCAACTGACGGGAGACGGTCATGCGATGCGCTTCCGTCCTGCTGACCGTGCTGCTGACTGCCTGCGGCCAGCGGCCCACCGAGAACCTGGCCGACACCTTGGCCGCCGATCCCGTGCGGCTCAAGGCATTACGTGCGCAATGCGCAGCCGACCGGCAGGCCGTGGGCGAGGACGCTTGCCTGGCCGCCGCAGAAGCCTTCCGCCGGCGCTTCTTCGCCGGCCAGACCGGGCCGGACGAGTACCGGACGCTGGCCGAGCTGCCGCCCATTCCGCCCACCTTCGATGAACCCATCGGAGGGGAGACGCCATGAACGACGTGACCATCATCGACCGCTTCCTCGATACGTTCTCACGCTACATCGACTCCGGGTTCGGGCTATTGCAAGGCGAAGTGGCGTTCCTGACCGCCACGCTGATCGTCATCGACATGACCATCGCCGGTTTGTACTGGGCGATGAGCCACGCCACCGGCCAGGGCGAGGACGTGATCGCCAAGCTGCTGCGCAAGGTGCTCTACGTCGGCGCCTTCGCCTACATCATCGGCAACTTCAACTGGCTGGCGAGCATCGTGTTCCGCTCGTTCGCCGGCCTGGGGATTACAGCCACCGGCTCGGCCATCACGATGGAGAACTTTCTTCAGCCTGGGCGGCTGGCCAAGACCGGCATCGACGCCGCCGCGCCGATCCTGGAGCAAGTCGGCGACATGGCGGGCTTTCCCGAAGTGTTCGTGAACGTCGATGCCATCGCGGTGATGTTCCTCGCCTGGCTGGTCGTGGTGCTCTGCTTCTTCGTGCTGGCGATCCAGCTTTTCATCACGCTGATCGAGTTCAAGCTGACCACGCTGGCCGGCTTCGTGCTGGTGCCGTTCGCGCTCTGGAACAAGACGAGCTTTCTGGCGGAAAAGGTGCTCGGCAACGTGGTGTCGTCGGGCATCAAGGTCTTGGTGCTGGCCGTCATCGTCGGCATCGGTTCGGGCCTGTTCGCCGAGTTCCAGGTGCATCCCGACGAACCATCCATCGACCATGCGCTGGTCATCATGCTGGCGTCGCTTTCGTTGCTGGCGCTGGGGATCTTCGGGCCGGGCATCGCCACGGGGCTGGTGTCCGGTGCGCCGCAGCTTGGCGCGGGCGCGATGGCCGGTGCCGCTGTCGGCGCTGCCGGCACGGCCGTCGCCATCGGCGCCGCCGCGACCGGCGTAGGCGGTGCCGTGGCCGCCGGGGCGCGCATGGCGCCAGCCGCCGCGAAGCTGGCCGGCAGCGGCGCGCGTGCCGCGACTTCTGCTGCCGGCAGCGCCGGTGCGGCATTCCGGGCCGGTTCCGCCGCCGCTGGCGGCGGTGCCAAGGGGGCGATGGCCGGTATGGGCAACGTCGCCAAGACCGGCGCGCAGGCCGCCGGGCGCCGCGCCGCATCCGGTGCTTCCGCCGTCGGGCAGAAGATGGCCGGCCCTTTCCGCGCCGGATGGAACGGCGCGGAGGCCGAAGGCGGCGCAGGGGCCACATCCGGCGCCGGCGCAGCCGCAGACGGTGCCGCCGGCTCGCAGAAGCAGGAGCAGCCCGCCTGGGCCAAGCGGATGCACCGCCGCCAGCAGATCACCCATGCCGCCACCACCGCCGCCCACACGCTGCGCGGTGGCGACGGCGGCGGCTCCGGGCAAGGCCCGAGCCTGCGCGATTCCGATTCATAAGGAGAAACGACTATGCGATTCAAGCGACCGCAGGTGCGCTACGCCGACACGCCGCAGCCTGCCACTCCCTATCAAGCCGCCGCGCAGGTGTGGGACGACCGTATCGGCTCGGCGCGTGTGCAGGCGAAGAACTGGCGGTTCATGGCCTTCGGCTGCCTGGTGCTCGCGCTGCTGATGGCCGCCGGCCTGGTGTGGCGCTCGGCGCAGTCCATCGTCACGCCCTATGTCATCGAGGTCGATCAGGCCGGGCAGGTGCGCGCCGTGGGCGAGGCGGCCACGCCGTACCGGCCCGCCGACGCGCAGATCGCGCACCACCTGGCGCGCTTCGTGACGCTGGTGCGTTCGCTGTCCATTGACCCCATCGTGGTGCGGCAGAACTGGCTCGATGCCTACGACTACACCACCGACAAGGGCGCGGCGGTGCTCAACGACTACGCCCGCACCAACGACCCCTTCACCCGCGTCGGCAAGGAAACGGTGACGGTGCAAATCACCAGCGTCGTGCGCGCAAGCGACACGTCGTTCAACGTGCGCTGGACGGAACGCCGCTACGTCAACGGCGCGGCCGCTGGGCTGGAGCGGTGGACGGCCGTGGTGTCCATCGTGCTGCAAACCCCGCGCACCGAAGAACGCCTGCGCCGCAATCCCCTGGGCATCTACGTCAATGGTCTGTCGTGGAGCCGAGAACTGGATTCTTCCGATGGAGCCAAGCCATGACATCCCCTTTGCGCTTTTACACCTTTCCGCTGATCGTCCTCGCCCTGGCGGGCTGCGCCACGCAGGGCAAGCCGCCGCCCGTGATCCCCCTGGACGAGCCGGTGGAGGCGCAATTCATCCCCGAGCCGCCCGCGCCGGTGGAAGTCGTCGCCTTGCCCGAACCGCTGGCGCTGCCAGCGCAGTTGAAGCCGCTGCCGGACGCCGGCGAGGCCGAGTCCGCACCGGAGCCGGCCGACGAAACCGTGCGCGTGTCCAAGGCCAATACCGAGGCGCGGGTGGCGCCCACGCGCGAGGGCTACGTCAATGCGATTCAGGTCTGGCCGTTCACCGATGGCGCGCTGTACCAAGTCTATGCCGCACCGGGGCGCGTGACCGTAGTTTCGCTCCAGCCGGGCGAAGAACTGGTGACGGTCGCCGCCGGCGATACCGTGCGCTGGATCGTCGGCGACACGTCCAGCGGCGCCGGCGACGAGCTGCGCGTCAATGTGCTGGTCAAGCCCGTGCGTTCGGGCCTCAAGACCAATCTGGTCATCACCACCAATCGCCGCACCTATCTGCTGGAGCTGACCTCGACCGAGCGGGCATGGATGGCATCCGTCTCCTGGGACTACCCGCGCGACCGGATGCTGGCATTGCAGCGCCAGGCACAGGCCGCTCAGACGGTTGCGCCGGTCGATACCGGGCTTTCGCTGGAGCGCATCCGCTTCCGCTACGCGATCAGCGGCAGCAATCCGTCGTGGAAACCGCTGCGCGCCTTCGACGATGGCGAGAAGGTCTATATCCAGTTCCCGGCGGGCATCGCCCAGGGTGAGCTGCCGCCCTTGTTCGTCATCGGCGCGCAAGGTGACAGACAACTGGTGAACTACCGTTTCCGCTCGCCGTACTACATCGTGGATCGGCTGTTCGGCGCGGCCGAACTGCGCCTGGGCGGGGACAGGGGCGACGTGGTGCGGATCGAGCGCACCGACGGCGTGGCGCGGAGGAATTGAGCATGAGCCAGGACGACACTCCCGACCGTGCCATCCCGCAGGCGGACAAGGTGGCCCCGGAAACGGTGGCGCTGCGCGCCCAGCCGCGTCCGGTCACGCGCTTGAACCGGCGTGTTCTGGCGATCATCGCCGGCAGCCTGTCGGTCGCCGTGCTCGGCGCGCTGATGTGGTCGCTGCAACCACAGCGGCGCGGCGCAGGCGAATCCACGGAGCTGTACAACGTCGATCGCGTCTCGCGCTCCGAAGGGCTGGAGCGCCTGCCGACCGACTATTCCCAACTACCGCCCGCCTTGCCGTCCGAGGTGCCGGAACTGGGGCCACCGCTGCCGGGCGATCTTGGCCCGGCCATCGTCAATGCGCAGCAGCAGCAGCCGGCGGTCGGCTATGCGCCGCCCGGCCACGACCCGGCCGAGGCCGAGCGCCTGGCCCGCTTGAAGGAAGCCGAGGAAGCCGCCGCCTCATCCGTGTTCTTCCGCTCGGGCACGCAAAGCGCCGCGCCGGTGGCGCAGTCGCAGGTCGCCGCTGCGCCCGGCTTCTCTGCCAATGCGGCCTTCGATCCGATGGCTGCCGGGCCGGCCTCGACGGCGGCCCAGCCCGCCGATCCGACCGCCGTGCAGAACCGGCAGGAACAGAAGGAGGCATTCCTGCAAGGCGCTTCTACGGGAACCCGTAATTCCGGCAACCTGACCCGGCCGGCTTCGCCGTATCAGGTCATGGCCGGCACGGTGGTCGCCGCTGCGCTGGTGACGGGCATCAAGTCCGACCTGCCGGGCGACGTGATCGCCACGGTGACGGAGCCGGTCTTTGACACGGCCTCGGGCAAGTTCCTGCTGATCCCGCAGGGATCGCGCATCCTTGGGCGCTACAACAGCCAGGTCAGCTACGGGCAGAGTAGGGTTCAAGTTGTCTGGAACCGGATCATCCTGCCGGACACGTCTTCGCTCACGCTCGACAACCTCGTGGGTACCGACCCGGCCGGTTACGCCGGCCTGGAAGACGACGTGGACTACCACTGGGGCCGCATCTTCGCCGGTGCGGCGCTGACGACACTGCTGGGCGTCGGCGCCGAACTGGCCGCGCCGGAGAACCGCCAGGACGGCAACCGCATCGTCATCGCCGGGCGCGACAGCGCCCAGGACAGCATCAATCAGGTCGGCCAGGAGATGACCCGGCGCAACATGAACATCCAGCCGACCTTGACCAGTCGGCCGGGCCTGCCGGTGCGGATCATCGTTGCGCGCGATTTGACGCTTCGCCCCTACCAGCCGCTCATGTTCAACCGAGGAACATCACGATGAGCACGACCAAGAAGTTGCGCTTGGGGCCGCTGCCGTCCAGCAGCAGCGTAAAGCTGACCTTTGCCTGCCCGGCCAGCCTGAAAGCTGACCTCGACCGCTATGCACAGCTCCATGCGCAAACCTATGGCGAAGCGGTCGATGCAGCGACGCTGATCCCGCACATGCTGGAGGCGTTCATCGCCGGGGATCGGGGATTCAGAAGGGGCGGCACGGCCAAGGCCGCGCCACCAAAACCAAGCTGACGATGCACAGCAACCACGCTGGCCATCCCTCGAACGCGCAGCCAAACGCTGCGCGTTCTTCGTTCTGGAGTGCCGCGAACGATTGGGCTATGATGATCGAACAAGCCCGCCGTCCCTTGGCAATCGTCACCGCTACAGCGCGACCCGGCTTGCTTTCCCAAGGCTCTCATGTGGCTCCCAGCCCACAACGCCGCATCCCCTGCAAGCGGCACGAAACAGAGCTAACCTATTGCCCCGTATATGGTTTCAAGCCTCGCGTGATTTGCACGAAGGGCTTGACACCGGCCCTTTTTTGTCCTGCGCCGTTGCACGAATTGTTTTTAGGTGACATAAAGTACAAAGAGTTTGGTGATGTCGTGATCGCCCTAGGCTCACCCACCAGGCCGACGTTCCCACAGAATCTACAAGGAGAAAACAATGCGCATTCTGGTCCTGCCCTGCGACGGTATCGGTCCTGAAATCATCCAGGCGTCCATGTCCGTGCTGGATGTCGCCAACGAGAAGTTCGGCCTGGGATTGACCTTCGATTACGACGACGTCGGCTTCACCAGCCTGGAGAAGCACGGCATCACTCTGCGCGACGAGACCCTGGAAAAGGCCAAGACCTACGATGGCGTGATCCTCGGCACCCAGTCCCATGCCGACTACCCGGCGCCCGAGAAAGGCGGTCGCAACGTCTCCGCCGGCTTCCGCATCGGCCTCGATCTCTATGCCAACGTACGCCCGGCACGCACCCGGCCGTTCCTCGCCTCCAACATGAAGGAAGGCAAGAGCATGGACCTGGTGATCATGCGTGAGGCCACCGAAGGCTTCTATCCGGATCGCAACATGAGCCGCGGCTGGGGCGAGGTGATGCCCTCCCCGGACATGGCACTGTCCACCCGCAAGATCACTCGCCACTGCAGCGAGCGCATCGCGCGCCAGGCCTTCGAGCTGGCAATGAAGCGCCGGCGCAAGGTCACCGCCATCCACAAGGCCAACAGCTTCCACATGACCGACGGCCTGTTCCTGGAATGCGTGCGCAACGTGGCCAAGGAATTTCCCGAGGTGCAGCTGGACGACCTGCTGGTGGACGCCTCCACCGCGCACCTGGTGCGCAACCCCGAGCGCTTCGACGTGCTGGTGGCCACCAACTTCTATGGCGACATCATCAGCGACCTGGCCAGCGAGCTTTCCGGCAGCCTGGGCCTCGCCGGCTCCATCATGGCCAGCAACATCCACTGCTGCGCCCAGGCCCAGCACGGTTCTGCACCGGACATCGCTGGCCAGGACAAGGCCAACCCGGTGTCGATGATCCTGTCCATCGGCATGATGCTGCACTGGATGGGCGAGCACCGTGGCAATGCCAAGCTGCAGGAAGCGGCCGCCGCGATCGACCAGGCGGTGGACAAGGTGCTGGAAGATCCGGCCAAGCGTACCGCCGACCTGGGTGGCAGCTTGGGCTGCGCCGCTTTCGGCCAGGCGGTTGCCCAGGTCCTGCGCGGCTGAGGCGGTACCCGTTGCTCCCGGGGACATCCGCGCCCCGGGCATCCATGACAAGAACAAGGAAAATCACCATGGCCACGCCGCTCCTGGGCTGCATTGCCGACGACTTCACCGGCGGTACCGATCTCGCCAGCACCCTGGTGGCCCAGGGCATGCGCACCGTTCAGGTACTGGATGTGCCGGACCGTCCGCTCCCCAGCGACGCCGATGCCGTGGTGATAGCCCTCAAGACCCGCACCCTGCCCGCCGCCGAAGCGATTGCCCAATCCCTGGCAGCCCTGGCCTATCTGCGCGCGCTGGGATGTCGGCAATTCTTCTTCAAGTACTGCTCCACCTTCGACTCCACCGCGGCCGGCAACATCGGACCGGTGGCAGACGCCCTGGCCGATGCCCTGGGCGCCAAATTGAGCATCGCCTGCCCCGCCTTCCCCGAGAACGGCCGCACCCTCTATCTCGGCCAGCTGTTCGTGGGTGACCAGCCCCTGGCCGAGTCGGGCATGCGCCACCATCCGCTGACGCCCATGACCGACAGCAACCTGATGCGGGTGCTGCAAGCCCAGACGCCCCACCCCGTGGGCCTGGTACGCCTGCCCCAGGTGCGCCAGGGCAGCGCCGCGCTCTCCACGGCCCTGGCCGACCTCCAGGCGCAGGGCGTCCGTCATGCCATCGTCGACGCCATCGACAATGCCGACCTTCACGCCATAGGCGCCGCAGTGGCGGATCATCCGCTGGTCACCGGCGGCTCCGGCGTGGCGCTGGGACTGCCGGCCAACTTCCGCCGTCGCGGCCTGCTGGCTGCCCATGCCGAAGCGGCAGCGCTGCCCGCTATGCCGGGTCACGCTGCCGTGCTATCGGGCAGCTGTTCGACCGCTACCCGCGGGCAGGTTGCCGTCTGGCTAGCGCACCGACCGGGCTTTCGCCTCGATCCGCTGGCCCTGGCCGCTGGCGAGGACCAGGTCGGCGCCGCCCTGGCCTGGGCCGAGCAGCGCCTGGCGCAGGAACCGGTCCTCATCTACGGCAGCGCCGATCCCGAAGAGGTACGCAAGGCCCAGGCGCAGCTGGGCGTCGAGCGAGCCGGCCAGTTGGTCGAAGACGCCCTGGCGCGCATCGCCCAAGGCCTACGTGAGCGCGGCGTGACACGCCTGGTGGTGGCCGGGGGCGAAACCTCCGGCGCGGTGGTCAAGGCGCTGGCGATCTCTAGCCTGCGTATCGGCGCCTCCATCGCCCCTGGCGTACCCTGGACGCTGGGCAGCGACGCCCGGGGAAACATCGCCCTGGCGCTCAAATCCGGCAACTTCGGCACGCCGGACTTCTTCGAACGGGCCCTGGCCGTCGCCCCCTGACCCTTCAGAGGATCGTCCATGAGCGGCTCCCCACCCCGCTACGATCTGGTCAGCCTGAACGTCTTCCGGGTGGTGGCTCAGGAGCGCAACGTCACCCGCGCCGCGCGGCTCTGCCACCTGGCGGTCTCCGCCGTGAGCAAGAGGATCAGCGAGCTGGAAGACCAGGTCGGGGTACCGCTGTTCATCCGTCATGCCCGCGGCATGGGGCTTACCCCGGCCGGCGAGACCATGCTGCACTATGTGGAGCGGGTGCATGACGATCTTCGTCACATGCAGCTGGAACTCAACGAGCACGGCAGCGGCGCCACCGGCCATATCCGCCTGCAAGCCATCACCTCCGCGCTGACCAACCACCTGACTCCGGACCTCGCCAGCTTCATGGGCCTCTATCCGCGGGTCGATTTCGACATAGAGGAGCGGGTGGGCGGCAGCATTGTCCAGGCGGTGGCGGAAGGTCGCGCGGATGTGGGCATCGTTGCGGCCGATACCGCCGCCCTGGACCTGGAGACCTTCGCCTATCGCCGCGAGCGACTGGTAGTGATCGCCGCCGCGGATCACCCCCTGGCCGAGCACAAGCGGGTAAGCTTCGCCGCGACCCTGGACCACGAGTTCATCGGTCCCCACGTGGAAAGCTCGATGAACGTCCTGCTCTCGCGCCAGGCGGCGCTGCTCGAGCGCAGTATCCGTCAGCGCGTGCGCATCAGCAGCTTCGAGGCGATGTGCCGCCTGGCGGCGATTCGCCTGGGCCTGTGCGTGTTGCCCGAATCCATCGTGCGGCCCTATCTCAAGCCGATGAAACTGGTGGCCCTGGAGCTGGACGAAGCCTGGGCCAGTCGCGCCATCGTCGTGGTGGTGCGGCGCTACAGTGCGCTGTCGCCCGTGGCCAAGGCTTTCGTCGGTCATCTACGTTCCTGAACCTGCTACCGGATCCCTGAACAACGCCATGCCGACCTCCCGCTTCGCGCCTCGCCCCTGGTGGCCCACCCCCTTTGTCGGCCTGTTCGGCGGCTGGCTCGCCAGCCTGGTCCACTGGCCGCTGCCCTGGATCACCGGCGCGCTGGTCGCGGTGACCCTGTGCCGCTGCCTGGGCTGGCGCATCAGCGCCATTCCCCACGGCCGCCCGGCCGGGCAATGGCTGATCGCCACGGCCATCGGCCTGCATTTCACTCCGGCGGTACTGACCGAGGTCGTCGGCCACCTGCCATTGATGGCCCTGGCCGCCGTCGCCACCCTGCTGCTGGCGCTGCTCGGCATCATGGCGGTGCAGCGCCTGGGCACGGAACGCAAGACCGCCTTCTTCGCCTTCATGCCGGCGAACTTCGCCGAGATGATCAATCTGGCCGAACGCCATGGCGCCGATGCGCCCAAGGTCGCCGCCGCCCATACCCTGCGCCTGGTGATCATCGTGCTGGTGGTGCCGCCGGCCATGCTCTGGGGCGTGCCAGGTATCGCCCATGCCGCCCACGTGCCGCCCCCGCCGGACTGGCGCTGGCTAGCGCCGCTGCTGGCGGCGGGCCTGGTAGCGGCCCTGGCCTGGAAGCGCCGCGGCTGGCCCAATCCCTGGATGTTCGGCCCCCTGGCGCTGTGTTGCCTGGTCACCGCCTCCAGCGGTCTGGTTACCAGCCTGCCGCCGACGCTGAGTCACCTGGCCCAGATGCTCATCGGCGTCACCCTGGGGTGTCACTTCGACCGCGCCTTCTTTCGCCGCTCGCCGCGCTTTCTGCTGCTGGCTACGCTCTACACCCTGCTCTGCCTGGTCGCCACCTTCCTGATCGCCTGGCTGCTGGCCAAGGTGTTCGCCCTGCCCTTCACCACCCTGGGCCTGGGCATGACCCCAGGCAGCACCACCGAGATGTACCTGACGGCCGAGGCCCTGGGGCTGGGCGTGGGCACCGTCACTGCCATGCAGATCCTGCGGCTGGTGGTGGTGATGGCGGTGGCCGAGCCGCTGTATCGACGCTGGTTTGCACGCCCGGTAGAGCCGGTGGTCAGGGAACCGCACTAGCGCCGGCGGCGACAGCGCAACGCTGCCAGCCGCGTGGCGAACGCCGAGGACCGGGCTGCGACCTCTGCCCGCAGCCTGGTCCAGATGCTGTCAGCCGCCCAGTGCCGGTCCCACCCGGGCCTCGGACTGACCGCTGGTGGCCAGCTCGCGGGCGACGAAGCCATTGCGGATCTGCTCGTCAAGAAAACCACGGACGAAGGCCGCGCCGGCGCTGCGCCCCCTGGGGACGGCCATGGCCTGGCGAATTTCGGTGAAGCTGTCGGCCAGCACGCGGTAGCCGGCGTGATCCCGGGCATAGGCTTCCAGCGGTTGGCGAACGCCGGCAGCCGCGTCCAGGCGCTGGTCGACGAACCAGTCCACCGCTGCCGCCGAGGTCGGCGCCCGCACCAGCTCGGCCTGGGTCAGGGTGCGGCTCAGATAGAGATCGTAGGCGGCGCCCTGCCCCACGGCGATACGGCGGCCGGCACGGTCCAGCTCGGCCACGCTCTGGGCCGGGTCGGCGTCCCGCAGCAGATAGGTGCCCTCGATGATGACGTAGGGGTGGCTGAAGTCGATCTGCGCCGCCCGCACCGGTTCGATGGCCAGAAAGGCCAAGTCCCAGGCGTCGCCTTCGAGGGCGGCGAAGACCTTGCCGGCGGCGTCGTAGGTGCTGAACTGCACGGGTACGCCCAGGCGCTCGGCCAGGGCATGGGCCAGGGCCGCGGACACCCCGGCCGGCTGCCCCTCGGCACCGCGCTGCGCCAGCACCGGATTACCGTAGTTGATCGCCGTCCGGAGCGCGCCCTTGGGGGCGAGGTCCGCGAGTACCGCTGAGCTGGGGGTCATGGGAAAACTCCTTGGAGGTCAGGTGGTAGCCGCGGCGGCGCGGGTGTCGTCGTCACCACGGTCGAGGCGGATCAGCAGGGTCATGATGAAGGCGATCGCCAGCAGCGCACTGAGAAACAGCAGACCCGCCGAGGCGCTCTGGGTATTGCCCTTCACCATGCCGATCATGAAGGGGCCGACAAAGCCGCCCAGGTTGCCAATGGAATTGATCACGGCGATGGATACTGCGGCCGTGGAGCGGCTGAGAAACAGCGTTGGCAACGCCCAGAACGGCGACTTGAAGCTGTACAGACCGGCCAGCGCCAGGCTGATCAGGCCGATCGCCAGGTAAGGCTCGCGCACCAGTCCGGCCCCCACCAGCGCCGCCGCCGCGACCGCCAGCGGCAAGGCCGAATGCAGCCGCCGTTCGCTGAGACGATCCGAACGCCGCGACCAGGCGATCATCACCAGGGTGGCGACGATATAGGGGATGGTGGCGATCAGGCCGATCTGGGTGTGACTCAGCGTGGACGAGAAGCCCTTGATGATCTGCGGCATCCAGTAGCCTACACCCAGGCTGCCGCACTGGTAGACGAAGTAGATGAAGGCCAGGTAGAGCACCTTGGGATTGCTCATGGCCTTGAGCGCGCCGAAATGCTTGACGTTCTTGCGCGCCTGGCGATCACGCTCCAGCTCGGCGAGCAGCCAGACCTTTTCTTCATCTGCCAGCCAGCGCGCCTGTTCGGGCCGATCGGTGAGGTAGAGGTAGCACATGACACCCAGGAACACCGCCGGGATGCCTTCGAGGAACAGCATCCAGCGCCAGCCACTCCAGCCCAGCCAGTGGACGTTGTCCATGATCCAGGTCGAGAGCGGCGCGCCGATGATGTAGGACACCGGAATCGCCGCGGTGAAAAGGGCCACCGTGGTGGCCAGTTCGCGGGAACGGAACCAGTAGGTCAGGTAGACGATGATCCCGGGAAAGAAACCCGCTTCGGCCACCCCCAGCAGAAAGCGCAGGACATAGAGGTGCATGGCGGTCTGGGCAAAGGCCGTGGCCGCGGCGATCACACCCCAGGTGACCAGGATGCGCGCGATCCACACCCGTGCGCCAAAGCGCTCGAGCATGACATTGCTCGGCACCTCGAACAGGAAGTAGCCGATAAAGAAGATGCCCGAAACGAAGCCGAAGACCTCGCTCGACAGAGCCAGCTCGGCGTTCATCTGCAACGCCGCATAGCCGATGTTGGCCCGATCCAGATAGGAAACGATGTAGAGCAGGAAGACGAAGGGGATGATGCGCCAGGCCACCTTGCGGATGATGGCCTGCTCCCGGGTGACGGGGGTAGTGTTCATGATGGCCTCACAGGGCCGCGACGAGGCGGCCGATCTTGTTGTTGTAGGATGTGGCGACGATCTTCAGCGGCTGAAGACCAGGCACACTGGGCTGCCGCAGCGCACCGCCGTGCCCGTGGGTTCGAGGATTCCGCGGGTCTCGTCGACCAGGAAGGAGACGATGCTGTCGCTGTCTTCGTTGAGGGCGAACAGCTGGCGGCCATCGGGTGCGAGGGCGAAGGCGCGTGGCGTGCGGCCCCCGCTCGACAGGCTGCCGATCGGCGTCGGCAGCCCGCTCTGGGAATCCAGCGTGAAGACCATCAGACTGTCGTGGCCGCGATTGGAGGTGTAGAGCAGGCGGCCGCTCCGATCCAGTTCGATGGCCGCCGCCCGGCTGTTGCCAGTGAAGTCGGCCGGCAGCGTCGAATGGATGGTCAGGGGTTCGAGGACACCGGAGCTAGCATCGAAGGCATAGCTGGTAAGGGTCGAATCGAGTTCGTTGACCACATAGGCGCGCAGCAGGCGCGGATGGCATACCAGATGCCGCGGCCCCGCCCCTTCGCGGGTCGCCACCTCGGCCACCGGCACCAGGCGTCCGTCGCGAAAGGCGAAGCTGAAGATCCGGTCCAGCCCCTTGTCCGGCACCAGCACGAAGCGGCCACTTGGGTCGAAGGGATTGCAGTGCGGCTTGGCATGGGGCTGTTCCTGGCGGTGCGGCCCGGGCTCGCCCTGCAGCTCCAGCAGCTGGACCAGCGGCGCCAGCCGGCCATCTTCCGCTACGGGCAGGACGGCGAGACTGCGACCGAGATGATTGCTCACCACCAGGTGGCGATCGTCCGGCGCCAGCGCCAGATGAACCGGATTGCAACCGCCGCTGGCCTGCTGGTTGAGCAGGGTCAGGCAGCCGCTCGAGCGGTCGACGGCGAAGGCGCTGACCGCCTGCTCGTCGCCATGCACCGTATAGAGACGGTCCCCCGCCCGATTCAGGGTCAGGTAGGATGGATTGATCAGGTCACCGACCACCTGGACGAGTTCCAGCGCGCCTGCGGGAGTAACGCGGTAAACGCTGATCCCCTCCCCGCGGGCCTGACGGGCACGGGTGGTTCGGCTGCCGACATAGGCGTACATAGGACTCTCCTGGCACCGACTGGAAAGGTCCGACGTCCGCGCCATGGCGACCGTCAGACCCGCTTGCGCCACCTTAGGCAACCCGCTGCCCAGCGAAAATTGACCTTTGGCCAACGCAGCGTTCGCGCCTGGCGAACTCTTGCGACGTGCCTGTTTCAGCGTTCGCTGTAAGGCACACCGCCGCGCGCCTTGTCTTCCGGCTCGGCCTCGACGATCTGCACCACAACCCTGTCGGCGGGTACACCGAAACTGTCTACGACGGCTTCGGTGATGCGTTTCATCAGTAGCTTCTTCTGTTCCGCACTACGGCCCTTAACTGCATGGACGATGATTTCCGGCATGAGAGACTCCTTGGCTAGCTGCGATGTTCGGCGGCGATCGGGCGCATTTCGCCCGTCTCCACCAGGGTACGGGTGGCGTCGGCCGAGCCGTAGATCCAGAGGATCTTCATGGGCTCGGTCGCCGAGGCATTGCGAAAGCGATGGGGCACCCCGGCGGGGATATAGGTGACGTCCTGGGGGGCGATGGTGAATTCCTGGCCGTCGATGTCGAAGATCGCCTGGCCCTCCACCAGCATCACGCTCTCTTCGCAATTGTGGAAATGGAAGGGAATCTGCGCCCCACCCTGGAATTCGGTGTAGCCGTTGATGAAGGTGCGTGCCCCCAGGCCTGCGGTCACCAGCGGCGTGGTAGCGGCGCCACCGCCGCGGTCGTGCTTGGTGATAGCCTCGGGTTTGAGCAGCCAGGCATCGGAATTGGTCTTGATCATGGAAAACTCCTTGAGGTCAGCCTTGCCAGACGGTCTTGACGTTGGTGAATTCGCGAATGCCCCATTCGCCCAGCTCACGGCCATAGCCGGACTGCTTGATGCCGCCGAAGGGCACCCGCGGATCCGAAGCCACCAGGGCATTGATGAACACTGCACCGGCCTCAATGCGTCGGGCGAGATGCTGGGCTTTCGCCAGATCACGCGTCCAGAGGGCAGCGCCGAGCCCGAATTCGCTGGCGTTGGCGACGCGGATCGCCTCCTCCTCGTTCGCGACGCGGATGATCGCGGCCACCGGCCCGAAGGTTTCCTCACGGGCCACAGTCATCTCGGGCGTCACCCGGTCGAGGATGGTGGGTGGGTAGAAGAAGCCAGGTCCCGGCAGCGGCGTACCACCCAGAACTAGACGCGCGCCTTCGGCCAGACTGAGGGTCACCTGGCGCTGCAGATCCTCGCGCAGACTGGCACGGGCCAGCGGACCGATCTGAGTGGTCCGCTCCAGCGGATCGCCCAGCCGCAAGGTAGCGGCAGCGGTCACGAAGGCCTCGGTGAAGGCATCGGCCACCGCCTCGACGACGATGAAGCGCTTGGCGGAAATGCAGCTCTGACCAGCGTTGCCGAAACGCGCTTTGACTGCGGTCTGCGCGGCCAGGGCCACGTCGGCATCGGCCAGCACGATGAAGGGGTCCGAGCCACCCAGTTCCAGTACCTGCTTCTTCATCAGCGTGCCGGCCTGGCTGGCCACCTGCTGGCCGACCGCGGTGGAGCCGGTCAGGGTGACGGCGGCGATGCGCGAATCGGCCAGCACCCCGGCGACCTCCCTGGCCTCGATCAGCAGGGTCGCCACCAGGCCGGTGGGCAGGTCAGCCTCGGCAAACGCCTGTTCCAGCGCCAGGGCGCAGCCCGGCACATTGCTGGCGTGCTTAAGGATGGCACCATTACCGGCGGCAATAGCCGGTGCGGCAAAGCGGACGAATTGCCAGAACGGATAGTTCCAGGGCATCACCGCAAGCACCACACCGAGCGGATCGTAGACCACCCGGCTGTCGGCAGCGGCGCTGGCCATCGGGGTGTCGGCAAGAAAGCCGGACGCCTGCTCGGCGTAGAACTCGCAGGTCAGCGCGGATTTTTCGATCTCCGCTTCGGCTTCCACAAGCGGCTTGCCCATCTCGCTGACGATGAGCCGCGCATAGGTGTCGCGCCCGGCGCGCAGGACGGCGGCCAGGCGCACCAGGGCCGCGCAGCGCTCCGCCAGAGGACGCTCAGCCCAGCACCGCTGCGCAGCAGCGGCCTGGGCCAGACGCGCTTCGACCTGGGCCGGCGTGTGGGTGTAGTAGGTCGCGATGGCGGCCCCGGTGGCGGGGTTGATGACTTCGATCATGAGCAAACTCCATATGTTTTTTATTATATCAAAAGACAATACCAGGCACGGTGATTGGCAGGACGATACCTGCCTCTTCGCTAAAGCGACTTGGCAAAGAGATAAATCAGCTCCATCACATGGTACTTTGAAATAACATTATACCAGGTCGATCGCCAAGACAAGGGCTCTCTGGCTGCCACCAGGCGGGCGTCGAACTGCGCCAGATCGGCAGACCGGTGACAGCCCTGTGGAAGGCGCAGGCCATACCCGTTGCGGTGCGCTCAGAGCGACACCCTGAGCCGCTGCAACTCCTCATAGGCCTCGGCGGCCTGGGCCAGCAAGGCGGGGCTGCGCCTTTCACGCGGATGGGGCGCCGCCGCGGCGAAGCGGCGCTGCACGCGGGAGGGCGCGCCGCCCAGGACCAGGATGCGGTCGCCCAGGTAGAAGGCCTCGTCCAGATCGTGGGTCACCAGCAACATGCCGATGTGGTACCGCGCCACCAGGCGCAGCACCAGATCCTGCAACTGCCAGCGGGTGAAGGCATCCACTGCACTGAAGGGCTCGTCGAGCAACAGCAACCGTGGGCGACCATAGAGCCCGCGGGCGATGGCGACGCGCTGGGCCATGCCGCCGGAGAGCTGCTTGGGCAGCAGCGCGCCCTGCCCCTCCAGCCCGACATCGCGCAGCAGTTGCTCGATCCAGGCCCGATCGGCCCGCGCGCCGTCGGCGAAGCCAACGTTGGCGGCAACGTCCAGCCAGGGCATCAGTCGCGGCTCCTGGAACACCACGCCGACGCCGTGGCTTGCCGAGGCCAGGATCCTGTGGCCACCGAAGTCGTCGTCCAGCCCGGCCGCGATGCGCAGCAGGGTACTCTTGCCGCAGCCACTGGCCCCCAGAAGGCTGACCACCTCGCCGGCGGCCAGGGCCAGGTCGACGCCTTCCAGTACCCGGCGCCCGGCGAAGGCCTTGCCGATGCGCTCGAGGCGCAGCAGGGGTTCGCTCATCACTGGCCCCCCTGGTAGGTATCGCGCCAGGCCAGCGCCCGGCGTTCCAGCCGCAGCAGCAGTTCGTCGCTGAGCTTGCCGAGCACCGCCAGCACCAGGATGGCGGCGATGACCACGTCCGGTCGCGAGGTCTCCCGACCGTCGCTGAGCAGATAGCCGAGGCCGGCGGTAGCGGCGATCAATTCGGCCGCCACCAGGAACATCCAACTCATGCTCAGCGCCCCGCGCAGCCCGGTGAACAGACTGGGCAAGGCAGCGGGCAACAGGATGCGGCGGATCAACGCCGGGCGTGACAGGCGATAGAGTCGGCCCACCTCCACCAGGCGGCGATCCACGTCGCGGATACCGCTGACCAGCGCCAAGTACAGCGGAAAGAAGGCGCCCAGGGCGATCAGCACGATCTTGGGTGTTTCGTCGATGCCCAGCCAGAGCAGCAGCAAGGGTACCCAGGCCAGGCTGGGAATGGCTCTTAGCGCCTGGAACAGCGGATCGAGATAGGCCTCCGCGCGGCGCGACAGTCCTACCCAGGCGCCGATCAACAGGGCCAGGCCCGCGCCTAGGGCAAAGCCGCCGGCGACCCGCACCAGGCTGGCTGCCAGGTGCCGCCATAACTCCCCTTCCCCCAGCACCCACAGAGTGCGCAGCACCTCGCTGGGCGGCGGCATCTGGTAGGCCGGCAGCCAGCCGAGGCGGACCACCGTCTCCAACACGGCCACCAGCCCCAGGGGCAGCACGGCGCCGCGCCAACGGCCACCGCCAGCCCGTACCAGCCTGGGGGCCTGGCTGAGCGGAGCGACCTGGGCCAATTCATCGCTCACGGTGTAGCCACCTGAGCCAGCGGTTGCTCGTTCTTGATCACCGCCTGGGCCAACGCGGGCTGGACCAGGGCATCGACTGCCGCCACCGCGTCCACCCCGGGGCGTACCAATCCCTCTTCACCCAGCAGCGGCGCGGCGCCCTTTAGCGCGGCGACGAACTGCGGTCCCGGCAGGGGCTGGCTGAAATCGGTGCGGGCGAGCTGGCGCTGGGCGACCTCCAGTGGCAGGCCGGACGCCTTGGCCAGCAACTCGGCGGTCTCCTGGGGATGGGCCAGGGTCCAGTGGCGGGCGTCTTCGTAGGCGCCCAACACCCCCTTGACCAGCTCCGGCTGGGCTTTGGCGAAGGCCTCGGTGGTGCTCAGTACGCCATAGCTGTTGAAGTCGAGATTGCGATAGAGCAGTCGCGAGCCCGCCTGCAATTCGCTGGCGGCCATGTGCGGATCGAGACCGGCCCAGGCATCCACCTGGCCACGCTCCAGGGCGGCGCGACCGTCCGGGTGCTGGAGATGGACGATTTCCACGTCGCCCTTCGTCAGGCCCGCCTCGCGCAGGCTGCGCAGCAGGAACAGATAGGGATCGGTGCCCTTGGTCGCGGCGATCTTCTTGCCCTTGAGATCGGCCAGCGACTTGAGCGGCGAATCCTTGGGCACCACCAGGGCGGTCCACTCCGGGCGACCGGCGAGATACAGGGTTTCGATCGGGGCACCATTGGCGCGGCTGAGCAGCGCGGCAAGTCCCGCGGTGGAGGCGAAATCCGTACTGCCGCTGTTGAGGTACTCCAGCGAGCGGTTGCTGCCCTGGCTGAACACCCAGCGCACGGCGATGCCGCGGTCGGCCAGGCGCTGCTCCAGTAGCCCCTGCTCCTTGAGCACCAGGCTGGTAGGGGCGTAGTAGGCGTAGTCCAGGCGGATTTCCTGGGGCGCGGCGGCCTGCGCCAGCAGCGTGCTCCCCAACAGGGCGAGGCCCGCGGCCCAGCGTAGCGTGGTCTTGTACATATCGAGCTCCTGGTCGGCTAGCGTTGGGTCACGGTGGGCGTGGGGGTCCAGATGTCCACGGCGCTGGCGTCCACCGCATGAGGCAGCAACTTGGCCGAGTGGAAGGCATCGGCGATACGCTGTTGTTCGCCGAGAGCCGTGCGACTGACCGGCTGCACATCGTAGGTGCGGCGGCTGTTGGCCAGTTCCACGGTGGCCTCGTCCAGGCGCCCCCACTGCGGACCCAGGATGCGCGCCGCCTCGGCGGGGTGTTGCTTCACCCACTGCCCCGTGCGCTGCAACTCGGCGAACACCAGGCCCAGCACCTCGGGATGGGCCTGGGCATAGGGAGTGGCGGCCAGGTAATAGCGCTGGTAGCTGGCCAGGCCTTCGCCGGAGGCGAGGATACGGACGTGCTGCTGGCGCTGGGCGCTGGCGACGAAGGGCTCCCAGGTCACCCAGGCGTCCACCTTGCCGTTCTCCAGGGCGGCTCGACCGTCGGCGGGCGTGAGGTAAGCCGGCTGGATGTCGGCGAAGGTCAGACCGGCCTTCTGCAAGGCGGCGATCAGCAGGTAGTGGCTACCGGCGGCCTTGGTCACGGCGATTCGTTTGCCCTTGAGATCGCTCAGGGACTTCAGCGGCGAGTCCGCCGGGACCAGGATGGCCTGGGCCTGGGGCGAGGGTGTCTCCCGGGCGAAATAGGTGAGCTTGGCGCCCGCCGCCTGGGCGAACACCGGCACGGTATCGGCCACATCGGCGGAGAGATCCACGTTGCCCACGTTGAGGGATTCCAGCAGCGGCAGGCCGCTGGAGAACTCATGCCAGCTCACGGTGATGCCCTTGGCTGCCAGATCCCGTTCCAGGGTGCCCTGCTCCTTGAGCAGCACCAGCAGGGTGGAAGACTTCTGGTAACCGATGCGCAGGGCGGTATCGGCCTGGGCGGCGCAGGCCAGGCCCAGCAGGCTCAGGGCGAGTAGCGCGAGCCCCAGACGCGAGCAGCGTGGAACAGGGATGGCGAGCATGGATTCCTCGAATGGCAGCCAACTGACATTCGGCCACGATAAGGAATATGCAGAGGGCCTCTTAATATCGATTTGGAATTTATTTAGAGGCAGGCAATGCACCTTCGAACGCCTTAAAGTTATTCCGAAAAGCTATTTAAAGCCCTGTATATCTTGAAGCTAACGTATAACCACCGGACCACCGGATCTCTCCTTTCGCCTTGAACCCGAGGATCCCATGGCCGTGCTCCGGACTCTTCTCCCCACGGGGGCGCCCGCCCCATGAGCGCCCCTGCCAAGCAAGTGCTGCTCAACGCCTTCAACATGAACACCGTGGGCCACATCAACCACGGCCTCTGGACTCATCCGCGCGATACCTCTACCGCCTACCGCACCCTCGACTACTGGACCGAATTGGCCCAGCTGCTGGAGCGCGGCCTGTTCGATGGCCTGTTCATCGCCGACATCCTCGGTGTCTACGACGTCTATGGCGGCAACGTCGACCTGACCCTGCGCGAATCCATCCAATTGCCGGTCAACGATCCTTTCCTGCTGGTCTCGGCCATGGCCGCCAGCACCCGCCACCTGGGTTTTGGCCTTACCGCCAACCTCACCTACGAGCCGCCCTACCCCTTCGCCCGCCGCCTCTCCACCCTGGATCACCTGAGCGAAGGCCGGGTCGGCTGGAACATCGTCACCGGCTACCTGGACAGCGCCGCCCGGGCCATGGGCCTGGACCGGCAGATCGCCCATGACCGCCGCTACGATCAGGCCGATGAATACCTGGAAGTGCTCTACAAGCTGCTCGAAGGCAGCTGGGCCGACGATGCCGTGGTCCGTGACCGCGCCCAGCGGATCTATGCCCGTCCCGAGCGCGTGCGCAAGATCGAGCACCATGGCGAATTCTTCGATGTCGAGGGCTACCACCTCTGCGAGCCCTCGCGGCAGCGCACCCCGGTGCTGTTCCAGGCCGGCTCCTCGGATCGCGGCCTGGCCTTCGCCGGGCGTCATGCCGAATGCGTGTTCATCTCCGGGCAGGACCAGGCCGCCACCCGCGCCCAGGTCGAGCGCGTCCGAGGCGCGGCAGTGGCCGCCGGCCGGCGCGCGGATGACGTGAAGTTGTTCATGGGCCTCACGGTGATCGTCGCCCCCACCGCCGCCGAGGCGCGCGACAAGCACGCCGAGTACCTGAGCTATGCCAGCGCCGCGGCCGGCGTGGCCCACCACGCCGCCTCGGTGGGCATCGATCTGGCCGCCTACGGCCTCGACGACCCCATCCGCCCGCAAAAGACCGAGGCCATCGAATCGGCGCTCAAGCGCCTGGTCGCCAAGGACGCCGGCTGGACCCGCCGCAAGTTGCTGGAGCAGCACGCCCTGGGCGGACGCTACACCGCCATCGTCGGCGATCCCCAGCAGGTAGCCGATGCCCTGCTCGGCTGGATCGACGAGACCGGACTGGACGGCTTCAACCTGGCCCGCACCGTCACCCCCGAGTGCTACGCCGACTTCATCGACCTGGTGATCCCGGAGCTGCAGAGCCGGGGTCGCTACAAGACCGCCTACGCCGAGGGCAGCTTCAGACACAAGCTGTTCGGCCGCGGCGACCACCTCGACACCCACCACTTCGGCACCCGTTTCCGCCAGGACTGACCCCTCAAGGACGCCCTATGACCCGCCTAAGCCCCCTGCTCTTCGCCCTCGGCCTCCTCAGCACCGTGGCGCTGGCCGATCCGCTCAAGATCGGCACCACCGCCGCCTTCGCCCCGCCGCTGGAAGTGGCCGTGCAGGAGGCCAAGGCCGCCGGCGTGGACGTGGAGATCGTCGAATTCAGCGACTGGATCGCGCCCAACACCAGCCTCGCCAACCGCGACATCGACGCCAACTACTACCAGCACATTCCCTTCCTGGAGAACGCCAAGCGCACCGCCGGCTACGACCTGGTGGCCGTGGCACCAGGGATCATCAACAACGTCGGGCTCTATTCGAAGAAGTACAAGACCCTCGCCGAGGTACCCAAGGGCGCGCGGGTGGCCATCGCCAACGACGCCATCAACGGCGGCCGTGGCCTGTTGCTGCTGGAAAAGGCCGGCTTCATCACGCTCAAGCCCGGCGTTGGCTACCACGCCACCCTGGCCGACATCACCAGCAATCCGCGCGACATCCAGATCGTCGAGCTGGAGGCCGTGCAGTTGGCGCGCTCGCTGGACGACGTCGACGTGGCCCAGGGCTATCCGCACTATTTGCGCCTGGCCAAGACCATCGACCCCAACCAGGCCCTGCTCTTCGACGGTCTCGACCATCCCGAGTACGTCATCCAGTTCGTCGCGCGGCCAGACAACAAGGACGATCCACGGCTGGCCAAGCTGATCGATGTCTACCAGCATTCGCCCAAGGTCCGTGCCGCCCTGGACCAGGCCCACGGCACGCTCTACCAGCCAGGCTGGAAGGAGTAGCGCTCGTGGACTGATCAGACCTTTTCGACGACGAAGGCGCAACGTCCCCTGTTGCTGCTGCCGTCGGGCAGGTCCATGAATTCCTCGACGAGGACGCGCGTGCCCTGCTCCAGCAGGAGGGCACGCAGCGCCTCAGGGGGATGGGAGTCGTAGAAGAACGGCTGGTCGAACATCCGGTCGACGAAGGCCTCGTTCGCCGAACCGCCCGAGGTCAGCATCAACCGCCCGCCCCGCGGCAGTCCGGCGATCACCCGGCCCAGGACGACGGCATGCCAGTGACGTTCGAGATGGAATAGCGAATCCCAGAGCAGCGCGCCCTGGTAGGGCTCGGCGCAGGCATAGGTTTCCAGGCGTGCCTCGATCCAGCGTTGCTTGGGGAATTCCCGGCGAGCATGAGCCAGCATGGCGGCCGCCTGATCGACCCCGAGAACGCGATGCCCCCGGGCGACGATGGCCGCCGCGACCGGCGTCCCCGTGCCACAGCCCAGATCGAGCAGCGTGGCATTGGGCGCCAGGTTCTCCAGCAACACGTCCAGATAACGCCCCTCGTCCTCTCGGAGGCTGATCCTGGCCTGGCGGAAGGTATCGGCGATGGCGTTGTAGGAGGTCTTGTTCATGGTGAAAACCTGGTTGCCGCTTTGAAAATTCAGCCCAGGGTAGCAACAGGAACGGCGTCCTAGGCTAGACGCCCGTCACGCCTCGGAGCCTGTTCACGATCTGCCGTGCGTCGGCCAAACAGCGTTGAAGAGCCCCCTGGAGCGCCAGCCCCGCCTGGGCGGCCCCGTCGCAATGCTCATTTACCACCCGTAAACTCGTGCGCGAGTCCGATCCGCTTCCTCAGGTGTTTTCGCGGGGTCGCCTAGGCTTGTTTGGCTCTAGCTCGCGAGATCGTGAACAGGTTTTCAGAACTGAAAGCGATGCAGCATCCGCTGCAACTCACCCGAGGTTCCGCTCAGCTCGTCGATGGCACTGCCCACCAGGGACGAGGCCTCGGAGTTGCGGACCGACAGGTCGCGGATGTTCACCAGGTTGCGGTCGATTTCCCGGGCGACCTGCGCCTGCTCCTCGGCCGCGCTGGCGATCACCAGGTTGCGCTCGTGGATGGCGACGATCGCCTGGTTGATCTCCTCCAGCGCCTGGCCGCTGGCCTCGGCGCTGACGAGGCTCTCGCCCACTTGGCGAGTACCACTTTGCATGGCGCCCACCGCCTGCCGAGTACCGTTCTGTATACGCGAGACCATCTGCTCGATCTCGGCGGTGGAACTTTGGGTACGTCCGGCCAGGGCGCGAACCTCGTCGGCGACCACGGCGAAGCCGCGCCCGGCATCGCCCGCACGAGCCGCTTCGATGGCCGCGTTGAGCGCCAGCAGGTTGGTCTGTTCGGCGATGGCGCGGATCACGTCCAGCACCGTACCGATCTTCTGCGACTCTTCCGCCAGTTGCTCGATGTCGGTCGACGCCTGGTCCATGCCTTGCCCCAGCACCCGGATGGTGGTCAGGGTGTGCTGTACCTGCTGGCTGCCCCGCTGAGCGATCCGCTGGGAATCGTCGGACGCCTGCGAGGTTGAAACCGCGTTGCTGGCCACCTCTTCCACGGCAGCCGTCATCTCGTTCACCGCGGTAGCGGCCTGCTGGATCTCGTCATGCTGCTGGGCGACTTCCCCCAGGTTGCGCTGGGTGATGCGGCTCACCTCGCCGCAGGCACCGCCGAGCTGATCCGAGGTGCTGTTGATCAGGCCCAGGGCCTGGCGCAGGCTTGCCTGCATTCCGGACAAGGCTTCGAGCAACTGCGAAGGTTCGTCGCGGCCTTGCACCTGCAGGCTCTGGCGCAGATCACCATCGGCCATGGCCCGTGCCGCCGCGATGGCGGAGCGTAGCGGCTTCACGATGCTGCGGGTCAGCCCCCAGGCCAGCGCGATCGTCAGCAGCAGGGCCAGGCCCAACACCACCAGCGAGCCGAACCAGATGGTCTGGTAGCGAGCGGTAGCCTCCGCCGTATAGAGGTTGCTCTCCTCGACGTTGGTCTTGAGCAGGGCATTGAAAAGGTCGCCGGTCTTGTTGGAGGCATCCTGGATACCACCGTTGAGCAGCGTCCGCATGGCCTCCACGTTGCCCTGGTCGGACAGGTTCCGATATTGAGCAAGCAAGGTCCGATAGGTGCCGATGGTGGCGTCCAGTTGCTCGAAGCTGCTACGGCCCTGGGCGGTCACCACCTGGCGGTAATCCTGCATGGCCTTGTCCAGCAGGCCGATCAGCACCTCCAGCCGAGCCACGGTGGGCGTGAGCACCGCGGGCTCGCGATTGAGCATCATGCGCAGGGTGATGACCCGGATACCCAGCTGATTGTCGCGGATCTGGGCCAGCGAACGACTGCCCGCCAGGGAGACGTTTTCCGTATGCACCAGTGCGCTGCGCAGCGAGTGCGCATTGTAAAGGCCGAAAAGACCGAGTAGCAGCACCAGCACGGCGATCACCGCGAAGCTCAGCCCTGCCCGAGTACCGATATTGTAATTGTTCAAATTCATCGAGCCCCACCCATGGAAGGTATTGATTAACCCTCAGGGTTTCGGTCCGAGCGGAGCGGACTTGAGCGCTCGCAGCCCGGCGGGAAGCAGGTTCCGGGCGATTATCGTCCAGTCGTCATGCCAGGGCTCCAGTGCCCTGTTCGCGCGCGCCCGAGAACTAGGACGTGACCCTCAGCCCACCCCCAGATAGGCCGCCTGCACCGCCTCCCGCGTCAGGCTTTCGCCGGGTACTCCCGCCTGCACGAGGCGTCCGCTTTCCAGTACGTAGGCCTGGTGGGCATAGTCCAGGGCGATGGCACTGTTCTGCTCGGCCATGAGCACGCTCAAGCCCTCTTCGCGATTCAACCGGGCGACGCTTGCGAAGATCTCCTCCACCACCAGCGGCGCCAGGCCCATGGACGGTTCGTCCAGCAGCAACAACCGGGGCCGGGCCATGAGCGCACGACCGAGGGCGATCATCTGCTGCTCGCCGCCGGAGGTCAGGCCGGCCAGCTGCTTGCGCTTGGCCGCCAGCCGGGGAAACCAGCCATAGATGCGCTCCAGTTCGGTACGCTGCGCGCCCCGCCCCAGGCGCCGGGCGAAGCCCCCGCTGAGCAGGTTTTCCTCCACGCTCAGCCGCCCGAAGCAGTGGCGACCCTCCAGTACCTGGACCAACCCCGCCCGTACCCGGGCATCGGGCGTCTGGTCGGCCAGGTCCTGGCCCCCGTAGCGGATGGCGCCCCGAACCAGCTCGCCACGACCGGCGCCGAGCAGGCCGGAGATGGCCTTGAGCGTGGTGCTCTTGCCCGCGCCATTGGCGCCCAGCAGGGCCACCACCTGCCCCTGCCGGACCTCCAGACTGACCCCGCTGACGGCCAGGATGGCGCCGTCGTAGCGGACTTCGATGGCGTCGACCGCCAGCAAGGGGGTAGCCGTCATGCTCAGCTCTCCTTGCTGCAATCGCGTGGCGTGATGCCCTTTTCCTTGGCGTACTGCTGTGCCGACGCCTCGATGATCGGCCGCAGGAAGGCGCGGTCGGCCTGCACCCAGTCGCTCACCAGTTTCCACTGCTCGCCATCCCACTGCTGGATGCGAATGGCGCCGCCGCCTTCATGGTCGGCGCAGGAGAGCTTGAGCGGCTGCACCAGGCCCTTGGCGCCCAGGGCCTGCAGGCGGGCGTCATCCAGGTTCAGGTGCTCGAAGCCCCAGCGTACCTGCTCACCGGTGAGGGGCTTGTCACCGTACTTGGCCTGGGCCAGGCGCAGCGCCTCGACGTTGAGGATGCCGTTGACCACCCCGAGGTTGTAGTAGACGGTGCCGAATCTCTTGGGATCGGCCAGGTCGCTCTGCCCCTTGGCCACCACGTCGCGCTCGATGCCCTGCAGCACGGGGAAGTCGGTGCCCGAGGGATGGGTGGTGATGGCCAGGAAGCCCTTGGCCGCCGCGCCGGCCGGACGCACGTCTTCCTCGGAGTTACTCCAGATGTTGCCGATGATGTGGTCGACCGGATAGCCGACCTTCTGCGCGGTCTTGATCGCCACCGGATTCATCACGCCCCAGCCGCGCAGGATCACCCAGTCGGGCTTGATCCGGCGGATGTTGAGCCACTGGGACTGCTGCTCGTTGCCCGGGTGGGGCACTTCCAGCAGGGTCAGCTCGAAGCCATAGCGATCCGCCAGCTTCTGCAGGACCTCGTTGGTCTCCTTGCCGTAGGGCGAGCCATGGTAGAGGGTGACGATCTTCTTGCCCTTGAGGCTGGCCTCGCCACCGCCCTGCTGGGCGATCCAGTTGAGGATGGCCGAGACCTCGGAATAGGGATTGAGCTGCAGCGGGAAGACATAGGGGAAGACGCTGCCGTCGGTGGAGTCGGTACGGCCATGATTGATGGTGATCAGCGGCAGCCGGTCGGCGGTGGACCTTTCCAGGGTGGCATAGGCGATCCCTACCGACAGCGGATTGGTGGCAGCTGCAGGCGCGCCGTCACGCCCCTTCTTCAGGCGCTCGTAGCACTCCACGCCTTTCTCGACGATGTATTCGGTTTCGCACTCGCTCCACACCAGCTTGACGCCGTTCACGCCGCCGTTGGCGTTGACGTATTTCATATAGTCGATGAAGCCGCCGAAGAAGCCGGTGCCCCCCGCCGCATAGGGGCCGACGCGATAGCTCTGCAGGGGGAAATATTGCTCGCCCGCCGCCTGGACCGGGCCGAGGGTGGTGAGGCCCAGGGCCAGGACGAGACTACCGAGCAGGGTACGCTTGAACATGAGGACTTTCCTTGTTGGGGGTGTTGGGCCGGCGAGCCTTCCCGCCGACGAAGGTTGAGATCAGCGTCGGCGCAGGCGTTGCCAGGCGCGCGTGGCGAGGCGGGCCAGGCCCTCGGGCTCCTTGATCAACACCAGGATGATCAGGGCGCCGAAGACCATCTTCTGCAGGTTCTCCAACTGGCCCGCGGCGATGAGGTCGCCCGGCAGCCAGCCGGCCAGGTTGGAGAGCAGCAGTGGGAACAGCACGATGAAGGCCGCGCCGTAGAGGCTGCCGGCCAGGCTGCCCAGGCCACCGAGGATGACGATGAAGAGAATCTGGAAGGAGCGACTCAGGTCGAAGCCGTTGGGCTCCACGGTCCCCAGGTAGGTGAAGGCCCAGAGCGCCCCGGCGACGCCCAGGTAGAAGCCACTGAAGGCGAAGGCCAGCAACTTGGCGCGTACCACCGACAGGCCCATCACCGCGGCGGCGGTCTCGCGATCGCGCACCGCCATCCAGGTGCGACCCAGTTCGCCATGCACCAGTCGCGCGGCCAAGGCGAACAGCACCAGCGCCACCACCAGGGTGGCCAGATAGCGCCCCAGCGGCCCGCCGAAGTCATGGCCCAGCAGCACCAGGGGTGGCGCGCTGATGACCCCCGAGGCGTTGCCATGGGAGAACCAGTCGAAGCGGGTCAGCGCCCAGAGGATGAAGAATTGCGCGGCCAGGCTGGAGACGATCAGGTAGAAGCCGCGAATCCTCAGGCTGGGCAGGCCGAACAGCACCGATACCAGCGCCGCCAGCAGGCCGCCGGCAAACAGGCACAGCGGCAACGGCCAGCCCAGGCGCACCTGCAGGTTGTAGGTGGCGAAGGCGCCCACCGCCATGAAGGCGGCCGAGCCCAGCGACAGCTGCCCGGCGTAGCCGGTGAGCAGATTCAATCCCAGCCCGGCCAGGGCCAGCACCAGGAAGGGAATCAGCAGGGCATTGAACAGATAGTCGTTGCCGATCCAGGGCAGCACGCCGCAGGCCAGGGCCAGGAGCACGGCCACTACCAGGCGTACCGGCCGAATCGCGGGCGCACGGGAAGACAGCGGACGCGCGGCCAGCGCGTCGACGGAGGTGGTCATGGTGAATCCTCTAGACGCGCTCGACCGTGGGTTCGCCGAACAGGCCGACCGGTCGAATCAGCAGAAATACCAGGGCGAAGGCATAGGGAAACCAGTTCTCGATGCCGCCACCGATGACGGGGCCGAGATAGACCTCGGCGAGCTTTTCAGTGGCCCCGATCAGCAGGCCGCCGACGATGGCACCGGTGATCGAGGAGAAGCCGCCGATGATCAGCACCGGCAGCGCCTTGAGCACGATCAGCGACAGTGAGAACTGCACCCCCAGCCGCGCGCCCCAGAGCAGCCCGGCCACCAGGCCGACGCAGCCCGCCACCGCCCATACCAGCGCCCAGATCCGCGGCAGCCGGATACCCACCGCCTGGGCCGCCAGCGGATCGTCGGCCACCGCGCGCAGCGAGATACCCAACCGCGTCCGTTCGAACAGCAGCGACAGGACCACCACCAGCATCGCCGCTACCGCCGCGGCGAACAGATCGAAGGACGACAGCAGCAAGCCACCCAGTTCCAGCGGGCTGTCCTCGATGCCCAGGTCCAGGCCGTGCACCTGGGCGCCCCATAGCGCCTGGGCCGCACCCTCGATGAAATAGGCCAGCCCCAGGGTGGCCATGAACAGCACCAAGGGTGAACGATTCACCAGCGGCCGCAGCACCGTGCGCTCCACCGCCACGGCCAGCAGCACCATGGCACCCACGGTCGTCGTCAGCGCCAGCCAGACCGGCAGGCCGCGCTCCACCAGGCTGACATAGGTGAGGGCGGCGAACAGCAGCATGGCGCCCTGGGCGAAATTGAACACGCCCGAAGCCCGGTAGATGAGCACGAAGCCCAGCGCCACCAGCGCATACATCACCCCGGCGAGCAGGCCGCCGAGCAAGACTTCCAAGAAAAACGCCATGGTTTTCTCCCTGTGGCGTCCAATGTCCTAATGACGGGTACCTAGGTAAGCAGCTATAACCGCCGGGTCCTGCCGTACCTCAGCAGGCGCGCCATCGGCGATGAGGCGACCGTAGTCCAGCACCACCACGTGGTCCGCCAGCTGCATCACCACCTGGATGTCGTGCTCGATCAGCACCACGGTGACGCCGCGCTCGCGGTTGATGGCCTGGATGTAGCCACTCAGCTCCCGCTTCTCGCCGGCGTTCATCCCCGCCATGGGCTCGTCCAGCAGCAGCAGGCGTGGCTGGGCAGCCAGCGCCCGGGCCAGTTCCACCCGCTTCTGCAAGCCATAGGGCAGGCTGCCCACGAGGGTCTCGCGCCAGGGGCCCAGGTGCAGGAAATCCAGCGCCCACTCGGCCACTGCCCGCTGCGCCCGCTCTTCCGCCGGCGCCCGTCCCAGGGCGAAGACCTGTTCCGGCCAGGAGGCCCGGCGATGGCGCCCCCGTCCGGTGAGCACGTTGTCCAGTACGCTCATGCCCTTGAACAGCGCCAGGTTCTGGAAGGTGCGGGCGACCCCGGCGTGGGCGGCGGCCTGGGGGCGCCGCAAGGCCGCGGCGCTACCGGCCAGCCGCACACTGCCCTGCTGTGGCCGGTAGAGTCCGTTGATCACATTGAGCAGCGAACTCTTGCCGGCACCATTGGGCCCGATGAGGGCGCAGATCTCGCCCTCGCGGACCTGGAAGCTGACCCCGGTGAAGGCCGTGACGCCACCGAAGGCCAGCGTCAAGTCGCTGACCTCCAGCAATACCGGCGGTAGCGCGCTAGCCGTCGCCAGGTTTGCCCCCATGGCCTAGGCCGCCGCCTGCGCCGCAGCGCGGGCTTCCAGCTCGCGCACCAGCGGCAGCACCCGCTTGCCGAAATACTCCACCTCCTCCTGGAAGTGCAGGAAGCCCGCCAGTACCAGGTCTACGCCTTCCGCCTTGAGCGCCACGATGCGCTCGGCGACCTGTTCCGGAGTACCGATCAGGTTGGGCTTGAAGCCGTCGTTGTACTGCACCAGGTCCTCGAAACTGGAGTTGGCCCAGTTGCCCTGGCCTTCCGGGCTGGCAGCACCGGCTTGGCGCGCCGCATCACCGAAGGCCTTGACCGCTTCGGGATTGGCCTGGGCGACGATGTCCTGCAGGACCTCGCGCGCCTCGGCCTCGGTGTCGCGGGCGATGATGAAGGCGTTGACGCCGATCTTGACCTGGCGCCCCTCCGCCGCGGCCTTGGCGCGCAGATCCTGCACCTGGGCGCGGATGTCCTCGCGGGTGCCACCGTTGGTGAAGTACCAGTCCGACACCCGCGCCGCCATGTCCCGCGCTGCCCGCGAACTGCCGCCCTGGAAGATTTCCGGGTGTGGCTGCTGTAGCGGCTTGGGCTTCAGGGTGTAGTCGCGGAAACGATAGAAATCGCCGGCAAAGGTGAAGTTGTCCTGGGTCCAGATGCCCTTGAGGGCGCGGATGAATTCCTCGGAACGGCGATAGCGCTCGTCGTGCTCCAACCAGGGTTCGCCGATGCCGTGGAATTCGCCCTTGAACCAGCCGGACACCAGGTTGATCGCGATGCGGCCGTTGGTGAGCTGGTCGATGGTCGCCAGCTGCTTGGCCGCCAGCGCCGGATTCCAGGGACCGGGCAGGATGGCGGCGATCACCTTGAGTCGCTCGGTGGCGGCCAGCAACGCATGGCTGAAGGCCACCGATTCATGCTGGTACTCGGCGCCGTAGCCGGCGGTGAAGCGGATCTGCGTCAGGGCGTAGTCGAAGCCGGCCTGCTCGGCGAGCTGGGCCAGCTTGCGGTTGTAGTCGATGCCCCAATGGGTGCGCTGCTCGATGTTGCTGACGACCAGGCCGCCGCTGACGTTGGGGACCCAATAGGCGAATTTGACGGGGTTCTGCGACATCCAAAGGCTCTCCGGGTTGGGCTCGCCGCAGGGGCGAGCGATACAGTGACCCTGAACCTCTAATCAAGAACCGAACCAAGTCTAAAAGAACAATAAAATCAATGACTTGATTATAAAATAAAGACGATGTCGGCTGTAGCCCGAGCGACAGCTGCCCGACCACTGTTGCCGCAGCAACAGCTCGCCAACGGCTCTGGCACGGCATTTTCGTACAAAGGCCAGGTCAGCCCGCGGTGGTCCGCAGGAATTCGCTCCAGCGACGCACCAGGTAGTTGTGTTCGTCCATCACCGAATTCCACACGCCGATATGGCTCATCCGCTCGGCATAGGAACCGCCTTCACGACGCTGGCCCACCTCGATCAGTGGCAGGCCGTCGCTACCGTGCAACTCCTCCCGTGCGGGCAGGCCGTCGTACCAGAAGTCCCACTCGGCTGCGCTGAGGTGATCCCGCGCCCGGACCGGATTGGCGATGTAGAAGCCCTGGCGCGCCATCACCGCGCCGGGCCAGCCGGCCAGCCACCAGTTGAGGTAGGCATAGGCGGCGTCGCGTACCCGTCCCTCGGCGCAGCGCGACAGCGACAGGCCACCGAACCAGGCGCGATAACCCTCGCGCGGTACCGCCACCCGGTAATCCACCCCCGCCCGGTGCAGGGCCATGAGCATGGGCGACCAGAGACTCTGGATATCCACCCCGGCAGCCAGGGCCAGCTCACCAGCGCTGCGGTCGTCGGACCAGAACGCCGCGAAATGCCGATGGCGCTGGCGCTCCACCAGCAGCTCGGCCAGGCGGTCGATCTCCTCCAGGCGCAGGTTGCCAATGTCGTCGAAACGGGCGAGACCAGTGGCCTGGATCGCCAGGGCGGCATCCAGGGCGCCGATGGCGGCGTCGCTCTGCAGGGCGCTGTGGCCGCACCAGCCTTCGTCGATCAGCCAGGCCCAGCTCTCCTGCTGACCCACCAGGGCGGCAGGCAGGCTTTCCGGACGATAGGCGAAGCTGTCGGCGTTGTGGGTCAGCGGCAGCATGCTGATACGTTCGCTGGGCTGGCCACCGAGACTGCCGTCGTGCTGCACATAGAGGCGGTCGCAAGGGCGGCAGCCCGGCGCAAGGCGATCCGTGGCATGTAGCCGGCCGCGCTTGGGCAGGTCGTTGATCTCCTCCCAGAGCGCGATACGGCGGATGTCGATGGGCTGGATCGCCCGCGCCGGCCAGACGAAGTCGACGTTGTGGAACCACTGGTCATAGAGATCGTAGCTGCCCGGCTCCAGCACCGCGATGCGCTGGGCGGTCTGGACATCATGGATCTGGTAGACCAGGCGGATGCCCAGCTCCGCCTCCGCCCGCTGGCGGATGGGTTCGAGCAGGGTCACCGAGGTGCCCAGCACCCTCAGGGTCAGCGGCGTGCTCATGCGGCCCGTCCCAGTCCGCCCATGAAGGCGGCGAAGGAGCGTCTGAGCAGCGCGGTGTCCAGGTCACGGACGATGAATACCAGCCGCGAGCGGCGTTCGCCCGCCGGCCAGGCCGGCAGGTGCACCGGCGGATGCAGGCTGTGCTGCACACCGTGGATGACGATGGGTTGGCTGGCGTCGATCACGTCGAGGATACCCTTGACTCGGAGGATGCGTTGCCCGTGGCATCTTAGCAGCATCGACAGCCACACCCCGAAGGCCATCCAGTCCAGCGGCCGGTCGAACTCCAGGCAGCAGACCTCGGCGCTGCCGTGGCGGCCTTCGGCGACCGCGGCGAACAGCCGCCAGCGACCAACCTCGGCGGCGGGATCGGCGGCGCGCAAGCCCTCGCCCAGCAGCAGCTCGTCACCATTGACCACACTGGACGTCAGCGCCCGGGTGGCGGTGGGATTGAGCTGGGCCAGATGCCGATCCAGCCGCTCCAGCACGGCAGGCGCGACCCGGTCGGCCTTGCTCAGCAGCAGGCGGTCGGCGGCGGTGACCTGGTTGAGCCACTCCGGGTGCAAGCCCTCCTGCAACGCGGCGTGCTCGGCGTCCACCACGGTCACCAGCAAGCCCAGGTGGAAGCGGCCGCGCAACTGGGGATCGAGATTGAGGGTGGCCAGGATGGGCCCTGGATCGGCCAACCCGGTGGTCTCCAGCAACACCCGGCGAAAGGCCGGGATCTCGCCGCGGCTGCGACGTCCGTGCAACGTCAGCAACGCCGCCTTGAGGTCACCCCGCACCGAGCAGCAGACGCAGCCGCTGGGCAGCAGCACGGTGTCCGGGGCCACCTCTTCCACCAGCAGGTGGTCGATGCCGACCTCGCCGAATTCGTTGATCAGCAGCGCCGTCTCGCCCAGGGTCTCCTGGGCCAGCAGCCGCCGCAGCAGGGTGGTCTTGCCGCTGCCGAGAAAGCCGGTGATGACATTGACGGCAAGGCTCATGGCGCCAACTCCAGCGGCGCCAGCACCCGCGGGTCCAGGGGATCGAGCGGTCGCCCCAGCACCGCCTCGGCCTGGCGCCAGAGGTCGTCCAGGCCCTCGGCCAGGGCCTGGCGCCCGGTCGGGCCCTGGATCAGGTAGGAGGCGCCCTGAACATCGCTCACGGTCAGCCGGAAAGGCGCCACCACCCGGTTGATGGCGGCGACCCGACGCAGGCGCTCACGCCGCCGGGGCAGGTCATCGCCCAGCGGATCGCTCCAATGGAGATCCGGGCCGAGCAGGCCGCACAGTCCGCACATGGCTACCTCCTAGGGCATGACGTCGCCGGCATTGGGACCCAGGGTCTGGCCGACGAAGAGATTGCCACCCGGATCGCTGGCCAGCAGCAGCGCCACCGGCGCCACCTCCTCCGCGCGACCGAAGCGGCCCAGCGGCAGTTCACGCGCCTTGGCCGCCTTCCACTCGGCGCTGATACCGTCCACCAGGGGCGTCTCGATGGGCCCGGGGGCGATGGCGTTGACCAGCACGTTGTCGCGGCCCACCTCCAGTGCCAGCGACTTGGTGAAGCCGATCACCCCGGCCTTGGCCGCCGCATAGTGACAGAGTTCGGCGCCGCCCTTGATGCCGAGCTGGGAAGCGACGTTGATGATGCGTCCCCAGTGTTGCGCCTGCATGTGCGGCAGGGCGCGCTGGCTGGCGAGAAAGACGCTGGTGAGGTCGACGCGCAGCATGTCGTTCCACTGCGCCAGGGTCAGGTCGACGCAGGGCGCCTGGGTCAGCATCCCGGCGTTGTTGACCAGGATGTCGATGCCGCCATGGGCCGCCACGCAGGCATCCACTCCGGCCCAGGCGCCCTCCGGCTGGCCGACGTCGGCGACGGTCTCGGTCACCACGGCCCCCAGGGCACGGCATTCCGCGGCCGCCCGCGCCAGTCGCTCGGCGTCGCGGTCGGCCAGCACCAGGCGCGCCCCCGCAGCGGCATAGCTGCGGGCGATGGCGGCGCCGATCCCGCTGGCCGCGCCGGTCACCAGGGCGCGGCGGTCTGTCAGCTCGAACATGCTCTTCTCCTCAATCGGGCCAGCGGACGGTGAGACCGCCATCGACGATCAGACTCTGGCCGGTGATGTAGCTGGCTTCGGTACTGGTCAGGAAGCGCACCAGCGCCGCCACCTCGTCGGGCCGGCCGACCCGCCCCAGGGGAATGCTGCGGGCGGCCTTGGCCAGGCCCTCCGGACCCAGGGAGTTCTTGGCGTCCAGCGATTGCGGCGTCTCGATCAGACCGGGAATCACCGCGTTGCAGCGGATGCCACGCGGCGCCAGTTCGACGGCCAGCGAGCGACACAGTCCCGGCACCCCGGCCTTTGCGGCGGCGTAATGGGCATGGTCCTGCCAGCCATAGACGCCGCCGGCGATGGAGGAGATGGCCACCAGGGCACCGCCCTCCCCCAGGTGCCGCGCGGCGGCACGAAAGGTGCGCATGACGCCGGTGAGGTCGACGTCGAGCATCTCGTGCCAGCGCTCATCGCTCATCTCCAGCAGCGGTGCGGCGCGCAGGAGCCCGGCGTTGGCCACGGCATAGTCGAGGCGGCCGAAGTGCGCCAGGGCGGCATCGGCCAGGGCATCCACCGAGGCGCTGTCGCTGACGTCCAGGGGTTCGAGCAGGCATTCGCCACCTGCGGCGGCCACCAGCCGCCGGGTGTCTTCGGGGTCATGAGGATCGCCGGGATAGTAGCCGCCGACCACCCGCACGCCATGGCGAGCATAGGTGACGGCCAGGGCCTGGCCGATGCCGCTGGCGGCGCCGGTGATCAGGGCGACGGGTGAGGTGTGAGCGTTCATCGAGGCTCCTGTCATTTGAGGCTGCTGGGTTCGACATGGCGCGCGGCCCACATCACCAGGCCGGAGAGGAAGCACGGCAGGGCGCCGAACCAGAGCGCGGCGCTGTGCCACTGGCCACCGCTGCCGAGCACGCTGGTGATGCCGAGGCCGGCGAGGATGGCGCCGATCGGTCCCATGGCATGGACGATGGCTCCCCCCGTGGCGCGGATGCTGGTGGGAAAGCTTTCGCCCATGAAGAACAACATGGCCGAATAGGGGCCGGTGAGAAAGAACAGCCCCAGGCTGTAGAGCGCCACCACCGGTACCAACTGGCTGGGCGCCTGCAGCATGGCGAAGAAGGCCAGGCCGCCGCACATCCAGCCGAGGGCCACGGTGTTGCGCCGGCCGATGCGATCGCCCAGCCAGCCATGGAAGAGGTAGCCGATGAAGCCGACGGCGTTGGACAGCACCAGGATCCACAGCGAATTCTCGAAGCTGAGCTTGTGCACGCTGACGATCACCGAGGTCCCCAGCACGCTGAACACCTGGATCGCCGACCAGTTGAGCAGGATGGCCAGGCTCAGCACCAGGATCGGGCGCAGGGCCTGGCCCTTGAAGGCCATGGCCACGCCGGCCTTGGCGTGCTCTTCGTAGTCCACCCCGTACTCATGGGCCAGGCTGCGGGCGTCCTGTTCCTGGCCTTCGCGACGCAGGCGCTGGATCCGGGCATGCACCTGGAATTGCGGACTCTCCTTGAGCTTGCGCGCCAGCACGGCGATGACGAAGGCCGGCACGGCAGCGAACACGAAGCAGCCCTGCCAGCCGATGTGTGGCAGCAGCAAGGCGGTGAGCCCGGCGGCGATCAGGGCGCCGATCGGCCAGCCGCTCTGCACCAGGCTGTAGATGAAGCCCCGGCGCCGGATTAGCCGCGGATCGTCGGAGGCGGCATAGACCTCGGTCAGGTAGGTGGCGTTGACCCCCTCCTCCGCGTAGCCCAGGCCGGCCACCGAGCGCACCAGCACCAGCGGCACCTTGCCCATGCCGGCGCACAGCGCGGTCAGCGCCGAGCACAGGGCGGTGCCGCCGATGGTGACGATGATGCCGCCGCGGCGACCGATGCGGTCCACCAGCGGGCCGATGGCGAAGGCGATGATGGCCCCGCCCAGCGCCACCCAGGTGGCGAGTTCGGCCTGTTCGGCCTCGCTCCAATTGAAGTGTCCGCCCATCACCGGCAGCAGGGTGCCGAACAGGATGAAATCGTAGACGGCGAACACCCAGGCGAAGAAGGCGATCCAGGTGGCGTAGCGGACATCGCCGGAAGACAGCGGCTGCGGTTTCCAGGCAGCCGTGGGGGTTTCCGGGTGGAGCGAAGGGGCGGCAGGGAGGGTCATGGTCCTGTACCTTTGGGCTGGGCGCTTAGAGCCTGCTCAAAATCTGCTGCGCGTCGGCCAAACTGCGTTGAAAATGGCTTCGGAATGCTCATTTACCACTCGTAAACTCCGCTTCCTCAGCCCTTTTCGCCTTGTTTGGCTCTAGCTCGCGAGATTATGAAAAGGCGCTTAGCGCTGGCGCGGCTGGCGCCGCAGGAAGTCGTCGGCGATCTCGTCCATGGTGGCGAAGCGCACCCCGGCGTGACCCTGGATGTGCTCGATCAGGCGTTCGAGCATCAGCAGCACCTGCGGCCGCCCCGAGACATCGGGATGGATGGTGATGGGGAAGACGGCGTAGTCCAGCTCGCGATAGACCCAGTCGAACTGGTCGCGCCACATCTCTTCCAGATGGCGCGGATTGACGAAACCGTGGCTGTTGGGCGCCTTCTTGATGAACATCATCGGCGGCAGGTCGTCGAGGTACCAGTTGGCCGGGATCTCCACCAGGTCGGTCTCCTGGCCCCGCACCAAGGGCTTCATCCAGCTCTCGGGCTGCTGGCTGTAGTCGATCTTGGTCCAGTTGTCGCCGACCCGCACGTAATACGGGCTGAAGTCGTTGTGCATCAGGCTGTGGTCGTACTTGATGCCTTTCTTCAGCAGCAGCTCGTTGGTCACCCGGCTGAATTCCCACCAGGGCGCCACGTAGCCGGTGGGCCGTTTGCCGGCCAGGGTGGTGATCAGCTCGATGGACTTGTCCAGCACCGCCTCCTCCTGCTCGGGGGTCATGGCGATGGGATTCTCGTGGCTATAGCCGTGGATGCCGATCTCGTGGCCGGCGGCCGCGACGGCCTGCATCTGTTCGGGAAAGGTTTCCACCGAATGCCCGGGAATGAACCAGGTGGTCTTGAGGCCGTAGCGCTCGAACAGCTTGAGCAGCCGCGGCGCCCCCACTTCGCCGGCGAACAATCCGCGGGAGATGTCATCGGGCGAATCTTCGCCGCCGTAGGAGCCCAGCCAGCCTGCCACCGCGTCGACGTCGACGCCGATGGAAACGAAGATTTCTTTGGCCATCGTTGCAACCTCCAGTACCCGGAAAGACACAGGTCGATGGCGGAGCCGGGCCCCCGCCACCGCCGCTTGAAATCAAACGCGGAGCTGAGCTTCCAGGGCCGTGGCGGCATCGAGCAGGCGCTCGTCCGCCGCCGCCGGGGCTACCAGCAGCAGGCCGGTGGGCAGGCCCTGGGCATCGCGGCCGCTGGGTAGCGATACGCCGGGCGCGCCGAGCAGGCTGCCGGCCATGGTCAGGCGCAGCAGTTCCAGATTGGTGGCCGCGAAGAGGTCTGTGTCGGCTTCCAGAGGAGCCAGCAGCGGTGCCACGCGGCTCACAGTCGGCACCAGCAGCAGGGCCTGGGCGAATTCAGTAGCGAATCGCGCCCGCAGCTGGTCGCGGCGTTCATGCAGCCTGGCCAGGTGACCGTCCGGCAATGCCCGGGCCCGCTCCAGGCGCTGGCGTACCCGCGGATCCAGACGCTCGGCGTCGGGGCCGTCGAGCAGTTCGCGATGCAGGGCGAAGGCTTCCAAGGCACCTGGCCAACCTTCTTCGGCAAGAAACTCCAGGGCATCGGCGAAGACCGTACGGGCGCGGCGCTCCACCCTGACCCCAGCGCGGGCCAGACGGTCGGCGACTGCAAGCAGATTGGCTCGCACCGTGGATTCCACCCGGGCGTCCTCCAGCACGCTTGAGTCAAGCACCAGGCGCAATTCGGTCGCTGCCGGTAGCGGTCGCGCGGCGCCGCCCACCAGCAGCCGATCCAGGCACTGCACATCGCGCAGGCTGCGCGCCAGCGGACCCGGCACGTCATAGGATGCGGCCAACGGAAAGATGCCGGTCGCCGGATAGCGCCCCAGGCTGGGGCGATAACCCACCAGCCCATTGAGCGCGGCCGGCAGGCGCACCGAACCGGCGGTGTCGGTACCGAGGGCGAGGGGCACGATGCCGGCGGCGACAGCCACCGCCGACCCCGAGGAGGAGCCGCCGGGTATGCGCACCTCACCCTGCGCCCGGGGATTGGCAGGCGTGCCGAAATGAGGATTCGATCCCACACCGGAATAGGCGAATTCGCTGAGATTGACCTTGCCCAGGCTGACCAGGCCGGCCCGGCTCAGGCGCTGCACCAGCTCGGCGTCGGTGGCGGCCGGTGGCGCCAGACGGCGCAGCTCGGCGCCGCAGGTGGTGACCTCGCCCTGCAGGTCGAACAGATCCTTCCAGGCCAGCGGCACGCCATCCAGCGGCGAGCGCGGCTGCCCAGTCTGCCAGCGCTCGCGCGCGGCCAGGGCTTCGGCGCGTCCACGCGCGGCGGTCAGGCTGATGAATACGGCCGAGGATGCCTGGGCGCGCGCCAGCGCGGCCTCGAAAACCGCGACCGGATCGAGGATACCGGCGGCGTAGGCCTCGCCAAGACCGACGGCATCCAGGGACAAGGCTTGGGCGGACTCCATCGTCGCTCCTTAAACGTACATTTTATAATTTGATACGTTTAATAGAGCAGGCTTTGTGCCAGCTTGAAGAAAAAGAACGGCATTACTCGGAAAGCTGACGCTCAGCGCCCACTTGAGCTGTTCTTCAAACCGGTCGATAAAATGTACTTATAATAAATAGATCCATTTTTGTGCAGAACCGTAACGCCTGCCCCGTTACCGTGCGTGCGCCAGACCCGGCCGGTAACGCGCGAAAGGCCTCTGGCCTGTGCCACAATTCTCATCTCGTTTCTGGAAGTCCCCCGGATGTCGGCAGCAGTCCCCGCCCCCCTCGATGACAGTCGTACTGCCGCGCGCTACGCGATGATCCGCAGCGCGCTGCGCGAAGCCATCCTGGCCGGCCGTGCAGCGCCGGGCCTGGTCCTGGTCGAGGCGCCGCTGGCGCAGCTGTTCGGCACCAGCCGGGTACCCGTGCGCCAGGCGCTGACGCTGCTGCAGGAGGAAGGCCTGATCCGTCGCTTCGAAGGGCGCGGCTATCTGATCGATCCGGCCGGCACCGCGGGCGAGCCGCAGCGCCAACCGCTGACCCGCCAGTTGCTCGGGCTGGACAGCAGCGACGAACTGATCGATACGCGCTCCCTGGGCGAGCGGGTCGGCGATGAGATCGCCGCCTGTGTCAGCCACGCCATGCTCTTCGGCCATTTCCGCCTGGACGAGCAGCAGGCGGCGGACCACCTGGGCGTCAGTCGCGCCGTGGTGCGCGAAGCCCTGATGCGCCTGCGCGATCGCGGCCTGGTGGAAAAGGAACCCTATGGCCAGTGGCTGGCCGGTCCCCTGACCGCCCAGGCCATCCGCGACGACTACGAGATCCGCGCCCTGCTGGAACCCGAGGCGCTGTTGCAGACCGCACCGGGCCTGGCACGCAGCGAGCTGCTGGCGATGCTCGAACGGCTGGAGCAGCTGGCCGGCCACCCTGCCCCCACCTCCTGGGCGGCGGTGGAACGCATCGAGGCGGATCTGCATGGGCGTTGCCTGGCCGGCCTGCGCAATCGCAAGTTGACCCAGCTGATCGCCCACAACCAGAGTCCGCTGAATGTCTCGCGCATCTTCCACCAGTCGCTCGGCACCCCGCTGGACGAGGCGGTGCTGGTGGAGCATCGCCTGGTGCTGGAATCCCTGCTGGTGGGCAGTCCCGACTCGGCGGCCAGCCAGTTGCGCAACCACCTCCTGCGTGGCCGCGATCGCACCCTGCAGCGCCTCAAGGTGCTCTCGGTGCTGCCCGACCCGGAACTGCCACCTTATTTGTCCCGGTTGAGCTAACGCGCCCGCAGGTACCGCACGTAGCGGTCGCCGATGAACTGGATGCCGCACACCAGCACCACCAGGATAACGATCACCACCGCCATCACCTGGGTGTCGTAGCGCTGGTAGCCATAGCGGATCGCCAGGTCACCCAACCCCCCTGCGCCTATGGCACCGGCCATGGCCGAGGCGCCGATCATGGCCACCAGGGTCACGGTGAAACCGCCGATGATCCCCGGCAATGCTTCGGGCAGCAGCACGTTGAAGACGATGTGCCGCCGTTCGCAACCCAGCGCCTGGGCAGCCTCGATCACCCCGCCCCCGACCTCGCGCAGGCTGACCTCGGCGATGCGGGCGAAGAACGGCGTGGCGCTGAGGGTAATGGGCACCACCGCCGCCCAGACGCCGATGGTGGTCCCGGTGATCAGCCGCGTCAGCGGGATCAGGGCCACCAGCAGGATGATGAAGGGCGTGGCGCGAAAGGCGTTGATCACCGTGCCCAGCACCCGGTTGAGGGTGGGCGCGGCGAAGATGGCGCCACGCCCGGTAGTGACCAGCACCACCGCCAGGGCGATGCCGACGAACCAGACGATGAGCGCGGAGACGCTGACCATGGTCAGGGTATCGAGGAAGGCCTTCCACAGCGCCTTGAGCATGAACTCAGACATAGCCCAGCACCTCCGCCCGGGCGAACAGCCCGGCCTGGGTCAGGAAACTGGTCAGCCGCCGTTCCGGTGCCGTGGTGGCCACCAGCAGGCGGCCGAGGGCGCGCCCCTGGATGCGATCGATACCGCCGTGCAACAGCTCCACCGGTGCGCCGAGGGCCTGGCCCAGGGCCTGGAAATCGGGTTCCACGCCCTGGCCGTCGTAACTCAGCTCCAGCACCGCCCGCGCACCCGGCTGGCGGGTGGCGCTCAGGCGATTGGCAAGATCCGCCGGCAGCTGCGCCGCCAGGGGTGCCAGCAGCGCCTGGGTAGCTTCGGCCTGGGGCGCGCCGAACAGTTGCCACACAGGTCCTTGCTCGACGATACGACCGTGTTCCAGCACCACCACCCGGTCGCAGATCTGGCGGATCACCGCCATCTCGTGGGTGATGAGCACGATGGTCAGGCCCAGGCGGCGATTGATGTCCTGCAGCAGCGCCAGGATCGACTGGGTGGTCTCCGGGTCCAGCGCCGAGGTGGCTTCGTCGCAGAGCAGTATCTCGGGTTTGAGCATCAGGGCGCGGGCGATGCCCACCCGCTGCTTCTGGCCGCCAGAAAGGCGCGAGGGATAGACCTGCTCCTTGCCCTGCAGGCCCACGAGCTCCAGCAGCTCACGGGCGCGCTGTTCGATCTCGGCGCGCCGAAAGCCCGCCGCCTTGAGCGGCAAGGCCAGGTTCTCCAGGACCGTCTGCGACGCCAGCAAATTGAAGTGCTGGAAGATCATGCCGATGCGCCGCCGCAAAGCGACCAACTGGCTGCCACTCAGGGTGCCGATGTCGACGCCATCGATCAGCACCTGGCCAGCACTGGCGTCTTCCAGGCGATTGAGGGTGCGGATCAGGCTGGACTTGCCGGCGCCGCTGCGGCCGATGATGCCGAAGATCTCGCCGCGCGCGATGGACAGGTCGATGTCCGCCAGGGCGGTGACCGGCAGCGCGCCACCGGTATAGACCTTCTGCACCCCGCTCAGGCGCAGGTGCTCCCGCGCGGGCACCGTCCCGGGCTCGACTGGCGTCTGCCGTTCCAGGGTTTGCCGTAGTGCACTGCTCATCGCGAAGCCTCCTGCCGGTTCAGCCAGGCCAGGCTGTAGAGCTGCGGATTGCCATAGGCCTGGGCGATGGCCTCGCGCACCCGCGGATCGCTCTGGAACACCTGGATGAAGGTACGGATCGCCGGGTCGTCGGCCTTTTCCGGCTTGGTGACGAAGCGCAGGGCATAGAGGTGGCCGTTGGCCTCATCGTCGCTGAACAGCAGGGCGCTGTTAGGGTCGGTGGTGCCGGCCGCGAGGATGTGCGAGGGATAGCTCTGTGCCAGGGTCACGTCGTCCAGTACCCGCGCCAGTTGTGGACCCGGCAGCTCGATGAACGTCAAATGCCTGGGATTGGCGACGATGTCCTGCAGGCTGGCCTTGGGCCCGGCGTCGGCCTTGAGCTGGATCAGCCCGGCGCGGGCATAGAGCTGCAACCCGCGCCCCTGGTTGACCGGATCGTCGGCCACCGCCACGGTGGCACCATCGGGCACCTCGGCGAAGCTCTTCACCCGCTTGGAATAGAGCCCGACCTTGTTCTCCACGCCATAGGCGATGGGCACCAGGCCATAGCCATTCTGGGCATTGGCGTTGTCCAGGAACGGCTGATGCTGGAAGTAGTTGACGTCGATGTCGCCGTGGGCGAGCGCCAGGTTCGGCGTGTTCCAGTCGCTGAAGGCGACGATCTCCACCTCCACGCCCTTTTCCCGCGCCAGCTCGGCGGCGCGCTCCAGGGCGGCGTTCTGCGGGCTATCGTTGATGCCGAGGCGAATCTTCTGGGGTTCGGCAGCCTGGGCGGACAGCGCCAGGGCACCGCTCGCCAGGAGCAGCCAGAGGCGTTGGAGAATCGAAGGAATAGCCATGGAGAGACCTCGAGGTGTCTAAGAGCCTGTTCAAAGTCTGCTGCGCGTCGGCCAAACGGCGTTGAAAATGGCTTCGGAATGCTCATTTACCACTCGTAAACTCCGCTTCCTCAGCCCTTTTCGCCTCGTTTGGCTCTAGCTCGCGAGACTTTGAACAGGCTCTAAGGCTCGTCCGGTGGTCCGGTGGAACCCTTGGGAAAAGGATCAACTGCCCTTCTGGTCGGGCGTGTCGACGAAGAAATAGTCCTGCCAGGACGCGGGCTGGTTGCGGATCGCCCCGATGCGGTACATGAACTCCGCGAGCTTCAGGGTGTTCTGCGGCGCCGTGTCGAAGTTGACCTCGGGGCTCTCGATGATCTGCTGGACCAGCGCCGGGTCGAGCTTGGAATTCTCCACCTTGATGTAGGTACGGGCGGCAGCGGCCTTGTCCTTCTCGATGATCTGGCCAGCTTCGACCAGGGCTTCGCGGAAGGCCTTGTAGGTCTTGGGATTGTCCCGGCGGAATTTCTCGGTGACGAACACCAGGTTGGGCGAAACGGCACCGCCGAGGACGTCGTAGGAGCTGAGCACCTTGTGCACCTTGCCGCTGGCCAGTTCCTGTTCCTGGAACGGCGGATTGGCGAAGTGGCTGTTGATCTCGGTACCGCCGGAGATCACCGCCGCCGCGGCATCGGGATGAGGCACCGCGACCGTCAGCGGCTCCAGGCGATTCCAGTTCTGTTCGCCGAAGGCCTGGGCGGCGGCGTACTGCAGGATGCGCGACTGGACCGACACATTCACCGCCGGCACCGCGATGCGGTCCTTGGCGGTGAAGTCCGCCAGGGTCTTCACCTGAGGATTGTTGGTGACGAGGTAGTTGGGAAAGGCTCCCAGGCTGGCCACGGCCTTGACGTTCTGGCGACCATGGGTGCGGTCCCAGAGCGTGAACAGCGGCCCGAGACCGGCAGAGCCCACGTCTACCGCCCCCGACAGCACCGCCTCGTTGACGGCCGCGCCACCGGACAGCTTCACCCAGTCCACCTTGATGTCGAGGCCCTCTTGCTTGCCATGCTTCTCGATCAATTGCTGATCGCGCACCACATGCAGGATCACGTAGGACACCCCGAATTGCTCGGAGATGCGCAGGGTACCTTCGGCCTGGGCCGCCTGGGGCGCCACGAGCAGGCCCGTGAGCAGGCTCGCAGCGAGACCGAGGGCGAGCGGACGATGACTAAACGAAAGGGGTAACGGCATGGCAAAGCTCTCATCCATGGATCAAGACTTATAGCGTACTAAGGGCATAACGGACTTTTGAAATAAGCTTGAGTTATATGGATAGGTCGGCGCAGACCTCGCGGCTTTGCGCAGCGGATGGTGTTGGGCTGCGCTCAGCGCCTAGCGGCAGCGCCGAACCACCTCCTCAGGGAGAGGACTGGAGAGAGGGAGACTGCTCCCTACTTCCGCGCCGCCTGCCGCTGCTCACCCGCCTTGGCCACGCGAAAGCCCTGGGCGAAGGTCCCCTGGGCATCCAATCGCTGCGGGATCAGGCTGCTGCGGTGATAGAAGTCCGCCGCGGCTTGCTGATCGGCCACCACCTGGGCATCGATGGGCTCCCAATGCAGCTGGCGCCGCTCGAATTGCAATCGCGCCACCGCCTCGGGAAAGCCGATGATCTGCGCCAGCGTCTTGGCGTAGCTGTCGAGGTTGGCATATCCCCAGCGCTGGGCGGCGGCCAGGCGATCCAGGTAATCCTGCAGCGCCGCGCGCTTGGCCGGATCGGCCAGGGCGGTGTCGGTGGCCGCGAGGAAGCTGTTGCCCGCCCAGAGCCCGCGGCCATTGACCAGCACCCGGGCGCCATCCACCCGTTCGGCCTGGGCAGTGTAGGGTTCCCAGGTCGCCCAGGCGTCCACCGAACCGTTGGCCAGGGCCATCTTAGCGTCCACCGGACCGAGGAAGCGGAAGCTCACGTCCTTGGCCGTCAACCCCACCGAGTCCAGCGCCTTGAGGGCGATGTAGTGCCCGATGGAACCGCGCCCCGTGGCGATGCGCTTGCCCTTGAGGTCGGCGGCCGAGCGCAGCGGCGAGTCGCGGGGCACGATCACCGCAGTGCCATAGGGATCGGATATGTCCACGGCGATGGCCTTGACCGGCGCACCGGCAGCCAGGGCGAACAGCAGCGGACCATCGCCGATGATGCCGGCGTCCACCGCACCGGCGTTGAGGGCTTCGGCCAGGGGCGCGGCGGCGGGAAATTCCGCCCACTGGATGCGATAGCCGGGCAGGTCATGCAGCCCGTCGGCCGCCTCCAGTTGGGCGCGCATGTTGCCCTTCTGGTCGGCGATGCGCAGGGTGAGGGTCTCGGCGGCCAGGGCCGCGCTGGCGGCGAGTAGCACCGGCAGTGCCAGCAGGATGCGGCGGAGGGAGGTCATGGCGTGGGCTCCTGGGTGAAGACGGAGGGATCGGCCAGTGTTGCTACCTCGACCGGCTTGGGCAGTACCTGAAGTTCGCTGAAGAGATCGGCCACCTTCTGCACCGCCGCGACGTCCGTTGGCTGCACCGGGCGCAGGCCGCGGGAGGTGCGGGCGGAGATGGCCGCCGCGGCGCCTTCCGGCAGACGCGTCAACTCGGCATAGACGCGGGCATAGTCCTGTGGATGAGCCACTGCCCAGGCCCTTGCCCGCGAAAGGCGCTCGGCAAAATCGGCGATGGCGGCGCGCTTGGCCGGGTCCTCCAGGGACGTCGGCGTGGCGGTGAGGAAGCCCAGGGCGGTGGTCAGCCCCTCGCCGTCGCGCAGCAGGCGCGCACCGTGCTGCTCGGCGATGCCGAGATAGGGATCGAAGGTGGCCCAGGCGTCGATCTGCCCGGCAGTGAAGGCCGCGCTGGCGTCGGTGGGCAACACGAACTTGACCGTCACGTCCTCGCGCTTGAGGCCCGCCTCTTCCAGAGCGGCATAGAGCAGATGCTGGGAGATGCTGCCCTTGGCCGAGGACACCACCACGGTGCGCCCCTTGAGATCCCGCACCGAGCGAATCGGCGAATCCTGCTGCACCAGCAGGCCATTGGCCTGGGGGAAACCGACGTTGGTGGCGATCAGCTTGAGCGGCACACCGCCCGATGCGGCCATCAACACCGGCAGATCACCGGCGTAGGAGGTATCCACCGCGCCGACGCGCTGGGCCTCGAACAGCGGCGCGGCGCCCTGGAAGTTGGCCCAGCGATACTGATAGGGCGTCCCTTCGAGGGTGCCGGCGGCTTCCATCATCGCGCGTAGGCCGCGGGCCTGGTCGCCCAGTACCAGGGTCACCCCGGAGAGATCCGGCGCTGCCTGGGCCTGCCCCAGCAGCAGCGCCAGCCCGAGGGTGGCGAGCAGGTGCTTCATAGCGCGTACTCCCGGCCTTCCTGGCGCTCCAGCTGGCGCACCGCCGCCTCCCAGTGACGCACATGGGCGCCGCGGGCCAGGTTGCCAGGGATGAGGTCGCTGACCTTCTGCGCAACGGCGTCCGGGGCGATCACCAGCTCGGCGCCGCCACTCTGGGCTGCCAACTGCGCGGCACAGGAACGCTCCAGATAGTAGAGGTGCCAGAAGGCCTCCTCCAGACTCTGGCCGGTGGTGAGCAAGCCGTGATTGCACAGGATCATGGCCTGGTGCGGCCCGAGATCGGCCACCAGCCGGCTCTGCTCGTCCAGGTCCAGGGCCACGCCCTCGTAGCAGTGGTAGGCCAGGCGCCGGAAGAACCTCATGGCGTGCTGGGAGATCATCAGCAGGCCGCCGCGCTGGGCCGAGACGCCGATGCCCGCGGCGGTATGGGTGTGCAGTACCGCGTGGGTCTCGGGTTGGGCGCGATGGATGGCGCTATGGATCACATAGCCAGCGGGATTGATGCCGAAACCCGTGGGATCGAGGACGATCTTTCCGTCGATGTCCACCTTCACCAGCGAGGAAGCGGTGATCTCATCGAAGGTCTGGCCGAAGGGATTGATCAGGAAGTGCTCATCCGGCCCCGGTACCCGTAGCGAAAAATGGGTGTAGATGTGATCGGTCCAGCGTTCGCGCGCCGCCAACCGATAGGCCGCCGCGAGCTTGACCCGCGCCTCCCATTCGGCGGCGGACACCTGGGCACGGACGCTGGCGAGCGAGGGGACGAAGGCGGTCATGCAAAGGCTCCGAGGGCAGAAGAAATGCCAGGGCGACGGGCGTTGCCCTGGTCCGCTTAGAACCTAACGCCGGTTATCAGCACAGAATAAATACCGATTCCGCATAACCTAATATGCCAAATTCAAATAACTTAATTGTTTAAACATGCATTTATCGGTTTTCAGCACAGAACCAATCGATCTAAGGTCGAGGGTCTCGGCCCTGCTTTAATGGCCCCACTGCCTACCCGCCCTCTTCGTGGAGCCCGTCATGACCCCTAGGCTCGACCGCCTGCGCCTGTTCCTGCACGACCTCGCCGCCCTGGTGGACGAACAGCCAGCCGAAGCCCAATTGCTGGCCCGCGGCGCGGCCCTGCTCGGCGACCTGGTGCGCCATGACGACTGGCTGCCCGAGGACTGCGCCCTGCCCCGGCCCGAGCGCTATAGCCAGTACCTGCTGCATGCCGATGCCCGCCAGCGCTTTTCGGTGGTGAGTTTCGTCTGGGGCCCGGGCCAGGTCACTCCGGTGCACGACCATCGCACCTGGGGCCTGATCGGCATGCTGCGCGGCGCCGAGAACGCCCAGGGCTTCGCCAGAGCGCCCGATGGTCGCCTGTCGCCGGAAGGTGCGCCCGTACGCCTGGAGCCAGGCCAGGTGGAAGCCGTGTCGCCGCGGGTGGGTGACATCCACCAGGTCAGCAACGCCTATGCCGACCGCACCTCCATCAGCATCCACGTCTATGGCGGCAACATCGGCGCCGTGCGCCGCGCCGTCTATGACCTCGACGGCCAGGAGAAACCCTTCATTTCCGGCTACACCAATCGCCAGTTGCCCAACCTGTGGGACCTGTCCCAGGAGAACGCTACGCCATGACCGCCCTCCGTACCCCTGCCGAAATCCGCCAGGCCCTGCTCGCCGGGGCGGAAGTCGCCCTGCTCGATGTCCGCGAGGAAGCGCCTTTCGCCGAAGGCCATCCACTCTGGGCCGCCAACCTGCCGCTGTCGCGCCTGGAGCTGGAAGCCTGGTCGCGCCTACCGCGCCGTGACGTGGCCATCACCCTCTATGACAGTGGCGAAGGCCTGGCCGAACGCGCCGCCGAGCGCCTGCAGGCCCTGGGCTATACCGACGTGGCCCTGCTCGACGGTGGCCTGACAGGCTGGCGTGCCAGCGGCGGCGAGCTGTTCATCGACGTCAACGTGCCGAGCAAGGCCTTCGGTGAGTTGGTGGAGAGCAGGCGCCATACCCCCTCGCTGCCGGCCGAGGACGTCAAGGCGTTGCTGGATCAGGACGCCGACGTGGTAATCCTCGACGCCCGTCGCTTCGAGGAGTACCAGACCATGAGCATCCCCGGCGGCGTCAGCGTACCGGGCGCCGAACTGGTGCTGCGCGTCGCCGAGCTGGCACCCGATCCCCGGACGCGGGTCATCGTCAACTGCGCCGGCCGTACCCGCAGCCTGATCGGCGCCCAGTCGCTGATCAACGCCGGCATCCCCAATCCGGTGGCGGCCCTGCGCAACGGCACCATTGGCTGGACCCTGGCGGGTCAGCAATTGGAGCACGGCCAGGCGCGCCGCTTCGGCGACGTCACGCCAGCCACCCGGGCAACCGCGGCCGCCCGCGCTCGCCAGGTGGCCGACCGCGCCGGCGTCGCCCGCCTCCCCTTCAGCGAACTGGACGCCTGGCGCACCAATCCCCAGCGAACGAATTACCTGATCGACGTGCGCACCCCTGAGGAATTCGCCGCCGGCCATCTGCCCGGCGCCCGCTCCACCCCGGGCGGCCAGTTGGTGCAGGAGACCGACCACAGCGCCCCGGTCCGCGGCGCGCGCCTGGCACTGGTGGACGACGACGGCGTGCGCGCCAACATGAGCGCTTCCTGGCTGGCGCAGATGGGCTGGGAGGTGGCGGTGGTGGACGACATCCCACCCGCCGCCCTGAGTGCCAGCGGTCCCTGGCAGGCACCCGCCCCCACGCCTGGGCCAGTGGAGCGTATTTCCGTGGCGCGCCTGCAGGAGTTGCTGGCCGAGCCGGGCACCCGGGTACTGGACGTCACCGCCAGCGCCAACTACGTGCAGAGACACATCCCCGGTGCCGCCTGGGTGCTGCGCGCCGATCTGCCAGGCGCGTTGCCGCCCGCCGAACGCTATGTCTTCACCTGTGGCAGCGGCCAGCTGGCTGCCTTCGCCGCCGTCGACGTCCAGGCCACCACCGACCGTCCCGTCCTGCTGCTGGAGGGCGGTACCTCAGCCTGGCTGGCCGCCGGGCTGCCGGTGGAAAGCGGGGAGACACAGCTGCTGTCGACCCGCCGCGACCGCTACCGCCGTCCCTATGAGGGCATCGACGCCCCACGCGAAGCCATGCAGGCCTACCTCGATTGGGAATTCGGCTTGGTCGAGCAATTGCGCCGCGATGGCACCAGCGGCTTCCGGGTGATCTAGCCGCCAGTCCTCACGAAGGCGGCTACCCGTGCCGCGGTATCCGCCAGCACCTGGGCTTGGCTCAGGCCGCTGCGCTTGAGCGCCTTGAGGTCATGATCCGCCGTGGCTATCCACTGCACCTCGATGGACGGTGCCAGGGTATAACCGGCCACCTCCTTGCGGTTGCCCAAGGCATCCCGCTCGCCCTGGACGATCAGTGTCGGCGTGGCCAGGGTCGCCAGGTGTTCGGTGCGCAGTCGCTCGGGCTTGCCGGCCGGATGGAAGGGATAGCCGAGGCAGATCAGTCCCGCCGCGCCCAGTTCGTCGGCCAGCAGACTGGCCATCCGCCCGCCCATGGACTTGCCCGCCAGCCACAGCGATCCACTTTCTGCCGCGCGCCAGCGCGCCACCAGCTGGCGCCAGTGCGTAAGCAAGACCGGCGCCGGATCCGGCGGACGCCGCTTGCCCTCGGCACGGGCCCGCGCCATGTAGGGAAAGTCGAATCTCAGGGTACGAATCTCGCGCCGCGCCAGTTCCACCGCCAGTTGTTCCAGGAAGGGGCTGTCCATTCCCGCGCCGGCACCGTGGGCAAGTAACAGCGTCGCCAGGGGTGATCCTGCCGGACGGACCTCGCGAAAGGTGTCGAGGTACAACTCGTCTGCCATGGGCTACTCCTCGTCCAAACGCCAAAGCTTAACCGGCTATCCATTGATCTGGATCAATAAAGCCTGGTCTGTGCCCCTCACACTGGGCGCCTCAAAACTTTCGGAGCCTGGCATGCCATCTGCCCTCGCCTGGGACGCCGAGCTCATCGCGCGCTACGATCGCGCCGGCCCCCGCTACACCTCCTACCCCACCGCCGTGCAATTCCACGACGGCATCGGTGCCTTCGACCTGCTCGGCGCCCTGCGCCTGAGCCGCCAGGCCGGTCGTCCGCTGTCGCTCTACGTCCACGTGCCCTTCTGCGCCAACATCTGCTACTACTGCGCCTGCAACAAGGTCATCACCAAGGACCGCAGCCGCAGCGCCGCTTACCTCGCGGCCCTGCGCGAGGAAATGGCCCTCACCAGCCGCCACCTGGACGGCGGGCAGCGGGTGGAACAATTGCACCTCGGCGGCGGTACCCCGACCTTTCTCAATCCCATGCAACTGCGCGAGCTGATGGCCGACCTGCGGCGCCACTTCACCCTGGCCGACGATGACCATGGCGACTACTCCATCGAGATCGATCCACGCGAAGCCGATTGGAGCACCATGGGTCTGCTGCGCGAACTGGGCTTCAACCGCGTCAGCTTCGGCGTCCAGGATCTCGACCTGCAGGTGCAGCTGGCGATCAACCGCCTGCAACCCTTCGACGACACCCGCACCCTGGTGGAGGCCGCCCGCGCCCTCGGTTACCGCTCCATCAACCTGGACCTCATCTACGGCTTGCCGCGGCAGACTCCGGCCGGCTTCGCCCAGACCGTGGCGCGGGTGCTGGAACTGCAACCCCATCGGCTGTCGGTGTTCAACTATGCCCATCTGCCGCAACGCTTTCCGCCCCAGCGGCGCATCGAGGCCAGTGAGCTACCGGAACCTGCGGCCAAACTAGAGATGCTGCAGCGCACCGTGGAACAGCTGCTGGCCGCTGGCTATCGCTACATCGGCATGGATCACTTCGCCCTGCCCGACGATGACCTGGCCATTGCCCAGGAAGACGGCACCCTGCAACGCAACTTCCAGGGCTACACCACCCATGGTCATTGCGACCTGCTGGGCCTGGGCGTCTCCGCCATCAGCCAGATCGGCGAAGTGCTCTGCCAGAACAACCCCGATCTCGCCGGCTACCAAGAGCGCCTGGGCCACGGCGAACTGGCGGTGACCCGTGGCCTGCGCCGCTCGCGGGACGACCGCATCCGCGGCGCGGTGATCGCCCAGTTGATCTGCCACTTCCAGCTGGATTTCGCGGCCATCGAGCGCAGTTGCGAACTGGATTTCCGCCAGTACTTCGCCGAGGCCTGGCCCCAGCTCGAAGTCATGGCCGCCGATGGCCTGATCCGTCTCGACACGCGCGGCCTCCAGGTATTGCCGCCCGGACGGCTGCTGATCCGCGCCCTGTGCATGCTGTTCGACCGCTATTTGCCGGACGGCGACCGGCAACGCTTTTCCCGGGTGATATGAATCATGGCTGCCATGACTGCTAAAGTTAGACTTTTAGAACCAGACGAGAAGCGACCCGCCCCCATGACCGAGCCCCTCAAGCTGCGCACCGCCCAGGCCCATTGCAAGGATTGCAGCCTCGCCTCGCTGTGCCTGCCGCTCTCGCTCGACCTGGAAGACCTGGATGCCCTCGACCAGATCGTCAAGCGCGGCCGGCCGCTGGCCAAGGGTGATTACCTGTTCCGCCAGGGCGATGCCTTCGGCTCGGTCTATGCAGTACGTTCCGGCGCCCTGCGCACCAGCAGCCTGAGCGACGCCGGCGAAGAGCAGATCACCGGCTTCCACCTGCCCAGCGAACTGGTCGGGCTCTCGGGCATGGACAGCGAGCGCTATCCGGTCTCGGCTCGGGCGCTGGAGACCACGACCGTCTGCGAGATCCCCTTCGAGCGCCTGGACGAACTCTCCGAGCAACTGCCGCAACTGCGCCGGCAGCTGCTGCGGGTGATGAGCCGCGAGATCCGCGACGACCAGCAGATGATGGTGCTCCTATCGAAGAAGAGCGCCGACGAGCGCATCGCCACCTTCCTGGTCAATCTCTCGGCGCGCTTCCATGCCCGCGGCTTCTCCGCCCAGCAATTCCACCTGAGCATGTCGCGCAACGAGATCGGCAATTTCCTCGGCCTGGCCGTGGAAACCGTGTCGCGGGTGTTCACCCGGTTCCAGCAGAGCGGCGTGCTGGCGGCCGAAGGCAAGGAAGTGCGCATCCTCGACTCCGCCCGCCTCTGCGCCCTGGCGGGCGGCCAGTTGGAAGGCTGACGCCGGGGTCCTGCCTGCCGCAGGACCCCGTTCCCGCTAGAAGCTGTAGCTCACCGTCGCGGTGACGTTTCGCTCCTCCCCGAAGTAGCAGAAGTCCAGGCTGTAGCAGGACGCGACATAGTCCTTGCCCATCAGGTTGTTGGCATTGACCCGCGCGGTGAGCCCCGGCAGGCCCAGTCGGCTGAAGTCGTAGGCGAGCATGGCGTCCACCAGGGTGTAGGCCGGTACCTTGCGGGTATTGGCCTTGTCCGCCCAGCTGGTGCCCACGTAGCGCGCCCCTGCGCCGACGCTGAAGCCCGCCAGCGGTCCGGCCAATTCGTACTGCCCCCATAGCGACGCCTGGTGGCGTGGCGCCTGGTTCGGGGTGTTGCCCTGGGTGCCGTCCAGCGCCTGGGTGTACTCGATGTCGGTGAAGGTGTAGCTGCCCAGCAGCTTGAGCCGCTCGGCCAGTTGCAGGTGCCCTTCCAGCTCCAGCCCCCGCGAACGGATCTCACCCACCGAGGAATAGAAGTCCTCCTGCGGCAGCTTGGTTGCCACGTTCTCCTGGGTGATGTGGAACAGCGAGGCGGTGTAGTAACTGCTGCTACCCGGCGGCTGGTACTTCAGGCCCAGCTCCCACTGCTTGCCCTCGGTGGGTTCCAGCGGATTGCCCGCCGCGTCGTTGTAGGCGTTGGGATTGAAGGATGTGGAATAGCTCAGGTAGGGCGCCAGGCCGTTGTCGAACAGATAGAGCACCCCGGCACGCCCACTGGCCTGGCCACGGCGCTCGCTGCTGCGCGAGCCGTTGGCGCGATCCTCGATACCGATCTCAACCCAGTCCTGGCGCAGGCCCAGAGAGAAACGCCAGCGGTCCAATTCGATCAGATCCTGCAGGTAGACGCCGGTCTGCTCCAGTTCGCGGCGGTACTCGCTGCCGGGGTAGATCGTCACCTGGCCGCCATAACTCGGATCGAAGGCGTCCAGCGGATCGGCGGTGCCACTGGGCCAGTCCACCCCGGTCCAGCGACGCTGGTAGTCGGCGCCGGCCAGCAGCGTATGCCGCGTACCCGCCCAATCGAAGTCCGCCTGGACCATGTTGTCCAGGGTATAGGCATGCAGGTTCTCGCGGCCGCCGGAGTAGTAGCGATTGAGCAGATCGCTGTCGCCGACATAGCCGTAGCCATAGACCTGTTCCAGCTCGACCCGTGACTTGGCGTAGCGGAAATTCTGCCGGGCGCTCCAGACGTCATTGAATCTATGCTCGAACTGATAGCCGACCATCTGCTGGGTCCGCTCGAACTTATCGTGCGCCGGCTCGCCGTCGAAGAAGTGGTTGCTGATGTAGCGGCCATTGCGGCGATAGAGACTGCCCTCGGCCGGCACCCCGCTGTGGTAGCCGCCGTCCGGATCCTTCTGCAGATAGGCCTGCAGGGTCAGGGTAGTGGCATCGCTCAGGTCGATGGCCAGGCTGGGTGCCAGGGCGTAGCGCTCTTCTTCCACGTGATCGAATTGGGTATCGCTGTGCTGGGCCAGCCCCACCAGGCGATAGGCGATACGCCCCTCCTCGTCCAGCGGGCCGCCGAAATCGAAGCCGGCACCGCGCTGGCCGAGATTGCCCAGGGTGGCCTGCACCTGGTGATAGGGCTGGTACAAAGGCTTCTTGCTGGTCAGGGCCACCAGCCCACCTGGCAGGCTGCGGCCATAGAGCACCGATGCCGGCCCCTTCACCACGTCGATGCGTTCGAGGAAATAGGGATCGACCTGCAGCGAGCTGAAGGTGCCGCTGTCGCCCATGGTCTTGAGGCCATCGAGAAAGACGTTGTCGACGCTGTTGTCGGCGAAACCGCGCATCACCACGTAGTCGTAGCGATTGGACGCCCCGACTTGCCCGGTGAAGATCCCCGGGGTGTACTTCATGGCCTGCTGGACGGTCTTGGCGCCCTGGTCGTCGATCTGCTCGCGGGTCACCACCGATACTGACTGCGAGGTCTCCAGCAACGCCTTGCTGGTCTTGGTGGCCACGTCGCTGTGGGTGGCGAGATAGCCGTCGGTCTCGCCCAAGGCATTGCCCAGGGCGAAGCCGGTCACCGTGGTGTCGCTCAGGGAAGTCACTCCGCTCGCGGATACGATCTCCAGGCGATAGCTGCCGTCGGCCTGGCGCACCGCCTGCAGGCCACTGCCCTCGAGGATCCGCTGGAAGCCTTCCGTGGCCGTATAACGCCCCTGCAACCCCGCACTTTGGCGCCCCGCCAATCCCTGAGCGGGTGCCGACAGCAGGACACCGCTCTGGGCGGCGAAGGTACTCAGGACCGTCGCCAGGCTACCCGCCTGGATACGATACTCCTGGGCAACGGGCGCGGCGCAAGGCGAGGCGCCAGGCGCGGCGAGGGTCGCGATCCCGAGCGGCACGACCAGGGCGAAGGTGCGGGCTGCACGGCGCAGCGGATGGAGTTTGAAGCGAGAGTGGCAGAGCATGGGAGCCTCGAATGATGGATCTTTGTCTCCCTGAGCCCCGCGAGCGCGCCAAAGGGGAACCGCCCGCTGCAGTTTTTTTCAGGCGGGCACGATCTGCACCCACCAGGGCAGGCGCCGTTCGACTCGCACTGGCAGGCTGTCGGCCAGCGCCGCCAGGGCTCGGTCGGTGTCATCGAGGGGATAGCTGCCCACCACGCGCAGGCTGGCCACCGTGGCGGTACAGGTCAGCAGGCCCGGGCGATAGCGCGCGAGTTCATCCACCAAGGCACCCAGCGACCAGTCGTTCACCACCAGCCGGCCCTGCCGCCACAGTTGCCGACCAGGATCGACCCGGCCCAGCGGCTGCACCACGGTGGCGGTCATCAGGGCTCGCGTTCCCTCGCTCAGGACCTGTGGCCGCGCCTGCCGCGGAAACAGCTGCTGAACGCCGCGGAAGGCCGCGACCTCCAAACCGTCGTCGCGACTGCGTACGCCACAGCAACCCACGCCGAGTCGCACCCTGCCGACCGCGGTCTCCAGCAGCAGGGACGGTGCCCCGCTTTGCTGCTCGAACAGCGCCTCGCCGCGCAGCAGCCGCCAGCGGCCAGGCGCTGCTTCCCGCGCCAGCTGGCTGTCGGTGTCGAGCCAGACCCGGGTGCCCTCAGCCAATGCGAACGCACGAATTTCACCGACCGCGGTGCTCAGCTCGGCGCCTTGCCCCAGGCGCCAGTCATCCCCGCGATTCCAGCCCAGTGCCAATCCACCCAGCGCCAGACTCAGCATTTTGAGCGCGTGGCGACGTCCCAGGCTGTCGCGCCGCGCCAGTACCGCTCGCCCGGAGGCCGGTAGCGCGCGGAAGCGCCCACTGATCTCCTCGACCCGCGCCCAGGCCACCGCATGGCGACTGTCCGCCTGCAGCCAGCGCTCCCAGGCACGCTCGGTGGCCGGGTCCACCTCATCGGCGGCCAGTTCGGCGAACCAGTGGGCGGCCTCCTCCAGGGGGTTACCCCGGTCGCGACTCAGGGCGCTCAAGACACCAGTTCCAGGCAATGCAGCATGGCCTGGGCCATGTATTTCTTCACCATCCGCTCCGACACACCCAGGCGCTGGGCGACGACGGCATAGGTGAGGCCTTCGAGTTGTGCCAGCAGGAAGGCCTGGCGCACCCGAGCGGGCAGCCGGTCGAGCAGCGCATCGAGCTCGGTGAGGGTTTCCAGGATCAGCGCCTGGGCTTCTGGCGAGGGCTGTACCTCGGGCGGACGCGCGGCCAGTACTTCCAGATAGGCGCGTTCCAGCGCCTGTCGGCGCCAATGATTGGCCAGCAGGCCCTGGGCGATGGTGGCGAGAAAGGCGCGCGGCTCCCGCAACCGCTCCAGCTCGCCTTCCCGCGCCAACAACCGGAGAAAGGTGTCCTGGGCCAGATCGGCCGCCTGCCCGAAGCAGCCCAGCCGCCGCTGCAGCCGCGCGCGCAGCCAGCCGTGGTGGTCCAGGTAGAGGGTCCGGATGTGCCCGTGTGGGTCGGACTCGAGCGTCTGCATCACCATCCTCGGAAGCAGCTGACTTCCGATAATGATAATGCTTCTCGATCACCAGATACAGCTCGAGTAACGCGGTGGAGACAGTACGTCGTGTCACACCTCTATCGCCTGCCGGCGCGTGCGCGAAGCGTCCAGTTACCTGTTCAGACGAGAGGTACGTAAATATCCGTCTGCCAGCGCTCCTGGGGCGTTTCCGGATAGACGCTCAGGTAATGGAAGAACAGTGGCGCGTCGCGCAACTCCTCACCACTACCGGGCAGCCAGTCGCGATAGAGCGGGTAGATGCTCTCGTCGATACGATCGGTCGAACCTAGGTGGCGGACCACGGCATAGCGGCCACCAGAAATGAGCAGTTCCCGTACCCCATGCGGATTGGGCCGGACGTCTTCGTTGATCTCTCCGCCAATGGCAAAGCGAAAATCCTCAGCGGGCGTCGTATCGGGATTGCCGAAAGGAATCCCGAAGGAACGGCTGGTCGCCACCGGCGACTGGCCACTGAGCTTGCGCCAGTCGATGAAGATGCGCACGCTCTCCTCGACGTTCTGACGCGGTCCCCGGTGTTCGAAGGCAGCGATCCTGACGGCAGTGAATTCCACTAGACGTATTTGCATGACAAGACTCCTGGATAGTCGAGGAATGTCGAACACCAGATGCCAGGGCCGCCAATCGGGCGTCTGGCGGAACCGTCGCGGCGCCTGACCGAAGAGCCGGCGGAACGCCCGGCTGAAGGCTTCAGGGCTTTCGAAGCCGGCCTCCAGCGCTACCTCCAGCACGGAGCGGCGCCTGGCCGCAAGCAGGCTCAACCCGGCACGCCGCAGGCGCAGCAGCTGCACGTAGCGGGCAACCGGCATCCCCAGGTAGGCGGTGAACTGCCGATGGAAGTGAAAAGCCGAGAAAGCGGCCACCTCACTCAGGGCTGTTACCGACAGGTCACCCTCCAGATTGGCTTCGATGTAGGCAAGAACCCTGTCGAAACGCTGCGGATAGGTGGAAGTGCGCGAAAGCGTGACGGGCAGATCCATGGGGTTGACCTGGTGTTGTTCGACCACGTCAGGATCACCTGTTCCGGGTGACAATACCTGGCCGTCCTTGCGCAATCACCAACCGCTGGCGCGTCCTGGGCCCAGTAGCCTAGAGACTGATCGGCTTGCGCCCGGCGAAGGCGTGGGTCAGGGTGCCGCCATCGACCAAATCCAGCTCGCCACCAAGGGGCACGCCATGGGCGATACGCGAGATGGTCAGGCCCCTGGGGGCCAGCAGCTGGGCGATGTAGTAGGCGGTCGCCTCGCCTTCCACCGTGGGGTTGGTGGCGATGATCATTTCCTGGAAGTTGCCTTCGCTGACCCGCCGTTCGAGTTCGGGGACGCCGATGGCGTCCGGGCCCAGGCCATCGATGGGCGACAGGTGTCCCTTGAGCACGAAGTAACGCCCCCGGAAACCGGTCTGCTCCACGGCAAAGACGTCCATGGGGCCTTCCACCACGCAGAGAATACTGTCGTCGCGGCGGCTATCGGCGCAGAAACCACAGATCTCGTCTTCGCTCAGGGTGCGACACTGGCGGCAGTAACCTACCCCTTCCATGGCGGCACTGAGGGCATTGGCCAGGCGCAGGCCGCCCTGGCGTTCGCGTTCGAGCAGTTGCAGGGCCATGCGCTGGGCGGACTTCTGGCCGACGCCGGGCAGCACGCGGAGCGCATCGATCAATTGGCGAATCAGGGGACTGAAGCTCATGGACTACCGTGATGAAGAGCGAAGGAAACGGGTGCCTCGCCGGCACCCGTGGCAAGAGCCCTCTAGAAGGGCATCTTGAAGCCGGGCGGTAGCTGCATGCCGGCGGTCATACCGGACATCTTGTCCTGGCTGTTCTGCTCGATCTTGCGCACGGCATCGTTCACCGCGGCGGCGATCAGGTCTTCGAGGATTTCCTTGTCTTCCTGCATCAGGCTGTCGTCCAGGCTGACGCGCTTGACGTCGTGTCGGCCGGTCATGACGACGCTGACCAGGCCGGCGCCGGATTGACCGGTCACCTCGGCGTTCGCCAGCTCTTCCTGCATCTTCTGCATCTTTTCCTGCATCTGCTGGGCCTGCTTCATCAGGCCGGCCATGCCACCTTTCATCATGTCTGCTACCTCGAACTATGAATGGAAAACCGGTCAGGCTTGGGTGTCGACCGGCTCGATGGTACCCGCACGCACCGTGGCGGCGAACTGTTGCATCATCTGGCGGATCAGCGGATCGTCCTGGATGGATTGCTCCGCCTGCCGCTGGCGCTCCGCGCGGCGCCGTGCGGCGGCCTGGGCGGGCGTTTCCTGCTCCGGGGCCTGGATGGTCACCTGGAGCGTGATGGTCCGGCCCTGCTGCTGGTTCAGGGCGTCGTTGAGGCGGCGCTGCTGGTTGGCGTTGAACAGGGCGCTCTGCGCCGGGTCCAGGTGCAGGTGCCAGTGGTCGCCCTCCAGCGCCACCAGGGTGCAGTTGGCGGCGATGCTGGCCGTCAGGCCGCCCAGCTTCAACTCCGGGAACAACGCCAGCCAGTCGGCCGCAAGACCGGTGGCCGGCTGCACGTCAGGCGCCGGCGCCATGGCGATCTCGTCGGCTGCCGGCTCACCGAGGCTGTCGAGATAGTCGTCAAGCCCCACCTCGTAGTAATCCTCGGCCGGCGGCGGCTCTTCGTCACCGTCCAAGTCGTCACCGGAGGTGTCCGCTGGCAGCTCGGCGATCACCGTGGCTTCAGGGGTCGCCTCGACCTGGGGGGTCGGCAGCGCCTTGGGTACGACCGGCGTAGCGACCACCTCGACCGGAGCCGGAGCCGGAGCCGGAGCCGGAGCCGCCTTGGTCGCCACGGGCGCAGGTTCCTCCCAGGGGAGATCTACCGACTCTTCTGTAGGGGTGGTATTACTCGATGCTGGCGTTGCCGGCACCGGCGCAGGTGCCACCGCTGGCGCAGGCAGGGGCGTAGGGGCCGCCGCGGCCACCGGACGCTGGTCGGAGTCAGCCGTGGCCGGGCTGGCTCCCGTCGTCTTTAAGGCTGGGCGCTCGGGAATCGCCGCACCCGCTGGCCGGAAGGCCAACATCCGCAGCAAGACCATCTCGAAGCCGTGCCGCGGGTCCGGCGCCAGCGGCAAATCACGCCGCCCGACCAGCCCTAACTGGTAGTAGTACTGGACGTCCTCGGCCGGCAGCGACTGCGCCAGGGTCAGGACGCGTTCGCGGTCACCCTGGCCGTTGTCCACCGCATCGGGCAGCACCTGGGCGATGGCCACCCGGTGCAGCACGTTTAGCAATTCGGCCAACACGCCGCTCCAGTCGGGACCCTGCTCGGCCAAATGGCGCACCGCTTCCAGCACGGCGCGGCCATCGCCTTCCAGCAGGGCCTGCAGGACGTCGTAGACCTGGCCATGATCGAGGGTGCCGAGCATGGCGCGCACGTCGGTGGCCAGCACCTTGCCCTCGCCGAAGGCGATCGCCTGGTCGGTCAGGCTCATGGCATCGCGCATGGAGCCATCGGCAGCACGACCCAGCAGCCAGAGCGCATCGTCCTCGAAAGGAATGCTTTCCGCAGCCAACACCTGCTGAAGGTGCGCGACGACCCGCTCCGGTGGCATGTTCTTCAAGGCGAACTGCAGACAGCGCGAGAGGATGGTGACCGGCAGCTTCTGCGGATCGGTGGTGGCGAGCAGGAACTTAACGTGGGGCGGCGGCTCTTCCAGCGTCTTGAGCAGGGCGTTGAAGCTGTGGGTGGAGAGCATGTGCACCTCGTCGATGAGGTACACCTTGTAGCGACCGCGGGACGGCGCGTACTGCACGTTCTCCAGCAGCTCGCGGGTGTCTTCCACCTTGGTACGACTGGCGGCGTCCACCTCGATGAGATCGACGAAACGTCCCTCGTCGATCTCACGACACACCGAGCAGGTGCCACAGGGAGTGGAGCTGATGCCGGTCTCGCAGTTCAGGCACTTGGCCAGGATCCGCGCGATGGTGGTCTTGCCCACTCCGCGGGTACCGGTGAAAAGATAGGCGTGGTGCAGCCGCTCGTTGTCCAGCGCATTGATCAGCGCCTTGAGCACATGGGTCTGGCCGACCATTTCGCGGAACGACCGCGGGCGCCATTTGCGCGCAAGAACCTGGTAACTCATCGAGACCTGATCGGGAGAAGACGGGAAGGGAGCACATGCTAACGAAGAGGTGCGTTTAATGCACCCCGCATGCTCAACCGCCAGACCGTATGACGGGCCAGGGTTACCCCCTAAGTGGAGGCGGCGATCCGACCTTTCAAGCGATCGGCGCCGGAAACCACGGCCGTCGGAGCACGCTCAGGCGCGCAGGCAGCGGTCTTCGCCATCGGCCAGCACCACGCTGGCGACATAGGCCGCCAGCGCATCCAGTTGGACCCGCAGGCTCGCCACGGTGGCATTCATCTTGAAAGGATTGCAGGCGTCGTCGTTGCTCAGGTCGAGCTTGAGCAGCAACAGGGGCTCGCTGGGATGATAGATCTGGGCGACCAGCATCGCGTCGGGCGCGTGCCGGCAGGTGATGCGATAGGGATGCAAACCGAGGCTGAGGGCGCGTCCGGCGCTTTCGAGTCCGTTCTTCACGATGAGTCCTTGGACGTCAGTCCATAAGTGAGAATGCTACTCGAATGATGGCATGAAGCCACGAAGCAAACAGTGCACCGCATCACGATTGACTCGTGAAGGGGTTAACGGCAGAAAAAGCCTGGATGGGAGGAAAAATGCGGGGAAAAAAGCGGAGGGCAGAAATGGAGGTGGCCCCGCCAGCCACACCCCGGCACACGACATCACCGCTGCGGCTGCTCCCTTCCGGGCCTGACCGGGTTCACGGCTGATCGTTGCGGGGGGACCGACGGAGCCACCATAACGCCTCACCCTGAGGTGAGGTGCGCCATTCTACGCGGTTGGGACGAAGTTGCAAGCCATACAAGGACTTAGCTGCAGCAGAAGACCCGCGAACTTAAGCCTGGACGCCTCCCATCGCCGAGGTTAACGCCCCTGAGCCTCCAGGACCTGCAGGAAGGCCGCCTCATCCAGCACCTTCACTCCCAGCTCCGTCGCCTTGGTCAGCTTGGAACCCGCTCCCGGCCCTGCCACCACCACGGCGGTCTTGGCCGATACCGAACCCGACACCTTGGCGCCCAGGGCCTCCAGGCGCTCCTTGGCCTCGTCGCGACTCATCGCCTCCAGGGTGCCGGTGAGCACCCAGGTCTGCCCGGCGAAGGGCAAGCCCTGCACAGCTTGCCGGGTGCTTTCCCAGTGCATGCCGAAGGCCTTGAGCTGGGCCTCGATGGCCAACGCCTTGGCCACGTTCGCCGGATCGGCAAAGTATTCGCGCAGCCCCTGTTTGGCCCTCTCGTTGAGGCCGGAAAGCGTCTTGAAGGTCAGCCAGTCCTGGGAGCCTTCGATCAGGGCGGCCAAACTCGGAAAGGCCTTGGCCAGGGTCTTGGCGCCCGTCTTGCCCAGGTAGGGAATGTGCAACTGGTCGAGGAAGTCGGCGAAGCTGGCGTAGCCCGAGAATTCGGCATGCACCTCGCCTTCGTCGGCCAGCTCGATGCCATTGGCCAGCAGCGCTTCCAGCACGTCGCGGTTGTGCGCGGACTGGAAGAAGTTATGGATTTCGAAGGCCACCTCCGGCCCTACGTCCGGCAGATAGACCAGCACCTCGGGCAAGGCCTCACGGATGCGCTGCAGACTGCCCAGGGCACGCGCCAGTCGCTTGGCGGTCTCCTCCCCCACCTCGGGAATGCCCAGGGCGAAGATGAAGCGCGCCAACGTCGGCTGGCGGCTGGCCTGTATGGCGGCGAGCAGATTGCGGCTCGACACCTCGGCGAAGCCTTCGAGTTCGAAGACCTGCTCGTAGGTCAGGGTGTAGAGATCGGCCGGCGACTTGACCAAGTCACGGTCCACCAGCTGCTCGACGATACGATCGCCCAGACCGTCGATGTCCATGGCCCGGCGCGAGGCGAAATGGATGACCGCCTGCTTGAGCTGGGCCTGGCAGGCCAGGCGACCGACGCAGCGATAGACAGCGCCGTCGCTCACCGACTCCTTGCCCTTGGCGCGCTTGACCAGTTGGGTCCGTTCCACCGCCGAGCCACAGACCGGACAGCGCGTGGGGATCTCTACCGATCGCGCATCCGCCGGACGTCGCTCCGGCACCACCTGCATGATTTGCGGGATGACGTCCCCGGCGCGGCGGACGATCACGCTGTCGCCGATCATCACCCCCAGCCGGGCGATCTCGTCCATGTTGTGCAGGGAGGCATTGGTCACGGTGACACCCGCCACCTGCACCGGCTTGAGTCGGGCGACCGGCGTGATGGCGCCGGTGCGCCCTACCTGGAATTCGACATTGAGCAATTCGGTCAGCTCTTCACGGGCGGGAAACTTGTGTGCCAGAGCCCAACGCGGCTCGCGCGCACGGAAACCCAGCTCGCCTTGCCAGTCCAGGCGATTGACCTTGTAGACCACGCCATCGATCTCGTAGGCCAGGCCATCGCGCCGCTGGCCAATGTCCTGGTAGTAGGCGCGGCAACCTTCGGCCCCCTGCACCTTGCGCAGCTCGCGGCTGATGGGGATGCCCCACGCCTTGAGCTGCTGCAGGATGGCGTACTGGGTGTCCGGCAGGCCGCCGCCTTCGACGCGACCGAAGCCGTAGGCACAGAACTCCAGCGGCCGCTGGGCGGTGATGCGCGAATCCAGCTGGCGCAGGCTGCCCGCTGCCGCGTTGCGCGGATTGGCGAAGGTCTTGCCACCACTCTCCATGGCCCTGGCGTTCAAGGCTTCGAAACCGGCCCGGGACATGAACACCTCGCCGCGCACTTCCAGTACGCTCGGCCAGCCTTCGCCCTGCAGGCGCAGCGGGACGTTGCGGATGGTGCGGACATTGGCGGTGATGTCCTCGCCGGTGGTGCCGTCGCCCCGGGTGGCGCCGCGGGTCAGTACCCCGTCCTCGTACAGCAGACTGACCGCCAGGCCATCGAGCTTGGGCTCGCAGGTGTATTCCACCCCCGAATCCGGCCCGGCGAAATCGGTTTCGCCGAACTCCTCGCGCAGGCGCTTGCCCACGCTGCGGTCGAAGTCCTGCAGACTCTCGTCGGCGAAGGCGTTGCCCAGGCTGAGCATGGGCACCTCGTGGCGGATGGTGCCGAAGGCCGCCAGGGCGGACCCACTGACCCTCTGGGTCGGCGAATCGGGCGTCACCAGTTCGGGATGCTCGGCTTCCAGCGCCTTGAGTTCGTTGAACAGCCGGTCGTATTCGGCATCGGGCACACTGGGCTCGTCGAGCACATAGTAACGGTAGTTGTGGGCATCGATTTCGCTGCGCAGGGCGGCGATCCGGGTGACGGCATCTTGGGCGTCGGTCATGGCGGTCTCTCACTGTCGCCACCCTTGGGGTGGCCCTGGCGCCAGCGGGCGCCACTGCAAAGATTACAAACAAAAAGAGCAGCCGAGGCTGCTCTTGGTTCGCTCAGGCGCGATCAACGCTTGAGCATCAGACTCTTGCGTTCGAAATCGACGATGCGCTGGCGATAGTGCTCGATGGTCTGGGCGGTCATGACGCTGCGCTGCTCGTCCTTCAACTCGCCATTGAGTTCGGACGACAGCTTGCGCGCGGCGGCGACCATCAGGTCGAAGGCCTGTTTGGGATGGCGCGGACCGGGCAGCCCCAGGAAGAAGCTCACCGCCGGAGTATGGAAGTCGTCGATGGCATCCAGGTCGAAGGTGCCCGGACGAACGGCATTGGCCATGGAGAACAGCACCTCGCCGTTGCCGGACATGCTCTCGTGACGATGGAAGATGTCCATGTCGCCGAATCTCAGCCCGCTCTCGAGGATGTTCTGCAGCAGTGCGGGACCGGCGAAGCCCTTCTCGTCACGGGAGATGACGTTGATCACCAGCACCTCGTCCACCGGCGCCAGGGTACCGCCACTGCTGGCAGGCTCGGCGACCGGCTCGCGCTCGGTGGTCTTGGCGCTCAACGGCTTTTCCTTGCGTGGCTTCTCACGGCCGCGCGCGGCCACGTCGTCGGAATCGGCGGCCAGACCGCCCAGGCTGACGTCGTCGGCGGACAGATCGAAGCTGTCGGAACCGGGTTCTTCACGGCGCTTGCGCTGGGTGGCGCGAGGCGGCGTCGGCTCGCCGGGATCATCCAGCGAAGGCTCCTTATGCTCCACAACGCGCGTCGGGCCGACGATTTCCGGTTCCTCGTCCTCGTGTTCCGGATGATTGCTCAGGGACTGGTCAAGCTTGAACTTGAGCTTGCCCTTGCCACTCATGCGACGCCAACCATCGAACAGAATACCGGCGATGACGATGACGCCGATGATGATCAGCCACTCGCGCAGACCCATATCCATGAAAAAGACATACCCCTGTGAAAATAATGGACCGACAGCCGTCGGGAAACTTTGGAAAGTCGTCGCCTGCGAGGTCTTTCCAAAACGTCCGAACCTACGCCAAGTCAGTGTTCTTCTTAGCTTTTTCTACCTACCACTGAAGCGGCCATAAGCTAGCACGACTGCCGCCAACTTTACACCGCCACGCCACCACCCTGTGGGGCACTACGCGTCCACCATGGCCACCGCCTCCTCCACGTCCACGGCCACCAACCGCGAACAGCCCGGCTCGTGCATCGTCACGCCCAACAGCTGGTCGGCCATCTCCATGGCGATCTTGTTGTGCGTGATGTAAATGAATTGCACCTTCTCCGACATGCTCTTGACCAGCCGGGCATAGCGACCGACGTTGGCGTCGTCCAGCGGCGCGTCCACTTCGTCGAGCATGCAGAACGGCGCCGGATTCAGTTGAAAGATGGCGAATACCAGGGCCAGAGCCGTCAGGGCCTTTTCCCCACCCGAAAGCAAATGGATGGTGCTGTTTTTCTTGCCCGGCGGACGCGCCATGATCGCAACCCCGGTATCGAGTAGATCTTCCCCGGTAAGTTCCAGGTAGGCACTGCCACCACCGAAAACTTTCGGGAACAACGCCTGCAGGCCGTGGTTGATCTGCTCGAAGGTGTCCTTGAATCTGTTGCGCGTTTCCCGATCGATCTTGCGGATGACGCTCTCCAAGGTCTCCAGCGCCTCCACCAGGTCGGCGTTCTGGGCGTCCAGGTAGTTCTTGCGCTCTGCCTGCTGCTGATACTCGTCGATGGCCGCCAGGTTGATCGGTCCCAGGCGGGCGATGCGGGTGGCCACGGCTTCCAGTTGCTCCTCCCAGGCCGCCTCGCTGGCCTCAGCGGGTAGGGTGGCGATCACCGTCGGCAGGTCGTAGCCGTCGGCCGCCAGCTGCTCGGCGAAACCGCTGCGCCGGGTGGCCAGGCCCTGCCACTCCAGCCGGTGCTGTTCCAGTTGGCCGCGCAACAGCGTGGCCTGTTGCTCCGCCTGCAGGCGACGGCGTTCGAAGTCGCGCAGCTCCCGATCGGCGTCTTCCAGGGCCAGGCGCGCCGTGCGCATCTCCTCATCCACCTGCAGGCGCCGCTCCAACAGTTCTTCCAGGCGCAGACGCAGCTCGTCGAGGGGCTCCCCGCCCTCCTCCAGATTGAGATTGAGCTGCTCGCAGCGCTCACCGAGCCGCGCGGTCTGCAGTTCCAACCGCTCCAGCGCCTGGAGCGTCGATTGGCGCTGGGCGCGCAGGGTCGTCAGCCGCACCGTCAACTGGTGAAGCTGATCCTGCGCCTGGCGTTGTCCTTGCCGCGCTGCCTCCACCGCCTGCCGATGGCGCTCGCGCTGCTCCTGCAACTGGGCACGCTGCTCGGTATCCACTGCCATGGCGTCCAGGGCATCCTGCAGGCGCAGCCGGCACTCGCCCAATTCTTCCTGCTCCCGCTCCAGCTGCTGGTCGAGATCGCCGAGATCGGCCTCCAACTGCCGACGGCGGATGCCCAGTTGCTCGGCCCGCGCCTGCTGGGCAGACAGCTGGGCGCGGCGCTCGGCCAGGCGCTGCTGCTCCTGCTGCTGGCGCCGACGTCCTTCCTCACGCTCGCCCTCCAGGCGCTGCTGGGCTGCACGGCCGTCCTCCAGCCGCTCTTCCTGCAGCGCCAGCGCTTCACTTAGCTCCTCGCGCCGCGCCTGGAGTTCGTCCAGTTCCCGCCCGCGGGCGAGCACGCTGCCCTCTGCGGCCTGGGCACGCCGCACGCGCAAGAAATGCCGGGAAACCCAGTAACCTTCCGGCGTGATCAGACTCTGTCCGGCAGCGAGTGCAGGACGGCGCGCCAGGGCCTCTTCATAACTGGCCGCCATCAGCACCTGGCCAAGCCAGGGCGACAGATCGCGCGGCGCCTGCACCTTTTCCAGCAGGCTGCCCGCGGCCACCGACGCCGCGCCCGGCAGCACGACGTTCAACTCGCCGCTGACGAAGGCGCCGAGTCGTAGCGGCGCCAGGTCATCCAGGCAGACCGCCTGCAGATCCGTGCCGAGCACCGTCTCCACCGCCTGCTCCCAACCGGGCGCGACCTGCAGCTCGTCCGCCAGTTGGGCCGCCTGGGCCAGCCCCTCGGACTCGAGCCAGGCGGCAGCGCCGGTATCGGGGGCCAAGGCGGCCTGCTGCAGCGCCTCCAGTGAAGCGATACGCCCTTCGAGGCGCTGCAGCTCACCCTGGCGCTGGCTCTGTTCGCCGGCCAGTGCCAGCAATTCCTCGCGCAGGCGCTGGAGCCCATCGGCCACCTGCAACTCCTGCTCGGCCAAGCCTTCCAGCAGCAACTCGTCCTCGGCGATCTGCTCTTCCAGCGCCACCAGACTGTCGGACGGCCCATCCTCGCCCAGCAGGGTGCGTTCATCCCGCAAGCGGCGCTGGCGCTCGACACCGCGCTCCAGACTCTGCTCCAGGGAGCGGATGCGCGACTGCTGCACGTCCGCCTCCCGTTGCGGCTCGACGCTCGCCGCACTGAGCTGCTCCCAGCGTTGCTGCCAGTCCGCCAGGGCGAGCTCCGCCTCTTCCAGGGCCGCGCCGCCCTCTTCAACCTGGGCATGTGCCGCTTCCTCCTCGGGTTCGAGCATCGCCAGCTCTTCCTCGAAGGTGGCGAGCAGCACCCGGTCGTGCTCCAGGTGGGATTCGGCCTCGCTGCGCGCCTGCTCGGCTTCGCGCAGATCATCCTGCAACTGCCGCTGGCGCTGCTGGCCGTGCTGAATGGTCTGCTCCAACCGGGCGATGTCGCCGCCCAGGGAGTAGAAGCGTCCCTGGACCTGGTTGAAGGCCTCGCTCAGCTCGTGATGACCATCGCGCAGCCGCTCGATACCCGCATCCGCGTGGCGCTGTTCGGCGACCAGGGCTTCGAGGGCGGTCTCCTGGTCACGGATCACCTTCTCGCGCTGCTCGACGCGGCCATCCAGCTCGCGCCAGCGCACCGCCTGCAGCTGCGCCCTGAGCTGCCGCTCCTCCTGCTTGAAGGCCTGGAAACGCTCAGCGGACTGCGCCTGGCGATGCAGGCGTTCCAGCTGGCGCTCCAGCTCTTCGCGCAGGTCGGTCAGGCGGGCGAGGTTTTCCTGGGTACGGCGAATACGGCTCTCGGTCTCGCGGCGGCGCTCCTTGTATTTGGAGATACCCGCGGCTTCCTCGATGTAGTGCCGCAGATCCTCGGGGCGCGCCTCGATCAGCTTGGAGATCATGCCCTGCTCGATGATCGAATAGCTGCGTGGCCCCAGGCCGGTACCGAGGAAGATGTCGGTGATGTCGCGGCGGCGGCACTTGGTGCCATTGAGGAAATAGGTGTTCTGGCCTTCGCGGGTGACGCGTCGGCGGATGGATATCTCCGCGTAACTGGCATACTCGCCCACCAGGGTGTGGTCGGAGTTGTCGAAGATCAGTTCGATGGAGGCCTGGGACACCGGCTTGCGGCTGTTGGAGCCGTTGAAGATGACATCCGTCATCGATTCGCCACGCAGGTTCTTGGCCGAGCTTTCGCCCATCACCCAGCGCACGGCGTCGATGATGTTCGACTTGCCGCAACCGTTGGGGCCGACCACCGCTGCCATGTTGCTCGGGAAATTCACCGTCGTCGGATCGACGAAGGATTTGAATCCCGCCAGCTTGATCGACCTCAACCGCATATCAGGAGCCCTTGTCCGCCGCGCCGTGCCCAACCGCACGCGAAAGGGCGGCAGTCTACCATCCACGGGCCACCCTGCCCTCGCCGTGCATTACCTTATTTCCAGCGGTTATGCACGCAGGGCTGGATGACAGGCTATAGTCCTGCACCCTCCTCCGCAGGATGCCCCCATGAAGAGACTTCGCCTCACCCTGCTCGCGGCAGCCCTGACCGCCAGCGTCCAGGTCCTGGCCGCCCAGCCGCCACTGCTCAACGTCTCCTACGACGTGATGCGCGACTTCTACAAGGACTACAACCCTGCCTTCCAGGCCCACTGGAAGGCCGAGCATGGGGAAGCTCCCGTTATCCAGATGTCCCACGGCGGTTCCAGCAAACAGGCCCGCTCGGTCATCGACGGCCTGCAGGCCGATGTCATCACCATGAACCAGGCCACCGACATCCAGGCCCTGGCCGATCGCGGCCTGGTGCCCAAGGACTGGGAAAGCCGCCTGCCTGATCGCAGCGCGCCCTTCACCTCGGCCACGGTGCTGATCGTGCGCCAGGGCAATCCCAAGGGCATCCACGACTGGGCCGACCTGCTCAAGGACGGCGTCCAGGTGATCGTGCCCAATCCCAAGACCTCTGGGAACGGCCGCTACACCTATCTCTCCGCCTGGACCTACGCCCTGCGCCAGCCGGGTGGTGATGAGCAGAAGGCCCGCAGCTTCGTCGCCGACCTGTTCAAGCACGTACCCATCCTCGACACCGGTGGCCGCGCCGCCACCACTACCTTCATGAAGAACCAGCAGGGCGATGTCCTGGTGACCTTCGAGAACGAAGCCGAGATGATCGCGCGGGAATTCGGCCGTGGTGGCTTCGAGGTGGTCTATCCCAGCATCTCGGTGCAGGCCGAGCCGCCGGTGAGCGTGGTGGACAGCGTCGTCGACAAGAAAGGCACCCGCGCCGAGGCCGAGGAATACCTCAAGTATCTCTGGTCCGACGAAGGCCAGAAGATCGCCGCGGACAACTTCCTGCGCCCGCGCAATGCGAAGGTGCTGGCGCAGTATGCCGATCGCTTCCCCAAGCTCGAACTCATCGACGCCCAGAAGGAATTCGGCCCCTGGAGCGGCATCCAGAAGACCCACTTCGCCGATGGCGGCGTCTTCGACCAGATCTACACGCCCCAGTGACAGACCCGCCCGGCCTCGCGCCGGGCATCCGCTCGCGGGCAAGAAAGCCGCACAAACGAAAACACCGCCCGTAGGCGGTGTTTCGATATTTGGAGCGGGAAACGAGACTCGAACTCGCGACCCCGACCTTGGCAAGGTCGTGCTCTACCAACTGAGCTATTCCCGCAATATGGCGTCCCCTAGGGGACTCGAACCCCTGTTACCGCCGTGAAAGGGCGGTGTCCTAGGCCACTAGACGAAGGGGACGAAACCTCTTTCCGCAAGGTCTTTCACCTCGCCTCCAACTGTCATCAAACAGGTGGATCATGTTTGGAGCGGGAAACGAGACTCGAACTCGCGACCCCGACCTTGGCAAGGTCGTGCTCTACCAACTGAGCTATTCCCGCAATTTTGGCGTCCCCTAGGGGACTCGAACCCCTGTTACCGCCGTGAAAGGGCGGTGTCCTAGGCCACTAGACGAAGGGGACGAAACCTCTTTCTGCAAGGCCTTTCACCTTGCGCCCACCTGCCAAGAGGCAGCTGGACTATATTTGGAGCGGGAAACGAGACTCGAACTCGCGACCCCGACCTTGGCAAGGTCGTGCTCTACCAACTGAGCTATTCCCGCAATTTTTGGCGTCCCCTAGGGGACTCGAACCCCTGTTACCGCCGTGAAAGGGCGGTGTCCTAGGCCACTAGACGAAGGGGACCAGGTAGAATCCCTCAGGATTCCGGCCTACCACTCGGCTGACGCTTGCCGCCGTTGGGAGTGCGCGCATTCTAGGGAGCCTTACCCTAGGCGTCAATAGCTGATTAAATACTTTTCAAATCAACGACTTCGCTCGCGCGACAAAAGGCGGGCAAGCACCATGGAGAAGGGCATGTCCTCAACGATGATTGCAGCGGTAGTAGGGCTCGGGGTGCTGTTGATCATCATGATCGCCTTCGTCAACCAGAAGCTGGAAGCCGGTCGCCTGGAGAAGCAGCGCCTGGTCGCCGACCTGACCGACCGCATCAAGCGCTGCGCCCAGCTGTCCGCCAGCCTGCCCGGCCAGTTGATGACCCCGCCCCTCAAGCAGCTGTTCAACCACATCGAACTCGGCCTGATCGCTCGGCTCGCCGCCCTGCAGCCACCGTCGGCCGGCCTGGCCTCGCGCAAGACGGAACTGGACGAAGCTATCGCCAAGGGCGATGGCATCGAAGTGACCAACGTCGCGCGACCGGTGCACACCGAAGCCCGAGTCAAGGAAGTGCGCGGCTATATCGAAATGCTGCACGCCTTGGTGGCCCATGCCAACCAGATCGGCATTCTCGACGGCCAGGAAGCCCAGCGCTGGGTGGGCGAAATGCGCTATCTGCTGACGGTGAGCTACGTGGAATTCTTCCGCTACCAGGCCGACCAGCAGATCAAGAGCGAGCACTTCATCCAGGCGCGCCAGGCCTACGAACGCGCCATCATGCAGATTCGCAAGCAACAGCAACCCGAACGCTACACCGAGATGCTGGCCTACTTGGAAGAGCAGATCGCCCTGGTGAAACGCCAGCAGAGCGAGCTGGCCGAACAGGCCAGCGGCAGCGCCAACGAGCTGTCGGACAGCGTGGATACGCTCAAGGACGACAGCTGGCGCAAGAAGAACGACTACGAATGAGGGCGTCCCTGCCCTGCTCTTTCACCCTCAGCAGTCGGTAGCGACCAGGAAGACCGCCACCAGCCGCTGGATACCCGCCTGATCCGCCGCGCTGAAACGCGCCGGATGGGGGCTGTCCAGATCCAGCACGCCGATCAGGCGATCGTCCTTGACCAGCGGTACCACCAGTTCGCTGCGCGAGGCGGCGTCGCAGGCGATATGCCCGGGAAAGGCATGTACGTCCTCGACGCGCTGGGTCCGTCGCTCCCGCGCGGCAGCGCCACAGACGCCCTTGCTGAAGGGAATGCGCATGCAGGCGACCTTGCCCTGGAAAGGCCCCAGCAGCAGTTGGCCCTGGCCATCGACGAAATAGAAGCCGGCCCAGTTGAGATCGGGGATCTCCTGGAAGATGAAGGCCGACAGCTGGGCGGCGTTGGCCACTAGGTTGCGCTCGCCGGCCAGCAGGGCTTCGACTTGCGCCGCCAGCATTGCATAGCCTTCCAGCCCGGCGCCGACGCCCGAGAGTTCTACCGTCATGCTTGCTCCAATAGCTTGAGCCCGATCCACTGCCGGGCGAATTGATAGGCACAGCGACCGTTGCGGTTGCCGCGTCCGGACGCCCAGCGGATCGCCTCGCGGTCGGCATCCTCCGACCACTCCAGGGCGAGCCCGGACTTGCCGGCCAGGGTCGTGCACCAGTGGCGGACCACGGCGAGGTAGTGCTCCTGGGTGAAGGGATAAAAGGATAGCCACAGGCCGAAGCGATCCGACAGCGCGATCTTGTCCTCGGCCGCCTCGCTCGGGTGCAGCTCGCCGTCGACATGTTCCCAGTTGGCATTGTCGCTCTGCCGCTCGGCCACTAGGTGCCGGCGGTTGGACGTGGCGTAGAGCACCACGTTGTCCGGCGCCTGCTCCAGAGAGCCGTCGAGCACGCTCTTGAGTACCCGGTAGTCGTCGCTGCCGGCGTCGAAGGACAGGTCATCACAGAACAGGACGAAGCGCTGCGATTGCCCGGCGATCTGCTCCACGACTCGCGGCAGATCGGCGAGATCGTCGCGCTCGATCTCGATCAGGCGCAGGCCTAGGCCGGCATATTCCGCCAGCAGCGCCCGGATCAGCGACGACTTGCCGGTCCCGCGGGCACCCCATAGCAAGGTGTGGTTCGCCGGCAAGCCGGCAACGAACTGGCGGGTGTTGCGGGAGAGCTGGTCGCGCTGCCGATCGATACCGAGCAGATCGGTCAGGCGCAACTCGAGATTGACCTCGAGCGGCTGCAGGTAACCACCATGCCCCTCACGCCGCCAGCGCGCCGCATAGCAATGCTGCCAATCCAGGGGCTCACGGCGATGCGGCAGCAGTGGCTCGAGGCGTTCGAGCACCTGCCGCGCCTGGAGGAGAAAGGCTTCTAGAGAAGAACTCACGGGAATGATCCTTGACGACTAGGTTGAAGGTGCAGGCAATCGGCCAGCCCACTCCGGACACTATTGTATGACTTTCCAGCATGCATCTCGCCCTTCGCGACCTAGCGCGCCAGCAGGCGCTGGACGTGTCGCTCCAGCCTTTCGGGCTTGGTGATGGGCGCGAAGCGTTTTATCCGCCCACGCTCGGGATCGATCAGGAATTTGGTGAAGTTCCAGCGAATGGGACGACCCAGCAGCCCGGGCGCCGCACGTTTCAGCGCGGTGAACAACGGGTGGGCGGCATCGCCATTGACGTCGAGCTTGGCCATCACCGGGAAGCTGACGCCGAAACGGGTGACGCAGAATGTCTGGATCTGGGCGTCCGCTTCCGGTTCCTGGGCACCGAACTGATTGCAGGGAAAGACGATCACCCGCAGGCCCTGTTCACGGTAGCGCTGCTGCAGTTCTTCGAGCCCGGCGTACTGTTCGGTGAAACCACAGCGGCTGGCGGTATTGACCACCAGGTAGGCCCGAGCCGGCCAGTCGGCCAGCCGCGCGGCCTGGCCATCGGCCATGCGAAAGGGAATCTGCAGGATCTCCGGGGTCACGCGGACTCCCTGGGCTCGAGGTCGAGGGCGACCGAGTTGATGCAGTAGCGCAGTCCGGTCGGCGGCGGACCGTCGGGGAAGACGTGCCCCAGATGCGCATCGCAACGAGCGCACAGCACCTCGATGCGGTGCATGCCGTGGCTGAAGTCTTCCTTCTCCTGCACGGCGTCGGGGGCGATGGGTGCGTAGTAGCTCGGCCAGCCGCAGCCGGAATCGAATTTGCTGCCGGAATCGAACAAGGCGAGCTCGCAGCAGGCGCAGCGATAGACGCCAGGCGTCTTGGTGGCGCAATAGGCACCGGTGTAGGGCGCCTCGGTCGCGGCCAGTCGACAGACACGAAACTGATCGCCGGTCAGGCGCTCGCGCCAGTCTTCCGGGCTACGCTGTACTTTTTCCATGATGACCTCGCTGGATGTCGGCGCATCTTTTGTATCGGGCGATGCAGCCGTATGATTCCCGCTCAGTCTGGCATCCGCCCCCGGATGCTGCCAAGCGCCGGTCGGCGTCCGCCTCCATCCCGTCTTTCTCGCCCTTTTTTAGGATTCAGTCCACCATGCAGGTCTCCAAGTCGAACAAGCTCGCCAATGTCTGCTACGACATCCGCGGCCCGGTCCTCAAGCATGCCAAGCGCCTCGAGGAAGAAGGCCACCGCATCCTGAAGCTCAACATCGGCAATCCGGCGCCCTTCGGTTTCGAGGCACCCGAGGAGATCCTGCAGGACGTCATCCGCAACCTGCCCACCGCTCAGGGCTACAGTGACTCCAAGGGCCTGTTCAGCGCACGCAAGGCGGTCATGCAGTACTGCCAGCAGAAGCGCATCGAGGGTGTCGGCATCGAAGACATCTACCTCGGCAACGGCGTCTCCGAGTTGATCGTGATGGCCATGCAGGCCCTGCTCAACAACAACGACGAGGTGCTGATCCCGGCGCCCGACTATCCGCTGTGGACCGCCGCGGTCAGCCTGGCCGGTGGCAAGCCGGTGCACTACCTGTGCGACGAGCAGGCCGGCTGGTTCCCGGACCTGGCCGACATGGAAGCCAAGATCACCAGCAATACCAAGGCGCTGGTGCTGATCAACCCCAACAATCCCACCGGCGCGGTCTATTCCAAGGAAGTCCTGGAAGGCATCGTCGAACTGGCGCGGCGGCACAACCTGGTGCTGTTCTCGGACGAGATCTACGACAAGATCCTCTACGATGAAGCCGTGCACATCTCCACCGCCTCCCTGGCGCCGGACGTGCTCTGCCTGACCTTCAACGGTCTGTCCAAGTCCTATCGGGTCGCTGGCTTCCGCTCCGGCTGGCTGATCGTCTCGGGCCCCAAGCACCGCGCCCAAAGCTATATCGAAGGCCTGGACATCCTCGCCAATATGCGGCTGTGCGCCAACGTGCCTAGCCAGCATGCGATCCAGACCGCCCTGGGCGGCTACCAGAGCATCAACGACCTGGTCCTGCCGAACGGCCGCCTGCTGGAACAACGCAACCGCGCCTGGAAGCTGCTCAACGACATTCCGGGGGTCAGCTGCGTGAAGCCAATGGGCGCGCTCTATGCCTTCCCGCGCATCGACCCGAAAGTCTGCCCCATTCATAACGACGAGAAGTTCGCCCTCGACCTGCTGCTGTCGGAAAAGCTGCTGATCGTTCAGGGCACCGCCTTCAACTGGCCCTGGACCGACCATTTCCGCGTGGTCACCCTGCCCCGCGTCGACGATCTGGAACAGGCCATTGGCCGCATCGGCAACTTCCTCGGTGGCTATTCCCAGTAGCGAGCAAAGCATTTCCGCGTCTTTCACCGGTTGGCGCCTGCCAGGGCGTCAACCGGCACTGGCGCTCGTCCCCGGACCAGGCACGCGTTACCGAGCCCATAGACGACACAGTTTGCAATAGAGCAAACGTTGAATGGATCGGAGCCGAACCTTATATAGCCGGCAGATAAACCTGTGAGGAGCTATACCCCACCATGATGCGCATTCTGTTATTTCTGGCTACCAACCTGGCGGTGCTGATCGTTGCCAGCATCACCTTGAAGGTGCTTGGCGTGGATCGCTACACCGGTCAGAACTATGGCAGTCTGCTGGTGTTCTGTGCCGTGTTCGGTTTCGCCGGCTCGCTGGTCTCGCTGTTCATCTCCAAGTGGATGGCGAAGATGAGCACCCGCACCGAAGTCATCAGCCAACCTCGTACCCGTCACGAGCAGTGGCTGCTGCAGACGGTCGAGGAGCTGTCCCGCGAAGCCGGTATCAAGACGCCGGAAGTCGGTATCTTCCCGGCCTACGAGGCCAACGCCTTCGCCACCGGCTGGAATCGTAACGACGCCCTCGTCGCGGTCAGCCAGGGCCTGCTGGAGCGTTTCTCGCCCGACGAAGTACGAGCGGTACTGGCCCACGAGATCGGTCACGTCGCCAACGGCGACATGGTGACGCTGGCACTGATCCAGGGCGTGGTGAACACCTTCGTGATGTTCTTCGCGCGAATCTTCGGCAACTTCGTCGACAAGGCCATCTTCAAGAACGAGGAGGGCCACGGTATCGCCTACTTCGTGACCACCATCGTCGCCGAGCTGGTGCTGGGCATCCTGGCGAGCATCATCGTCATGTGGTTCTCGCGCAAACGCGAATTCCGCGCCGACGAAGCCGGTGCCCGCCTGGCTGGCCCCAACGCCATGATCGGTGCCCTGCAGCGCCTGCGCGCCGAACAGGGTATTCCGGTGCAGATGCCCGACACCCTGAATGCCTTCGGCATCAACGGTTCGCTGAAGAACGGCCTGGCCGGTCTGCTGATGAGCCACCCGCCGCTGGAAGACCGTATCGAAGCCCTGCGCCGCTACGGCCAGCGCTAAGCACGACCGCCAATGAAAAACCCCGGCCTCGGCCGGGGTTTTTCATTGGCGGGTCAACGCCCGGATGGCCTCAGCCAATCCTTCTCCGGTCAGGGGGAACATCCGCTGCGCCATCAGCTCGCGCAGCAGGCCGATGGAGGTACTGAAGTCCCAGCCGTCGCTTGGATAGGGATTGAGCCAGGCCGCACGGGGAAAGTGCTGGCACAGCCGCTGAATCCAGAGCGCGCCAGGCTCTTCGTTCCAATGTTCGACGCTACCGCCGGGATGGGTGATCTCGTAGGGTCCCATGCTGGCATCGCCGACGATCACCAGGCGATAGTCCGCTCCGTAGCGACGCAACAACTCGGCGGTCGGCAGACCCTCTTCGTGACGCCGCGCATTGTCCCGCCAGACCCGCTCGTAGACGCAGTTGTGGAAGTAGTAGTACTCCAGGTGGCGGAATTCGAGGCGACAGGCACTGAAGAGTTCGCTGCAGAGGCGTACGTGGATATCCATGGAACCGCCCACGTCGAACAGTAACAGCACCTTGGTCGCGTTGTGCCGCTCCGGGCGATAGCGGACGTCCAGCAAACCGCCCTCCTTAGCCGTGGCGGCCACCGTGGCATCCAGGTCGAATTCGGCCGCGGCGCCCTGCCGGGCGAAGCGCCGCAGTCGGCGCAAGGCCAGCTGCAGATTACGCCGGTCCAGGGGCGCACGATCATCCAGGTTGCGATAGTCTCGTTGCTCCCACACCTTGGCCGCCTGCCCCTGGCGAATACCGGCCTCGCCGATGCGCACGCCGAACGGGTTGTAGCCCCCGCTGCCAAAGGGACTGGTGCCCCCCGTGCCGACCCACTTGTTGCCGCCGGCATGTCGTTCACGCTGCTCCGCGAGGCGCTGCTGCAAGGTCTTGAGCAACTCATCCAAGCCACCCAATGCCTGCAGCCGCTGGCGATCCTCATCGGACAGCAGCCGCTGAAGCTCCAGCCTGAGCCAGTCCGCAGGAATCCCCTTCGTATCCGACGAGCGCTCGGCTCTGGCCATCTCACCGGCAAAGACCTGGTCGAAACGGTCGAAGAAGCGCTCGTCCTTGACCAACAGGGTCCGCGCCAACAGATAGAAAGCCTCGGGATCGAGTACCGCGATACCGGCGTCCAGGGCGGCATGCAGGTCCAGCAGTTCGCCGATGGACACCGGGATGTCGGCCGCTCTCAGGCGGGTAAAGAAGTCGAGGAACATGCCGATCCTCAGCTGCGGCGGCGACGCATGAAAACCTGGCGTTCGAGCAGTTGCAGGTCCTGCTCGTTCTTCAGCAGGGCCCCTGCCAGGGGCGGCAGGCTACCTTCGCCCTGCAGGGCCGCCTGGGCGGTTTCGTCCCCCAGCAACAATGCCAGCCAGTCCACCAGCTCGGAGGTAGATGGCTTCTTCTTCAGTCCAGGCACGCTACGCAGGTCGTAGAACAGATCCAGCGCCTCCTTCACCAGGCGCCCCTGCAGATCCGGGTAATGGACCTGGACGATCCGCTCCAGGGTTTCGCGCTCGGGAAAGCGGATGAAATGAAAGAAGCAGCGGCGCAGGAAGGCGTCCGGCAGCTCCTTCTCGTTGTTCGAGGTGATGATGATGATCGGCCGCCGCTGGGCACGAATGGTCTCGCCGGTCTCGTAGACGTGGAATTCCATGCGATCCAGTTCGAGCAGCAGGTCGTTGGGAAACTCGATGTCGGCCTTGTCGATCTCGTCGATCAGCAGGACCACCCTGTCCTCCGCAGTGAAGGCGTCCCACAGTTTCCCCGGCTTGATGTAGTGGGCGATGTCCTGCACCCGCGGGTCACCCAGCTGGGAGTCGCGCAGACGACTCACCGCATCGTATTCGTAGAGTCCCTGCTGCGCCTTGGTGGTGGACTTGACGTGCCAGGTGATCAGCCGCCCATCCAGGCTGTACGCCACCTGCTCGGCGAGCAGGGTCTTGCCGGTGCCCGGCTCGCCCTTCACCAGCAATGGACGCCCGAGCTGGACGGCCGCATTGACCGCCAGACTGAGCTCGGTGGTGGCTACGTAACGGTCGGTACCCTGAAAAGCCATCGTCGATCCTCATCGCCCTCTTTCGCCTGACGATAGCATGCCGCGCCCAGGCTGGACGTCATCCGGCGCAAGGCCTAGGCTGCGAGCTTTCTGCGCCCGACAGGATTCGCCATGAGCCGCATCTTCGCTGACAACGCCCAGTCCATCGGCAATACGCCGCTGGTCTACATCAATCGCCTCGGACCCAAGGGGGTCACCCTGCTCGCCAAGATCGAGGGACGCAACCCGGGCTATTCGGTCAAGTGCCGCATCGGCGCGAACCTGATCTGGGATGCCGAAGCCAAGGGGCTGCTCAAGCCTGGCATGAGCCTGGTGGAGCCGACCTCTGGCAATACCGGCATCGGCCTGGCCTATGTCGCCGCCGCTCGCGGCTATCGCCTGGTGTTGACCATGCCCGCCTCCATGAGCCTGGAACGCCGCAAGGTGCTCAAGGCCCTGGGTGCGGAGCTGGTCCTCACCGAACCGGCCAAGGGCATGAAGGGCGCCATCGAGAAGGCCCGGGAGATCGCCGAGAGCGAACCGGGCCGTTACTTCATGCCGCAGCAATTCGATAATCCGGCCAATCCGGCTATCCATGAGAAGACCACCGGTCCCGAGATCTGGAACGATACCGACGGTGCCATCGATGTCCTGGTGGCCGGCGTGGGCACCGGCGGCACCCTCACGGGCATCTCGCGCTTCATCAAGAACACCAAGGGCAAGCCCATTCTCTCGGTGGCGGTGGAGCCGGAGACCTCCCCGGTCATCAGCCAGACCCTGGCCGGCGAAGAGGTGAAACCCAGCCCGCACAAGATCCAGGGCATAGGGGCAGGCTTCGTCCCGCGCAATCTGGACCTCGCCATGGTCGACCGCGTCGAACAGGTCAGCGATGACCAGGCCAAGCTGATGGCCCAGCGCCTGATGCGCGAGGAAGGCATCCTCTGCGGCATCTCCTGCGGTGCCGCCATGGCCGCCGCGGTACGGCTGGCCGAGGCGCCGGAGATGCAGGGCAAGACCATCGTGGTCATCCTGCCGGACTCCGGCGAGCGCTACCTATCCACCATGCTGTTCGACGGCCTGTTCGAGGAACAGGAGCTGGTTCAGTAACGCCCGCCAGCGTGCCGGTTGGGGCTATAGCCGCCACTCGGCACAACGGCTACCATCCCTCGGTTGTCCAGAATTTTCAACGGAGGGAACAAGATGTCGAACACCTGCTATCCGGCGTCCTACTACGCGGCCAGCGCCCATCTCGGGCCCGACCGCCCTTCCCTTCAAGGCAGTCTCAGCACCGATGTCTGCGTCATCGGCGGCGGCTACACGGGGCTGTCGACCGCACTGCATCTGCGGGAGAAAGGCTATGACGTCGTTCTGCTCGAGGCCCAGCGCATCGGCTTCGGCGCCTCGGGTCGCAACGGCGGCCAGATCGTCAACAGCTATAGCCGCGACCTGGACACCGTGGAAAAGAGCGTCGACGCCTCCGCTGCCCAGTTGCTCGGGCGCATGGCCTTCGAAGGCGGCGCCATCATCCGTGAGCGGGTGCAACGCTATGGGATCGATTGCGACCTGAAGGATGGCGGCATCTTCGCCGCCCTGAACGACCGGCAGATGGGTCACCTGGAGGCTCAGCAGCGGCTCTGGCAGCGCTATGGCTACGATCGCCTCCAACTGCTCGATCGTGATGCCCTCCAGGAATGCGTGGCCTCTGAGCGTTATGTCGGGGGCATGCTGGATCTTGGCGGCGGCCACCTTCATCCGCTCAATCTCGCGCTCGGCGAAGCGGCGGCCTTCGAGTCCCTGGGCGGCATCATCCATGAGCACTCCCCCGCGACGCGCATCGACCAGGGTGAACAACCCGTGGTGCACACGCCCCAGGGCCGCGTGACGGCGCGTTTCGTGGTAGTGGCGGGCAATGCCTACCTGGGCAATCTCGTACCGGAACTGGCCGCCAAGTCCATGCCCTGCGGCACCCAGGTGCTGGCCACCGAGCCGCTGACCGAGGAGCAGGCGCGCAATCTCTTGCCGCAGGATTACTGTGTGGAGGACTGCAACTACCTGCTCGACTACTTCCGCCTCTCCGCCGATCGCCGGCTGATCTACGGCGGCGGCGTGGTCTACGGCGCACGCGATCCCGCCAACATCGAACGGCTGATCATGCCCAAGCTCGAACAGACCTTTCCGCAACTCAAGGGCATTCGTGCCGAGTACGCCTGGACCGGCAACTTCCTGCTCACCCTGTCGCGGCTACCGCAGATGGGCCGATTGGGCAGTAACGTCTACTACTCCCAGGGTTGCAGCGGCCATGGCGTGACCTTCACCCATGTCGCCGGCAAGGCCCTGGCGGAAGCCATCGCCGGCCAGGCGGAGCGCTTCGACGCCTTCGCCCAGCTGCCGCACTATCCCTTCCCGGGCGGCCAACTGCTGCGAGTGCCCTTCTCCGCCCTGGGCGCCTGGTACTACAGCCTCAGGGATCGCCTGGCGATCTGACCTCCAGCCATAAAAAAGCCCGGTTTCCCGGGCTTTCTTCTATCAGAGATGCTTGATCTCGGCCTTGGCATCCAGGGCTCGCCGGTAGGCCGCGAAATCGACCTGCCCGGCGCGTGACGCCAGGTAACGACGATACAGGGCCTTGTCCTCGGCGCTCAGGGCTTCCTTGGGTACGCCAACGCCCTGCAGGCGCAGCACCACGAAGTCGCCGTTCTGCAAACTGACACCGGCGTAGGACGGCTGCTTGCCGCTCTCCGGCTTGGCCATGCGGAACACCGCCTGGAGCACCTGGGGATCGATGCCGTCCTGATTGCGGGTGGCTGCCTCGACGGTACGCCAGTCGCCCGCCGGTGCCTTGCCGCCGTCGCGCAGGGTCTTGAGCTGCTTTTCACCGGTAGCCTTGGCCACGGCCGCAGCCTTCTCCTGGGTCAGGCGGGTGACGATCTCGCCCTTCACCTGATCCAGCGACTGTAGTTGCGGCGTGCGATGCTCCTTGTCGCGCAGCACCACCAGGGTTTCCGGATCGAGCTGCAAGGCAGCGCTATTGGCGCCATTACGCATGACGTCTTCACTGAAGGCCGCCTCGATCACCTGGCGGTTGGCAGTGATGCCTTCGCCACCCTCACGCCCGAAGGGCGCGCTGGTCTTGACCTGCAGGCCCTGTTCCTGGGCCGGCTGGCTCAGGTCGGAGGCCTCGTAGGCGGAGCTTTCCAGCTTGCGGCCCGCTTCGACGAAGAGTCGATCGGCGTCTTCGGCCTTGAGCTGTTGCTCCAGGCGCGGACGAACGCTCGCCAGGGTCGGAATCTCCGGGGCCTGTATGCCTTGCAGCTTGATCAGGTGCCAGCCGAAGCTGGTGCGCACTGGCGCGGACACCTGCTGCGGCGCCAGGGCGTAGAGGGCTTCCTCGAAGGCCGGATCGTAGACGCCACGACCGGCGAAACCCAGGTCGCCGCCATTGGCGGCCGAACCGGGGTCCTGGGAGAACTCCTTGGCGAGCTTGGCGAAGTCCTCGCCCTTGCTCAGGCGCTCCTGGATCTGCTGGATCTTGGCCTTGGCCTGGTCGTCGCTCTGCTTGTCGTTGACCTCGATGAGGATGTGCGCCGCATCGCGCTGCTCCGACAGGTTGGCGATCTCGGACTTGTAGGCGGCCTGCAGGCGACTCTCGTCGACCTTGGCCTTGGCCATGAAGGCGTCCTTCTTCAGCTCCACGTACTCGATGACCACCTGCTCGGGCGTCATGAAGTCGTTCTTGTGGCTGTCGTAGTAGGCCTGGATTTCCTCCTGGGTCGGTACGATGCCGTTGCTGGAGGCCTTGACCGTGCGCATGGCGAAGTCGCGAGTCTGGCGTTCGAGGGCGGCGAAAGCCTCGATGTCCGCATCGGTGACGAAGTTGCTGCCGACGATGCCGGCACGCAGCTGGCCGATCAGCATCTCGTCGCGCAGCAGGTCACGGAACTGCAGGCGCGTGTAGTTCATCTGGCGCACGGCCTGATCGAAACGCTGCGGATCGAAACGGCCCTCGGTCTGGAACTCGGGGGTGTTCAGGATCAGCTGATCCAGTGCCTGCTCGGAGAAGGCGAAGCGATCGGCCTTGGCGGCCTGCAGGATGAGCTGCTTGTCGATCAAGGCCTTGAGGGCGGATTCGCGCAGCAGGCGGTCATCCAGGGTGGACGGGTCGAAGCCCTGGCCCAGTTGCTGCTGCAGTTGGCGACGCTGCATCTCCACTGCCTGGGCGAGATCGGTCTGCTTGATCTCGTCGCCGTTGACCAGCGCCACGGCGCCCTGGTGGCCGGTCGCGCGGATGATCGCTTCGAAGCCGGTGAGTGCCATCAGCAAGATGATGAATCCGATGATGACTTTGGCAATCCATCCCTGAGAACGGTCCCTGATGTTTTGTAGCATGTTCCCCCCACGAGCTGTGGCCGGACCGGCCATGGCGAAATCGTCGAATACCAAATAGCGAAAAGGCGCATCTCGAGATGCGCCTTTTCGTCGATCAAGGACCTTGCATCCAGCAGGACAGCGGCGCACCGAGAACGAATTCTGGCGGCCCGCCTATCGAGCCGGAAGCGCCATCAGTGGGTACTGACGCGCTCCTTGCCCTCCTGCTCCCGCTTCTCGTCCTTGCTGACGAGCTCCGGACCATCGTCCGGGAGCGGTTCCGGGGTGTATTGCAGCGCAACCTCCAAGACCTCGTCAATCCATTTGACCGGCTTGATCTGCAAGTCGGCCTTGATGTTATCCGGAATGTCCCGCAGATCGCGCACGTTTTCCTCGGGAATGATCACGGTCCGGATGCCACCGCGGTGCGCCGCCAGCAGCTTTTCCTTGAGTCCACCGATGGCCAGCACCTGACCACGCAGGGTGATCTCGCCGGTCATGGCCACATCGGCACGCACCGGGATGCGCGTCGCCGCCGAGACCAGCGCGGTGCACATGCCGATACCGGCGCTCGGGCCATCCTTGGGGGTAGCGCCTTCGGGAACGTGGATGTGGATGTCGTGCTTCTCGTGGAAGTCCTTGGGAATGCCCAGGCTACGGCCACGACTACGAACGACGGTCAGGGCTGCGGTGATGGACTCGGCCATGACATCGCCCAGGGAGCCGGTCTTGATCATCTGGCCCTTGCCAGGGACGACCGCGGACTCGATGGTCAGCAATTCGCCACCGACCTGGGTCCAGGCCAGCCCGGTGACTTGACCGATCTGATCCTGCTGCTCGGCCAGGCCATAACGGAACTTGCGCACGCCCAGCCAATGCTCCAGGGTATCCACCGTGACGCTGGCGGTACGCGACTTGCTCAGCGCGTGCTCCTTGACCACCTTGCGGCAGACCTTGGCCACCTGCCGCTCCAGGCTCCGTACACCCGCTTCGCGGGTGTAGTAGCGGATGACGTCGCGCAGGGCAGCTTCGTCGAACTCCACCTCGCCCTTCTTGAGCCCGTTCGCCTTGATCTGCTTGGGAATCAGGTAACGGGTGGCGATGTTGACCTTTTCCGCCTCGGTGTAGCCGGGCAGCCGAATGACTTCCATGCGATCCAGCAACGGTGCCGGGATGTTCATGGAGTTGGCGGTGCAGACGAACATCACGTCGGAAAGGTCGTAGTCCACTTCGAGGTAATGGTCGTTGAAGGTATGGTTCTGCTCGGGATCGAGCACTTCCAGCAACGCCGATGCGGGGTCACCGCGCATGTCGTTGCCCATCTTGTCGATTTCGTCGAGCAGGAACAACGGATTGCGTACCCCGACCTTGGTCATCTTCTGGATGAGGCGACCCGGCATGGAGCCGATGTAGGTACGGCGGTGACCACGGATCTCGGCCTCGTCTCGTACGCCACCCAGGGCCATGCGGACGAACTTGCGGCCGGTGGAACGGGCGATGGACTCGGCCAGGGAGGTCTTGCCCACCCCGGGCGGACCGACCAGGCAAAGCACCGGGCCACGGACCTTCTTCACGCGCTTTTGCACGGCGAGGTATTCGAGGATGCGCTCCTTCACTTCTTCGAGGCCGTAGTGATCCTTGTCGAGGACTTCCTCGGCACGGCCCAGATCCAGGCGAACCTTGCTTTCGGCCTGCCACGGGACATTCACCAGCCAGTCGATGTAGGAGCGCACCACCGTCGCCTCGGCGGACATGGGCGACATCTGCTTGAGCTTGTTCAGCTCGGCATTGGCCTTGGCCAGGGCATCCTTGGGCAGCCCAGCGGCTTCGATGCGGCGCTTGAGGTCATCGGCCTCATTGTGGCCCTCATCGATATCCCCCAGCTCTTTCTGGATGGCCTTCATCTGCTCGTTGAGGTAGTACTCGCGCTGGCTGCGCTCCATCTGCTTCTTGACGCGGCCACGGATGCGCTTCTCGACCTGCAGCAGGTCGATTTCCGCATCCAGCAGCGCCAGCACGTGCTCGACGCGCGCACCCAGTTCGGTGATCTCGAGGATCTCCTGCTTCTGTTCGATCTTCAGCGCCATGTGCGCCGCCATGGTGTCTACCAGGCGGCTGGGGTCTTCGATGCTGTTCAGCGACGAAAGCACCTCGGCAGGGACCTTCTTGCCCAGTTGGACGTACTGTTCGAACTGGCTCATCAGGCTGCGCGAGAAGACTTCAGATTCGCGATCCGGCGCCTCGCTGTCATCGATCAGGGTGACCAGGGCCCGCGCGTAGTTCTGGTTCTCGACGAAGGAGTCGATCCGACCACGCTGCTCGCCTTCAACCAGGACCTTGACGGTGCCATCGGGCAGCTTCAGCAGCTGGAGGACAGTGGCGACGGTACCCATGTGGTACATGTCGTCCGCGGCGGGATCGTCATCGCCGGGGTTCTTCTGGGCGACCAGTAGGATCTGCTTGTCGCCAGCCATGGCAGCTTCCAGGGCTTCGACGGACTTTTCCCTTCCGACGAACAGCGGGATGACCATGTGGGGATAGACCACTACGTCACGTAGGGGCAGCAGGGGAAGTTCTATCGTCGTAGTCATGGGATACGGGTCTCGGCAAATAATCGGCCGCAGATGCGGTTAAGGCCTCGGTTTCCTCTAACATGAGGTTGACCGCCGCAAAATACAACCATGGCTCCAATGAAAAAGGGGCCGAAGCCCCTTTGGTTCATCACGCGTCTGGCGCTGCCTTCGCCGGCTCGCTGTTCTCGTAGATGAGCAGCGGCTGGGAACTGCCGTCTATGACGCTCTCGTCGATGACCACCTTGCTGACATCCTTCTGCGAAGGAATCTCATACATGGTCTCGAGCAGGATGCCTTCGAGGATGGATCTCAGGCCACGGGCGCCGGTCTTGCGCTCCAGGGCCTTGCGAGCGACCGCCTTGAGTGCGTCGGGGCGGAACTCCAGGTCGACGTCTTCCATCTCGAACAGCTTGGCGTACTGCTTGGTGAGGGCGTTCTTCGGCTCGGTGAGGATCTGCATCAGTGCCGGCTCGTCCAGTTCGTCGAGGGTCGCAATGACCGGCAGACGACCGACGAATTCTGGAATCAGGCCGAACTTCACCAGATCCTCGGGCTCGGCATCCCGCAGGGATTCACCGATCTTCTTGCCTAGCTCCTGGCTGCGCACCTCGGCATTGAAGCCGATGCCGCCACCCTTGGTGGAACGGTTCTGGATGACCTTCTCCAGGCCAGCGAAGGCGCCACCGCAGATGAACAAGATGTTGCGCGTGTCCACCTGCAGGAATTCCTGCTGGGGATGCTTGCGGCCACCCTGGGGCGGAACCGACGCCACGGTGCCTTCGATCAGCTTCAGCAGCGCCTGCTGCACACCCTCGCCCGAGACGTCACGGGTGATGGAGGGGTTGTCGGACTTGCGCGAGATCTTGTCGATCTCGTCGATGTAGACGATGCCCATCTGGGCCTTTTCCACGTCGTAGTCGCATTTCTGCAGCAGCTTCTGGATGATGTTCTCGACGTCCTCACCCACATAACCGGCTTCGGTCAGGGTGGTGGCGTCGGCGATGGTGAAGGGGACGTTGAGCAGCCGCGCCAGCGTTTCTGCCAGCAGCGTCTTACCCGAACCGGTCGGACCGATCAGCAGGATGTTGCTCTTGCCCAGCTCGACATCGTCTTTCTTCTCACGCTGATTCAGACGCTTGTAGTGGTTGTAGACGGCAACCGCGAGGACACGCTTGGCACGCTGCTGACCAATGACGTACTGGTCGAGGATGCCGCTGATTTCCTTCGGCGCAGGCAACTTGTGCGCATTGCTCTCGGCCTGCGCTTCCTGAACTTCCTCGCGGATGATGTCATTGCACAGGTCGACGCATTCGTCGCAGATGAAGACGGAGGGTCCAGCGATCAACTTGCGTACTTCGTGCTGACTCTTGCCACAGAAGGAGCAGTAAAGCAGCTTGCCGTTATCGTCGCTATTGCGCGTATCTGTCATTCGATCGATCCAATGGAATGTGCTTACATCAACAAGATGGAGCCAATTGCACGGTTTTTCAAGCCTACCTGCCCAAACGACCGGCGCCTGGGCAGGTGGTCGAGGCGGGGTCAGGCGGGGATGTTGCGCTTCTCGAGGACCTTGTCAATCAGGCCGTAGGCAACCGCTTCGGGGCCACTCATGAAGTTGTCACGGTCGGTATCGCGGGCGATCACGTCCATGGGCTGACCGGTGTGATGCGCCAGCACCTTGTTCAGACGCTCACGGATGGTCAGAATTTCACGGGCGTGAATTTCGATGTCCGAGGCCTGACCCTGGAAGCCGCCCAAGGGCTGGTGAATCATCATCCGCGAGTGCGGCAGGCAGAAACGCTTCTCGGCAGCACCACCGGCGAGCAGCAGCGCGCCCATGCTGCAGGCCTGGCCGATGCAGATGGTGGAGACGTCGGGCTTGATGAACTGCATGGTGTCGTAGATCGACATGCCAGCGGTCACCGAACCACCCGGACTGTTGATATAGAGGTGGATGTCCTTGTCAGGATTCTCGGCCTCCAGGAAGAGCAGCTGGGCGACGACCAGGTTGGCCATGTAGTCCTCGACCTGGCCGACCAGGAAGATGACGCGCTCCTTGAGCAGCCGGGAGTAGATGTCGTAGGCGCGCTCGCCACGGGCGGATTGCTCCACCACCATGGGTACCAGACCGCCAGCGGCTTGAATATCGGGCATGGATTGCATGTAAGAATTGCGGGACATGTCCTGCACTAGCTCCCTATCTGGATGACCTGTCAAAAACACATAAGCCAGCACTAGGCTGGCTTATGTGAACTAGCAACTTGAGGCAGATCAGGCTGCTTGCGGAGCCTCGGCCGGTTTGACCGCGTCCTCGTAGGAGACCTGCTTGTCGGTGACTTTTGCCTGCTTGAGGACAGTATCCACGACTTGTTCTTCCAGTACAACCGAACGCACTTCGTTCAGCTGCTGCTCGTTCTGGTAGTACCACTTCACTACCTGCTCGGGCTCCTGGTAGGCCGCGGCCATTTCCTCGATCAGCTCGCGAACGCGGGCGTCATCGGGCTTAAGCTCGAACTGCTTGACCATCTCGGCGATGATCAGACCCAGCAGTACGCGACGCTTGGCCTGCTCGGTGAACAGCTCGGCCGGCAGTTGGTCGGGCTGGATGTTGCCACCGAACTGCTGGACGGCCTGGACGCGCAGGCGATCCACTTCGTTGCTGATCAGGGCGGCCGGCACGTCGATCTGGTTGGCAGCCAGCAGACCGTCCATGACCTGGTTCTTGACCTTGGTCTTCAACGCCTGGCGCAGCTCGCGCTCCATGTTCTTGCGCACTTCGGCGCGGAAACCTTCGACAGTGGTCTCTTCCACGCCGAACTGCTTGAAGAAGGCTTCGTTCAGCTCGGGCAGCTCGGGCGCGGCCACTTCCTTGACGGTGACCTTGAACTGCACCGCCTTGCCGGCCAGGTCCAGGTTCTGGTAGTCCTCGGGGAAGGTCAGGTCGAGCACGCGCTCGTCACCGACCTTGGCGCCGACCAGGCCGTCTTCGAAACCGGGGATCATGCGGCCGGAGCCCAGGACCAGCTTGGTGCCTTCAGCGGAACCCCCGGCGAAGGCTTCGCCATCACGGGTGCCGACGAAGTCGATGGTGACCTGGTCGTCGTTGGCGGCAGCGCGGTCAACGGCTTCGTAGCGGGTACCCTGCTTGCGCAGCACGTCGAGCATCTTGTCGATGTCGGCGTCTTCGACGCTGGATTCCTGGCGCTCGATCTCGATGGCGTCCAGGCCCTTCACTTCGAATTCGGGGAAGACTTCGAAGGTGGCGACGTATTCCAGATCCTTGCCCTTCTCGAACACCTTGGGTTCAACGGCGGGGGCGCCAGCCGGGTTGAGCTTTTGCTCGACGACGGCTTCATAGAAGGTTTCCTGAATGAGATCACCCAAGGCTTCCTGACGAGCCGAGGCTTCGTAGCGCTGGCGAATGACGCTCATGGGTACCTTGCCCGGGCGGAAACCGGGAACCTTGGCGCGTCGGGCAGTCTGCTGCAGACGCTTGTTCACTTCGGTTTCGATACGCTCGGCCGGCACGCCAATGGTCATGCGACGCTCGAGAGCGGAGGTGTTTTCAACGGAAACTTGCATGGATATTCCTCGTGGCACAAGAACAGGCCGGCTTTCCGGCCCTCCAGAATCAAGGGCGACCATTCTAGAGACAGTCTGAAGCGAAGTCACCTGGCTTGATCCAGAGCGACGAATGCCGCCAATTCAGAGACGGACCAGGGGATCACCGCCTCACGGACGGACAGGTGGGTGCAATCGGCACGCTGCCTCGGGACAGGGCATCTTCGTCGCAAGGCAGAGACCTGTGGTGAGGCCTCGCAGGGTGCCACCGTAGACCGAGCGCTCGCCAGGCTGAAGCGCCCTTTCACCGAAAGGCGGTGGGCGGCACTCACCTTATCGAGGCTTCAGCGCCGCCTTGCGTACGGTCATTCGATGGCGGGCAGCGTCTTGCCGCGGATGCGCCGCGCCAGGGAGTCGTAGATTTCCCGGCAGCCTTCGGCCCAGAAGCGGTCGGGATCGTCCTGGGGCTCCAGGGCGACGGAGAATTCGCCCTCGCGTTCCTTCAGCACGAAGTGATCGTTGGTATAGAAGAAGGACAGGCCGATGGCGAAGGTCTGGGGCGTGCCGGCGAGGTCGTCGACGATCACCGTGAGATCGTAGCGCGCATAGACTTCCAGCTCGCGCACGATGTTGCCATCGACGCGCTTTTCCAGCCCCAGCCCGGCGTCCACCTGATCCGCCGGGGTCAGGCCCAGGTAGCGGGTGAAGCAGTCCGGCAATTCCTGCAGGCGGCGCTCCAGTTCCTGCCAGTAGGCTTCTTCCCGCTCGGCCGCCTTGCTCAGCGCCTGACTCAATGCCTGATATCGTTCCATTGCCGTTCCCATCTGTTCGCTGGAGGTCGTCGACCGACGACCGACAGCTCTGAGACCCCAGCCGGGTCCCGGGGTGCCACACCGATCGGCGCAGGGCTTCAGGACGCCGGCCAGCCCAGTACCGGCGCGCGGGTGTCACCCAGCAGGAAGTCGCGATTGGCGTCGGTACAGGCGCGCAGGTAATCGGTGACCAGGGTGATGCGCCGCAGCCGGCGCAGGTCCTCGCGGTAGTAGAGCCAGAATTGCCGGGTGATCTGGATCTGTTCGGGCAGCAGCGCCACCAGGCGCGGATCGGGCGCGGCGACGAAGCACGGCAGGATGGCCAGGGCATGGCCGCAGAGCGCTGCCTGGTACTGGGCAATGACGCTGGTGCTGCGCAGGCCGCTGCTGGCCTCGGGCAGGATGCGCTCCAGATAGAGCAGCTCCGGGCTGAAGGCCAGGTCGTCGACGTAGGTGATGAACCTGTGACCGACCAGGTCGGCAGGTTGCTCGATGGACGGATGGCTTTCCAGGTAGGCCGGCGTCGCGTAGAGGCGCAGCCGATAGTCGCACAGCTTGCGGCAGACGTAGGGACCGCGCTCGGGGCGCTCCAGGGTGATGGCGATGTCCGCCTCGCGCCGTGACAGGTTGACGAAGTGCGGGACCGGCAACACGTCCAGGGTGATGCCGGGATAACGTTGCTGGAAGAAGCTCAGCTGGGGCGCCACGAAGTAGCTGCCGAAGCCTTCGGTGGCGCCAATGCGCACCTGGCCGGAGGGCGCCAGTCGGGTATCGGAGATCTGCTCGCAGGCGGTCTGCAGGGTGCTTTCCAGGGTTTCCGCGTGCACCAGCAGGCGCTGGCCTTCCATGGTGAGGCTGAAGCCGGTGCTGCGCGACTTCTCGAACAGCAGCGCCCCCAGCGCCTTTTCCAGGGCGGCGATCCGCCGCGAAACGGTGGTGTAGTCCACCCCCAGTCGCCGGGCGGCGGCGCTGGCCTTCTGGGTGCGCGCCACTTCGAGGAAGAATCTGAGATCGTCCCAGTCGAGACGTCCCGCCGGGTTATTGGATTTTTGCATATCGGTCGGGCGTTTTTGTCGGAAGCCAGGAGACTTTTGCCGGAACTATACTGCTTACCAAGTCGCGTCACGAGCGGTGACGGCGCGAATCTCTGCCAGCCAACAACAATAAAGAGCAGACCCCCATGACCTACCCGCACGCCCCATCCCGGCGCCAGGCCGGACGCTGCCCTTCCTTCCCGCCCCTGCAGGCCGCGGGGTATCGCCCATGACCGCCGGCGACGCCTTCCGTGAGGCGCGCGACTTCCTGCTGCGCCATCGCACCGACTACGCCACGGCCGTCCGCGATTTCCGCTGGCCGGAGCTGGAACACTTCAACTGGGCGCTGGACCATTTCGATCGCCTGGCCGAGGAGCATGCCGGTCCGGCGCTGTGGCGGCTGGATGCCGAGGGCCGGGAGGAGCGCTACAGCTTCGCCGAGCTGCGCCAGGCGTCGAATCGCACCGCCAATTTCCTGCGCGCCCAGGGTGTGCGTCGCGGCGAACGCATCCTGGTGATGCTGGGCAACGAGGTGGCGCTATGGGAAACGCTGCTCGGCGCCTTCAAGCTGGGCGCCGTGGTGGTGCCCGCCACCACCCTGCTCAGCGATGCCGATCTGCAGGATCGCGTGCAGCGCGGGCGGATCGCCCACCTGGTGGTAGGCAGCGCCCATACCGAGCGATGCGCCAGTCTGGATGCGGGCCTCACCCGCATCTGCGTCGGGGCGCCGGTGGCCGGCTGGCAATCCTATGCGCCGGCCGCCTGCGCCAGCGACTTCCTGCCGGACGGCCCCACCCGCGCCACGGATCCGCTGCTGCTCTACTTTACCTCGGGGACCACCTCGCGGCCCAAGCTGGTCCTGCACAGCCACAGCAGCTATCCGGTCGGGCACCTGTCCACCCTCTACTGGATCGGTCTGCAACCGGGCGATGTGCACCTCAACATCTCCTCCCCCGGCTGGGCCAAGCACGCCTGGAGTTGCGTGTTCGCGCCCTGGAACGCCGGCGCCTGCGTGTTCATCCATGACGTGCCGCGCTTCAAGCCCCAGGCGCTGCTGGAGGTGCTGGCGCGCTATCCGGTCACCAGCCTCTGCGCGCCGCCCACGGTGTGGCGGATGCTGATCCAGGAGGACCTCACCGCCTATCGCGATCGACTCGACCTGCGCGAGCTGGTCGGTGCGGGCGAACCGCTCAATCCCGAGATCATCGACAGTCTGCAGGACGCCTGGGGGCTGACCCTGCGCGATGGCTTCGGCCAGTCGGAAACCACGGCGCTGGTGGGCAACACCCCCGGACAGCCGCTCAAGCCGGGCTCCATGGGCCGGCCGCTACCGGGTTGCCACGTCCAGTTGCTGGATGCCGACGGCCAGCCGGGCAACGACGGCGAGGTGGCCCTGGCGCTGGAACCGCGGCCGGCCGGACTGATGCTGGGCTACGAGGACAGCCCGGAGAAGACCGCCGAGGTGATGCGCAACGGGCACTACCGCACTGGCGATACCGCGGTGCGCGACGCCGACGGCTACATCACCTTCGTCGGGCGCGCCGATGACGTCTTCAAGTCGGCGGACTACCGCATCAGCCCCTTCGAGCTGGAAAGCGCCCTGATCGAGCATCCGGCGGTGATGGAGGTGGCCGTGGTGCCCAGTCCCGATCCGCTGCGCCTCAACGTGCCCAAGGCCTTCGTCATTCTCGCCGCCGGGCATCTGCCCTCGGCCGCGCTCGCGCAGGAATTGCTCGGCTTCGCCCGCGGCTGCCTGTCGCCCTACAAGCGGGTGCGCCGCCTGCAATTCGTCAGCGAACTGCCCAAGACCTTGTCCGGCAAGATCCGCCGCATCGAGTTGCGCCTGGGCGAGGCGCAGCGCCGGGCCAGCGGCAGTCCCGACCTTCACGACTACGCCGAAGAAGACTTCGCCGACCGCGCTGCTCCCACCTCCACTGCCCAGGAATCCCTGTCATGACCCAGACCGCCATCCAAGACGTACCGCTGCTGATCGACGGCCAGTTTGTTCCCTCCACCGGCCGTGAAACCCGCGAGGTGATCAATCCGGCGACCCAGGAGGTGCTGGCGCGGGTACCCTTCGCCACCGCCGAGGAGGTACAGCGCGCCGTGGCCAGCGCCAAGACGGCCTTCGCCACCTGGCGCAAGACGCCCATCGGTGCGCGGGCGCGGATCTTCCTGCGCTATCAACAGTTGATCCGCGAGCATATGACGGAACTGGCTGCGCTGCTGACGTCTGAGCAGGGTAAGACCCTGGCGGACGCCGAAGGCGATGTCTTCCGTGGCCTGGAGGTGGTTGAGCACGCGGCGGGCATCGGCAATCTACAATTGGGGGATCTGGCGAACAATGTCGCCACTGGGGTGGACACCTATACCCTGCTGCAACCCCTGGGGGTCTGCGCCGGTATCACGCCCTTCAACTTCCCGGCGATGATCCCGCTGTGGATGTTTCCCATGGCCATCGCCTGCGGCAACACCTTCGTGCTCAAGCCATCGGAACAGGACCCGCTGGTGACCATGCGCCTGGCCGAGCTGGCGCTGGAAGCCGGGGTGCCGCCCGGGGTGCTCAACGTGGTCCATGGCGGAGCGTCGGTGGTGGACGCCCTCTGCGATCACCCGGACATCAAGGCGCTGTCCTTCGTCGGCTCCACCCGCGTGGGTACCCACGTCTATCGTCGCGCCAGCGAAGCTGGCAAGCGCGTGCAGTGCATGATGGGCGCCAAGAACCATGCGGTGGTGCTGCCCGATGCGCCCCGCGCGCAGACCCTGGCCAACCTGGTGGGGGCGGCCTTCGGCGCGGCCGGCCAGCGCTGCATGGCGGTCTCGGTAGTGGTGCTGGTCGGCGAAGCCAACAGCTGGTTGCCGGACCTGGTGGCCAAGGCGCGCAGCCTCAGGGTGGGCGCGGGCCACGAGACCGGCACCGACGTCGGCCCGCTGATTTCCTGCCAGGCGCTGGATCGGGTCAGCGGCCTGATCGAGCGCGGCGTGAGCGAGGGCGCGACCCTGGAGCTGGATGGCCGCAACATCCAGGTCGATCACTACGAGAAGGGCAACTTCGTCGGTCCGACGCTGTTCTCCGGCGTCACTCCGGAGATGACGCTGTATCGCGAGGAAGTCTTCGGCCCGGTGCTCTGCGTGGTGCATGCCGCCACCCTCGACGAGGCCATCGCCCTGATCAATGCCAATCCCAATGGCAACGGCGTCGCCCTCTTCACTCGCTCCGGCGCGGCGGCGCGGCGCTTCCAGGAAGACATCGACGTCGGCCAGGTGGGCATCAACGTGCCCATCCCGGTGCCGGTGCCGCTGTTTTCCTTCAGCGGCTCGCGGGCATCCAAGCTGGGCGACCTGGGGCCCTATGGCAAGCAGGCGGTGCTCTTCTATACCCAGACCAAGACCATCACCACGCGCTGGCCCGACGAGCAGGACGTCGGTGGCGCCGTGAACACCACCATCACCCTCAAATGACGGGAGACGCCAGCATGCATCTGGGATTTCTGGGACTGGGCAACATGGGCGCGCCCATGGCCCGCAACCTGCTCAAGGCCGGCCATCAACTGACCGTCTACGACGTCTCCGCCACGGCGCTCGAAACGCTGCAGGCCGAAGGGGCCAAGGTCGCTGCTTCTCCCGCCGCGGTAGCGGATGGTGGTGCCGAGGTGATCATCACCATGCTGCCTGCGGCCGCCCATGTGAAGACGGTCTATCTGGGTGACGACGGCCTGATCGCCCATGCCCGGCCGGGCACCCTGCTGATCGATTCCTCTACCATAGATCCGCTCAGTGCGCGTGCCGTGGCCTCGGCCGCCGCCGAGCGCGGCTTGGAGCTACTGGATGCCCCGGTCTCCGGGGGCACCGGTGGCGCTGCGGCCGGTACCCTCACCTTCATGGTCGGCGGCAGCGAGGCCGGCTTCCAGCGCGCCCAACCGCTGTTGGCGACCATGGGGCGCAACCTGGTGCACTGCGGAGCCAGCGGCAACGGCCAGGTGGCCAAGGTGGCCAACAACCTGCTGCTCGGCATCTCCATGGTCGGGGTGGCCGAGGCCATGGCCCTGGGGACCCGCCTGGGCATGGACGCCAAGACCCTGGCCGGGGTGATCAATACCAGCAGCGGCCGGTGCTGGAGTTCGGAGGTGAACAATCCCTATCCGGACGTGCTACCCCAGGCACCGGCCTCGCGCGGCTACCAGGGCGGCTTCGCCGCCGACCTGATGCTCAAGGACCTGGGCCTGGCCACAGAAGCGGCCCGCGCCGTGCGCCAGCCGGTGATCCTCGGCGCGGTGGCGCAGCAGCTCTATCAGCGCTTCAGCCGTACGGGTGGCGGTGGCCTGGATTTCTCGGCCATCATCCAGGACTACCTGGACGAGGACGATGCATGAGCGAGGCTAAGGTACTGCTGGAAAGACGCGGCGGGGTCGGCTACCTGACCCTCAATCGCCCAGCCGGGCTCAATGCCCTGGACCTGGAGATGGTGCGCACCCTGCAGGGGGCGCTACGGGATTGGGAACACGACTCCGCGGTGCGGGTGATCGTGCTGCGCGGCAACGGCCTCAAGGCCTTCTGCGCCGGTGGCGACGTCCGCGCGCTGTACGACAGCTATCAGCGCGGCGATGACCTGCACCTGACCTTCTTCACCGAAGAATACGCCCTGGACCTGGCCCTGCACCGCTATCCCAAGCCGATCCTGGCCCTGGCCCACGGTCTGGTGCTGGGCGGCGGCATGGGCCTGGTGCAGGCAGCGCGCTTGCGCATCGTCAGTGAGCGCACGCGCATGGCCATGCCGGAGACCGCCATCGGCTATTTTCCCGACGTCGGCGCCAGTCATTTCCTGCCACGCCTGCCCGATCACCTGGGTCTCTACCTGGGCCTCACCGGCGTGCAGATCGGCCCTGCCGACGCCCTGGCGGCGGGCCTGGCCGACGTCTTCATTCCCGAAGCGGCGAACGATGAACTGCTACAGCGACTGGAAGCGGCCACTGCCAAGGGCCCGACCGATCTCGCCGCCCTACTCCGCGAATTCGCCACTGCACCCGCCGAAGAGGCGCGCCTGACCGACCTGCGCCCGGCCATCGCCGAGCATTTCGCCGCCGCGACCGTCGGCGAGCTGCGCGAAAGTCTGCAGCGGGAAGCGCGCCCTGCCTTCCTGGACTGGGCACGGGAAACCCTCGCCACCCTGGATGCGCGCTCGCCGCTGGCCGTCGCCACTGCACTGGAGTTGCTACGCCAAGGCAGCGGCTTGTCGCTCGAACAGTGCTTCGCGTTGGAATTGCACCTGGATCGCCGCTGGTTCGAGAAGGGTGAGATCGTCGAGGGGGTGCGCGCCATGCTGGTGGACAAGGACCGCACGCCGCATTGGAGCCCGGCCCGCTGGGAGGATCTCGATCCCCGCCGCGTCAGCGCCTTCTTCGCCGACTTTCGCCACGCCTGAGCGAGGCCTGTCATGCACGACATCCGCATCACCCAGATCTACGAAGGATCGAGCGAAATCCAGCGCCTGCTGATCACCCGGGAACCCGATCGCTACGAAATGTGAGGGCGTCCGGGATGCTGGCCGTGACCTGTCCAGCAAAAGCCGAAGCTGACATCCCCAGGTCATCTGGACGGGCCGCAACGGGTGCTACGCTCAGGGCTGGGGTCGCGCTGGTACCCCGCTTTCGCCAAGGATCAACGCTATGGCCTCCCTGCTCGCCTGCATCGATGGTTCCCCCCACGCCGAGAGCGTCTGCGATCACTCCGCCTGGCTGTCGCGGCGGCTGGATGCGCCGGTCACCCTGCTGCATGTGCAGGAAGCCGCCGCCAGCGGGCAGAAGGTCGCCAACGGCGCCCCGGTGTTTCTCGACGACGAAGGCAGCGGAGCGGCCAAGGCCCTGCTGCTCAACGCCCGCCAGCGCCTGCTGCAACAGGGACTGACGCTCCCCGCCCAGATCCTGCAGCGCCCCGACGGCCTGATCGACACCCTGAAGACGCTGGAAGCCGATACCCGCCTGCTGGTGATCGGCAAGCGCGGCGAGCGTTCCGGCGCCAACGGCATCGGCAGCCAGCTGGAAGCCGTGGTGCGCGCCGTGCACCGGCCGATCCTGGTGTGTTCCGGCCCATTCAAGACACCCCGCCAGTTCACCATCGCCTACGACGGCCGGGAAGCCACCCACCAGGGCGTGCTGGCCCTCGCCCGCAGTCCCCTGCTGGCGGGCATGAGTGGCACCCTGCTGCGCGTCGGGGAGGACGATCCCACCCTGCGCAAACGCCTGGAAGACCTGGCGCTGCTACTGCGCAGCGCAGGCTGCCGCATCGACACCACGGTGGCCCGCGGCGACGTGGAACGCATCGTGCCGCGCCACCTGGACGAGCGCCGCGCTGATCTGCTGATCATGGGTGCCTACAGTCACTCTTCGGTCTGGCGCTTCCTGCGCGGCAGTCGTACCACCCAGCTGCTGCACAAGACCGAGGTGCCGTTGTTGTTGTTGCGCTGAGCGGCAGCCTATCCGCCTGGCACGCGCTTCGTCGGCAAGCCGACGGCCAGGCTCAAGCCTCTGCCCGCACCGCCGAAGCAGCTTAGGTAGTGTCCGGCCGTCCGCCGGGCCCCTGGCGCGTCGGTAGCCCCAATGAGCACCCATGTCATCCATTTCACCAGTCCCATCAATTCCACCAGCTGTGGCCAGCTGATCGCCCAGTGCTCCCAGGCGGTCCAGCAGGACGCCTCGCGTATCCTGCTCAGGATCGCCACCATGGGCGGTGACTGCAGCTACGGCTTCACGATGTACAACTTCCTGCTGTCCCTGCCCGTGCCAGTGCACACCCACAACCTGGGTACCGTGGAATCCATGGGCAACATCCTGTTCCTGGCCGGCCAGCACCGCACCGCCAGCCGGCACAGCAAGTTCCTCTACCACTCCTTCTATTGGAACCTGAACAACTCGGTCGATCATGCGCGCATGGCCGAGTACGCCATGTGCCTGGACTACGATCTGGATCTCTATGCCCGCATCGTCGCCGAGCGCACCGTCGGCGCGGCGGAAGCCCTGGACATCCATAGCTGCCTCAAGGCCAACGCCCGGCTGCTCAGCCCGGAAGCGGCCCTGGCGACCGGGGTCATCCACGCGGTGGACGAGTGCCCGCTGCAGCCCGGCGACGTCGTAAGCTGCATTCATCTCTGACAGGCAAAAAAAAAGACCCGAGGGCGATGAGCCCTCGGGTCGGTCAGTGGGTCTCAGCCGATCAGCGGCTGAAGGACACCAGCTTGTTGGGATAGCCGACGCTGGCATCCAGGCTACTCGCGTCGAGGAAGACCCCGAGGTTGCTGGCGCCGCTCTGGACGTAGCTGATCTTGACCACCTGGCCATTGCTCAGCCGTACCGAGCCGCCCACCTTGAAGGTCGAGCGATTTTCCGCGGTGGCCGGGATCGAGACGGCGGCGGCGCGGCGGTAGATGCCGCGGTTCCAGTCGGCGTTGGTGAAGTCATTGATGGCCGAGCTGACGCTGGCAGTGCTGGTCACCCCGGTGGGCGAGACCGTCACCGTCTTCGGATAGCCTACGGCGTTGCCGTTGAAGGGCGCGCCCTCGGTGAAGACGCCGAGGCTGCTGCCGGCCTGCACCGAGGAGATCCGCCGCACCTGGCCGTCCGCGGTGGTCAGGTAGGCGCCAGCCTTGAAGGCGGCGCGGTTCACCGCGGTACCGGGTACCGAGACAGCGGCCTTGCTACGGAACACGCCGTTGAGCCAGTCCGGATTGGTGAAGTCATTGAGTACCGAGGTCACGGTGCCGGCCGTCGCGCCGCCGCTGGCGGGCGGGACCTGGACACCGGCGTTGCTGCCCGCGTTATCGGTATTGCCGCTACTGCCGCCGCTGTTGCCCACGTTGCCGGTGCCGCCGGTGGCCGGTGCGGTGCTGCCACTGGCTACCGGACCTATGGCCGTGCAACTGCTGTCGTCCAGGTACTTGCGCAGGGTCGGCCACTGCGGGCGCTCCTGGCCGTTGATGGGCTCCACCGACATGAAGTAGCTGCCCCAGCCCGGACCCGCCGCCCAGTAGGACGCCGGGATGCAGTTCTGCTTGAGATAGGCCAGCATGTTGTCCATCAGCAGGTTCCAGCGCGGGTTGTTGTCCGGCACGCCGAATTCGCCGATGTAGCCGCGCTTGCCGTTCTTCTTCAGCCAGTCGACGAAAGGCTTGACGCGGGTGACGCCGTAGTTGGCATCGAGCTTGTTGACGTCGGTCTTGTCGTAGCTGCCGCCGGCGTTCTCGTCGAAGTAGGAATGCGCCGAGAAGATGATGTTGTTGGCAGGGTCCTTGAGGCCCAGCAGCGCGTCGTTGAACTCCGCCCAGCGGGTAGCGCTGGACCAGCCATTGCCCTCGACGATGACCGGCCGCGAGCTGTCCACCGCGCGCACGCCGTTGATGCCGTACTGGGCCGCGGTGGGCCAGTAGGCCATGGCATCGTGAGGCTCGTTCATGATGTCGTAGGCGTACAGCGACGACTGGCCGCTCCACTGCCGCGCGATGTGGGTCATGATCTCCTGGTAGCGCGCATAGGGCACGCCGCTGGTCCCTATCACCTGGCCGCGATAGCGGGCGTAGTTGTGCAGGTCGAGAATGATCTTGATGCCATGCTTCTGCGCGTAGCCGAAGGTCTGGTTCACCAGGGCCACGTAGGCACTGTCCAACGGTCCGCCCAGTTGCGGCTGCAGGCGCTCCCAGATGATGGGGAAGCGGATCAGCTTGACGCCTCGGGCACTCCACTGCTGGAAGTAGGCTTCCACCGGGAAGATGTAGTTGGTGCCGTTGATGCCAGGCAGCACCTGGGGTGCGAAGCCGGCGCCGGACAGGTTCAACCCGACCAGGCTGACGGGTTCCGCCTGGGCGACCGTGGCGGACAGGGCGATGACGGTAGCGACCGCGGCGAGCGGACGACGTAGGGCGGTGACGAAGGGGCGGATAGGAGTCATGGACAGGTACTGCTTTGGGAGGCGTGGCGTCGATGTCCTTTGTTTACGAGCAAAGCCTGGGTTCAAGGTAGGGCCACTGGGACGTGACGAAGGAGCTCTGCGTCCTGCAGTTGGTATGACTAATACAAGTCATATGCCAGCTATTTTCTGACGCAGGCTTAATTCCCTGTTTTTAGGCTACAGGCAGCGCTCAAAACGCCAGACTAGAGGCGCTGAGCAAAACGTAACCAAATATGCGCGACCTAGGGTCGCAGTGCGGAAAAGCTGCGACTGACGAAAGAATTAATGCTGCCAGACAGAAATCTGACGCCATGGATCAGCCTTGACTGACGCGGGGGAATTTTCTCTCGCCACCGCTTTCCAAGGCTCAGCAACGTCTTGTATATAAGGTCCAGTCATGCGCGCAGAACAGCCGGGAACCCCTGTCTTCCGACCCACCCTCCTGGTGGTGGACGACGAGCCTCTGGTAGCGGACTTCGTCCGCGAGATCCTCGAACCCGAAGGCTTCAATATCATCGCCGCTGACTCCGCAGATGCCGCTCTGCCGATTCTGGAAAAGGAAGAGGCCAACATCGACATCCTGCTGACGGACATCCGCATGCCCGGTTCCATGGATGGCGCGCAATTGGCGAATCTGGTGTGCCAACGGTGGCCAGACATGCCCATAATCGTCATGTCTGGCTACGAGACGCCCTCGACGGCGAGCATCAAGTGCAAGGTGCGCTTCCTGCCCAAGCCCTGGTCCATCGGTCAGCTGATCGATACCGTCAACGGCGTCGCCTACTCCGTTACACCCAGCGCTTGATCCTTCGGTCGCAGGCTGTTTGAGGAACCGCGGCGATGTGAACAGTGTCACATCGCCACCTCAACGATCAGTCTGGCCCGCCATGTACGTCCTGACCCAGCGCTTCGTCTCGTGCGTCAAGAACCTCGATTGCCTGTTCGGCCCCCTCGCACCCGACGGTGCCCTGCCTGTACGACTCAGCGATAGGGAAGGTCGGCGCTTCGTCACCCTCATACTCGACATCACCCGACTGCAAGACGCACGCTATTGCGAGCAACAGGCACAGCAGGCGCGTAGCTCGCTGGCCGTCTGAGCCGCCCTCAAAGCGGCGGTGCCGGTCGCAGCAGCACGGCCTTGAGCGAAAAGGCTGATGTCACGCTGGCAACCCCGGGAATGCAGGTCAGGGTATCGGCCAGAAAATGCTGGTAGGCCGCCAGATCCTGAACCACCACCCGCAGCACATAGTCCGCATCGCCGGTCATCTGGAAACAGCTCATCACCTGGGGCGCCTTGACGATCTCGCGTTCGAAGGCGCGCAGATAGTCGGTGGACTGCTTTTCCAGGCGCACCGAGACGAAGACGCTGACACTGCCGGCCAGCCGGGTTTCGTCGAGCTGGGCGTGATAGCCCTGAATGTAGCGCTCCTCTTCCAGGCGCTTGACCCGTCGCAGCGTCGGGGTCAACGACAACCCGATCTTCTGCGCCAGATCGCGCCAGCTCAGGCGCCCATCGGTGGACAGGGCATTGAGGATGCGCAGGTCGATGCGGTCCAGGCCAGCCATGGTGCAAAACCTCCAATGTTGTTCTTGTAGGGAGTTCAATAGCACCAAAAGACTGCCCTGCCCACCCTGAAATTGCGGCAAAACGGCTAGCACGGGCGGCCTATACTCAGGGGGCCAATAACAAGAATGCCGAGGCCCCCACCATGTGGCACCCTGCAGCGCATCCGGACGGCCAACCCGTCCTGCGACTCGCCCGTATCCCCTGCTCTCCAGAGGTGCGGCCATGAGCGACTACCCTCCCCTACACTTGCACGTCCCCGAGCCCAGCGGCCGCCCGGGACGCCCCACCGACTTCGGCTATCTGCAACTCTGCCCGGCCGGCAGCGCACCAAGGCCAGCCGTGGACGTGGCGCCGGTGGATACCCGGGAGCTGGCTACCCAGCTGATCCGCATCCTCGACGACGACGGCAAGGCCGTGGGTCCCTGGGCCACGGAAGAAGCGCCCGAGCTGCTGCTGAAAGGCCTGAGAGCCATGCTCAAGACGCGGCTGTTCGATGCGCGAATGCTCAAGGCCCAACGGCAGAAGAAGCTCTCCTTCTATATGCAGTGCCTGGGCGAGGAAGCCATCGCCGTTGGCCAGACCCTGGCCTTGCGCCCGGACGACATGCATTTCCCCACCTATCGCCAGCAGGGCATCCTCATCGCCCGGGAGGCGCCGCTGGAGGAAATGATCTGCCAGCTGCTGTCCAATGCCCGCGACCCGCTCAAGGGTCGCCAGTTGCCGGTGATGTATTCCTACCGCGACCTCGGCTTCTTCTCCATTTCCGGCAACCTGGGCACCCAGTACATCCAGGCGGTAGGCTGGGCCATGGCCTCGGCGATCAAGGGTGATACCCGCATCGCCGCCGGCTGGATCGGCGACGGCGCGACCGCCGAAGGCGACTTCCATGCCGCCCTAACCTTCGCCCACGTCTACCGGGCGCCGGTGATCCTCAACATCGTCAACAACCAGTGGGCCATCTCCACCTTCCAGGCCATTGCCGGTGGCGAGGGCATCACCCTGGCCACCCGCGGCCTGGGCTATGGCATCGCCGCGCTACGGGTGGATGGCAACGACTTCCTCGCCGTGCTGGCCGCCTCGCGCTGGGCCGCCGAGCGCGCCCGCCGCAACCTGGGGCCGACCCTGATCGAGTGGGTGACCTACCGCGCTGGTCCTCATTCCACCTCGGACGATCCGTCCAAGTACCGTCCCGCCGACGACTGGGCGCACTTCCCCCTGGGCGATCCCATCGACCGGCTCAAGGCGCATCTGATCGGTCGCGGCCTCTGGTCGGATGCGCAGCACCAGGCGCTGGGCGTCGAGCTGGAAGCCGAGGTGGCCGCTGCCCAGAAGGCCGCCGAAGCCCACGGCACCTTTGCCAGCGATCTCGCTCCCAGCGCCGCCGACATGTTCGAGGAGGTCTACCAGGACCTGCCGCCGCACCTGCGTCGCCAACGCCAACAGCTCGGGAAGTGATGCCATGACCGTACAACAGGAAACCGACCTGCCGACCCAGGCCGGCAGCCGCAGCACCCTGACCATGATCCAGGCCATCCGCTCGGGGCTGGACGTGATGCTCGAACGCGACAGCAACGTCGTGGTGTTTGGCGAGGACGTGGGCTACTTCGGTGGCGTCTTTCGCTGCACCGAGGGCCTGCAGGCCAAATATGGCGCCTCGCGGGTGTTCGATGCGCCCATCTCGGAGAACGGCATCGCCGGTGCTGCGGTGGGCATGGGCGCCTACGGCCTGCGGCCGGTGGCGGAGATCCAGTTCGCCGACTATGTCTACCCGGCCATCGACCAGATCGTCTCCGAGGCGGCGCGGCTGCGCTATCGCTCGGTGGGCCAGTTCACCGCGCCGCTGGTGTTCCGCATGCCCTGCGGCGGCGGCATCTACGGCGGCCAGACCCACAGCCAGAGCCCCGAGGCCATGTTCACGCAGGTCTGCGGCCTGCGCACGGTGATGCCCTCCAATCCCTACGACGCCAAGGGCTTGCTGATCGCCTCCATCGAAAGCGACGACCCGGTGATCTTTCTCGAACCCAAGCGCCTCTACAACGGCCCCTTCGACGGCCACCACGACCGCCCGGTGACGCCCTGGTCGGGGCACCCCGCCAGCGCCGTGCCGGATGGCTACTACCGGGTCGAGCTGGAGCGTGCCGCCGTGGTCCGTCCCGGCCAGCAGGTCACGGTGCTGACCTATGGCACCACGGTCTGGGTCGCCCTGGCGGCGGCCGCCGAGACCGGCATCGACGCCGAGGTGATCGACATCCGCAGCCTCTGGCCGCTGGACCTGCAGACCCTCACCGATTCGGTGAACAAGACCGGTCGCTGCGTGGTAGTCCACGAAGCCACCCGCACCTGCGGCTATGGCGCCGAGCTGGTGTCCCTGATGCAGGAGCACTGCTTCCATCGCCTGGAGGCGCCCATCGAGCGCGTGACTGGCTGGGATACCCCCTATCCCCATGCCCAGGAATGGGACTACTTCCCGGGTCCGTCCCGCGTCGGCGCCGCGCTCAAGCGCGTGATGGAGGCCTGAGATGGGTACCCATGTCATCAAGATGCCCGACATCGGCGAAGGCATCGCCGAGGTGGAACTGGTCAAGTGGTACGTGGCGGTGGGTGACGAGGTCAGCGAAGACCAGACCCTCGCCGATGTCATGACCGACAAGGCCATGGTGGAGATTCCCTCGCCGGTAGTGGGCCGGGTGGTGGTCCTGGGCGGCGAGCCTGGCCAAGTCATGGCCGTCGGTGCCGAGCTGATCCGCCTGGAGGTGGCCGGCGACGGCAATCTGCGCGAGGCTAGTCGATCAGCGGCAGAGGAATCAGCTCCCGCACCGGCACTCAGGCCAGAAGCAGCCAAGCCCGCGCCGCCCCCGCGACCGCCAGAACCGGAGGTCCATCGTGACGACGACCGACCGACTTCCCGCCCCGCCCCAGGCAGTCCACCGCTGGCCTCGCCCGCGGTACGCCAACATGCCTGGGACCTTGGCATCGAATTGAGATTCGTCACTGGCAGTGGTCAGGGCGGCCGTATCCTGCACGGCGACCTGGAAGCCTATGTGCAGCAGCGCGATGCTGGTCTGCCTCCTGCTGCCAGTGGTGGCGGTGGCCTGGCGAAACGCAGCGGCGAGGAGCGCATCCCGCTGATTGGCCTGAGACGCAAGATCGCCGAGAAGATGCAGGCCGCCAAGCGTCACATCCCCCACTTCACCTATGTAGAAGAGGTGGACGTCACCGAGCTGGAAGCCTTGCGCACCACCCTCAACCAGCGCTGGCAAGGGCGTCGCGCCCACCTCACCCTACTGCCCTTCCTGGCCCGGGCGCTGGTGGTGGCGGTTCGGGATTTCCCGCAGATGAATGCGCGCTTCGACGAAGAGAGCAGCACCCTGACCCGCTACGGCGCCGTGCACCTGGGCATCGCCACCCAGGGTGAGCAGGGCCTGGCGGTGCCGGTGGTGCGCCATGCCGAGGCGCTGGATCTCTGGGGCTGTGCCCAGGAAGTGGCGCGCCTGGCCACCGCGGTGCGCAGCGGCAAGGCCAGTCGCGACGAACTGGGTGGCTCTACCCTGACCATCAGCAGCCTCGGCCCCCTGGGCGGTATCGCCTCCACCCCCATCATCAACCATCCCGAGGTAGCCATCATCGGCGTCAACCGCATCGTCGAACGGCCGGCCTTCCGCAATGGCCTGGTGGTGCCGCGCAAGCTGATGAATCTCTCCGCCTCCTTCGACCACCGGCTGATCGATGGCCAGGACGCCGCCAGTTTCATCCAGGCCGTGCGCCTGCTGCTCGAACAACCCGCCACCCTTTTCCTGGAGTAGCCATGGATACCCGACTCCTCATCATCGGCGGCGGCCCGGGCGGTTATGTCGCTGCCCTGCGCGCTGCCCAGCTGGGCATCGCCACCACCCTGGTAGAAGGTGCTGCCCTCGGCGGTACCTGCCTCAACGTGGGCTGCATTCCCTCCAAGGCCATGATCCATGTCGCCGAGGAGTACCAGCGCGCCTGTGGTCGGGCTGACCAGGGTTCCCTCGGCATCCGCCATGGTCGCCCGGACCTGGACCTTGGCCAGGCCGTGGCCTGGAAGAACGGCATCGTTGATCGCCTCACCACTGGCGTGGCCGCCCTGCTGAAGAAGCGGGGGGTGGCGGTCATCGAAGGCTGGGCCGAGATCCTCGACGGCAAGACCGTGGAAGTACAACGTCCGGGCGGCGAACGCTTGCGTATCCGTACCGAACACCTGGTGTTGGCCATGGGCTCCACCTCGGTGGAATTGCCCAACCTGCCCTTCGGCGGGCCGGTGATATCAGCGACCGAAGCCCTGTCGCCCACGGAAATCCCCGAGCACCTGGTAGTGGTCGGTGCCGGCTACATCGGCCTGGAACTGGGCATCGCCTATCGCAAGCTGGGCGCCCGGGTCGCCGTGGTGGAAGCCCAGTCGCGGCTGCTGCCCGGCTACGATGCCGAACTGACCGGCCCACTGCGCCAACGCCTGGAGCGGCTGGGCATCGAACTGCACTTGAATTGCCGAGTCGCCGGCCTGGCCGATGATGGCGCCGGTCTGCGGATGACCAACGCCGAGGGCCAGGAGCGCGTCCTACCGGCCCAGCGCATCTTGGTCGCCGCGGGTCGCCGGCCGAGGACCGAAGGCCTGGAGCGTCTGCCGCTGGATTTCGATGGTCGCTATATCCGTGTCGACGACGGCTGCCGCACCAGCATGACCGACGTCTGGGCCATTGGTGACCTGACCGGCGAACCGCTGCTGGCACACCGCGCCATGGCCCAGGGCGAGGTGGTGGCCGAACTGATCGCCGGCAAGCGGCGGCGCTTCGCCCCGGTGGCCATTCCGGCGGTCTGCTACACCGATCCGGAGATCGTGGTGGTCGGTCTTACTCCCGAGCAGGCCAAGGACCAGGGCGTGGAGACCAAGGTCGCCAGCTTCCCCTTCGCCGCCAACGGTCGCGCCCTCACCCTGGAGGCGCCGGAAGGCTTCGTGCGGGTGGTGGCCCGCGCCGATGACCATCGCATCCTAGGCTGGCAAGCCACCGGGCAGCAGGTGGCGGAACTGGCCACGGCCTTTTCCCACAGCCTGGAAATGGGCATGCAACTGGAAGACGTCGCCGCCACCCTGCATCCCCACCCCACGCTGGGCGAGGCGGTGCAGGAAGCGGCGCTGCGTGCCCTGGGTCGGGCCCTGCATCTGTGATGGATGGACCGGCCTGGGTCTCGACGAGGTCCAGGCCAGGTTGGCTTTATGAAGATTTCGCGCGGGTTGAGTAGCTGATGGCTACCGCCCGCACCCTCACAGCTGCGCCGCTATCGTCGCCGTATCTATCACCGAGCGCACCTCGCGGATACGTCCTGCTGCGAAACGATAGAAGACATGCTAGCTGAAGCGGACGCGACGGCCATTCACTGCCAGGCCGAACAGCTCGCCCCGCGGATGGCAATCGAAGTCCAGCTGCGCTGCGAGCCACGGCGGCTCCACCACCAGTAACCGTGCGACGAACTGTAGATCGGGAATGGCGGCGTGATCGCCTTCGAGCATGGCCTGGTAGCCGGCCAGCCCCAGCGGACGGCCGTTATGCTCGACGGCCGCGTCGACGTAACGGCCCAACTCCGCCCAGGCTTGGCGATTGAGGCAATCGAGATAGGCCTGGTAGTGGTTGCCGAGTTCGGCTGCGGTAAGGGGCATGGCGAGGTCTCCACTGACGCTATCCGCTACAGGAGACCTCGACCAACCGGTAAGACTCCCCTCAACCCAGGCGATTCTTGACCACGCGTCCGCTTTGGAGAATGACCTCCAGGCGCTCACCCTGCCCCACCAGGCAGCCAATATCGGTCAGCGGATCGCCATCCACGACCAGCAGATCCGCCAAGGCACCGGCCGCGATGCAACCCAGCTCACCCTCGCGCTGCAGGATGCTCGCCGCGACACTGGTGGCGCTGCGCAAAGCTTCCAGGTTGCCCAGTACCTCGGCGCGGATGCGGAGTTCCTGGGTCTGGTATTCGTGCATCTCGCCCAGCAGATCGGAGCCATAGCCCATGGGGACGCCTGCCTCGGCATAGAGTTCGAGGGCACGGCGACCGGCCAGGCGCACGTCCTCGATCTTGGCCACGGAATCCGCCGGTAGACCGTAGCGAGCACCGTGCTCGGCGAGCATCTCGTAGGTCACCTGGGTGGGCACGGCGAAGGCGCCCCGCTCGCGCATCAACTGCGCCGTCTCCCGATCTACCAGGTTGCCATGTTCGATGGTGCGCACCCCGCACGCCACGGCGCGGCGAATGGCTCGCGCGGTATAGGCATGGGCCATCACATAGGTATTGGCCGCCTCGGCTTCCTCGACGATGGCGCGAATCTCGGCCTCGCTGTACTGGGTGTTGGCGATGGGATCGGTGGGCGAGGACACCCCGCCGGAGGCCATGATTTTGATCTGGCTGGCGCCCTGCTGCAGTTCTTCCCGCACGGCCTTGCGTACGTTGTCCACGCCATCCACCACCCGGGCGATGGCGCCGGCGCGGAAGCAGCAGCTGCACGGCTCGCTCAGCAGCAGTTCACCACGGGCGCGCATGTCGCCATGGCCACCGGTCTGCGACAACGCCTTGCCGGAGGCGAAAATGCGCGGTCCCGGTACCAGGCCAAGCGCGATGGAGCGGGCCAGGGCCCAGTCCGCGCCACCGGCATCGCGCACGGTGGTGAAGCCGCGGGCGAGCATCCCCTCGAGAATAGGCAGCGCGCGGTACATGATGATGGCGTTGGGCTGCAGGGCGTTGAACCCGAGGTTGGCGCTGGAGGCCAGCACATGCACGTGACAGTCGATGAGGCCCGGCATCAGGGTCCGGCCGCCCAGGTCGATGACGGTGATGCCTGCCTGCGGCACAGCGCTCTGGTCGCGCACGGCGGTGATGCGTTCGCCTTCCACCAGGACTTCTTTACCGGTGATCAAGGTGCCGGTGGTGAGATCGAGCAGCTTGCCGCTACGGAGCAGCAGGGGGGTACTTTGAGTCATGCGGATTCTCCCGGTTGATGGCCGCTGGCTGCGTCGCGGAACAGGGCGGCGCCCCCGGCACTGATGGCCGCGGCGAACATGATGTAGAAGGCTGGCGCCAGATGGCTGCCGGTGGCAGCGATCAGCCAGGTCACGGTGAAGGTGGCGAAGCCGCCGAACAGGGTCACGGCGAAGTTGTAGGCCACCGACAGCCCGGTGGAGAGCACGCGGGTCGGCAACAATTCGCCGAAGGCGGCCAGCAAGCCACCCAGATAGCCGGAGATCAGCAGTCCCAGCACGGCCTGGAACACCAGCAGGGACATGAGCCCCGGCCAGCGATTGAGCATCCAGAACAGCGGCCAGGTGACGCAGAAGATGGCGATGGCCGACCCCAGCAGCCAGCGCCGCTTGCCATGGCGATCCGCCAGGCGTCCTACCAGCGGGGTGGCGACCAGTAGTACCAGGCCACCGAGCACGCCAGCACTGAAGCCCAGTCCACTGGGCAGGCCCAGCACCCGTGTGGAGTAGGACGGCAGGTAGAACAGCACGGCGTAGGTGCAGACCGTCCAGAGCACCACCATGGAAAAGGTGATCGCGGTTTGGCGGGGATAGCTGCGCAGTACCTCGCGCAACGGCGACTGGGCACGCTCAGCGGCGGCATAGGCCGGGGTTTCGTCGATACGGCTACGGATGTAGAACCCGATGGGGCCGATCAGGGAGCCGAACAGGAAGGGTAGGCGCCAACCCCAGCTCTCCAGTTGCTCCGGGGTCAGCAGCGCCGACAGCAGCGCGCCACAGCCTGCGCCTAGAGCGACCGCCACTCCGATGCTGGCTTGGATCCAGCTGGAGTAATAGGCCTTTTGCCCGGCGGGCGCGTGTTCGGTGAGAAAGGCGGTCGCGCTGCCCATCTCGCCCCCCGCGGAAAAGCCCTGCAGCAAGCGGGCGAAGACGATGAGCGCTGGCGCGAACAGCCCCCACTGGGCATAACCTGGGGTCACGGCGATGATCAGGGTACCGGCGGCCATCAAGAGGATGGTCAGCGACAGCGCCGCCTTGCGGCCCCGGCGATCGGAGTAGATGCCGAGCAGGATGCCCCCCACCGGGCGCATGAAAAAACCGACGCCGAAGGTCGCCAGGGCCAGGAGGTAGGAGGTGAGTTCGCTGGCGCTCGGAAAGAACACCTTGGCGATGATGACGGAGAAGAAGCTGTAGACGGTGAAGTCGAACCACTCCAGACCGTTGCCGATCACGGTGGCGACGACCGCCTTGTTGGCCTGGCGGCGCTGAAGGATGGACGGCTGCGGGAAAGTCGTAGCGCTCTGCATTGTTGGCTCCCTGAATGCGAGTCGCGCAGGAAACTTGGGAGTCCCTGCAGCGGCGACGGCAGTTTCGATAAAGGAAACAGGACGAGGATCTCTGCCCTCTGCCGCCGAGCTTAAGGGGCTATTCGGAGCGCAGGAAAACGCTGATTGCAGGTGTTTGCATGCGTCTGGCGCATGCAAGTGGTGTCAGTGCGGTGCACTCAGGCTGTCGTTCAGCCAGGCCTCGAAACGGCGTGCCGCCAGGCCAGGCTGACGATCGCCCGGCCACAGCAGGTAGTACCCCCCCTGCCCCTGCACGCATTCGCTACAGGCTGCCACCAGCGCACCCGAGCGCAGGTGGGCATCGATCATGGGGCGCCAACCCAGGACGATACCGTGGCCGGCTACCGCCAGATCGACCAGGATGGGGTACTGACTCACGGTGAGCCGCTGGCGTATCCGCGGGGCGGGATGGCCCAGGCGTGCGAACCATTCCGCCCAGGACAGCCAGCGGCGCTGCCCGTCCTCGATCATCAGCAGGCGCCGGTCGAGCAGTTCCGGGGGTGACAGCTGATGCCCACCCAGGTAATCCGGCGCGCAATAGGCGCCCACCCATTCGGGAAACAACTGGCGACCGGCCAACCCAGGGGGCGGTGGCTCACGCAGGAAATAGAGCGCCAGATCGAATTCGGGCTTGAGCAGGGTATCGAGGTTGTCCAGCACCCGCAGGCGCACGTCGATGCCGGGAAAGGCACTGGCGAAGCGGCCGATCAGCGGGCCCAGCCACAGAGCGGCCACGCCCGAGGAGCAGGCCAGCACCAGCTGCTGTTCCCCGCTGAGATCCATGACATCCGCCGTGGTTTCCGCGAGACCCGCGAGCACTTGCTGGACCCGCTCGGCATAGCGCTGCCCCGATACCGTCAGGTGCAGCCGCTTGTGCTCTCGACGAAACAGCGCACGACCGAGAAAGGCCTCCAGCTGCGCCACCTGACGGCTGATGGCGCTCTGCGTGAGGTTGAGCTCCAGCGCCGCCCGGGTAAAGCTGCCGAGCCTGACCGTTGCCTCGAAGGCAATCAGATTGGTCAGGGGTGGCAAGGGTTCGATACGCATCCGAAGGCTCTGCAACGCTGGGCTCAAACGGTCAGTCTAGCGCCTCTGACGAGCGTCGGGTGCGCTCAACGATGCTTGAATTTCGCCGGCCGCTTCTCGACGAAGGCGGTCATGCCTTCCTTCTGGTCGGCGCTGGCGAACAGCGAATGGAAGACCCGGCGCTCGAAGCGGATACCCTCGGCCAGGCTGGTCTCGAAGGCGCGGTTGACGCTTTCCTTGAGCAGCAGGGTCGCGGGCAGGGAACGGCTGGCGATACCACGGGCGGCTACCAGGGTGCGCTCCAGCAACTCGTCCGCCGGGAATACCTGGGCGACCAGGCCTGCGCGCTCGGCTTCGGCGGCATCCAGCTGCCGACCGGTAAGACACAGCTCCATGGCCTTGGCCTTGCCCAGGGCGCGGGTCAGGCGCTGGGTGCCGCCGATACCGGGGATGACCCCCAGGGTGATCTCCGGCAGGCCGAAGCGCGCCGTGTCGGCGGCGTAGATGAAGTCGCACAGCAACGCCAGCTCGCAACCGCCTCCTAGGGCGTAGCCAGCCACCGCGGCGATCAGCGGCTTGCGCCGCTCGGCAATACGATCGGCGACGCGGAAGTAGTCGTCCAGGTAGATCTGCGGATAGCCCTGCCCGACCATTTCCTTGATATCGGCGCCGGCGGCGAAGGCCCTGGCCGAGCCAGTAAGCACCACACAGCCCACCTCGGGGTCGGCGTCCAGGCGCGCCAGCAAGGCGTCCAGGTCGCTGAGCAACTGGGCGTTGAGGGCATTCAGCGCCTTGGGCCGATTGAGGGTGATGAGGGCGACCCGCGCCTGGATGTCCAGCAGCAGGGTCGGTTCGGCAGAGGCATCGCTCATGGTCTTGTCCTTTCTAGTCATTGAGTTCCAGCGCCAGGGCCGTGGCCTCGCCGCCACCGATGCAGATGGCTGCCACGCCACGGCGCAGACCTTGCTGGCGCAGGGCGTGCAGCAGGGTCACCAGGATGCGGGCACCGGAGCCGCCGATGGGATGGCCGAGGGCGCAGGCCCCACCATGCACATTCAGGCGCCGCGGGTCCAGCCCCAAGGCGTCCTGAGCAGCCAGGGCCACCACGGCGAAGGCCTCGTTGATCTCGAACAGGTCGACATCTGCCAGTTGCCAGTCGATGCGCTCCAGCAAGGTGCGGATGGCCGCGATAGGCGCGGTGGGAAAGTCGCCCGGTGCGCCAGCATGGGCGGCATGGCCGCGGATCGTCGCCAGGGGGGGCAAGCCATCGCGCATCGCCGTGCTGGCACGCATCAGCAGCAAGGCCGCTGCGCCATCGGAAATGGAACTGGCATTGGCCGCGGTCACGGTTCCGCCTTCGCGGAAGGCCGGCTTGAGCGTGGCAATGCGCGCGGGATCGGCGCGCCGCGGTTGCTCGTCGGTGGCGATGCGCAGGGTTTCCCTACGCCCGGTCACCTCGACCGGCACGATCTCCGCGGCGAAGGCGCCGCTGGCCTGGGCCTGCCGCGCCCGTTCCAGGGAGCTGAGCGCATAGGCATCCTGGCGCTCGCGAGCTATGCCCAGCCGCGCCGCGCAGTCCTCGGCGAAGGTGCCCATCAGGCGACCAGGCTCATAGGCATCTTCCAGGCCGTCGAGGAACATGCTGTCGATGAGCGCACCGTGGCCGAGGCGGTAGCCGCTACGCGCCTTCTCCAGCAGATAGGGTGCCCGGCTCATGCTCTCCATGCCGCCGGCCACCACCACCTCGGCACTGCCGGCACGCAGCAGGTCATGGCCGAGGATGGCCGCCTGCATGCCTGAACCGCACATCTTGTTCAGGGTGGTGCAACGGGTACTCTGGGCCAGACCGGCGCCCAGGGCGGCTTGGCGTGCCGGTGCCTGACCGAGCCCTGCCGGCAGTACGCAACCCAGGAGCACCTCGTCGACCCGCTCCGGCGACCAGCCGCCGCGCTCCAGTACCGCACGTACCACGGCGCTGCCCAGTTGCGGTGCCGACAGCGTGGCCAGCTCTCCCCCCAGCGCGCCCATGGGCGTACGGGCGGCGGCGACGATGACGATGGGATCGTGCATGGCGGATCTCCTAGCGTGGGGCCATGCGCAAGGCGCCGTCGAGCCGGATCACCTCGCCGTTGAGCATGGGATTCTCGATGATATGGCGGACCAGGGCAGCGAATTCCTCGCCACGCCCGAGCCGTGGGGGAAAGGGCACATTGGCGGCCAGGGCCTCGCGCACCTCGGAAGTCATGCCGGCCATCATCGGCGTCTCGAACACCCCCGGTGCGATGGTCATGACCCGGATGCCCTGGGCGGCCAACTCGCGGGCTGCCGGCAGCGTGAGCGACGCGACCCCTCCCTTGGAGGCGGCATAGGCGGCCTGGCCGATCTGGCCGTCGAAGGCGGCGATGGAGGCGGTGTTGATGATCACCCCCCGCTCGCCACCGACATCGGCCTCGCCCTCGGCCATGGCCGCCGCGGCCAGCCGCAGCACGTTGAAGCTACCCACCAGGTTGACGGTGACGATGCGGGCGAAGGACGCCAGATCGTGAGGCCCGTTGCGCCCGAGGATACGCGCCCCACCGACGATGCCGGCGCAACTGATCGCCCCGTGCAAACCGCCCCAATGCGCCAGGATGGCCTCGACAGCCGCCGTCAGCGCCTCGGCATCGGTCACGTCGACCGGCAGGGCGAGGGCCTGGTGGCCCAGGCGTTCGGCCTGGGCCTGTACCGCCTCGGCCTGCAGGTCCAGCAGCGCCACCCGGGCGCCTGCTGCAATCAGCACCTGGGCCGTAGCCGCGCCGAGGCCGGAACCGGCGCCGGTGACCAGGAAGGTTCGATCATCGATGCGCATGCTCGTACTCCCGCTAGAGACTGCCTGCATCTTCGATCGCGCCCAGAGGTCGGACAAGGGCCGAATCGCTCACTTGGCCTGAGCGATTCGGCCACCCCTCACCAGGGCAATACCTGGCCTTGATAGTCGAGGAAGGCACAACCCGCCTGGCCGGCGCGGGATTCGATGACCGCCACCAGCCCGGCCACGCTGTCGCTGATCGCCACCGGTGCGCGCGCCCCGCCCAGCTCGGTCTGCACCCACCCCGGATGCAGTGCCAGTACCGCGAAGGTTGGGCGCCGCCCGGCCACCCAGCTCTGCAACAGGCTGTTCAGTGCCGCCTTGCTGGCGCCATAGAGCGGCATCCCCGCGGCGCGCGCCAGGCTGACGCTCCCCATCTGCGAACTCAAACAGGCCGCGACGCCCTGGGCGGCCACGTGCAGTGCCAGAACCTCCAGCAGTCGCAGGGGCGCCACGGCGTTGGTCAGGAACAACTCGCCCAACTCGGTCGCCGTCGCGCGCCGCCCTTCGTCCTCCATCGGCCCCATGATGCCGGCATTGACGATCAGGCGGTCCAGCGGCGCGCCCTGCAGTTCTTCCGCGAGGTGCACACCCAGCTGCGGATCGCACAGATCACCGACCACCACCCGCAGCCGTCCACCGGCCTGCGCTGCCACCTTCTGCAGGTGCGCATTCGGCGTCCGCACCACCGCCAGCACCTTGGCGCCCTGCGCCAGATAGCCCTCCACCAGGCCCAGCCCTATGCCTCGCGAAGCACCGATCACACAGACGTTCATAGTGTCTCCTCAATCCACCAAGGCGATACGCAGATGCCGCTTCTTGCCCAGGCTCACCCGTCGCCCGGCGTCCGTCATGGCCAGCCGAAGATCGGGATCAATCACCGCCTGCTCATCCAGCCGCAGGCCACCACCCTCCGCCAGGCGGCGTACGGCACTGCGCGATGGCTGCACGCCCGCGGCCACCAGCAATTCGACGAGGCTGACGCCCGCCGCCAACTGGGCGCGGCTCAGGACGAGCGCAGGCAACTGACCGCCCTCCTCCCGCTCGGCGAACACCTCGGCTGCGGCCTGCTCGGATTCACGCTGGGCGACCTCGCCATGGGCGAGCCGGGTCGCTTCGTTGGCGAGCACCGTCTTGGCCAGGTTGATTTCCACGCCACCCAGGGCGCCTAGCCGGCGGACTTCATCCAGCGGCAGTTCGGTGAACAGTGCCAGGAAACGCTCGACGTCGGCATCGTCGCAATTGCGCCAGAACTGCCAGAAGTCGAAGGCCGACAGCCGCTCCTCGTTGAGCCAGACCGCGCCCTGGGCCGACTTGCCCATCTTGCGACCGTCGCGGGTAGCCAGCAACGGCATGGTCAGGCCGTAGAGCTGGGGCCCGCCCTGTCGGCGCGATAGCTCCACACCATTGATGATGTTGGCCCATTGGTCAGCGCCACCCAGTTGCAGGGTGCAGCCATAGCGGCGCGACAACTCGACGAAATCGTAGGCCTGCAGCAGGGTGTAGCCGAACTCCTCGAAGGACAGCGAATGCTCGCGGTCGAGACGGTTCTTGATGGCGTCGAAGGTCAACAACCGATTGATGGAGAAATGCCGGCCCACGGCGCCGAGGAAATTCAAATAGCCGAGTCCGTCGAGCCATTCGGCGTTGTCCACCACCTGGGCGCAGCCATGGCCGTCGCCCACTTCCAGGTACCGGTGGAAGGCCTTGGCGATGCCGGCCATGTTCCGGGCGATCTGGCCATCGTTGAGCACCGGACGGCTGCTGTCGCGAAAGCTCGGATCGCCGATGCGGGTAGTGGCGCCGCCAATCAGCAGCAGGACGGGATGGCCGGCGCGCTGCAGCCAGCGCATCAGCATCAGGCCCTGCAGATGGCCGACGTGCAGGCTGTCGGCGGTGGCGTCGAAGCCGAGATAGCCGGTCACCGGCCCCGCAGCGAAGGCACGGGCGAGTCCGTCGCGGTCGGTGGCCTGGTGGATGAAGCCGCGGGCTTCGAGGGTGGTGAGCAGGTCTTGGGTGGTGCTGTCCATGGGTTCTCCTGTAGCTGGACGGTGCCAGGGAGACCGGGAGGACTTGCCTTGACCGAGCCGCCCTAGGCGGTTCGGTCATGCAGCGCAGTCCCTACCACCTGATGATCAGGTAGGGGTAATAGGCGCTGATGGGGCAGAGGAATAGGTGCATGGGCCATCACGCTACCGGGTCGTCCGCCGCTTGGCAACCGCGCGGCGCGGCGGCGGGTCAAACCGCTCGCGCCGCCGCTTTGACCAGACGTCGCACCTCCCCTGGCACCGGCTGAACGAACGGCGACAGTGACGTTCCGACAGCTGTCCTTTGCCAGCCGTATCGAGACGCAGAGATGAACCCCTTCACGTCGCTCCCCGGGGTATCCCGCACCATCTTCATCACGCCAGGCGGCCCTGGACAAGGAAAAGACCTTGAGTGAGAGGATCTCGCTGATGAAAAGAATCACCCCAGGCACCCTGTTGTTCATCCTGCTCTGCCTCACCATCCTGGCCTACGCGACCGACCTCATCGGCTAGCGGCAACTAACCGGCGGATGAAAGTTGCCCAGAAAGCCTGCGTAGCCTAGCGTTTAGGTTCGAATCGCCAAAGAGCCGCACTGCAATGCCAACGCCTTACTCCAGCGCTGTCGAAAGCGTCGAACTCTTGAGGTCGCTGGACTCCGTCGCCACGCTGCTGCGCGTCGTCTGCGACCTCAGTGGCCTGAGGGTCGCCACGGTGGCAGAAGTCACCGAAGATCGCTGGGTCGCCTGCGCCGTCCACGACCGTATGGACTTCGGCCTGCTGCCCGGTGCCGAACTGGAACTCGAATCCACGCTCTGCAACCACGTTCGCTCCTCCCACGAGTCGGTGATCATCCCCGACGTGGAGCGCAGCCTGACCTATTGCGACCATCCAGCGCCCCGCCTCTACGGCTGGAAAAGCTACGTATCGGTCCCCATCTTTCGTCCCAACGGCACCTTTTTCGGCACCCTCTGCGCGCTCGATAGCCAGCCACAACCGCAATTGGAACAGCGTCCCGTGGCGGCCGTCATGGAAGGCTACGCCACCCTGATCGGCGAGCTGATCCTGCAGGAAGAGCGCCGCCGCGATGAAACGCCCGGACCACGCAGCGATGCCGATCTGCAGGCCCTGCGCGAGCAGTTGCTGGTGCTGTTCGACCAGGACCTGCGCGTGCCTCTGCAAAGCTTGGCATTGACCGCCGAGAGCCTTGCCGAGCAAATTCCGGCGGTACGCGCCTGGTACGGCACCGTCGAACAGCTCGCGCAACGCAGCGCTGACGCCGCGGATTTCATTCGCGCGCAACTGGGTAGCGGCCTGCCGTTGAAACTCGCGTGGGTGGACGATATGAACGACCGCCTCGACACCTTGCTGTCCCAGGTGCGCAACCGGTATCCACGTCTGACCTTCAGCGCCCAGCTGCCAGCGTTGTCCGCTCCGCTGCGCCTGGACGCGCCCCGCCTGCTGCAGGCGCTGCATGCGGTGCTGGAGCAGGCCGTAGCGCAATCGGCACCGGGCCAGGACATCCGTCTCAGCGGGGCGATCCACGAGCGCGCCTATCGGCTACGGGTAGAGGACGACGGCGTACCGCTGCAGCCCGCCGAGCTCGACCAGCTGTTCCAGCCCCGCATCGTCGAGTCAGGGTCGGGTAGCCCCACGGGCCTGGACCTGGGCCTGTACCTGGCGCAGGAAATCGTGCGTGGCCATGGCGGCACCTTCACCGCCAGTACCGTCGAGGGTCACAATCGCTTCACCCTGAACCTGCCCACTGCCCTGGATTGATGCGCTTGGTCCTACCTATCCCCCTGCTGGTGATCCGTCACGGCGAAACCGACTGGAACGCCAGCGGCCGCCTGCAGGGTCGCCAGGACATCCCCCTCAATGCGCGCGGCCGTGCCCAGGCACAGGCCGTGGGCCTGGCCTTGCGCGAGCGCTTCGACCTGACCAGCTTCGCCTGCCTGAGCAGTCCCCTGGGTCGGGCGAGCGAGACCCTGAGCCTGATCCTGGCGCAGGTCGCCGGCCGCCCCCGCGCCCTGGGAACCGACCAACGCCTGGCGGAAAAGGCCTTCGGTGAATGGGAAGGCCTCGACGCCCAGGCCATCGCCGCCCGCTATCCCCTCCAGCATGCCGAACGCGCCCGGGCACCCTATGGATTCCGCGCACCCGGTGGCGAAAGCTACGCGGATGTCGCGGAGCGCGTGCGGCCGCTGCTGGCCAGCCTCCAGGGCCCTACGCTACTGGTCGCCCACGGCGGGTTGATCCGTAGCCTGCTGGTGGCAGCCGACCTGGCCACACCGAGCGAAGCCACCAAGCTCGTCATCCACCAGGGTCGCTGGCTGGAGCTCGACGCCAGCGGCTACCGCTGGTACAGCGCCGCTGGCTGGGCAGACGACGCCAAGGATCCGGAAGCCCGCCTCAATTAAGGCGACGGGCGAACTGGCTGACCGCTCCGACCACCTGGCGAGCGCCATCCTGGATCTCGGTGATGCGCAGCCCCGCATCGCCGGCCAGTTGCAAGCCCTGCTCCGCCTGCTGCCGGCTGGCCGCCATGTTGGCTACCGCCGTCTGTGCCAGTTGCTGGTTCTGCTGCACCACGCCAACGATCTCCTCGGTAGCCTTGCTGGTGCGGCCAGCCAGTTGTCGTACCTCGTCCGCCACGACGGCGAAGCCGCGACCCTGCTCGCCTGCCCGCGCCGCCTCGATGGCCGCGTTGAGCGCCAGCAGATTGGTCTGCTCGGCGATGCCGCTGATGGTCTTGACGATGGCGCTGATCACCAGCGATTGCTTGCCGAGGTCCTCGATGCCATTGGCGGCGACCTGGATCTCATCGGCGATGCGTGTCATCACCGCGACGGTATCCTGCACCACGGCGGCGCCCTGGCGGGCACTTTCATCGGTGGTCTGGGAGATGTCGAAGGCGACCCGCGCCGCCTCGGCCACGGCCAGTTCCTGCTCCACCTGCTCGGTGATGACGGTAGCGAACTTGATCACCTTGTAGAGTTCGCCACGGGTATCGAGCACCGGGTTGTAGGACGCCTCCAGCCAGACCGTACGGCCGTGGCTGTCGATGCGCTTGAAACGACCGGCCACGTAGTCACCACGATTGAGCCGCTCCCAGAAGCCCCGATAGTCGACGGAGTCCGCTTCTTCGCGGCCGCAGAACATCCGATGGTGCTTGCCGACGATCTGCGCCAGCGAATAGCCCATGCCCTGCAGGAAGCGCTCGTTGGCGGTGAGCACCTCGCCGGACAGATTGAATTCGATCACCGCGGTGGAGCGCAGCAGCGCATTGATGATGCCCGAATGCTCGGTGGAGGTTTCCACCTGCTCGGTCCGGTCGTAGGCATAGCAGCGGATCTGCTTGACCTGCCCCTGGGCATCCCGGACCGGCGTCCAGATCGCATAAAGCCAGGCCACACCACCTGTCCCACGCAGCAGACGGTAGATGCCACTGATCTGGCGCCCCTCGCTGAAACTGCGCTTGAGATCCCGATAGCAATCCATGCACTTCACGTAATCCGGAATGATGTCGTCGAGCTTCTGCCCGCTCAGGCTGCCAGGGGCATAGCCCAAGCAGAGGCCGAAATTCTCGTTGAAATCCTCGATCCGGCCCTGGGCGTCCAGCAGTAGACAGAGAGCATCGTTACAGAACGCCGTGCGCAGCTGGCGATGGTCCGCCAGTTCGGCTTCGAGTTCGGCAATACGGCGTTTGAGCGACGAGTTGAACATGGGATCACCCAGGAAAGTTGTGTCTTTCTCTGGTTCGACGCGCCAGGAATTTTCTTGACGCCTCGCCGGACGAGTTGTCCGACCTCGCCCCCGCAGGCTACGCCGGGCGGCGCTTGCCAACCGCGCCCCGCCGCAAAAGCTTAGCGGCTCTAGCCTGCACCCATCGCCTCGGTCGGCAATGGCCGGCCGCCGTGCGACGGCCGGGATAATCGTCTCGGACTACCGTTCAGCGAGGCGACCAGCGGTCAGCCATGGATGGCGGCCGTTGGACTCGGTACGGGCTGCCGCGTCGCCAACTCGAGACGTCGCGCCAGGCCGGACAGATCGATCAGGGTCGCCTGGCGGCTGTTGCCCGGCGCGCCAACGCCGACCCAACTCTGCGCACGCAGCGCCGGCGCCACGCTTCCTTCGAGGGCCGGTTGCCAGCTGCGCGCCAGGGCGTCCTCGCGCAGGCCGGTGAAGGTATCTATGGCTTCCACCCGCTCGACGACGAAGCCCAGTCGCCGGTGCTGTCCCTCGACCACGATCACCTGGTCGCCGCTCCCGATCTCGACGGCCCGCTCGCCCGCCAGGGTGCGCAGGCAGATCAGGGTGATCTGCTGGCCGCGTACCTGCATCATGCCCAGCAGCCGGGGATCGGGTTGCCCCAGGCGCAGGTAATGTCCGGGCAGCGGCAGCACCTCGGCCACCTGGTCCAGGGGCACGGCGAACGCCAACCCGGCCAGGAACGTCAGGCAGGGCTGGCGACGAGCCTGGCTGCGCTGCTCGACCAGCAAATTACGGTCGGTTCGATAGATACGCGCGTAGGCCAGCGTCGCCTCCAGGCGCCCGAGCGCCAGGTGATCGATCACCACCGCTGCCTCGCCCTGGGGATCGGTGAAGATCCCCCGCAACAAGTCCGGCTGCTGCAGACCGAAGCCGAGCAGCGGCGCGCAGTGCGCCGGATCACGCCGCCACATGCCGAGCAGCTGGTCGAAACCGAAGGCCACACGATACTCCCCCTGCTCGCCGGCCACCAGCACCAGCAACTGCCGGCGCTGCGTCGGCGCCGAGCTGGCCAGCCCCAATAGCTCGCACAATTCCAGCACCGGCAACTGTTGCCCGCGCAGCTCGGCCTCCTGGCGACAGCAGTCGCTGGCGAATTCGCTGGCGCTCAGCTGCGGCCGGTCCACCAGTTCCTGCACCACCGCCGCATCCAGGCACAGGCGGCGGCCATCGCATTCGAACAGCAGATAGAGCCGCTCCTGGCCACTGCCGGCCCCGGCCAGTTCCCGCCTGTCCCTGGGCGACTCGCTACTGAGCTCGAAATCCGGCAGCGCCACCAGGGCATCCAGGTCGAGCAGATGCACCAGCCGTCCGCTGTCCGGATCGAGATGGATCCGTCCCAGCAATCGGCCGGCCGGACCCTGGAGGCGATCAATCAGTTCGTCCGCCAGTCGCAGCACGTCCACCACCCCATCGACGCTCAGGCCGAAGCGACCACCGCCGTGGCGGATCACCGCGACCCGGCGCGGCGTATCCGGCGGCGGCAATCCCAACAGCCCATGGCCATCCACCAGTGGCAGCGGCCGACCGCTCAATTCGAACAGGCCGAGCAACCAGGGCGCAGGACTGGGATGGGCGGTCAGGCGCTCCGGCCAGGACACCACGCGCTCCAGTGCGAGAGCGGGCACGGCGACCTCCAGGTCACCGATCCGGACCACGCCCTGGGCCAGACTCACGGACGCCCTCCCACCGGGAGCGGACTCGCGGCGTTGGTCGCCGCATCCAGTTCCTGAATCAATTGATTGACCCGCGCCGCATCGTCGAGCTGCAGCGCCGTCGAGCCGTTGATCGCCTCGATGGACTGCTGGGTCTTGCCCATGCCTTCGGCGATCAGGCCGAAGGCTTCCCCGACACTGCGCGAGATCTCGCTGCCCTGGGCGATGCTCTTCACCGACTCCAGGATCAGCTTGTTGATCTCCTTGGTCGCCTGGGACGACTTCTCCGCCAGCTTGCGCACCTCGTCGGCCACCACTGAGAAGCCCAGGCCATGCTCCCCGGCCCGCGCGGCCTCGATGGCGGCGTTGAAGGCCAGCATGTTGGTCTGGTTGGCGATGTCGCTGATCACCTGGACGATGTCCTGGATGCCACCCGCGGTAGTGCCTATGGTCTCCATGGCATCGAGCGACCGGTTCAGCGTCAGCGACCCACGCTCCGCCTCCTCCAGGGTACGGCGCGCGATGCGATTGGCTTCGTCGGTGGTCTCGGCGATCTGGTTGATCGAACGGGTCAAGGCGTGCAGCGACAGATTCATCTGCTCGATCTTCTGCCGCACGTGCTGCTCCATTTCCACCTGGCGGGTAATGTCGGTGGCGAATTTCACCACCTTGTGCACCTGGCCCTCCGCATCGAAGATCGGGTTGTAGGTGGCCTGGATCCAGATCCGCTGGCCGAACTTGCTCAGCCGCATGAAGCGGCCGCCGAACACCTCGCCCTGCGCCAACCGCGTCCAGAACTCGCGGTACTCGCCCGAGGTGACGTATTCGTCCTCGCAGAAGATGCGGTGATGCTGATGGCGGATTTCCTCCAGGCGATAGCCGAGGGTCGCCAGGAAGTTGCGATTGGCATCGAGGATCTTGCCGGTGAGGTCGAATTCGATCACCGCCTGGCCGCGGTCGATGGCCGCCACCTTGCCGGCATAATCACTGTTGCGGATCTGGCTTTCGGTGATGTCCACCGCGAACTTCACCACCTTGCACGGCTTGCCGTCGGCATCGAAGATCGGATTGTAGGTGGCCTGGATCCAGATCTCCTCGCCACGGCTGTTGCGTCTCTTGTACACCCCGGCGTCGAATTCCCCCCGCGCCAGCTTGTCCCAGAACAGCCGGTACTCGGCGGAGCGGGCATAGTCGTCGGGGCAGAAGATCCGATGATGCTTGCCCACCACCTCGTCGGCCTGGTAGCCCAGTGCCAGGAGGAAATTGCGATTGGCGGTGAGCACCGTGCCCTCGAGGGAAAACTCGGCCATGGCCTGGGAACGATCGATGGCCGCCACCTTGCCCTCGTAGTCGCTGTTGCGTAGCTGGCTCTCGGTCACGTCGCTGGCGAACTTCACCACCTTGTAGGGGTGTCCTTCGGCATCGAGGATGGGGTTGTAGGTCGCCTGGATCCATACCTGGCGCCCATCGCTGGCGCGTCTCTTGTACAACCCGGTATCGAAATCGCCACGCCCGAGCTTTTCCCAGAACAGCCGATAGCCCGGCGAACGCGCATAGTCCGGCTCGCAGAAGATCCGGTGATGCTTGCCCCGCACCTCCTCCAGACTGTAGCCGAGCGCGGACAGGAAGTTTTCGTTGGCGTCGAGGATGTTGCCGTGCAGATCGAACTCGATCACCGCCTGGGCACGGTCGATGGCCGCCATCTTGCCCTGGAACTCGGCCGCCTGCAGTTGCGCAGCCGTCACGTCGGTGGCGAACTTGACCACCTTGTAGGCTCGGCCCTCGGCATCCAGGATGGGATTGTAGGTCGCCTGGATCCAGATCGGCCGACCGTCGCGGCGGATGCGCTTGTAGACACCGGAATCGAAGATCCCCTGCCCCAACCGATTCCACAGCAAGGCGTAATCCGCCGACCGCGCGTAGTCGGCCGGGCACATGAGGCTGTGATGGCGACCGCGCAGCTCTTCCAGCGCGTAGCCGGTCATGCCGAGGAAATTGTCGTTGGCCCAGAGCACGTTGCCCTGCAGGTCGAATTCGATCACCGCCTGGGATCTATGGATGGCGGCGATCTTGCCCTCGTACTCCACCGCCTGCAGGCGACTCTCGGTGATATCGGTGGCGAACTTGATGATGCGCACCGGCCGCCCCTCGGCGTCGAGCAGCGGGTTGTAGGTCGCGCGGATCCAGACCACGCGGCCGTCCTTGCGCTGCCGGCGGTAGACGCCACTGTGGAATTCGCCCCGTCCCAGCGTCTCCCAGAAGCTCGGGTAATCGCCGCTCTCCAGTACTTCTTGCGGACAGAACAGCCGATGGTGGCGGCCGCGTACCTCGTCCAGGGTGTAGCCGAAGGTCTGCAGGAAGTTGTCGTTGGCCACCAGCACTGTACCTTCGAGATCGAACTCGACGATGGCGAGGGAGCGGTCCAGCGCCTGCCGCAGGCTCTGGTAGGCAGAAGCTACATCGAGGGCAACAGGCTCAGCAGCAGTGGGGATCATGGGTAGCTCCGGGCAAGGTTCTTGTGCCCCAGGCTATCGGCAATTGCGATAACAAATTGAGCAAAAAGCCATCATCGAAGCGTTGTTTTTCGTCGGCCAACGCCGGTCGGCCGACGAATGGTCGTCACGCGCGAGGCGGCGCGTCAGACCACCAGCTTGGCCCCTATGACCATCAGCATGACGGCCAGGCAAGGCCTGAGCACCCCATCCGGTACCCGCCCGGAGAGATGACTGCCGAGAAAGATGCCCGGCAGGGAGCCGAGCAGCAAAAAGCCCAGCACCTGCCAGTCGAGATTGCCCAGGCCTGCATGCCCCAGCCCCGCCACCAGGGTCAGGGGTACCGCATGGGCGATCTCGGTGCCCACCAGGCGACGGGTAGCCAACAGCGGATAGAGCATGAACAGCGCCACCGTCCCCAGGGCTCCAGCGCCAATGGACGTCAGGGTGACCATGAAGCCCAGCACGACACCGGTGAGCACCGTCAGGCCATTCAGGCGCCCGTTGCTCAGATGGAGGCGGTCGCCAGCGTGGCGGCTGGCGAAGGCGAATATCTGCTTCTTGAAGAGAATGGCGCTGGCCGTCAGCAACAGCACGATGCCCAGGGCATGCTTGATGAGCTCATTGGTGGCGTGCTGGTCGCCCGGCAGCAGCGCGAGCGCGACCAGGGTCAGGGCGGCGGCCGGTACGCTGCCCGCAGCCAGCCAGCCGGTCACCGACCAGTCGATGTTGCGATTGCGCTGGTGGACCCAGACCCCGCCTGCCTTGGTGATGGCCGCATACAGCAGATCGGTGCCCACCGCCGCGGCGGGATTGATGCCGAACCAGAGCAGGATGGGCGTCATCAGCGAACCGCCGCCTACACCCGTCATGCCGACGATGAACCCCACTACCAGCCCCGCGATGACGAAGCCTATTGCACCTACTTCCATTACCGTCCCAATTGCCGTTGTCGGCTCATTCAGAGGCCGCACAGCATAAACACTAGGGTTATATCGGCATATATTGAAAAAATCTTTGCTTATAACCAATACCCAGGCAGCTGTGCGGCAAGACGCTTCGTACCGACGGCACCGCCGACCGGCAGCAGCTGCAGTTCCAGGTGCTGGCCCAGGTCGCCTGACGCATCGTGCAGGTGCGTTAAACCTCCAGGCCACCTCCCTCAGGGGGCGCGATGGGCATCGAGATAGGCGTCGATCTCTTCCTGACCATAGCCTGCTCGGCGGGCGTGAGTCTCCACTGCATCCCGGCAGGCAGGCTCTGTCACGCTCATCGGCAGCGGCGCACTACAGGTCGCCAGGGTCGTCTGGGCGAGAAAAGTCGACAGATCCTGCTTGTGCTCTTCGGAGACCGGGTGGGTTCCCGTCGTCGGGGCATGGGCTGCCACCGGCGGTGCGGTAGTGGCCACCACCGCAGGTTCGCTACTGGTGGAATCGCTGCGGTGCGTGGTCGACACCGCCGCCACGACCAGCACGCCGAACCCCAGACTCAACACCAACAGTTTGCGCGTCGAATTCCCGCTCATGGTCATCTTCTTCCCTACTGCTCAATTCCAGTCGCCGACATCCGAATCGATTGAGACCACGAGCGGCCGAAAGTTTCTCCCAATGAAGTCATACAATATTTTCTCGGCCCGTATCCAGCATGGATGCCGCGTGCCACACTCGGAGGCCGAAGAGGACAGGAGGGACTCATGCAGCAGAAGGATTTCACCGATCCACGCCTGCGCCAGCTCGCGGCCGATCTTTCGCTCGCCGACCACCTCGCGGAAGCCGGCGAAGCAGACCTCAACGGCGAATTGAAGCGCCGGGTCCGCGAGGATCTGGAAAGGGCCATGCGTGAGGTGGGTCAGCTCAGCGAAGAACAGGCGCTCTGGTTGCGTTGGGCGACCAGTTGAAAAGGTTGCCGGCGGAATCGTACCTCCACGTCGTTTCGCTGTAACCAACGGCTGCTAGCTTGAGGCTATCCCCTTCCTTGGAGCCTGGCATGAAATCGGATTACGAAATCAGCGACGACATCGCTCACGTAGTCGGGGGCACCCTGATGAGCCTGATCCTGCTCAGCAGCGGCGTGATCGGCGGCGCCTTCTTCCTGCTGGCCTGAATCGCTGGGCTGACGCTCCGTCGGCACGCCGCGTTAATGACTTGGCGTCCCGGATAGCCAGAAGAATACATCCAGGCAGCGGAAGGCCGCTTCGGTTACTTGCAATACCTGTCCCGGGCGTTACTCTTGGGCTATTCGAATAACAAGAAGCGCCGACGCCTGGAGAACCGAACCATGCGAACCCAGCTCACCCGCTCGATCACCCTGTTCGATGGTCAGGGGCTGATACCTCCAGCGACCTCCCGCATCCTGCCACGCCGCCAGGATCACCCTCAGCAGGTTAATTCGGAAAGAACCCTCAATACCCTGCTGCTCGGTCTGTCGCTCACTTACCTCGGGGCCGTTTTCAATCCGCTGCTCCAACATCTTTACTAGCAACGTCGGAACCAGTGCTGGAAGAGCTTCGCCGAAGCGCCGAGCCCGAGCCTCGCCAGACCGATGCCTGTCGGGCGCTTGGCGCGATTCACGACAGGGACGAACACGAACCAGGCGATTCGGCTTGCCCCCTCGGCGGGTCAGGAGTGGCGATCCGCCCCGAGCGAATCGCAGGCACAAAAAAACCGGCGCGAGGCCGGTTCTTTGGGCGTGCATCTTTGATTGGTGCGGACGGAGAGACTCGAACTCTCACACCTTGCGGCGCCAGAACCTAAATCTGGTGTGTCTACCAATTCCACCACGTCCGCGAGACGCTTAAAGACGAACGCCAGACACGAGGTCTGGCGTTCGCAGAATATGGGGTGGACGATGGGAATCGAACCCACGACACCAGGAGCCACAATCCTGTGCTCTACCAACTGAGCTACGCCCACCATATCGCTTTTGCTTGCCGTCGCCGAACCGCCAATGGCGCGCCCGGCAGGACTCGAACCTGCGACCATCCGCTTAGAAGGCGGATGCTCTATCCAGCTGAGCTACGGGCGCCTGTTCGGCAGCTGCCCTGCCCGAGACTTCTTTGGTATGAAGACCCTGGCTGCCCTTCGTCAGTGACTTGGGCTGTGCTCGGCAAGCGGGGCGAATGTTATAAAGCTCCGACCTACCCGTCAACAATTTTTTTAAAAAATTTTAAGCAGAAGAATGAGTTAGCCGCTGCTGAGCGGTCGCTGTTGCCAGCGGGCCCGTCCATGCGAAAATACGCGACCTTTTTCCCGTCACCCCAGAAATCGCCCATGACCGCCCAACTGATCGACGGCAAGTCCATTGCCGCCCGCCTGCGCCAGGATATTGCCCAGCGAGTTTCTCAACGTCGTAGCACCGGACTGCGCGCCCCCGGTCTTGCCGTCATCCTGGTCGGCGACGATCCGGCCTCGCGGGTCTATGTGGCGCACAAGCGCAAGGACTGCGAGGAGGTCGGCTTCGACTCCTATGCCCATGACCTGCCGGTCACCGCTCGCCAGGAAGACCTGGAAGCCCTCATTGATCGTCTCAACGACGACACCAGCGTGGACGGCATCCTGCTGCAACTGCCCCTGCCCGCGCACCTGGATGCCACTCCACTGCTGGAACGCATCCGCACCGACAAGGACGTGGACGGCTTCCACCCCTACAACCTGGGCCGCCTGGCACAACGCAACCCGCAACTGCGCCCCTGCACGCCAAAGGGCATCATGACCCTGCTGCACAGCACTGGGGTCGATCTCTATGGCCTGGATGCCGTGGTCGTCGGCGCGTCCAATATCGTCGGGCGCCCCATGGCCCTGGAGCTGCTGCTGGCCGGCTGCACCGCGACGGTCACCCATAGATTCACCCGTTCGCTCGAGCATCACGTGCGCCAGGCGGATCTGGTGGTGGTGGCCGTCGGCAAGCCCGGCCTGGTCAAGGGCGAATGGATCAAGCCCGGCGCCATCGTCATCGATGTCGGTATCAATCGGCAGGCCGATGGCCGCCTGGTGGGGGACGTGGAATACGAAAGCGCTCGCGAGCGGGCCAGCTGGATCACCCCGGTACCGGGCGGGGTCGGCCCCATGACCCGTGCCTGCCTGCTGGAGAACACGCTCTACGCCGCCGAGCAGTTGCACGGCTGACGCAAAAAAAAACGGGCCCACAGGGCCCGTTTTTCATTTCTCCGCCGGTCAGGGCAGCCAGGACTTCACGCGATCCGGATGCGCAGCGACCCAGGCCTTGGCGGCCTCTTCGGGCTTCTTGCCTTCTTCCACTGCCAGCATCACTTCGTTCACTTCGCCGGGCTGCCAGGCGAATTTCTTCAGGAAATCCCAGACCGGCTTGGCCTTGGCTTCCAGGGCGGGGTTGGCGACGGTATCCACGTGCTCGGAACCGCCGAACACACCCTTGGGATCTTCGAGGAACTTCAGCTTCCACTTGGCGAACATCCAGTGCGGCACCCAGCCGGTCACCACGACAGCCTTCTGGTCCTTCTCGGCACGGGTCAGCTCGGCGATCATGCCACTGCCCGAGCTGGCCACCAGCTTGTAATCCAGACCGTAGTCCTTGATCGCCTGGTCGGCCTTGAGCATGACACCGGCACCGGCGTCGATGCCGACGATGCGGCCCCCGAACTCGTCCTTCAGCGCTTGCAGGTCGGCGATGCTGTTTGCCTTGACGTACTCGGGGACGATCAGGCCGATCTTGGCGTCCGGGGTGTTGACGTTCAGATCGACCACCTGGTCTTTCATCTTGTCGTAGTAGGCGCCGTGGGTGACCGGCAACCAGGCGGACAACATGGCATCGAGCTTACCGCGAGCGACACCCTGCCACATGATGCCAGCGGCAACCGGCATGAGCTTGACTTCGTATCCCAGATTCTGGCGGATCACTTCAGCTGCGGTGTGGGTCGTGGCCACGCTATCGGCCCAGCCATCGACGTAGCCGATGGTGATTTCCGGCTTGGCCGCCTGGGCCAGGCCCATGGCCGCAGTCAGCGCAACACCGAGTCCCATCCCCAACAGTTTCTTCACCATGCTCATGCAGCAGTCCTCTCGCAATGGAATTCCGGGCGGTTGCCCCACACCAATGATTCGGCTTACGCAAGCTGGGCACTACCATCGGGACGACGCGTAACGACCGGTTAACGACAACAGCCGCACTTTCCACGACAACCGTTGTCGCTTGACGCCACGCCCGGACCGCTCTGTAATCGGCACCTCGCGAAAAGCGACGGGTCTCGATGCAACCTATCGGCGGGCCGTTGTCTTACTAACGCTCTCAGCCCTCTGAAAGGACTCTGTCCATGCGTCTTCCCTTGCGCGTCGCCGCCCTCCTGGGCGCGCTGCTCTCCGGCCTCTACGGTACTGCGCAAGCGGCGACCGAAGTGGATGCCGCCACCTACGGCTATCCACTGGTGAATCCCTTCGAAGCCACCATCGTCACCACCCCGGAGCAGCTCCGTCCCGAGCTGCCACCGGAAAGCACCATCGACCAGGACGACTACAGCATCAATCTGCGCCCTGAGCGCGAGCACCAACTCCCCGGCAACTTCTGGCCGGTGAAGAAATTCCACTACCGGCTTGCCCGCCAGGATCATCCTGCGCCGCTGATCTTCCTGATCGCGGGTACCGGCGCCAACTATTCGGCTAGTACCCAGGAATACCTCAAGCGGCTCTACTACGCGGCCGGCTACCACGTCGTGCAGCTGTCGTCGCCCACCAGCTGGGACTTCATGGTGTCGGTCTCGCGCACCGCTACCCCGGGCTACACCCCGCACGATGCCGAAGACCTCTATCGGGCGATGCAGGCGGTCCGCGCCCAGCATCCCAAGCTGCCCGTCACCGAGTACTTCCTGACCGGCTACAGCCTGGGCGGCCTGGACGCGGCCTTCGTCTCCTATCTCGACGAAACCCAGCGCAGCTTCAACTTCAAGAAGGTGCTGATGGTCAATCCGCCGGTCAACCTGCTGACCTCGGTACGCAACCTCGATCGCCTGGTGCAGACCGAGGTGAAGGGCGTCACCAACAACCGCACCTTCTACGAACTGATCCTGGCCAAGCTGACTCGCTACTTCCGTGACAAGGGCTACGTCGACTTCAACGACGCCGTGGTACGCGACTTCCAGCGCTCGCCGGAACGCCTGAGCAACGAAGAGCTGGCGATGCTGATCGGCTCGTCCTTCCGCTTCTCGGCGGCGGACATCGCCTTCACCTCCGACCTGATCAACCGGCGCGGCCTGATCACGCCGCCCACCTACCCCATCAACGAAGGCACCAGCCTGACGCGCTTCTTCGCCCGCTCGCTGCAGTGCGACTTCGATTGCTACATGACCGAGCAGGTCATGCCGTTCTGGCAAAAGAACTTCAAGGGGCAGAACCTGGACGACCTGGCGCGCAAGTCCAGCCTCACCGCCCTGGAGGACTACCTGAAGGACAGCGACAAGATCGGCGTCATGCACAATGCCGACGACATCATCCTCGGTCCCGGCGACCTCGGCTTCCTGCGCAAGACCTTCGGCGACCGCCTGACCGTCTATCCCCACGGCGGTCATTGCGGCAATCTCAACTATCGCGTCAATGCCAACGCCATGCTGGAGTTCTTCGCCCGTGGTTAAGTCCCTGCTCGCTCTACTCCTGCTGGCCAGTGCCTCGACCTTCGCCGCCGAATCGAGTCCACCGCCCTCCTCGAGCCTGACCATCGGCTCCGACACCATGCCGGCCGCGCCGGTGGGGGCCGATGGCTTTACCAACCCACTGTCCACCCTCAAGTACAACCCGGGTCTGGACCAGCGCGAATTCGAACGGGCGTCCCTGGTCGCCCTGGACGTCTACGATCCCTTCGAATCCTGGAACCGCTACGTCTATCACTTCAACTATCGCCTGGACGAATGGGTGCTGCTGCCGGTGGTCGACGGCTATCGCTGGATCACACCGCGCTTTGTCCGCTCGGGCGTGAGCAACTTCTTCAGCAACCTGGGTGACGTCAACAACCTGCTCAACAGCCTGCTGCAGTTCAAGGGCCGCCGCGCCCTGGATACCACCGGCCGCCTGTTGCTCAACACCACCATCGGGGTGTTCGGCCTGTGGGACCCGGCGACCAGGGTCGGATTGATCAAGCAGCCGGAAGACTTCGGCCAGACCCTGGGCTTCTATGGCGTCGGCGACGGTCCCTTCCTGATGCTGCCGATCCTGGGTCCGTCGAACCTGCGCGATACCGGCGGCCTGGCGGTTGACTTCGCCGCGGAGAGCCAGGTGAACTTCCTGAACGTCAGCGACGAGAGCAGCCGCCATCCGGAGATCATCCTGCTGCGTGGCATCAACCTGAGATACGTGACCGACATGAGATACGGCCAGCTCAACTCGCCCTTCGAGTACGAGAAGATCCGCTATTTCTACACCAAGGCGCGTGAACTGCAGATCGCCGAGTGAGGCTTAGGCCTCGCCCAGAAAGGCCCGCAACTCCGGCAACCGGGCCTGGGCATCGGCCCGGCCCAGCGCCATGAGCTCCTGGCAATAGGCCGACTCGAACAGCAGGTAGCTGAGCAGGGCACTGCCGGACGGCCGATTCACCCCGACGCCGCGCAACAGTTGCCGCAGAGCCGGCGGCATGCGCTTGCGATGCCGGGCGGCGAGATCGCCGAGCGGCTCGCTCGGTGAGATCACCAGCATCTCGACTGGTCGACACAGACGCCCGGTGACCGGGTCCCCCACCGGCAGGGCATTGCTCAGCAGATTGAGGCGCCGCAACGTCTCGGTGTCGCTGTCCAGGGCATCGACGAAGGTGCTGTTGAGCAGATGACCGCCGATCTGCGCCACGCTGGGTGGCCTCCCCTGCACGCCGCGCTCGTTGCCGCCCGGCGCGCCCAAGCCGATCACCAGGATGCGATCAGCCCCCAGGTGCAGGGCCGGGCTGATGGGCGCGGTCTGCCGTACCGAACCGTCGCCCAGGTACTCACGCCCGATCTTCACGGGCGGGAAGAACAGCGGAATGGCGGTACTGGCCATCAGATGATCCACTGCCAGCCGGGCCGGTACGCCGACTCGCCGGTGCCGGAACCAGGGATCAAGCGCACCCTGGCTTTGGTAGAAGGTCATCGCCTGCCCCGACGCGTAGCCGAAGGCGGTCACGGCCACCGCCCGCAGCGCCCGCTGGCGCAATGCCGCGGTGATGCCGGAAAAATCCAGCTCCCGCGTCAGCAGCGCCCGCAGCGGCGCGTTGTCGAGCAGCGCCAGGGGTTCCTGGCGCCAGGCACCGAACAGCGTCTGCAGACCGAAGCGTGTCGCCTGGCGGGTCGCCCCGGGCCAGTCGCTGCGATAGATCATCCCGGTCTCCAGGCCCGACCACACCGCCGCCAGGCGCTGCACCGCACGCCCGAAATCCAGCGCTCCGCAGCCGAGCACCGCCGCATTGAGCGCGCCCGCCGAAGTCCCGACCAGGATGGGGAAAGGATTGTCCGCGGGAGCGCGCAGGGCCGCCGCCACGGCCTGCAGCACCCCGACCTGATAGGCCCCGCGGGCGCCGCCGCCCGCCAGGATGAGTCCCGTACGCCGCTCGGACGTCGCCCTCATCTAGCGTCTCTTCTTCGGATACAGCTTGGGCTCGCCCGGCGGACGCGTCTTGAAGCGCCGATGCGCCCAGAGGTACTGCTCCGGCAGCGCCCTGACGCAGCGTTCGACCCACTGGTTGATGCGCAGGCAGTCGGCCTCCTCGCTCTCACCCGGGAAATCCCCCAGCGGCGGATGGATCACCAGCCGGTAGCCGGAACCATCCGCCAGACGCTCCTGGGTGAAGGGCAGTACCCGGGCACGACCCAGGCGGGCGAACTTGGTGGTCGCGGTCACGGTGGCCGCGGGGATGCCGAACAGCGGGACGAAAAGGCTCTGCTTGGCGCCGTAGTCCTGGTCGGGTGCGTACCAGATGGCCCGCCCGGCGCGCAGCACCTTGAGCATGGCACGCACGTCCTCGCGCTCGATGGCCGTGGCATCCAGGTTGTGGCGCTCGCGTCCGCGCCGCTGGATGAAGTCGAACACCGGATTCTTGTGCTGGCGATACATGCCGTCGATGGTGTGACGCTGGCCGAGCAGCGCGGCGCCGATCTCCAGGGTGGTGAAGTGCAGCGCCATGAGGATCACGCCCTGCCCCTCGCGCTGGGCGGCCTGCAGGTGCTCCAGCCCCTCGATGTGGGCCAGCCGGGCGAGCCGCTGGCGCGGCCACCACCAGCTCATGGCCATCTCCAGCAACGCCATGGCGCTGCTGGCGAAATTGCGCCGCAGCAGGCGGTCACGGGATTGGTCATCCAGCTGTGGAAAGCAGAGTTCCAGATTGCGCCGGGCGATCGCCCGGCGCTGGCCGGCGACCCGGTAGAACACCCAGCCCAGGCCATCGGCCAGACGCAACAAGACGGCATAGGGCAACTGCACCAGCAGCCAGAGCAGGCCCAGGCCCAGCCAGAGCGGCCAGTAGCGGGGATTGAGGAAGGCTGGGCGGAAAGACGGCCGCTGCATCGGAACTCCTGCATGAAAAAGTCGCGCCATTCTACAGGCCTCGTGCAGTTTTCCCGTAGCCTTCACAGTCAGCCCCCCCTTCGCCCGGCGAGGGTTGCGACACGCGGGGCATCCCGCTATAAGTCCCGCCATCCAAGCACAAGTACCCACCATGACCGCAGCCGACCCTTCCGATAGCGACTCCGTCTTCCAGCTCAAGGGCAACATGCTCGCCGTGACCGTCCTGGAGCTTCTCCGCAACGACCTGGGGCGCCTGGACCGGCAACTGACCCAGAAGGTCGCCCAGGCACCGAATTTCTTCCAGGAAACGCCACTGGTGCTGGCCCTGGACAAGCTGGGCGAGGAGGAAGGTCAACTCGACCTCGGCGCCCTCCTCGACCTCTGTCGCCGTCACGGCCTGCGTACCCTCGCCCTGCGCGCCAGTCGCAGCGAGGACCTGGCCGCGGCCAACGAATACGACCTGCCGATCCTGCCCCCCAGTGCCGGCGGCCGCGAACGCCAGATCGAACCGCGCGACCGTGAACCGGCCAAGCCGGTGGACCCGCCCAAGCCGCCGACCCCGACCGTCAACCCGACCAAGATCATCACCGCGCCCGTGCGCGGCGGGGTACAGCTGTACGCTCCCGCAGGCGACCTGGTGGTGCTGGCACCGGTCAGTCCGGGCGCCGAGCTGCTCGCCGATGGCAACATCCATGTCTACGGTCCCATGCGCGGACGTGCTTTGGCCGGCGTCAAAGGTGATACTAAAGCGCGGATCTTCTGCCAGCAGCTGACCGCCGAATTGCTGTCCATCGCCGGCCAGTACAAGGTCGCCGAAGACCTGCGACGTCATCCCCAGTGGGGCAATCCGGTTCAGGTCAGTCTGGTGGGAGATGTGTTGAACATCACCCGCCTTTAACGGATACTTCCGCGAATTTTTCGCACTTGGCGGATGTGCCGCCAACGCTCGAACGAAGCGCGAAAACGCCTGCAATCTCGTCATCGAGGGCGCCGAGTCGCTTCAGTTATTACTTTCGATCAAGGTGAATCAGTTTGGCCAAAGTACTCGTAGTCACCTCCGGCAAGGGCGGCGTCGGCAAGACCACCAGCAGCGCTGCCATCGGTACCGGTCTCGCCCTGCGCGGCCACAGGACCGTCATCGTCGACTTCGACGTCGGTCTGCGGAACCTCGACCTGATCATGGGCTGCGAGCGCCGCGTGGTGTATGACTTCGTCAACGTGATCAACAACGAAGCCACCCTGAGCCAGGCCCTGATCAAGGACAAGCGCCTCGACAACCTGTTCGTGCTGGCCGCCAGCCAGACCCGCGACAAGGACGCCCTGACCCAGGACGGCGTCGAGCGCGTGATCAACGAACTCAAGCAGACCTTCGACTTCATCGTCTGCGACTCCCCCGCCGGTATCGAGAAGGGTGCCCACCTGGCGATGTATTTCGCCGACGAGGCCATCGTCGTCACCAACCCCGAGGTCTCCTCGGTGCGTGACTCCGACCGCATGCTCGGCCTGCTGGCCAGCAAGTCGCGCCGTGCCGAAAAGGGCGAGGAAGCCATCAAGGAACACCTGCTGCTGACCCGCTACAACCCAGAGCGCGTCACCAAGGGCGAGATGCTTGGCGTCGAGGACGTGGAAGAGATCCTGTCCATCCGCCTGCTGGGCGTGATCCCCGAATCCCAGGCCGTGCTGAAGGCGTCGAACCAGGGCATCCCGGTAATTCTCGACGAACAGAGCGACGCCGGTCAGGCCTACAGTGATACCGTGGAGCGACTGCTCGGCAAGGAAGTGGCCTATCGCTTCCTCGACGTGAAGAAGAAAGGCTTCCTGCAACGTCTGTTCGGAGGTGGTAGCGAATGAACATCTTCGACTTCTTTCGTGATCGGAAGAAGCAGAACAGCGCTTCGATAGCCAAAGAACGGCTACAGATCATCGTCGCCCACGAACGCGGTCGCCACGCCCAGCCGGACTACCTGCCGCAGTTGCAGAAGGACCTGCTGGAGGTCATCCGCAAGTACGTGCCGATCGAGCAGGACCAGATCCAGGTGGAACTGGAGAACCAGGGCAGTTGCTCGATCCTGGAACTCAACATCACCCTGCCCGACCGCTGAGGCGAGCGACGCAGGACAGCGGCGGCCCCAGGGCCGCCGTTGGCGTTTAAGGCGTGTCGAATCTGAAGTGCCTTTAGTGCCGGCTATCAAGATTCGACCCAAGGCCCCTTAGGACACCCATGCCCCTCTCCCACATCCGCATCATTCATCAGGACGACGCCCTGCTGGTGGTCGACAAGCCCACCTTGCTACTGTCCGTGCCCGGCCGCGCCGAGGACAACCGTGACTGCCTGGTGACCCGCCTGCAGGAAAACGGCTACCCCGAGGCGCGCATCGTCCATCGACTGGACTGGGAAACCTCCGGCGTCATCGTGCTGGCACGGGATGCCGACAGCCATCGCGAGCTGTCACGGCAATTCCATGACCGCGAAACCGAGAAGGCCTACACCGCGCTCTGCTGGGGCGAGCCGGAAGCCAATAGCGGCCGGATCGAGTTGCCGTTGCGCTACGACCCACCGACCAAGCCGCGCCACGTGGTGGACCACGAACTGGGTCGCCACGCCCTGACCTTCTGGCAGGTACTGGAGCGTCACGGCCGCTACAGCAGGGTGGAGCTCACGCCCATCACTGGTCGCTCCCATCAGTTGCGGGTGCACATGCTGAGCATCGGCCATCCGCTGCTAGGCGATCAGCTCTATGCCCAGGGCGAGGCCCTGGCCGCCCATTCGCGCCTGTGCCTGCACGCCAGTCTGCTGGCGCTAACCCATCCCATTACTGGCGAACGGCTGAGATTCACCAGCCCGGCGCCCTTCTGATCCCTGACTGGACGCCCGTCTGCCGGCGCCACTATACCAGGAGCAGGCCTATGTCGGACTGGACAGCCTACTACGCAGCCACGGCGGCCGGCGGTCCCCGCGATACCCTGCTGCGTGCCCTGGAGCTCTGGTCGGAGCCACCGGGAGCCGCCCTGGACCTGGGCTGCGGTACCGGGCGCGATACCCTGGCGTTGCTGGAGCGTGGCTGGCAGGTGCTGGCCACGGACGCCGAAGACGAGGCGCTGCGCGAACTGCGCCAGCGCGTGCCAGCTGCCCTGGGCACCCGGCTGCACACCTGTCAGGCCCGCTTCGAGACGCTGGTGCTGGAGCGCCACGACCTGGTCAATGCCAGTTTCTCCCTGCCCTTCTGCTCACCCGAACACTTTCCCGCCCTCTGGGCGCGGATCACCGCCGCGACTCGCCTGGGCGGCCTGTTCTGTGGCCAGCTCCTCGGCACGCGGGACAGCTGGGCCGGCCGCGGCGTGACTGTCGTGGATCCTACCGAACTGGCGGAACTGCTGTGCGACTGGGAAGTACTGCACCACCGCGAAGAAGAAGAGGAAGGCCACACCGCCGTCGGCAAGCCTAAGCACTGGCACATCCATCATCTGGTGTTGCGGCGGCCTGCAAGGCTTAGCCAGCCGGGCACTACGCTCGACTCACTCGGGCCTTAGAACCTAGACTGGACGCCTTGCCGTCCGGAGTCATCCATGCGTACCGATCAGATCCAAGGCCTCATCGATTTCCTCTCCAGCTCCCCTACCCCTTTCCACGCCACCGCCAGCCTCGCCCGCCGCCTCGAGGCAGCGGGTTACCAGCGCCTGGACGAACGCGAGACCTGGGCAGTGCAGCCGGGGGGCCGCTATTACGTCACCCGCAACGACTCCTCGTTGATCGCCGTACGTCTGGGTGGCAAACCCCTGGAGCGCGGCCTGCGCCTCGTGGGCGCCCACACCGACAGTCCCTGCCTCAAGGTCAAGCCGCAACCCGAGCTCTATCGCCAGGGATTCTGGCAGTTGGGCGTAGAGGTGTACGGCGGCATGCTGATGGCGCCCTGGTTCGATCGTGACCTGTCGCTGGCTGGCCGGGTGACCTTCCGCGCCGAGGGCCGGGTACAGAGCCGGCTCATCGACTTCCGCAAGCCGCTGGCGATCATTCCCAATCTCGCCATCCACCTCAACCGCGAGGCGAACCAGGGCTGGGCCATCAACGCCCAGAACGAGCTACCGCCGATCCTGGCGCAACTGCCTGCGGGCGAGCGCCGTGACTTGCGCGCGCTGTTGGCGGCCCGCCTGCAGCAGGAACACGGCATCGGCGCCGCCGAGGTACTGGACTTCGAGCTGAGCTTGTACGACGTGCAACCAGCCGCCTTGGTCGGCCTGGACGACGACTTCATCGCCGCCGCCCGCCTGGACAACCTGCTGTCCTGCCATGCCGGCCTGGAAGCCCTGCTGGCGAGCGAGGGCGACGAGAACGCCGTGCTGGTCTGCACCGATCACGAGGAAGTGGGCTCCACCTCCTGCTGCGGCGCCGACGGCCCCTTCCTCGAGCAGGTGCTGCAACGGCTGTTGCCCGCTGGCGATGCCTACAGCCGCACCCTGCAACGCTCCCTGCTGATCTCGGCCGACAACGCCCATGGCGTGCATCCCAACTACGCCGAGAAGCACGACGGCAATCACGGACCGCGGCTGAACGCCGGGCCGGTGATCAAGGTGAACGCCAACCAGCGCTACGCCACCAACAGCGAGACCGCCGCCTTCTTCCGCGATCTCTGCCAGCGCGAAGAGGTTCCGGTGCAGAGTTTCGTGGTGCGCAGCGACATGGCCTGCGGCTCCACCATCGGCCCCATCACCGCCGGCCAGCTGGGCGTGCGCACCGTGGACATCGGCCTGCCCACCTTCGCCATGCACTCCATCCGCGAATTGGCCGGCAGCCGCGACCTGGGCTACCTGATCAAGGTACTGACCGCCTTCTACGCCAGCTCCGAACTACCACTCTGAGTGCCAGGGCTTGCCTGAAAAAATCGCCGACCGAGCGTAGACACTTTTCAGGCAAAGCCCCGGCTAGTCCGGCACCTCGACCCTCACCTGGATGGCGTCGTGCCGCCAGAACTCCAGGTCGCAGTCGATCAGTCGCCCCTGCTGGTCGTGGTTGATGCGGGTGATGTGCAGCGCCGGACTGCCCGGCGCCACCCGTAGTGCCTGGGCCGCCTCCGGCAGCAATGCCGTGGGCAGGATCTCGAAACGCACCTCGCCGTAGCGGATGTCGTAGCGGTCCCGATAGAGTTCGGTGAGGGAACGTTGCAGGTCGCGCTCCAGCAGACCGGGAAAGTAAGCCGCGTTAAGGTAGTGCTCGACATAGAGCACCAGCCGGCCATCCACGCGTCGCACCCGCCGGATCTGGTAGACGCTGGACAGCGCCGGCAACTCCAGCAGGCGACAGACCTCCGCGGACGCCAGCATCTGCCGCGCCGCCAATACCTCGGTTGCCGGTACCCGCCCCTGGGCCTCCACCATGGCATGGAAATGGGTCCGCGCCAGGGGGTTGTAGGCCAGCCGCGGCGGGGCGACGAACCAGCCACGCCGCTCTTCACGATAGATCAGCCCCAAGGCCTCCAGCTGCAGCAAAGCCTCGCGCAAGGTGATGCGCGTGGTGGCGAAGAGTTCGCTCAGCTGGCGTTCGGACGGCAACTTGCCCATGGCTGGCAGCAGCCCGTGGGCGATCTGCTCTCGCAGCGCCTGACGAATCGCGCCCGCGCCAGACGCACTCATTTGGACTAGACCAGTTTCGGATTGGTGCACCCGCGGCTCCTCGACTAGGGTTTCGCTTGAGACTAAGACGGCCAGATGACCGTCAGGTGACGGTTGCAGACCCCGTGCCAGCGGCAAAAGCGGGCGGAGTGCCATCAAATCGTCACACCTGACTCCTAAATTGGCCTGTGTCTTGCTGACCTAGACCAAGCCCTCGAACCTGGAGCACCCGTATGACCCGTCTGCTTGCTTCCTTGTTGGCCACCGCCGTTGCGGTACAGGCCGGTACCGCCTTCGCCGCTACCGTCGATCTCAAAGCCCTCGAAGACGCCGCCCGCAAGGAAGGCGAGGTGAACAGCGTCGGCATGCCCGACACCTGGGCAAACTGGAAAGGGACCTGGGACGATCTGGCCAAGAAGTATGGCCTCAAGCACCAGGACACCGACATGAGCTCCGCTCAGGAGATCGCCAAGTTCGCCGCCGAGGGCGAGAATGCCTCGGCCGACATCGGTGACGTCGGTGCTTCCTTCGGCCCCATCGCCGTCCAGAAGGGTGTCACCCAACCCTACAAACCCAGCACCTGGGAGCAGATCCCCGCCTGGGCCAAGGACAGCGACGGTCACTGGGCGCTGGCTTACACCGGCACCATCGCCTTCATCGTCAACAAGCAGACCGTCAAGGACGTGCCCCACTCCTGGGCCGACTTGCTCAAGGGTAACTACAAGGTCACCATCGGCGACGTCAGCGCCGCCTCCCAGGCAGTCAGCGGCGTGCTGGCGGCGGCCTACGCCAATGGTGGCGACGAGAAGAACATCAAGCCGGCGCTGGACTTCTTCGCCAAGCTGGCCAAGCAGGGCCGCCTGTCCTTCACCAACCCGGTGGTGGCCAACATCGAGAAGGGTGAGGTGGAAGTTGGTGTGGTCTGGGACTTCAACGCCCTGAACTATCGCGATCAGATCGACCGTTCGCGTTTCGAGGTGCTGATCCCGGCCGATGGCTCGGTGACCTCCGGCTACACCACCATCATCAACAAGTACGCCAAGCACCCCAACGCCGCCAAGCTGACGCGTGAGTACATCTTCTCCGACGCCGGCCAGATCAACCTGGCCCAGGGTTACGCGCGGCCGATCCGTGCCGAGCACCTGACCCTGCCGGCGGATGTCCAGGCCAAGCTACTGCCCCAGGCTCAGTATGCCAAGGCGCGGCCCATCGCCGATGCCAAGGCCTGGGAAGAGACCTCCAAGCGCCTGCCGCGCCTCTGGCAGGAACACGTTCTGATCAACATGCAGCAGTGACGTCATGAAGGTCATCCTGGTCGTGCTGGACGGACTCGCCCTGAGAGTCGCCGAACACGGACTCGGCTTCCTCCAGGCGCTCTGCCTGGCCGGCCGGGGTCGCCTCTATCGGCTGGAATGCGAGTTGCCCTCGCTCTCCCGCCCGCTCTACGAATGCCTGCTCACCGGCGTACCGCCGGTGCGCAGCGGCATCGTCCACAATGGGGTGGATCGGCTGTCCAACCAGACCAGCCTGTTCCACCTGGCCCAGGCCGCCGGCCTCACCACGGCGGCAGCCGCCTATCACTGGGTCAGCGAACTCTACAACCGCACCCCCTTCGATCGGGCGCGGGACAGGCACGTCAGCGACACCCACCTGCCCATCCAGCACGGCCACTTCTACTACGCCGACCACTATCCGGATTCCCATCTGTTCGACGATGCCGAGCACCTGCGCCTGGCCCACGATCCGGATATCCTGCTGGTGCATCCGATGAACATCGACGACGCCGGTCACCAGCACGGCCTCTCCAGCACCGAATACCGCAATGCCGCGCGCCGCGCCGACGGCCTGCTCTCCCACTACCTGCCGACCTGGCTGGACGCCGGCTACCAGGTGCTGGTGACCGCAGACCACGGCATGAACGACGACCGCAGTCACGGCGGAACGCTGGCGGAGGAGCGCGAAGTACCTCTGTTCGTCTTCGGCGACGGCTTCTCCCTTGGCGACGCCACCCCGGCTCAGGTGGATATCTGCGGCACCGTCTGCACGCTGCTGGGCCTCGCCCACGACAAGCCCCTGTGCCGGGAGCTGCTGGCATGAAGCGCCCCTGGCTCGCCCTTCTGCTGATCCTGCCCTTCCTGCTGGTGTTCGGCGCCTTCCAGCTGGCGCCCCTGGCCTGGATCGCCTTCAATAGCTTCAACTCCAGCGAAAGCGGCTGGGGCCTGGGCAACTACGGTGAGATCCTCGGCTCGCCCTTCTACCTGCAAGCCATCCGCTTTTCCCTGGAGATCTCGCTCTGGTCCAGCGTCTGCGGCCTGCTGATCGCCCTGGTCGGTGCCTATTCGTTGACCCGAGTGGGCTCGCGGCTGCGCGGCTTCGTGGTGGCCTTCACCAACATGACCAGCAACTTCGCCGGGGTGCCGCTGGCCTTCGCCTTCATCATCCTGCTGGGCATCAACGGCTGCCTGACGCTGGCCCTCAAGCAACTCGGCGTGATCGAGGGCTTCAATCTCTACACCAAGGGCGGCCTGATCCTCATCTACACCTACTTCCAGATTCCCCTGGGCGTCCTGCTGCTGTTCCCGGCCTTCGAGGCCTTGAAGCAGGACTGGCGCGACGCCGCCGCCTTGCTCGGCGCCGGGACCTGGCAGTACTGGCGACACATCGGCCTGCCGGTGCTCAGCCCGGCGCTGGTCGGCACCTTCATCATCCTGCTGGCCAACGCCCTCGGCGCCTACGCCACGGTCTATGCGCTGACCACCGGCAACTTCAACGTGGTACCGGTGCGCATCGCCGCCCTGGTCTCCGGCGACATCTACCTGGAACCCAACCTGGCCGCGGCGCTGGCCATGCTGCTGGTGGCCTTCATGACCCTGATCACTCTCGTCCATCAATGGCTGCTGCGCCGGAGCCGTCATGTCCAGAACTGAGCGCCTCTATCATCGGACAGTGGTCTGGCTGTTGTTCCTGATCCTGGTCGCGCCCTTGGCCGCTACCCTGGTCTATTCCCTGGCCACCCAGTGGTCGGCGACCCTGCTGCCAGCGGGCTTCACCTTCAAGTGGTACCTGCAGCTCTGGAGCGATCCGCGCTTCCTCGCCGCCTTCGGCCGCTCCCTGGCGATCTGCTTCGGCGCCCTGGTGCTGTCCTGCGTGCTGATCCTGCCGGCCATGTTCGCCATCGCCTACCACTTCCCGCGGCTGGACGCCCTGATGAACGTACTGATCCTGCTGCCCTTCGCCGTCCCGCCGGTGGTCTCGGCGGTGGGCCTGCTACAGCTCTATGCGAGCGGTCCGCTACCTCTCACCGGCACGCCCTGGATCCTGGTGTTCTGCTACTTCACCATCGCCCTGCCCTTCATGTACCGCGCCATCAGCAACAACCTCCAGGCACTCAACCTGCGTGACCTGATGGACGCCGCCCACCTGCTCGGTGCCAGCTCCTGGCGCGCCGCCCTGCTGGTGGTGCTGCCCAACCTGCGTACCGGCCTGATGGTGGCGCTGTTCCTGTCGTTCTCCTTCCTCATCGGCGAGTTCGTCTTCGCCAACCTGCTGGTGGGCACTCGCTACGAGACGCTGCAGATCTACCTCTACAACCTGCGCAACGGCAGCGGTCACCTGACCAGCGCCCTGGTGATCTCCTACTTCCTCGCGGTCCTGCTGATGACCTGGATCGCCAATCGCCTGAATCGGGAGCGGACATGAGCTATCTGGCGGTCAAGGGACTGCACAAGCGCTACGGCGCCAACACACTGTTCACCGACATCGAATTCCATGCCGAACAAGGCGAGCTGGTCACCCTGCTCGGCCCCTCCGGCTGCGGCAAGTCCACCTTGCTGCGTTGCCTGGCCGGCCTTACCGAGGTCGACCGCGGCACCATCGTGCTGGCGGGTCAGGACATCACCCAGCTGCCGCCCCAGCGCCGCGGTATCGCCATGGTGTTCCAGAGCTACGCGCTGTTTCCCAACATGACCGTGGCGCAGAACGTCGCCTTCGGCTTGCGCATGCAGCGGCTGGCACAGGACGAAGTCCGCCGGCGGGTGAGCGAGGCCCTGACGCTGGTGGAGCTGGAAGGCTTCGCCGAGCGCTATCCGCACCAGCTCTCCGGCGGCCAGTGCCAGCGCGTGGCCCTGGCACGCTCGCTGATCGTGCGGCCGCGCCTGCTATTGCTGGACGAACCCCTCTCGGCCTTGGACGCCCGGATCCGCCGCCACCTGCGCGAGCAGATCCGCGCCATCCAGCAGGAGCTGGGGCTGACCACGGTGTTCGTCACCCACGACCAGGAAGAGGCCCTGACCCTGTCCGATCGCATCGTGTTGATGCGAGAGGGCCGCATCGTCCAGAGCGGCGATGCCGAGACCCTTTACACCGCCCCGGTGGACGCCTTCGCCGCCGGCTTCATCGGCAACTACAACCTGCTCAGCGCCGACCAGGCCAGCCGCCTGTTCGGCCAGACCTTCCAGCGCCAGGTGGCGATTCGTCCCGAAGCCATTCGCCTGGGCGGCGCAGGTAGCATCGCCGGACGCATCGTCAGCCACAGCCTGCTGGGCAACGTGATCCGCTACCGGATCGCCACCGAAGCCTGCGAACTCAATGTCGACGTTCTCAACCACGGCCCGACGGCCTTGCAGCCGAACGGCACAGCCGTCACCCTGGCCGTCGATTCCGACAGCCTGAGAGAAGTGGCATGACCCTGGCGATTTTCGATCTCGACGAAACCCTCATCGATGGTGACTGCTCCAGCCTCTGGAGCCGGCAGATGGGCGTGCTCGGTTGGGTCGATCGCGAAGCCTTCGTGCAGCGCGACACCGAGCTGATGGCGGCCTACGCCCAAGGCGAACTGGCCATGGAAGACTACATGGCCTTCCATCTCGAACCCCTGGTGGGCCGCACGCCCGAGGAAGTGGACTTCGAGGTCGGCCCCTGGGTCGAGGAGGTCATCGAACCACTGATCTTCAGCGATGCCATGAAGTGCATCGCCGCCCACCGCGCTGCGGGTGACCGGGTGATCATCGTCTCGGCCTCCGGGGTGCACCTGGTGGAGCCGATCGCTGAGCGGCTGGGGGTGGAAGAGGTGCTGGCCATCGACCTGCAGGTCAGCCATGGCGTCTACAGTGGCCAGGTGGAAGGCGTGATGACCTTCCGCGAAGGCAAGCTGACCCGTCTGCTGGAATGGCTCGGCGGCGACCGCAGTCTGTTGGCAACCGCCAGCTTCTACTCCGACTCGCGCAACGACCTGCCGCTGCTCGAAGCCGTGGGCAAGCCGCACGTGGTGAATCCGGACCCGGTGCTGCGGGAACGCGCCACCGCCGCCGGCTGGCCGATCCTCAACTGGCGGTAGCGTCAGTCTCATACGCATCGCGGCCGTGGGCCGCTCCTACGGGACGAATCGGTACCTGTAGGAGCGGCCCATGGCCGCGATAGGACATCTGCCGGTCTGCCAGTAACGTGCCTCTACGCAGGTGAATCGCGGCCATGGGCCGCTCCTACAGACCGTAGTGTGGAAAACGGCGCAGCCTTTTCCATGAGGAGTTCGCCACTGGTGTTCCCTCACCCCAGCCCTCTCCCGGAGGGAGAGGGGGCACTTCGAGCGGATGTTCGTCTTCGGTGGCTCAGGCGATACTCCTACAGCCGAACGGTCAGGGGCGCAGCCGGTTCAGGCGAAAGGGATCACGCCAACCCCTCATCCAGCACCAACACCACCTTGCCGTTCACCTCGTTGCTTTCCAGGGCGGCGAAGGCGGCCTCGGCATTCTGCGCGGAGAAGCGCCGCTCGAGGTTGACGCTCAGTTGGCCCTTGGCGAACAGCGGCCAGACCTGCTCTTCCAGCGCCAGCATGGTCTTGGCCTTGAACTCCACCGAGCGATTGCGCAGCGTGGAGCCGATGAGGCGGATACGCTTGCCGAGGACCTTGGCCAGATCCAGCTCGGCCTCGCGGCCACCCATGAGGCCGATCAGCACCCAGCGCCCGTCCTGGCCCAGCAGGTCCAGGTTGAGCGGGGCATAGCCGGCGCCGACCGGATCGAGGATGACATTGAAGGGCGCGAAGTCGCGCAGGCCTTCCAGGTCGGTCTTGCGTAGCACCCCGCCCTCGGCGCCGAGCCGCTCGCAATGGGCCAGGCGCTCCTGGGAGCCGACGCTGACCCAGCACGGATTGCCGAAGGCCTTGCACAGCTGGATGGCCGCCGAGCCCACGCCACTGGCGCCGGCGTGCAGCAACACCTTCTCGCCCGGCTGCAGCGCGGCCAGGTCGAACAGATTGCTCCAGGCGGTGGCCCACACCTCGGGCAGCGCCGCTGCCTCGATCAGCGAAAGCCCCGCCGGCACGGCCGCGGCCTGGCGACCATCGACCACCACTTCGCTGGCCATGCCACCCCCGGCGAGCAGCGCACAGACGCGGTCACCCACCTGCCAACGCGAGTCGGCGGTGGTCTCGCTGACCACCCCGGCGCACTCCAGTCCCAATGTGGCGGGCGCACCTGGCGGCGGCGGATAGTTGCCCGCCAATTGCAGCAGGTCGGCGCGGTTCAGGCCCGCTGCCGCCACCTTGATGCGAATTTCCCCAGGCGCCAGCGCGCGGGCGCTCAATGCCTGCCATTCCAGTTGCCCTTCGATACCTTGCAATGCGTTCACGGTGCCTCCATAGTGGCCCAGGCTTTGACGAAAAGCGCCTGCGCCGGCGGGTTCTGCGGGAGTCGAGCGGACCGGAAGACGCGGTGCTGTCACAGCCGTCGCTTCCCATCGCTCTCACCCTTCAGACCTCAGACCATCGCCAGACGACTTTCGTCAGCGCCCGTCATACTTCCCAGGCCGTGGAACCGCCCGACCCGGGAACGGCCTATAGCCTATTCCTTTCCGTGCATTAGTCGAATACACATGAAGCAGCTCTTGTCCCGTACCGCCCTCGTTGTCCTGCTTGGCGTCAGCGCGACGCCCCTCTTCGCCAAGCCCAACTCACCGGTTAGCGTCGACAAGCTGCAACCCGACCGCGACCAGGTCATCGCCAGCCTCAACATCGTCGAGCTGCTCAAGCGCCACCATTACAGCAAGCCGCCGCTCAACGATGCCCAGTCGATCAAGATCTACGACAGCTATCTGAAGATGCTCGATCCCGGCCGGCTGTATTTCAACGCCGCCGACATTCGCGAATTCGATGCCTCGCGCACCCGCTTCGACGACTACCTCAGGCAGGGCAATCTCGAACCGGGCTTCGCCATCTATCGCCGTTATGCCCAGCGCATGACCGAGCGCCTCAATTATGGCCTGGGGCTGCTCAACGCCGGCATCGGCAAGCTCGACTTCACCGTCGACGAGTCCTTCGACACCAACCGCGAGAAGGCCGCGTGGCCAGCCGATACCGCGGCACTGGACGACCTTTGGCATCGCAAGCTCAAGGACGAGGTGCTGCGCCTGCGCCTATCCGGCAAGACCGACCAGCAAATCCAGCAACAGCTGACCAAGCGCTACAAGAACCAGCTGGCGCGGCTCAACCAGACCCGCAGCGAAGACGTCTTCCAGGCTTATATCAACGCCTTCGCCGAGTCCTACGACCCGCACACCCAGTACCTCTCGCCGGAAAGCGCCGAGAACTTCGACATCAACATGAGCCTGTCGCTGGAAGGCATCGGCGCGGTGCTGCAGAACGACAACGACTACGTGCAGATCCTGCGCCTGGTGCCGGCCGGCCCGGCGGACAAGTCCAAGCAGATTGCCCCGGCGGACAAGATCGTCGGTGTCGCCCAGGGCGATGGCGAGATGGTCGACGTCATCGGCTGGCGTCTGGACGAAGTGGTCAAGCTGATCCGCGGACCCAAGGGTTCCAAGGTGCGCCTGGAGATCATCCCGGCGAGCAATGCGCCGAACGACCAGAAGACCAAGATCGTCACCATCACTCGCGAAGCGGTGAAGCTCGAAGAGCAGGCCGCGCAGAAGCACGTGATCGACGTGCCCCACGAAGGCAAGCACTACAAGCTCGGCGTGATCGACGTGCCGGCCTTCTACCTGGACTTCAAGGCCTATCGCGCCGGCGATCCGAACTACAAGAGCACCACGCGCGACGTGAAGAAGCTCATCGGCGAGCTGCAGAAGGAAAAGGTCGATGGCATCGTCCTGGACCTGCGCAACAATGGCGGCGGCTCGCTGCAGGAAGCTACCGAACTGACCGGCCTGTTCATCGATCAGGGCCCCACCGTGCTGGTGCGCAATGGCGACGGCAAGGTCGAGGTGCTGGCCGACGACGAAGGCGGTGCCTTCTACACGGGTCCCCTGACCGTCCTGGTCAATCGCCTGTCCGCCTCGGCGTCGGAGATCTTCGCCGGTGCCATGCAGGACTATCACCGAGCCTTGATCGTCGGTGGCCAGACCTTCGGCAAGGGCACCGTGCAGACCATCCAGCCGCTGAATCACGGTGAACTCAAGCTGACCATCGCCAAGTTCTACCGCGTCTCCGGCCAGAGTACCCAGCACCAAGGCGTATTGCCGGACATCGACTATCCGGCGGTGGTGGACACCAAGCAGATCGGCGAGAGCGCCCTGCCCGACTCCATGCCCTGGGACACCATCGCCCCAGCCGTGACCGGGCTGAGCAATCCCTTCGCCGCCTATCTGCCGGAACTGGTCAAGCGCCACGACGTGCGGGTGCAGAAGGACCCCGACTTCATCTTCGCCCGTGAGCGGCTGAAGCTGGCCCAGGAGCTGGCGGCGGACACCACCGTCAGCCTCAACGAGCAGAAGCGTCGCGCCGAGCAGACCGCCCTGGACAGTCGCCAGCTGGCGATGGAGAACCAGCGCCGTCAGGCCAAGGGCGAGGCACCGCTCAAGGAGCTGAAGAAGATCGACGAGGACAACCCCGCGGTCGATGACGACAAGACCAAGCCGCAGGACGACGCCTACCTCATGGAGTCGGGTCATGTACTGCTGGACTACCTCGACCTCAGCCAGACCCCGCCCAAGCGCTGACATCAAAATGTAATATCTCTGTCGTGAAATGCCCGGGGGCCGCCATAAGTGGCCCCCGGGCATTTTCGTTTTCGCGTTCTGACAGGCTGACCATGACACTGAACGACCAGGCTGGGGTGTTGGATCGCATTCTCGCCAACCGGGAGCTGCATTCGCTCTTTCAACCCATAGTGTCCCTGAGCGAAAGACGCATCCTCGGTTACGAGGCCTTGATTCGTGGCGCCTCCAATACGCCGCTGCACTCACCGCTGCCGCTCTATGCCACCGCGCGCCAGGCCGGTCGTCTCTCCGAGCTGGAAATCGCCGCTCGCCAGCAGTCCTGCCAGAGCTTTCGCGAGCTGGCGCTGGACGGCCTGCTGTTCCTCAATGTCTGCCCGGAAACCCTGCTCGAGCCCGCCCACCAGTCGGGCCAGACGCTCAAGCTGCTGCAACGCCTGGGCCTGTCTCCGGCCCAGGTGGTGATCGAACTCACCGAGCAGTCACCCATCGACGACTTCGCCCTGCTGGCCACCGCCCTGCATCACTATCGCGCCATGGGCTTCTCCATCGCCCTCGACGACCTGGGCGCCGGCTACTCCAGCCTGCGAAGCTGGTCGGAGCTGCGCCCGGACTTCGTCAAGATCGACCGCCACTTCATCGAGTCCATCCATCGCGACAAGGTGAAACGCGAATTCGTCGGTTCCATCCTGAAGATGGCGGAGGCCTCCCGCGCCCAGGTGATCGCCGAGGGCATCGAGACCCACGAAGAGCTGTCCACCCTGGCGAGCATGGGCGTCGACCTGGTGCAGGGTTACCTGCTGGGCCGGCCGACGGCGGCGCCGCCCCGGGAAATCCAGACCCTGCTGCCGATGATAGCCACGCGCAGTTCCGACCTCGCCGAGGAATCCACTACGGTGGCCAGCCTGAGGGTCGAGCAGGTGGCGGTGGGCCAGGAGATGCTGATTCCCGATGTGCTGGAACGCTTCCGCCTGCAGCCCAGCCTCAACACCCTGGCGGTGGTGGACGAAGACGACCGTCCGGTAGGAATCGTCCATCACCATGAACTGAGTTCGGCGCTGCTCAAGCCTTTCGCCCACGAGGTGTTCGCCCGCAAGCCCATCGCCCGGCTGATGAACCAGGACTTCCTGGCCACCGAGAGCAACCAGTCGCTGCAGCAGGTCAGTCGCCTGCTCACCGCCCGTGCCCGGCAGCGGATCGAAGAAGATTTCATCATCACCGAGAGCGGCCGCTACGTAGGTGTCGGTCGAGTGATGGACGTGCTGCGGCTGATCACCGAGCAGCGCATCCAGCAGGCCAAGCACGCCAACCCCCTCACCCAGCTGCCCGGTAACGTGCCTATCCAGCAATGCCTGACGCGGCTACTCGAGCAGCAACGCGAAGCGGTGGTGTGCTACGTCGACATCGATGGCTTCAAGCCCTTCAACGACCTCTATGGCTACGCCAAGGGCGACGAGGTACTGCTCTGCCTGGCGCAGACCCTGGCGGAGCGACTCGACCCGCAGCAGGACTTCGTCGGCCATATCGGCGGCGATGACTTCCTGGTGGTCCTGGGCTCGGCGGACTGGCGCCGCCGACTGAACGGCCTGATGGCGGCCTTCCAGGAACGCTGCCGGCACTTCTATCGCAGCGAACACCTGGAAGCCGGCTGCTTCCTGGCCTACGACCGTGACGGGCGCCGGCGGGAATATCCACTGCTGTCGCTGTCCCTCGGCGTGGTGGAGCTGGACAAGGATGCCGGCAAACGGGTGGATGCCAGCGGCCTGGCAGGTCTCGCCTCCGAAGCCAAGCGCAATGCCAAGGCGATCCCCGGCTACAGCCTGCACCTGATGCGTGCCTGAGAGCTTGCTCGAAGGCTATTACGCATCGGCCAAATGGCGTGAAAGCTTACGGGAGGCTGCAGGTCCGA
>NZ_JAVSJB010000006.1:0-416585 GCF_032027545.1 Pseudomonas oryzihabitans | reverse complement strand
CCCCCCCCCCCCCCCCCCCCCCCCCCCCCCCCCCGCTCCTACAGAGTCATCCCGTATATGGAGTTGAGGCGGCTTTATGGTCGAAGCCAAACATGAACGGCCGTGGGCTGATGTTGGGCTTCGCTGCGCTCAACCCAACCTACGGGGTCCAGCTTTTGAGACAAAATGGCGGTAATTGGCAGTGATTAAAATAAAAACCCATACAAAACAATAATTTAAAAACCTGGCACGGTTCTGGCTCCGGCATTCAGGCGATCTCTGCATCGCCCTATAACAACAAGAACCGCTTCGCCCCAGGCGAAGCTCTAGGAGAAGCCATGAGTGTCCTGATCGCACTCGCCGCCCTGGCGCTGCTGATGTTCGCTGCCTACCGGGGTTTCAGTGTCATCCTCTTCGCCCCCCTCGCCGCCCTCGGCGCCGTGCTGCTCACCGATCCGTCCGCCGTGGCGCCCGCCTTCACCGGGGTGTTCATGGACAAGATGGTGGGCTTCCTCAAGCTGTACTTCCCGGTGTTCATGCTCGGCGCCCTGTTCGGCAAGCTGATCGAGCTGTCGGGCTTTTCCCGCGCCATCGTCTCCGCGGCCATCCGCCTGCTCGGCCGCGAGCGCGCCATCCCGGTGATCGTCACGGTCTGCGCCCTGCTCACCTACGGCGGCGTCTCGCTGTTCGTGGTGGTCTTCGCGGTCTATCCCTTCGCCGCCGAGATGTTTCGCCAGAGCGATATCCCCAAGCGGCTGATTCCGGCCACCATCGCCCTGGGCGCCTTTTCCTTCACCATGGACGCCCTGCCCGGCACGCCGCAGATCCAGAACATCATCCCCACCAGCTTCTTCCAGACCACCGCCTGGGCCGCGCCCTGGCTGGGCCTGGCCGGCTCGCTGTTCGTCATCGCGGTGGGCCTTTTCTACCTGGAGAGCGCCAAGCGCAAGGCCCGGCGTCATGGGGAAGGCTATGCCAGCGTGCCGCTGCGCAACGAGCCCGAGACCGCCGCCGACCTGCCGCTGCCCAATCCCTGGCTGGCCCTGGCGCCACTGGTGCTGGTAGGCGTGCTCAACCTGCTGCTGACCCGCTGGATTCCCGACTGGTACGGCGCCACCCATAACCTGGCCTTGCCCGGCATGGCCAAGCCGGTGACCCAGGAAGTGGCCAAGCTCACCGGCATCTGGGCGGTGGAAGGGGCCCTGCTGGCGGGCATCCTGCTGGTGCTGGCCACCGGCTTCGGCGCCATCCGCGGGCGCCTGGCCGAAGGCAGCAAGACCGCCGTGTCCGGCGCCCTGCTGGCCGGCATGAACACGGCGTCCGAATATGGCTTCGGCGCGGTGATCGCCGCCCTGCCCGGCTTCGTGCTGTTCGCCCAGGGCCTGAAGGCCATCCCCGATCCGCTGATCAACGAGGCGGTGAGCGTGACGCTGCTGGCCGGCATCACCGGCTCGGCCTCCGGCGGCATGAGCATCGCCCTGGCCGCCATGAGCGACACCTTCATCGCCGCCGCCAATGCCGCGGGCATTCCCCTGGAGGTGCTGCACCGGGTAGCGGCCATGGCCAGTGGCGGCATGGATACCCTGCCGCACAACGGCGCGGTCATCACCCTGCTGGCGGTGACCGGCCTGACCCATCGCGAAGCCTACGGCGGCATCTTCAAGATCACCCTGATCAAGACTGTCGCGGTGTTCTTCGTCATTGCCCTCTACTACCTGACCGGCCTCGTCTAAGGAGACAAGCATGGACCTCACCGGCAAGACCGCTCTGGTCACCGGCTCCACCAGCGGTATCGGCCTGGGCATCGCCCAGCGCCTGGCCGCCGCCGGTGCCACCCTCATCCTCAACGGCTTCGGCGACCCCACGCCGGCCCAGGCCAGCCTGCCTGGCCGCAGCGGCTTCCACGGCGCCGACCTGTCCAAGCCGGAGGAAATCGAAGACCTCTTCGCCTACGCCGGGCGCGACTTCGGCGGCGTGGACATCCTGGTCAACAACGCCGGCATCCAGCACGTGGCGCCGGTGGAAGACTTTCCGGTGGAGCGTTGGGACGCGGTGATCGCCCTCAATCTCTCGGCGGTGTTCCACACCACCCGCCTGGCCCTGCCGGGCATGCGCGAGCGCGACTGGGGCCGCATCGTCAACATCTCCTCGGTGCATGGCCTGGTGGCCTCCACCGGCAAGGCCGCCTACGTCGCCGCCAAGCACGGCGTAGTGGGCCTGACCAAGGTCACCGCCCTGGAGACCGCCCGCACCGGCATCACCTGCAATGCCCTCTGCCCGGGTTTCGTGCTCACCCCGCTGATCCAGCAACAGCTGGACAGCCGCGGCAGCGACCCGGACCAGGCCCGTCGCGACCTGCTCAGCGAGAAGCAGCCGTCGCAGGAATTCGTTACCACCGCGCAACTGGGCGAACTGGCGCTGTTCCTGTGCAGCGATGCCGCTGCACAGGTGCGCGGCGCCGCCTGGACCATGGACGGCGGCTGGACCGCCCAATAAACGACCCGAGGATCTCCATCATGAACAAGCTCTATCCCAACGCCGCGGCCGCCCTCGACGGGCTGGTCAGCGACGGCATCACCCTGGCCGTGGGCGGCTTCGGCCTCTGCGGCATCCCCGAGGCGCTGATCGCCGCCCTGCGCGACACCGGCGCCCGCGAACTGACCGCCATCAGCAACAACGCCGGGGTGGACGGCTTCGGCCTCGGCCAGTTGCTGGAGACCCGGCAGATCCGCAAGATGATTTCCTCCTACGTGGGCGAGAACAAGGAATTCGAGCGCCAGTACCTGGCCGGCGAACTGGAACTGGAATTCACCCCCCAGGGCACCCTGGCCGAGAAACTGCGCGCCGGTGGCGCCGGCATCCCGGCGTTCTACACGCGCACCGGCTACGGCACCCTGGTGGCCGAGGGCAAGGAGGTCCGCGACTTCAATGGCCAGCCCCATGTCATGGAGCTGGCGCTGACCGCCGACGTGGCCCTGGTCAAGGCGCAACGCGCCGACAAGGCCGGCAACCTGGTGTTCAACAAGACCGCGCGCAACTTCAATCCGCTGTGCGCCATGGCCGGGCGCGTCTGCGTGGCCGAGGTGGAAGAGCTGGTGGAAACCGGTGAGCTGGACCCCGACCAGATCCACCTGCCCGGCATCTTCGTGCAGCGCCTGGTGGTCAACGCAAGCCCCGAGAAACGCATCGAAAAACGCACCCTGAGCGAGGAGAAGTAAGATGGCCTGGACCCGTGAACAGATGGCGCAACGCGCCGCCCGGGAGCTGCAGGACGGCTTCTACGTCAACCTCGGCATTGGCTTGCCGACCCTCGTCGCCAACTACATTCCCGCCGGCATGGACGTCTGGCTGCAGTCGGAAAACGGCCTGCTCGGCATCGGCCCCTTCCCCACCGCCGAGACGGTCGATCCGGACCTGATCAACGCCGGCAAGCAGACCGTCACCGCCCTGCCCGGCAGCAGCTACTTCGACAGCGCCACCAGTTTCGGCATGATCCGTGGCGGCCATGTGAACCTGGCCATCCTCGGCGCCATGCAGGTGTCGGAACAGGGCGACCTGGCCAACTGGATGATCCCCGGGAAGATGGTCAAGGGCATGGGCGGCGCCATGGACCTGGTGGCCGGCGTGCAGCGCGTGGTGGTGCTCATGGAGCACACCGCCAAGGGTGCCCACAAGATCCTGCCGGCCTGTGATCTGCCGCTGACCGGCGTCGGCGTGGTCGACTTGATCATCACCGACCTGGCCGTGCTGGAGGTGACCGCTAGCGGCCTCAAGCTGGTGGAACTGGCAGAAGGCGTGAGCCTCGATGAACTGCGCGCCGCCACTGGCGCCCCCATCCTGGCCTGAAGGAGATCCCGATCATGCAAGACGTCGTCATCGTCGCCGCCACCCGTACCGCAGTCGGCAGCTTCCAGGGCTCCCTGGCCAACGTACCCGCGGTGGAGCTCGGCGCGACCGTCATCCGCGCCCTGCTGGAACAGACGGGCGTGGCCCCGGCTCAGGTGGATGAGGTCATCCTCGGCCAGGTACTCACCGCTGGCGCCGGTCAGAATCCGGCGCGCCAGGCGGCGGTCAAGGCCGGACTGCCCCACGAGGTGCCGGCCCTGACCCTGAACAAGGTCTGCGGCTCCGGTCTCAAGGCGGTGCAACTGGCCGCCCAGGCGATCCGCTGCGGCGACGCCGAGATCGTCATCGCCGGTGGCATGGAGAACATGAGCCTGGCGCCCTATGTGTTGCCCAAGGTGCGCACCGGCCTGCGGCTAGGCCATGCCGAGCTGGTCGACTCCATGATCAGCGATGGCCTCTGGGATGCCTTCAACGACTACCACATGGGCCAGACCGCGGAGAACCTGGTGCAGAAGTACCAGCTCAGCCGCGAAGCCCAGGATGCCTTTGCCGCGCGTTCCCAGCAGCGCGCCGCGGCCGCGGTGGAATCCGGCCGCTTCCGCGAGGAGATCACCCCGGTGGCCATTCCCCAGCGCAAGGGTGAGCCGCTGCTGTTCGCCACCGACGAAGGCATCCGCTCCGACACCAGCGCCGAGGGACTGGCGCGCCTGCGTCCGGCCTTCGCCAAGGACGGTAGCGTCACTGCCGGCAACGCCTCCAGCCTCAACGATGGCGCTGCCGCGGTGCTGGTGATGAGCGCGGCCAAGGCCGCTGCCCTGGGCCTCGAACCGCTGGCCCATATCGCCGCCTATGCCAGCGCCGGGGTAGACCCGGCGATCATGGGCATCGGCCCGGTGTCGGCCACCCGCAAGACACTCGAAAAGGCCGGCTGGCAACTGGCCGAGCTTGACCTGATCGAGGCCAACGAGGCCTTCGCCGCCCAGGCCCTGGCCGTGGGTCAGGAGCTGGGCTGGGATGACGAGAAGGTCAATGTCAACGGCGGCGCCATCGCCCTGGGCCACCCTATCGGCGCCTCGGGGTGCCGGGTGCTGGTGACCCTGCTCCACGAATTGCGCCGCCGTGACGGTCGGCGGGGGCTGGCGACCCTGTGCATCGGTGGTGGCCAGGGTGTGGCCTTGGCGGTGGAGCGGCGGTAGCCAACCATCCCAAGGGACGTAGGGTGGGTAACGGCGTAGCCTTACCCACCGACGTCAACGCCTATCGCGGCCACGGGCCGCTCCTACAGAAGCCGCCGTACTTGTAGGAGCGGCCCATGGCCGCGATCAGACCCTCAACGTGAAAACCCGTGGAAAAGGCTGCGCCGTTTTCCACGCCACGCCTGTCAATAACAACAACAAAAGGATCTCCCATGACCACCACCCCTTCCCGCGATTCGCGCAGCGCGCGGTTCGCCCTGGCCTGTTCCAACTGGGCCGAGCGCTGGTTTCCCGATTCCTGGGTGTTCGCCGTCCTTGCCGTGGCGGTGGTGGCCCTGGCCGCCCTCGGCATGGGCGCGCCGGCCACCACCACGGCCAAGGCCTTTGGCGATGGTTTCTGGAGTCTGATTCCCTTCACCATGCAGATGGCCTTCGTGGTCATCGGCGGCTATGTGGTGGCCAGCTCCGGGCCGGCGGCGCGGCTGATCGAGCGCCTGGCGCGGGTGCCCAGTACCGGGCGCGGTGCGGTGTGCTGGGTGGCCCTGGTGGCCATGCTCGCCTCGCTGCTCAACTGGGGCCTGAGCCTGGTGTTCGGCGGCCTGCTGGTGCGCGCCCTGGCTCGCCGTGAAGAACTCAAGATGGACTACCGCGCCGCCGGTGCCGCCGCCTACCTGGGCCTGGGTGCGGTCTGGGCGCTGGGGCTGTCGTCTTCGGCGGCGCAGTTGCAGGCCAATCCGGCCAGCCTGCCACCGTCGATCCTGGCCATCACCGGGGTGATTCCCTTCAGCCAGACACTGTTCCTCTGGCAATCCGGCGCCCTGCTGCTGGTGCTGCTGGTGGTTTCGGCGGTGATCGCCTATGTCACCGCGCCGGGGCCGGACAGCGCCCGTGATGCCCGCGCCTGCGGCGTCGATGTCACCCCAGCGCCCAAACCAGCCGCCAAACCGACCCGCCCGGGGGAATGGCTGGAATATAGCCCGGTGCTGATCATCCTGCTGGTGCTGCTGGCTGCCGGTTGGTTGATCCAGGAATTCGCCAGCAAGCCGGCCATCGAGGCCATCTCCGGGCTGAATACCTACAACCTGCTGTTCATCACCCTGGGCGCCCTGCTGCACTGGCGGCCACGGCACTTCCTCGACGCCGTGGCCCGCGCGGTGCCGGCCACCACCGGGGTGCTGATCCAGTTTCCGCTGTACGGGTCCATCGCCGCCATCCTGACCAAGGTCAACGGCGCCGACGGCCAGACCCTGGCGCACCATATTGCGGCGTTCTTCACCCAGATCGCCACCCACGACACCTTCGCCCTGCTGATGGGGGTCTATTCGGCGCTACTGGGTTTCTTCATCCCCTCGGGCGGGGGCAAGTGGATCATCGAGGCACCCTATGTGATGCAGGTGGCCAACGACCTGCAGTATCACCTGGGCTGGGCGGTGCAGATCTACAACGCCGCCGAGGCGCTGCCGAATCTGATCAATCCCTTCTACATGCTGCCACTGTTGGGCGTGCTGGGGCTGAAGGCGCGCGACCTGGTCGGCTTTTCCTTCGTACAGCTGCTGGTCCATGCACCCTTGGTGCTGGTGCTGCTGTGGCTGTTGGGGGGAACGTTGGCGTATCTGCCGCCGGTACACCCGTAGCTCGGGTGGGGCGCAGAGGATGAAGCAGGAGGGGTAAAGCAGAAGCCGGCTGAATCTCAGCCGGCGATGGCCAGACGGGTACTGTCGATGATGGCTTGCAGGCGGCTCGGGGTGCTGTATTCGTCGCGGTAGATCCGGCGGGTGTGCTTGGCCACGCCATGCTCGTTGACGACGATGAAGGAAAAACCCCGCTTGCTGGGGGCGTCGATGACGCAGCTCATCGGCGCGAAAGCGGCGCTGAGGGCATGCATGGCGTTCTGGGCTTGGGCTTGTATGTTCATGACTTCAGTTGTAAACCTCGCGTGTGACGCTGCTATGACAAGGGTCTCGACCGATAGTGCCTAGTCCCTGAATTAATTGTTAGCAATAGACGTGCCGGAATGTAACAGGGCCTTCCGGCACGTCTTGATTTCTTACTTGCCAGCGGCCTGCTTGCGGCGCTTGGCACGCCGCGACAGCATGTTCAGCCCCTCGATCAGCGCCGAGAAGGCCATGGCTGCATAGATGTAGCCCTTGGGCACATGGGCGCCGAAGCCTTCGGCGATCAGGGTCATGCCGATCATGATCAGGAAACCCAACGCCAGCATCACGACGGTGGGGTTGTTGTTGATGAACCGGGCCAGGGGATTGGCCGCCAGCAACATGACGGTCACCGCCACCACCACGGCGATCACCATGACCGGCAGGTGTTCGGTCATGCCCACGGCGGTGATGATGCTGTCCACCGAGAACACCAGGTCCAGCAAGAGGATCTGCACGATGGCCGAGCTGAAGCCCAGGGTCGCTACCTGGCCACCCTGGGTCAGGGCGCTGTCGGGCTCGGGATCGACGTTATGATGGATCTCCTTGGTCGCCTTCCACAGCAGGAACAGGCCACCGGCGATGAGGATGAGGTCCTTCCAGGAAAAGCTCTTGCCGAAGAGCTCGATGACCGGCTCGGTGAGCTGGACGATCCAGGCGACGGTACCGAGCAGGCCCAGGCGCATGATCAAGGCCAGGCCGATGCCGATGCGACGAGCATTGTGCTGTTGGTGGGCGGGCAGCTTGTTGGTGATGATGGAGATGAAGATCAGGTTGTCGATGCCGAGCACCACTTCCATCACGATCAGGGTGGCCAGGGCGATCCAGACGGTGGGGTCGGCGGCGAGTTGTAGCAGATAGTCCATTGCGGCGCGGTTCCAGAGGGTGAAGAAAGGCCCGACGCGAGGTCAGGCCGCAGGTCTCAGCATCAGAGCGCGCCTCTCGTGAAATGCTCGTGAAGGCCTCTGCTGCAATTGTTTCAAACTGTCGCAACGCTGCGGCGTTGGACGAAGCGCGCTACATAGTCGTCGGCCGGCTGACCGAGGATGTCCGCCGGCGTGCCCACCTGTACCAGGCGCCCATCGCGCAGGATGGCGATGCGGTTGCCCAGGCGCAGGGCCTCGTCCAGGTCATGGGTGATGAAGACGATGGTCTTGTGCAGGCGCTGTTGCAGCGCCAACAGTTGGTCCTGCATCTCGGCGCGGATCAGCGGATCGAGGGCGGAAAAGGCCTCGTCCATCAGGATGATCTCGGTGTCCGCCGCCAAGGCCCGCGCCAAGCCGACGCGCTGGCGCATGCCCCCGGAGAGCTGGTGCGGCCACTTGCGCTCGTAACCGCTCAGGCCGACCACCTCCAGCCAGTGCAGCGCCCGCTCGCGATAGACCGCCTTGGGTTCGCCGCGGACCTTGAGGCCGTAGGCGACGTTGTCCAGCACCCGCCGATGCGGCAACAGGCCGAAACTCTGGAATACCATGCTGATGCGCTGGCGACGCAATTCGCGCAGCGCCGGCAGGGGTAGCTGGAGGATGTCCTGGCCGTCGATGAGAATGCGCCCGCTGCTCGGGTCGATCAGCCGGTTGAGGTGGCGCACCAGGGTCGACTTACCGGAACCGGAGAGGCCCATGATGACGAAGATCTCGCCCTCGGCGATCTCCAGGGAGAGGTCGTCCACCCCCACCACGCAACCAGTGCGGGCGAGTATCTCGGCCTTGTCGTGCCCCTCGCGGAGCAGCGCCAGGGCAGTCTTCTCACGCTTGCCGAAGATCTTGGAGACCCGCTCGACGACGATTTTCATCGCTCCACCTCATGGCGCTGGCGACCATAGGCCTGGGTGATGCGGTCGATGACCACGGCGAGGATGACGATGGCCAGCCCCGCCTGCAGGCCCTTGCCCACGTCCAGGGTCTGGATACCCACCAGCACCTCTTCGCCGAGGCCGCGGGCGCCGATCATCGAGGCGATCACCACCATGGACAGCGCCATCATGGTGGTCTGGTTGATGCCGGCCATGATGCTCGGCAGGGCCAGCGGCAGTTGCACGCCGAACAGCTGCTGCCAGCGGCTGGCGCCGAAGGCGTTGACCGCCTCCATGACCTCGCGGTCGACCTGGCGGATGCCCAGGTCGGTGAGGCGGATCAGCGGTGGCGCGGCATAGATCACCGTGGCGAAGATCGCCGGCACCTTGCCGAGGCCGAACAGCATCAGCACCGGGATCAGGTACACGAAGCTGGGCATGGTCTGCATGATGTCCAGGAGTGGCATCAGCACCAGGCGCAATCGCGCGCTGCGGGCACAAAGGATGCCCAGGGGGATGCCGATGACCACGGCGATGGCGGTGGCCACCAGCACCAGCGCCAGGGTCTGCATCAACTTGTCCCAGAGCCCCAGGGCGCCGACCAGGAACAGCAGGCCGGTGATCAGCAGCGTCGGCAGCACCCGGCGGGTGGCATGGCCGGCGAGCGCCGCGACGATCAGCAGGATGGCCCACCAGGGCGTGCCGCGCAGCAGCCCTTCGAGCCAGACGATGGCCTGCAACAGGGTATCGGAGATGGCGCGGAAGACATCGCCATACCGGGTCACCAGCCAGTCGACGCCGCGATTCACCGCATCGGCGAAGGAAAAGGTCAGGCTTTCGGGGAACATCCTAGAGCGCCGCCTGGATCTTGCTGCGCGCCCCGGCGTCGGTCACCCAGGCCTGCCACAGCTCGGGATGGGCCTTGAGCAGCGCCTTGGCGGTGGTGGTAGCGTCCTGCTTGGCCTCGGCCTGCTCGGCCAGGGTGCGGTTGAGCAGCTCGATGGGCACGTTGACCCGGCTCAGCACGGCGACCAGTTCGGGGGCGCCGTCGTGGAAAGGCTTGGACAGCCCGGCCTGGACCTGGATGTGCTTCGCTTCGCCGTCGCGGGGCTTGAGCTGGACCATATCGACCCGGCCCAGCAGCGGCGTCGGCGACCAGTAGTAGGTGAGAATCGGCTGCTTGCGCTTGGTGGCCGAGACGATGGCCGCATCCAGCGCCGGGCCGGTGCCGGGGCGGAAGTTGGTGTATTTATCGCTCAGGCCATAGCTCTGCAGCATCTGGGTATTCTCCAGCTCGCAGGTCCAGCCGGCCGGACAGTTGTAGAAGCGGCCCTTGCCCGGCTCTTCCGGATCGCGGAACAGCGCGGCGTATTGGCCCAGGTCGGCGATGCTCTTCAAATTAGGCGCCTTGGCGCCCTCGCCTTCCACCAGATAGCGCGGCACGTACCAGCCTTCGGTGGCGCCTTCGATGGGCGCGCCCACGCCGACCACCTTGCCGGCGGCGGCAGCCTTGTTCCAGGCCTCGCTGCGGCCGATCCACTCCTCGGCGAACACCTGGATGTCGTCGTTGGCCAGCGCCTGTTCCAGGGTGATGGAGTTACCGGGGATGCTGTCGATCTTGCAGTCGTAGCCGTGCTGCAGGACAAAGCCCATCAGTTCGGTGAGCAGCATGCCGCTCTCCCAGTTCACCCCGGCGAACTTCACCGGCTTGCTGGCGCACCAGTCGGCGGCCTGGACAGTGCCGGCGGCGAGCAGGCCAAGGGACAGGCCAGCGGCCAGGAGGGAACGGCGGGTAAAGGCTGGGGGCATGGGGAACTCCGTCTGCACTGGGCGGGCCAGGGTGGCAGAGCCGGTCCGCTGGCGATCCTAGCTTGGTCAGCGCGGAAGGCCTGGGGTTCAGCCGGCGACCGCACGGCCTGCTCAGCAAAGGGCTCGGGCGGCAGGGTTGGCTTGAGCACGCGCGTGCGGCAAACATTCAATCGCGGCCATGGGCCGCTCCTACAGTGGTTTCCGTACCTGTAGGAGCGGCCCATGGCCGCGATTGGCCAGCGATTCCCTCTAGCCAATCACCGGATAGCCCTGCTCCACCGCGTCACGGCGCCAGTCCAGCAGGGGTAGATAGGTCGCCTCGTCCACTGCCGCGAAACTCGCGATGGCTAGGACGGCGGCCAGCTCGGGATCAGCCGTCAGGCTGTCGCCAAGCGCGGCGCGTAAGGCTTTCACCTCGGCATCCGAGCGACTGGCTGCGGTAATGAAGGGCAGCGCTGGGCTGGACCGGGTGCGTTGCAGTAGCCGCAGACCCGCGACGCGCCCAGGCTCGGCGCGTTGTAGATAGCCATAGGTCACGGCGTCCACTGCGGCTACGTCGGCATGTCCCTGCTGCAACAGCGCCAGGCTGTTGGCATGGCTCTCGCTGACGATTACCTCGCCGAAGAAGCGCCCGCGCTCGGCCAGGGGTGCCACGGCATGGCGCAGCAGGTTCATGCCGGTGTTGGAGTCCAGCCCGTTGAGCGCCACCCGCTTGCCGCGCAGGTCGGCCAGGCTGTCTGCCGCCAATGCCTCGGGCACCAGGATGAAGGCGCAGTGCTCAGCATCCGCACAACCCTCGAAGGTATAGCGCGGCGCCGCCACCAGGCGCACCTGGTCGCGCAGGCGGGTCGCCCAGGGATAGCCGCAGGTCTGGGCCAGCAGCAGCTCGGGATGAGTCCAAAGCGCTGGCAGCTCTTCCGGCGCCGGTTCGAGCGTCGTATCCAGGCGTAACGCCACGGCTGCGGCCAGCTGGCGATAGGCGTCGCAGACCTCGACGGGCTCGACATACATGGTGAGGGCGGCGACGGTCATGGGCGGCTCCAACATGGAAAACCGTCATTATCGCCCATCACAGGCGTCAGAGCGCCGCCTTCACCCGCTCGGCGTTTTCCGCCGGCAGCCAGGACGTCCAGACTTCCGGGTGCTCCTTGAGGAAGCGCTTGGCCACCACCTGGGCGTCTTCATGTTTCTCGGCCATGCCGGCAAGGATGCCGTTGAACTGGTCGAGAGGGAATTCGACCTTCTCGAACAGCGCCACCAGGGCTGGGGCCTTGTCGTGCAGGTCGCGGGAGACGCCGATGGTGATCTTGGCCGGCAACGAGCGCGAGGGCAGCGGATCGGGGTTCTTCGGGTCCGACAGGGTCTCCCAGGCCTTCTCGCTGAAGGGTGGCTCTTCCAACTGGACCAGCTTGTAGCGCCCCATCAGCGGCGTCGGCGACCAATAGTAGAAGAGCACCGGCTCGCCGCGGCGCATGGCGGTGGCGATGGCGGCATCCAGCGCGGGGCCGGTGCCGGTGCGGAAGTTGGTGTAGCTGTCGGTCAGCTTATAGGCCTTGAGCTTCTGGCTGTTGACGATCTCGCAGGTCCAGCCGGTGGGGCAATTGAGGAAGCGGCCCTTGCTCGGTTCCTCGGGATCGCGGAACAACTCTTTATAGCGCGGCAGATCGGCCACGCTCTTCAGGTCCGGCGCCTTGGCCTCAATGCCGCGCGCGGGATCGCCCTTGACCAGGTATTCCGGCACCCACCAACCCTCGGTGGCCCCCTTGACCGTCTCGCCCACGGCGAACACCTTGCCGGCCTTCTCCGCCGCGCGCCAGGCCGGACTACGACCGGCCCACTGCTCGCCGGTGACCTGGATATCGTTCTGCGCCAGGGCGTTCTCCAGGGTCACCGTGTTACCCGGCACAGCGTCGGTCTGGCAGCCATAGCCCTTCTCCACCAGCAGGCGCAAGACCTCGGTGGTGAACATGCCGCTTTCCCAATTGGGACCGGCGAACTTCACCGTCTGTGGATAGGGACAGCCACTCTCGGCGGCGAAGGCCAGCGGGGCGAGGGCGAAGGAGCTGGCGAGGGTCAGAGCGAGACGCAGACGCATGGGCGGTTCTCCAACGAAGACTTGGACGACAGAGGGCGTGGGCCTTTCGACCCCCAGTGCCGCCATTCATCCCGCCCGCCCTCACTATTTCACAGCAGGCTACTTCACAGCGGGCCACCGTCGGCGGTCTTGCGCAGCCCGGCGATCACCGCCTCGCCGGTTTCCTGGGCCAGCTCGGCATACCAGGCGCGGGTGGCCTCGGGGGCGTGGCCATGGGTGATCTCGCAGCGCTTGCGGGCCCGCTCGACGATCCCGGCGACCCGCTCCAAGCGCGCTTGCTCGTAGGCTTGCAGGGCCGCCTGTGGCTCGGCCGCGGTTTCCAGGCAACGCGCCAGCACCCAGGCATCTTCCATGGCCTGGCAACCGCCCTGCCCCAGGTCCGGCGCCATGGAGTGGGCCGAATCACCCAGCAGCGCCACGCGGCCGCGTACCAGGGTCGTCAGTGGTCGGGTATCGTGGATCTCGACCCGGGCCACGCCCTGGGGGTCCAGGCGCTCGATCAGGCGCTGCACCGGCGGCGCCCAGCCGGCGAAATGCCCGGCCAATTCCTCGCGGTAACGACTGCGCTCGTTGGGCGTCCCCTTGGGCAGGGGTACATCGAAGAAGAAGTAGAATTCATCGCCGCCCATGGGCATCAGCGACACCCGCTGGTGATCTCCGACGAACTGCGCCCACTCATGCGCTTCAGCCAAGTCCGGCGCAATCTTTACCCGACCGTTCCAGTTCACATAGCCACAGTAGTCACGGGAGATGGCTTGCCCCACCACCCGGTCCCGCAGTCGCGAGTGGGTGCCGTCGGCGGCGATCAATAGGTCAGCCCGCTCCAGGCGGCCGTCACTGAGGGTTACCGTCACGCCGTCAGCGTCCTGCTCGAAGCCTTCGCAGCCGACGCCCAGGGTTACCCGCTCCGCGCCCACGGCGTCCAGCAACAGGCGCTGCAGCTGGGCGCGCGCGATGGGGCGCGCCGGTCGGCCGACCGCCTCGTAGAGCGGCAGCAGGCTGAAGCGCGTGAGCAAGACGCCTTGGTGGTCGTGGTAGCTCATGGTGCGCATGTCACCGCTCACCGCGGCGATGGCCGCTCCCAGGCCCAGGCGCTCCAGCACCTTCACGCCGTTGGGCCAGATGGAGATGGCCGCGCCTATGGGCGCCAGCTCCGCGGCACGCTCGAACAGGCGTACCCGATGGCCGGCCTGTTGCAGAGCCAAGGCGGCGCTGAGCCCACCCATGCCGGCACCGGCGATGATGATGTCGAGAATTGGCATGAGAGGCCTCTTGATGGCGGTAACAGATGTTTTGACCAAGCAAAAACCTGTCCAAGTGGTCAGGTACCGAGAAATGGACACGCGCCTGGGTAAAACCCGGCAGAAAACGCACCAGCCTGGTGCCTGGGTACCACCGGTCGCTTCGTCACGAAGCGGACGACCCTTCGTCGGCTCGGATGACGCATTCCAGAGCCCTTCTATACTCATAAGGTAGTCGCCAGATGCGTTAGAACCTGTTCACGATCTGCTGCGCGTCGGCCAAACGGCGTTGAAAATGGCTTCGGAATGCTCATTTACCACTCGTAAACTCCGCGTCCTCAGCCATTTGATTCGCTGGCGCTCACCCTGCGGGCCAGCCGTTGGCTGTTACTCCCGTTGGTCGTTGCGCCTTGTTTGTCTCTAGCTCGCGAGGTCGTGAACAGGTTCCTAGTCCAGCGTTCGCCATCACCTAAAGGCCCGCTTGCGGCGACCACGGCGGGTGAGGAGCAGGATCATGATCAATCATGTCTGGGGCCTGCTGGCCCATCCCGATCGCGAGTGGCAACAGATTCGTCGCGAAGGGGAAACCGTCGGGCACTTCTTTGCCCATCATGTCGCCTTCCTGGCGGCCATTCCGGTCGTCGCCTCCCTGGTTGGCACCACCACCTTCGGTTGGCGCTTCGGCGGCGGCGAGGCCCATGTACTGGACCTGCCAACGGCCGTGGTGCTGGCGGTCGTCAGCTATGCGCTGATCATGGCCGCGGTGGTGGCCATGGGGCATGTGATCCATTGGCTGGCCCGGCGCTATCCGGATCGGCCCAGTGCCAATCGCTGCATCCTATTCGCCGGCTACGTGGCCACCCCGATGCTGCTGAGTGGCCTGGTGGGGTTCTACCCCCTAGTGTGGCTGTGCGCCATCGCCGGCATCGTCGGCCTGGCCTATTCGGCCTACCTGCTCTACACCGGCATTCCGTCCTTCCTTAATATCGATCAGCGGGAAGGTTTCATCATGTCCGGTTCGACCCTGGCCATCGGGGTGTTGGTACTCGAGGTGCTGATGGCCATTACCGTACTGATGTGGGGGTACGGTCCCGGGCTGTTCGGCTGAGGCAGGCCGTTCCGCCAAAAAACCAGGCCCGGCTCACTAGGTGAGCCGGGCCTGGTTTTTGGGGCTGCATCAGTGGCGTGAAAAGCCATAGACGTCCATCGCCAGGACGCGATGGGCGATGCCGTCATGATGGATGGCGAAGTTACCTTCCGGATCCGCGGCGCCCAGGGCGACGAACAGCGGCAACAGGTGCTCGTCGGTAGGATGCGCCTGCCGGGCGCTCGGCGCCTGCCGCCGGTAGTCCAGCAGGGCCGCGAGATCTCGTTCGCGCAGACGACTCTGGACCCACTGCTGGAAAGCCGCGACATAGCCGGGCGACTCACCGCCACCCAGGCGGAAATCACCCAGGTTATGGGTGAGGCTACCCGAAGCGATCAGCAGGGTGTCCGCTGGCAACAGTGGCGCCAGGGCCTGGCCCAGGGCGAAGTGGTAGTCGGGCCCACGGTTAGCGCTCATCGACAGCGGCACCACGGGAATCCGGGCGTCCGGGTAGAGATAGCGCAGCGGGACCCAGGCGCCGTGATCCAGTCCCTGCTCGCCGGTACGCGCCTCCCAGCCCTGCTCGCGCAGCCCCTGGGCCAAGGTTTCGGCCAGTGCCGGCGCACCGGGCGCCGGATAGTTCAGGCGGTAGAGCGCCTCGGGAAAGCCATAGAAGTCGTGGATGGTGGCGGGACGTTCGGCGGTGCCGAACACCGGCACCGGAGTATCGAAATGCGCCGAGACCACGACGATGGCCGCCGGCGTCGGCAGGGTCTGGCCGAGGGTGCGCCACGCCTGCCCTGCCGCGCCCGCATCGAGCGCCTCCATGGGCGAGCCGTGGGAGATGAACAGCGTGGGAAGCGACATGGCGGTTACCTCGGCGACAGGGTGATCAAGCGTGCTTGCGGGCATCCCAGGACAGCGGGCCGGCACCCAGCAAGGCCAGGGCAGCGGCGGTCACGGCGAGGAATACCGGGTATTCCCAGCCACCATTGGGGTTGGTGAACGACCAGCCATTGCCGAAATGCACGGTAGAAGCGACGAACAGCTGGACGGCAGCCACTGCCGCCACGGGACGCACCCAGGCGCCCAGGATCAGCAGCACACCGGCGCCCAGCTCGAAGAAGGTGACCGGATAGGCCAGCCAGCCGGGAAAACCTACCGAGGCGAAGAAACCCGCCGTGCCCGGCAGGGTGAAGACCAGCAACTTGGTCAGGCCGTGGGCGAGGAACATGGCACCCAGGGCAAGACGCAGCAGGAGGGCGGCATAGGGAGCGGTCGAGGCAGTGGGGGCGGTCATGGCAAGGTCTCGCGAGAGGAAGGATAGGTTCATTTTCCTGTTTCCAGAGCGAGAATAAAGTAGCAAGCTGCGAATGGACTGCGCACGATATGGAAACAATATATGGACACCCTTCGCGCCCTGCAGGCCTTCGTCAAGATCGTCGAACTCGGTAGCCTGACCGCCGCCGCCGAGCGGCTGGAGCTGTCGCGCTCGGCCTTGACCAAGCACCTGGCGGCGCTGGAACGGCACTACGGCACGCGGCTGCTGCAGCGCACCACCCGCACCCTGAGCCTGACCGAAGCCGGACGCACGCTCCACGAGGGCATAGTGCCCCTGCTGGGCGATCTCGAAGCGCTGGAACATCGCCTGCAGGAAGGCCACGAGCGGCCACGGGGACGTCTGAGGGTCAGTGCGCCCCTCACCTTCGGGGTGCGTCATCTGGCGCCGTTGGTGAGCAGCTTCCTCCATGAATACCCGGACGTGGCCATCGACGTGGAGCTGAGCGATCGCCAGGTCCGGCTGGTCGAGGAAGGCTTCGATCTCGCCGTGCGCATCGGCGACCTGAGCGATTCCAGCCTGGTGGCGCAGCCACTGGGCGCGGTGGAGCTGCATATCTGCGCAGCGCCCGCCTATCTGCAACGCCGTGGACGACCGGACCAGCCGAGCGAACTCGACCAGCATCGCTGCCTGCTCTACAGCTACGCCAGCGACGGCGACACCTGGCTGTTCCAGCGCGGTGAGGAGCAGTTGCAGGTGAAGGTTGCCGGGCATCTGCGGGCCAACAACGGCAGCGTACTGCACCGGGCGGCGCTGGACGGGCACGGCATCATCCGCCAGCCGGACTTCCTGGTGAACGAGGACATCGCCGCTGGCCGCCTGGAACGGCTGTTCGCCGCCTGGCACACCCAGGCCATCACCATTCACGCGGTGTATCCGCACCGCCGCCTGGTGCCGGCCAAGGTCAGGGTGTTCATCGCCTGGCTGCAGCGACATCTGGTCGCCTCGGGACCGGGCGAAACACTGCCGTAGGTCGGCGCCGAACGGTCGTTGCCGGGGGCTTCGCAGCCTGCGGGCGCATGCCTAGAATCAGCTCCTGTCCCGCCGGCACCGCCGGTTTCTGCGATGGCTTTCGTGCATGTCGACCGAGAATCCTTGCCTTAGCTGTGGCGCCTGCTGCGCCCATTTCCGCGTGTCTTTCTATTGGGGCGAATGCCAGTCGGCAGGCGGCCTGGTGCCCGATAACCTGACGGTGGCCGTGACCCGGCACCTGGCGGCGATGCTGGGCACCGAGCAGAAACCTACGCGCTGCACGGCTTTGCTGGGCGAGATCGGCTGCGGCACGCGCTGCACCATCTACGAAAATCGCTCCAGCACCTGCCGTGAATTCACCGCGGCCTGGGAAAACGGCGAGCCCAATCCAAACTGCGATGCGGCCCGGGCGGCCTATGGCCTGCCGCCCTTGACACCACCTCTGCAGCCCCATCTTTCCCCGGACCGCGTTGCTTAAAGGAAACCAAACGGCCTTCGGCGCTGCCCAAAAAGATGACGGCTGGGCTGTAAAGCTTAGAAAATGCAGTACGGATCAGGTTTTCACGCCCCTGCTAGATCGAATACCCTATCGCTCTTTCGCCCGCTATGCGTATCCTGTAGCGCCGAACAACAAGGCTGCTTCAACCGGCCACGCAGAGGCTCACAAAGGCTCTACGCAAGGCAAAGCTGCCGTTATACTGCCTGGCCAATACTCACACATGGAGTTTTTACATGAATAAAGCTGAGCTGATCGACGCCATTGCCGCGTCTGCCGACCTGCCCAAGGCCACCGCTGCCAAAGCCCTGGACGCCTTCACCACCGCGGTGACCGACGCTCTGAAGCAAGGCGACAGCGTTAGCCTGGTCGGTTTCGGAACTTTCGCAGTGAAAGAGCGCGCTGCTCGCGAAGGCCGCAACCCGCAGACCGGTGCCACCATCAAGATCGCCGCTGCCAAGCTGCCCGGCTTCAAGCCCGGCAAGGGCCTGAAAGACGCCGTCAGCTAAGACTGCGTGGTCGATTCTTGTCTTCCGGGCGCTCTCGGGCGCTCTGGAAGACAGTCCCTCCGCAAGTCCGCAATAATCTAGCCCCGCCGCAAGACAATCCCTCCGCCTCACCCACTCCAGCCCCACCCTTGGTTCGCCGCTACTTCGCTAATGGCTGTTTCACTAGTGAAAGTCCCGACTCGACACCAGGAGTTCGTCGAGCAGAGGACTCAGATCGGTCAGCCGACCGGCGATCAGGTGCTGTACCCCCGCCTCCCGCTCCAGATGCCCTTCGACCTGTAGCAACCGTGCCTGCAACAAAGGCCGCCGCTGCTGTTCACCCACCGCGCGCCAGACCACCACATTGAGCATGCCGTGCTCGTCTTCCAGGGTGACGAAGATCACGCCGCTGGCCGTGCCGGGTCGCTGTCGGCCACGCACCAGCCCTGCCACCCGCACCAGGCTGCCGGGCGAAATGTCCGCCAACTGACTGAAATCCCGGCAGCGACGTGTTTGGAGTTCGCCGCGTAGCAGGGCCAAGGGATGGGGTCCCAGGGTGGTGCCCAGGGTGCGGTAGTCGGCATGGACCTCCTCGGCGACGCTGGGTGCAGGCAAGGCCGGGCGCTCCTCCACGGCACTGCTGGTCGCCTCGAACAGCGGCAGTTGCTGCTCCACCCCAGCCACCGCCCAACGCGCCTGATGCCGATCACCGACGAGATCCGCCAGGGCTCCGGCGTCGGCCAGTTGCCCACGTGCCCGGGCATCCAGGTCCGCCCGTCGACAGAGCTCTTCCACATCACGAAAGGGCTGCGCGCCGCGCACGGCGACCAGGCGTCGCCCGACCGCTTCCGCCAGCCCTTGCACCAGGCGCAACCCCAGTCGGATCGCCGGCTGCTGGCCGGCGCCCGCTTCCAGCCGGCAATCCCAGTGGCTGCTCTGTACCGTCACGGGACGCACCTCGATGCCATGGCGACGAGCGTCCTGCAGCACCTGGTCGGGACTGTAGAAGCCCATCGGCCAGCTGTTCACCAGGGCGCAGGCGAAGGCGGCCGGCTCGTGGCACTTGAGCCAGGAACTGGCATAGGTCAGCAGGGCGAAGCTGGCGGCATGGGACTCGGGAAAGCCGTAGCTGCCGAAGCCCTTGATCTGTTCGAAGAGGCGCGCGGCGAATTCCGGGCGATAGCCACGGGCGACCATGCGGTCGTGCAGGCGCTGGCGATGGGGTTCGAGGCCACCATGGCGTTTCCAGGCGGCCATGGAGCGCCGCAACTGATCGGCTTCGCCTGGCGTGTATTCGGCGGCGATCATGGCGATCTGCATGACCTGCTCCTGGAACAAGGGCACCCCCAGGGTACGCTCCAGCGCCGGGCGCAGTTCGTCATGGGGATAGTCCGCGGCCTCTTCCTCATTACGACGCCGTAGATAGGGATGCACCATATCGCCCTGGATGGGGCCGGGTCGTACGATGGCCACTTCGATCACCAGGTCGTAGAGCGTCCTGGGCCTGAGGCGCGGCAGCATGGCCATCTGGGCGCGGGACTCGATCTGGAACACCCCGATCGTATCGGCGCGGGAGATCATGGCGTAGGTGGGCGCATCTTCCTGGGGCAGGCTGGCCAGGGTCCAGCGCTGGCCGCGCCAGTCGGCGACCAGATCGAAACAACGGCGCAGGGCACTGAGCATGCCCAGGGCGAGGATGTCCACCTTGAGCAGGCCCACGGCGTCGAGGTCGTCCTTGTCCCACTGGATCAGGGTACGCTCGGCCATGGCGGCGTTCTCCACCGGTACCAAGGTCGCCAGGGGGGCTGCGGAGATGACGAAGCCGCCGGGATGCTGGGAAAGGTGCCGGGGGAAGCCGATCAACTGGCCGGCGAGGATGAGCACCCGCTGCAGCAGCGGGCTGTCCGGATCGAAGCCGGCTTCGCGCAGCCGCGGCGGGCCTGGGATCTCGTCGGTCCAGCGCCCGGCGCAGCCGGACAGGGCATTGAGCTGATCGAGCGGCAGGCCCAGGGCCTTGCCGACGTCTCTCAGGGCCCCCGCGGCGTGATAGGTGCTGACCACCGCGGTGAGCGCGGCCCGCTCGCGACCATAGCGGCGGAAGACGTACTGGATGACCTCTTCACGGCGTTCGTGCTCGAAGTCGACGTCGATGTCCGGCGGTTCGTCGCGTTCGCGGGAGATGAAGCGCTCGAACAGCAGGTTGCCGGTGAGGGGATTCAGTTCGGTGATGCCCAGGACGTAGCAGACCACCGAATTGGCCGCCGAGCCGCGGCCCTGGCAGAGGATGTGCTGGCGGCGGGCATGGTCGACGATGTCGTGCACGGTGAGGAAGTAGTTCTCGTAGCCCTTCTCGGCGATCAGCGCCAACTCCAGGGCCACCTGCCGAGCAACCCTGTCCGGCACGCCATCCGGCCAGCGCCAGGCCAGGCCACGCCGGGTCAGCTCGGCCAGCCAGGTGCGAGCCGTCTGGCCAGCGGGTATCACCTCCTGGGGATACTGGTAACGCAGTTCACCCAGGTCGAAGCGGCAGCGCGCGGCGATCTTCAGGGTTTCGGCGCGCAAGGCGGCGGGATAGAGCTCTGCGAGTGCCGCCAGCGGGCGCAGATGACGCTCGCCATTGGGATACAGCCGATAGCCGGCCTCGGCCACCGGTAGATGATGGCGGATGGCGGTGAGCACGTCCTGCAGGGCGCGACGACCGCGGCTGTGCATGTGCACGTCGCCGCAGGCCACCAGTGGCAGCCCCAGGCGTTCGCCTAGCGCCCGGAGGTGCGCCAGCCGGGCGGCGTCATCGACCGAGCGCAGCAATTCCACGCCGATCCAGAGGCGCTCGGGAAAGCGCCTCTGGAGCCAGGCGCCCTCCTCGACCGAGGGATTGCCCGCGGGTAGCCAGATCGCCAGCAAGCCGGGTAGCGCCTGGTCGAGATCCTTGCGGCCCAGCTGATAACGCCCCTTGGGCGCCCGGCGCCGTGCCTGGGTAATCAGGGCGCAGAGCCTTTCGTACCCTGGCAGATCCTCCACCAGCAGTACCAGACGCAGGCCATCGTCCAGGGTCAGCTCGCTGCCGACGATGAGCGGCAGACCCACCTCGTGGGCGGCCTGCCAGGCACGGACGATACCGCTCAGGGTGCATTCGTCGGTGATGGCCAGCGCCTCATAGCCCAGGACCTTGGCCCGCTCGAACAACTCGCGAGCGCTGGAGGCACCACGCTGGAAACTGAAGTTCGACAGGCAGTGCAGCTCGGCATAGCCGCTCATGCGAACCAGCCCTGGATCCACCAGGGCGTCTCCTCGCCGTAGTGGCGAAAGGCCCAGGCCTGGCGCCCATCGGTCACCTCGATGCGATAGTAGTCGCGGCGCTGATCGCCGCCGTCCCACCAGCCGCTCTCGATGCGTTCGGGACCGCTGAGGATGCGCCGGGGCTGGCCTTCGAGGACGCGCGGCTCGTGCAGCAGCCATCCCGGGCGCTGGCCGGGCAGCGTGCCCTCCGGCGAGCACTCGTGCCGCCAGACCAGGGCGCGCTCGGGCCGGTGATCCGCCTGGATGCCGAGGCCGAGCACCGCCTCTTCGCCCAGCCGCGCCCGCAGCCGCTCGCGCAGTACCTCCCAGCCCACCGCCTGCGCCGGGCGCTCGTCGAACAGCCCGTGACGCTCGGGGACGAAGACCGGCAGTTCCTCGCTCTCCAGGCGCAGCGCCAACACCGGTGCCACCACCTGCAGTTGTTCCAGGCGACCCCGGGCGAATTCGAACAGCAGGGCCGCCTCCCGCTCGGGAGCCAGCAGCCCGACCGTGAGCGCGGTGGCCGGCCCCTGGCGATGCTCCAGCCAGAGCAGGAAGCGCTGCACGCCGCGGTCGCGGCTGGCCAGCCAGGCGGCCAAATCGGCGGTGAGGCGGCGCAGGGGGAACAGCAGTGCCTGGTGCGATTCCACCTCGAAATTGAGCTCCACCCGCGCCAGGAAGCGAGCGGGCGGGCGGTAGCAGTCCAACGCCAGGCTACGCTGGCCATGCAGCAGGTCGAGTTGCTGCAGCAACTCGGGGGCGAAGCGCCGGGCCAGTTCGGGCCGCGGCAATGCCAGTAGTTGCGCCAGCCGGCGAATGCCCATGCGCGCCAGGGCCTGGGCTTGCTGGGGGGCGAAGCCGGCACGCTCCACCGGCAGGCGAGCGAGCAGCGCCGGCAGGTCGTCCAACGAGGCGACCAGGCCATCGGCGACGTTGGTCAGCATCCGCGCCGCCACTGGATTGGGCGCCAGGGCCAGGCGATGGCGAAAGCCCAGGGCCTGGAGTTCCTGGCGCAGGCGCCGCTCCAGGCGCGGCCAGGGCCCCAGCAACGGCAGGCTGGAGTGCACCTCCAGCAGCAAGGCCCGCGGATAGTGGCGGCTGACCTGGGAGCTGAAGCCATAGCCCCAGGCCGCCAGCAGCGCCTCGGCGCTCTCGATGAGTGCCGGATCGTGCAGCTGCTGCTCGAAGTCGCGGGTCAGTGCCTGGGCAGCGGCCAGGGTCTGGCCGGGGCGCAGCCCCAGGGCCCGGGCGGCCGGATTGACCGCCTGCAACAGGCGCCGCTGTGGCGGCCCGGAGAGCAGCACCAGGGGCTGCTCAGGGTCCGGATGGCGGCGCAGCACGGCATCGAGCGCCAGTTGCGGAAAGAGGATACAGGCCCAGCGCATGGCCGCCTCAAGCGCCGTCGGCCAGGCTAAGGACGCCCGGCTGGCCACCCCGGCACTTGAGGACGTGCACCCGCTCCAGGGGCGCCCGCAGTTGCAGGCGCAGGGCGGCGGGCGAAGGATTCTCCAGCGCCGCGACCGGACGCAGGGCGAAGGCCAGGGTACGACCGCTCTCGGCGGCGACCTGCAGCCGCCGCAACTGGCGATCGTCGGCTCGTTCGGGCCAGCAGAGCACCGCGCCGAAGCAACCGGAACGCAGGCACTGTTCAGCGGCCCAGAGGATTTCGGCGCCCTGGGCGCGGACCACCACCAGGGCCTCCAGGGCGACGCCGGCCGCCTGCCAGGCCAGCGGATAGGGCGACAGCGGTGGACCGATCAGGGCGATGCGTTCGGCAGCCTGGCTCAGGCGGGCCAGGGTCGGCCAGAGTAGTTGCAACTCCCCCTGGCCAGGTCCGGCGAGCAGCAGTTCGGTGAGGGCCGCATCCGGCCAGCCCGCACCGGGCAGATGGGCATCGAGCGCCGCAACGCCCGTGGGCTGCCGGCTGCGCCGCGCCTCGGCGCTGGCCTGCCCCTTCCACAGCCGTCGCTCCTCGAACAGCCGGGCCAGGCTGGCGCCGCCGTTCATGCCACCGAACTCGCAAGGGTGTTGTCCATGGCCAATGCCTCTATCTGTATATTTATACAGTATTAGTATTGGCGGGGGACCTGCCCGAGGTCAAGTCGAACCGGCGAGTCGGCGGACGAACGTTCTCCGGTTCAGATCCAGAGGATCACGCCGACCAGGGCCGCCAGCAGCAGCCACTGCTCCAAGTAGTAGCGGAAACGGTTGCGCTTCTTCAGTGCCTTGCCGCGCTGGCGGATGCGATGGAGGTACTTGAAGGCGCGATTGAGGCCACCGGTCCTATCGCCGGCCTCGTTGGGCGAGGCGGCCGAGGCCAGCAAGGTACTGCTGACCCAGCGGTTGAAGGCGTCGGCCCAGCGATAGCGCAACGGCCGCTCCACGTCGCAGAACAGGATGATGCGATCCTGCTCGGTGGCGTTCTCGGCGTAGTGGATGAAGGTTTCATCGAATACCACCGCCTGGCCATCGCGCCAGTGATAGCGCCGGCCATCCACCTCGATGAAGCAGCGCGGATCGTTGGGAGTCACCAGGCCCAGGTGATAGCGCAGCGAACCGCCATAGGGATCGCGATGCCGGACCAGCCGTGAACCGGGCGGCAGCTCGGCGAACATGGCGGCCTTGACCGTACCCAGCCCCCTGAGCAGTTCGGTGGTCCGCGGGCAGAGCTGCATGGCGGAAGGATGGCTATCGCCGTACCACTTCAGGTAGAAGCGTTTCCAGCCACTCTTGAAGAAGGAATTGAAGCCGGCGTCGTTGGGCTCGGCGGATTTCTTGATCTGGCCGGCGCGCAGCAGAGTCAGGGCTTCGTCGCGGATGAGCTGCCAGTTGTCTTGCAGCACCTGGAGTTCAGGAAAGCGCTCCACCTCGTGATAGGGCGCATTGGGCACCCGCGAGGTGAGGAACATGAAGGCATTGAGCGGTGCCAGGAAGGTGGAATGGTCACCGAGCTGGCGCAGGAAGGGATGGCGCACTCGTCCGCGGAAATGCACCAGCAGCACGCAAAGGATGAACACACCGATGACGAACCACTTCACGGGCCGTTGCCTCAGGACATCTGTATCGGGATGTTATACGCCGCACGCCCCGCCCAGCCTAGTCCTACAGTCAGACCTTTTCCTGAACGGCCGCTGACCAAGCCGCCGCGACGCTGGGAGGCCGATCGGCCATCTTGTATCCTCGAGGTGACAATTCAGGTACCCGGGGTGCCTCATCATGCGTTCGCTGCTGTTTGGACTGCTGCTCGCCAGTGGTGCCGTGACAGCCCAGGATGTCTACAAGTGCGTGGACGACCAGGGCCGTACGACCTATACCCAGAGCGCCTGTCCGGCCGCCAGCCAGGTCACCACCATCCCGCTGCAGAGTCTGCCCGACAGCAACGGTTTCACCCCGCCACCGCGCCAGGCGGTGGCACCGGCCCCGGCGGCGCCCCAGCAGATCATCGTGGTACCGGCACCGGCTCCCAGCCGCCCGCGTCCGGTGGACGACATCACCATCGTGGGCGGCTCCTCTTCTTCCCGCAGCAGCCAGCAGACCGAGGTGCGCGGCTCGGGCGTCATCTATCAGCCCTATCCGGTCTACATCGACCGCCGGCCGCGCAACGAAACCTGGCACATGGTGCCTCATCCGCAGGCGCCCCGGCCACCCGCTCCACCGCCCTCGCCACCGCTGCCGAATGGCATCCCGATCGACCGCTGAGTGCGGCGCGACCGGGCGCTCGGCTACAGCTTGTGCAGGAAGTTGACGACGAACTTATGCCCCTCGGTGCGGTTCTCGGCGTCCTGTTCGAAGTAGCTGTTGAAGGTGATCAGGTTCTGCTTGGAAAAGGCGTAGGTGAAGCCCGGTCCCCAGGCCCAGACCTTCTCGCGGCGACCGCTCACGTCATGACCATCCACCTGGGTATCGGTGATCTGCCTGAGCCAATAGCCGCTCAGGCCGAGGCTGAGCCGGTCGTTCAGCGCGTACTGGGTGGCGAAGTTGGCGTGCAGCGCCTGCCCGGCCTGGGTATCGGAAACATCGCCGAAGCTGCGTAGTGGCTGGTCGTTCCTGCCGTTCCACAGGTACCAGAAGCGTCCGGTAACCGACCACTGGGGCGTCAGCCAATAGGTGGTGGCGTAATAGGGATTGAAGGACCAGAAGTTGCTGCTCGGATTGATCGCCCGGTCGCGATCGTAGCGCCCGGTGGGGGCGACGACCTCGGCTTCGATGCGTTGCGCCCAGCGCGGACCGCCATCGGGTCGGGTGGTGGTGGGCAGTTGCAGGAAGACGCCCAGGGTCAGGTCCCCTACCCCTTCGCGGGCACTGAGGGCCTGGCCGCCGAGGCCGTCGTCGACATCGGCATGGACCAGCCAGGGCAGGATAGCGGTGAAACCCGGCATGGCGCCGTTGGCCAGGGGCTGGCCGACGTAGATGATCTGGCTGACCGGGGCGAAGGTGGTCAGCTCCTGCTTGGGCAACGGCAGCTTGCGGCCGTCCTGGTCGTTGAAGCGACTGGTCTTGCCGTAGATCAGGTACTCCTCCCAGTACCAGCCGGGACCATCCGGTGCCGGGGCGCCGTCGTAGAAACTGGTGGAGCCGAGGTTGAGACTGGGCAGGTCGTAGGCCTGGACCAGACTGGAGCCGAAGCTGGCCGCAGCCAGCAGACTGAAGCGAAGCGAGGTGCGCATGACGTCATCCTTGGATTGTTCTTGTTGTGGGAAAACGCGAGCCCGTGCCCGGGCGGGCACGGGATTCCGGGTCAGACGTAGCTGGCGGCCAGGCCGCCATCCACCGGCAGGTTGGCGCCGTTGATCCAGCGCGAGGCGTCGCTGCAGAGGAAGGCGATCACCTCGGCCACCTCGTCGGCCAGCGCCGGACGCAGCATGCGCTGGCTATCGCGGGCGACGCGCTCCTCACCGAGCATGCTGACGAAGTCGCCGAGGATGGGGGTGAACACCGGCCCCGGCGCCACGCAGTTCAGGCGCACGCCGAATTCGCGGAGCCAACTCTGGGACTGCACGAAGCTCCAGACGATGAGCGCCTCCTTGAAGTACTGGTAGCAGGTCGCCTGCGCCACCGGATGAGCCTCCAGCCAGGCCTGGGCCTCGGCGAAGTCGGCGATCCGCGCCAGCTCGCGATGCTGGGCCAGGCGCTCCGGCCATTCGGCACCGAGGATGGAAGCGACGTTGACGATGGCACCGCCCTGCCCCAGTCGCCCGACCAGTTGCTGACTGAGCAGGCGCAGGCCGAGATAGTTGACCCGCGCCACGGTTGCCGCCGGTGCCGTACCCGGCACCCCGGCGATGTTGCAGAGGCCGTGCAGGCGCTCCGGCAAGCGGCTGACCAGGGTGGCGATGCTGTCCGGATCGCCCAGGTCGGCCTGGTGGAAGTCATCCAGGCTGAGCTGGGGTTGGTTGCGGTCGACACCGATCACGGTGGCGCCTTGGAAGCGCGCCAGGCGTGCCAGTTCGGCGCCGATACCGGAGGCTACGCCGGTGATCACCAGGGTCTTGCCATTCAGGGTCATGGGACTTTCCTCTTGTTGTTATTGGGGATGGAACAGGGGCTTGGAGCCTGCTCAAAGGCTCGCGAGCTAGAGCCAAACAAGGCGAACACGGCTGAGGAAGCGGAATTTACGAGTAGTAAATGAGCATTCCGAAGTCGTGTTCAACGCGGTTTGGCCGACGCGCAGCAGCCTTTGAGCAGGCTCTCAGAAGGGGTAGCGTGGCGGCTCGTTATGCTCAGTCACCCATTGCCACTGGCTGTAGTCGTCCCAGTTGCACAGGCCGCCGACACTGCCGCCATTGCCGGACTGGCCGCGACCGCCGAAAGGGTTGACCACCTCGTCATTCACCGTCTGGTCGTTGAGGTGCAGCATCCCGCAGTCCAGTCGCGCACCCAGGGCGCGGGCACGGGCCAGGGAGCCGGAGAGCACGCCAGCCGCCAGGCCGTAGGGGGTGCGATTGGCCAGCTCGACGGCCTCGTCTTCGTCGGCGAAGGTCGCCACGCTGGCCACCGGCCCGAAGATTTCCTCGTCGAAGGCGCGCATGCCGGGGCGGACGCCGCTGAGCACGGTCGGGGCATAGAACAGCCCTTCGTGACGACCGCCCTGCTCCAGGCGAGCCCCCGCGGCCAGGCTATCCGCGACGATGCCCTGGACGCGCTGCAATTGCTGGGCGTTGATCAGCGGACCGAGCTGGGTGGTGGGCTCCAGGGGATCGCCCAGACGCAGGGCCGCGGCGCGGGCCACCAGGCGCTCGGTGAAGGCCGCGGCAAGGCGTTCCTGCACCAGGATCAGGCCAGTGGCCATGCAGATCTGGCCCTGGTGCAGGAAACTGCCCCAGGCGGCGCAGCCGACGGCGAGGTCGAGATCGGCATCGTCCAGCACGATCAGCGGATTCTTGCCGCCCAGTTCCAGGGCCACCTTCTTCAAATGACGTCCGGCGGTTTCGGCCACCTGGCGCCCGGCCCGGGTCGAGCCGGTGAAGGCGATCATCCGCACCTGGGGATGGGCGCAGAGCGCCGCCCCCGCCTCGGCGCGTCCGGGCAGCACCTGCAGCACGCCCTTGGGCAGGCCGACCGCCTCGAACAGCCGGGCGATCAGGATGCCGCCGCTCACCGGCGTCTGGTGATCCGGCTTGAGTACCACGGCGTTGCCGCAGGCCAGGGCCGGGGCCACGGCCCGTAGCGAGAGGATCAGCGGAAAGTTGAAGGGCGAGATCACCCCGACCACGCCGTGAGGTAGCCGGCGGGCATAGGACAGCGCACCGCGCTCGCTGGGCAGGACCACGCCATGGGGTTGCAGCAACTGGCCGGCGACCTGCTGCAGGATGACGCCGGCTTCACGCAACTCCAGCTCGGCCTTGGGCAGGATGCCGCCCGTTTCCCGGGCGATCAGCGGCGCCAGCTCGGCACGATTCAGCTCGAGGTGCGCGGCAGCCGCCAGGAACAGGGTGGCCTTCTGCCGAGCCGTCCAGCCGGCCCAAGCCGGTTGCGCCCGGGCCGCCTTGCCGCAGGCCTGGTCGATGTCGGCGACGTTGGCGAGGCCCGTGCGATGCAGGGGCCGACCGCTGGCGGGTTCGCTGACCTCCAGGGTACCGCCTTGGGCGGAGATCCAGTCGCCATCGAAAATTCGCTCGCGCCAGGACGCACCGTCCAGGAATGGCGTGGGATGTTCGCTCATAGCCTTCTCCTTGTTGTTATCGAGCCTCGGTGGGCTCCAAGGAACGGAGCAAAGGCTGTGCCCAGCACCGGGCAGGAGAAAAAAGACCATTGCCATCAAGCGCTTGCTGCCGTGAACAGACAACCGAGGCAGGCCATACCGGCGAAAGCCTTACTCAAAAGATAAAGTTATGATGTATAACCATCTTCTCGATTGCGCATTTGCGCAGTTCTCCCGAGAGGTCGTGCCATGGCCCTGTCCGAACGTCTGTCCCTCAGCGATCTGCAACAGGTCGCCCCCGGCTGCCAGCGTGGCGACAGCGCGGCCTGGAACGACAGCGCCACCCCGACCCAGGCGGAACTGGCCGAGTGCCTGTTCTTCTCCCCCGGCGACGGTCGCATCTGGCTCAACGATCAGCGCATGCTGCTGATGCATGCCTCGTCATTCGGTGCGCTACGCCGGGAACTGATCGGCGCCCTGGGCCAGGAACGCGCCCGCGGCCTGCTGACCCGGGTCGGCTATCTCTCCGGGGTGCGCGACGCCGAGCTGGTGCGCAAGCGCTGGCCCCAGGCCGACGCGGCGGCCATCTTCGCCGCCGGGACCCGCCTGCACGGTCTGGAGGGTCTGGTGCGGGTCGAGCCGCTGCATTTCGAATTCGACATCGAGCAGGGTCGCTACGGCGGCGAATTCCTCTGGCATCATTCGGCCGAATGCGACGAGCACCAGATCGCCCATGGCCAGGGCAGCGACCCGGCCTGCTGGATGGAAACCGGCTACGCCATCGGCTATGTCAGCAGCCTGTTCGGCCGCCTGGTGATCTTTCGCGAAGTGGAATGCCGGGCCATGGGTCACCACGTCTGCCGGGTGGAAGGCCGCAATGCCGAGCGCTGGCCCGATGTGGAAGAGGACCTGCGCTATCTCAACGCCGCCGGCGCCGACACGCCCGTCACCACCACGGCGCGGCTGCCTGCCCTGCTGCCGCTGGCCGCCGCCGACCAGCCGCTGGTGGGCGCCTCGGCCGCCTTCAACACGGCCTTCCGCGCCCTGCAGCGGGTAGCCCCCACGCCGGCCACGGTCCTGCTCACCGGCGAATCCGGCGTGGGCAAGGAACTGTTCGCCAGCCACCTGCACCGCCTGAGTCGGCGCGCGGACGGTCCCTTCGTCGCCCTCAACTGCGCGGCCATCCCCGAGAATCTCATCGAAGCCGAACTGTTCGGCGTGGAGCGTGGCGCCTTCACCGGTGCCAACCAGTCCCGCGCCGGACGCTTCGAACGGGCCCAGAACGGCACCCTGTTCCTCGACGAGATCGCCTGCCTGAGCCTGCCTGGCCAGGGCAAGTTGCTGCGCGCCCTGCAGGAGCGCGAGATCGAGCGGGTCGGTGGCAGCCGCACCCTCAAGGTGGATGTGCGGGTGATCGCCGCCACCAACCTGGACCTGCGCGAGGCGGTACGCCGCGGCGACTTCCGCGAAGACCTCTTCTATAGGCTCAATGTCTATCCCATCGGCATCCCGCCGCTACGGGATCGTCGCGACGACGTGCCCCTGCTGGTGGACCTTTTTCTGCGACGCTTCTGCGCCGCCTACGAACGCCCGCCGGTGGGCCTGACCATGCGTGCCCTCAAGGCGCTGCTGCGCTATGACTTTCCCGGCAACGTGCGCGAATTGCAGAACCTGGTGGAGCGCGGCGTGATCGCCAGCGACCCCGGTGAGCTGATCGATCTGCCCCACCTGTTTCGCGGTGAACCCCTGCCGGACGACCTCCGGGAGCCGGCAGCGGAGACAATCGGCTGGCTGGCGCGCCTGGGTGTGGACAGCGACCGTCCGTTGCACCTGGGCCAGCTCGAAGCCGAACTGCTGGACGAAGCCCTGGCCCGCAGCCGCGGCAACGTGGCCGCCGCCGCGCGGCTGCTGGGCCTGAGCCGTGCCCAGTTCGCCTATCGCCATCAGCGCGCGAGGCGGCACGGAGCGCGGGAACTGGATTAGAATGATGCAGCTGTCTCCTCCCTTCGCCACCACCGACGGAAACCCTTCCCGCCGATGAGTTCGCCCAACGACGCCGTGCCTCGCGACACCGCCACCCCCTGGCTGGACACTGCCGTAGGCTATGCCCTGCGCCGCGCCCAGATGAAGATGTTCCAGCACCTGGTGGATAGCCTGGCCAGCTACGACCTGCGCCCCGCCCAGTTCACCGCCCTGGTGATCCTGGAACAGGAGCCGGGCCTGATGCAGGCCGACCTGGCCCGGCGCCTGGCCATCGAGCCACCGCAACTGGTCCTGCTGCTGAACAAGCTGGAACGCCAGGGCTTGGCCGAGCGCGTACGCGGCACCCAGGACCGCCGCGCCTATGCCCTGCACCTCACCGACCAGGGCCGCGCCCTGGTCGGCGAACTCAAGGACCGCGCCGCCGCCAGCGACCGCGCCGCGAGCGCCCCGCTGGACGATGCCGAACGCGCCGAGCTGTTGCGCCTGTTGCGCAAGCTCAACGGGGATCTGCAGTAGTACGCCACGCCTGTCCGGCCCCCTCTGCTTCTGGCTATCGCCCAGGTAGGCGTACCCTATCGCGGTCATGGCGGTCCGCTGCTACCGCTCCTACAAGAGCACTGCCCCCTGTAGGAGCGACTGTATTATCGCTACAGGCCTACATCACGCAGCGTGGAAAACGGCGCAGCCTTTTCCATGGGAGACGTCGCGCCGAGGGGCTCCCTTACCCCAACCCTCTCCCAAGGGGAGAGGGGCTATCCAAGCAGGCGTTCAGTTACATCCACCCCGGCAAAATCACGATAAACCGTCATGCCTCCTTCGGTAGGAGCAGCCCGTCGCCGCGATCAGTCAGACAGTTGCCTCCAACGGTGTCGAGGTGCTTTGCAGGCGCGGCCGCATCGACGGACCGCTGGATCAGGTTGGCATCCGAAGCCTGATCCAGGCCCCCTGCTCCCCCCATTGCACCGCCCAGCTCGCCCGAGCGTCAAAAGCCATAAAGACTGATCGGGTTGTCACGCAGGATGGCGCTGCGCACCCTGTCATCGGGTGCCCAGTCGGCCAGTAGGTCGAAGATATGGCCATCGTCCGGCTTGTTGCCGACCGCCACCGTGGGATGCGGCCAGTCGCTGCCCCACAGCAGCCGCTCTGGATGACGCCGCACCAGTTCCCGGGCCACGGCGCCGACATCCACATAGTCCGGCGCACCACTGCGCGATTTGATGTAGGGGCCCGACAGCTTCACCCAGGTGCGCTCGCCGTCCAGCAGACGAGTGATAACGCCGAAGGCAGCCGAATTTATCCCCTCCGGTTGCGGCACGTGGCCCATGTGATCGATCACCAGACGCGCCGGCAACCGTCGCAGCCGACTCTCCAGCTCTATCAGCTGATTGCCTGGCGCCACCACCTGGACATTCCAGCCCAGCTCATCGACCCGCGCCGCCAGGGGCTCCAGATCGGCCAGGTCGGCGCCGCCGTAGCTGAGGTTGAAGCGGATACCACACACCCCGGCCTTGTGCAGCTCCTGCAACTCGGCATCGGTGATGCTCCGGTCGATGACCGCCACGCCGCGGGCCTGGCCCTGGCTGCGCGCCAGGCCGTCGAGCAGGCAGCGATTGTCGGTGCCATAGGTGGACGGCGTGACGATGACCATGCGCTGCAGCCCCAGCAGTGCCTGGAGCCGGTGGTAGTCGTCCAGGGAGGCATTGGGCGGGAGCAGCTTGGCTCCCGGGGCGGCCGGGTAGCGGTCATCGTAGAGATGCATGTGGCAGTCGACGCTGCCGGCCGGGGCCTTGAGTTTCGGTGCCATCTGGATACTGGAGAACGGGGTGGCGGCCTGGACGCCGAGGGCATCGAACAGGCACAGGGCGGCACTCGCTGTGGCGCTCGCTTTCAGGAAACGCCGACGATTGAAGGTCATGATGCATTCCTTGAAGGACTGCCGGCCCCAGCGGGCCGGCAGTGATAGGCGACTTTTTCAGACCAGCCGCTAGCCGGCGTTGGTGGCTACGGTCTGGGCGTCTGCCTTGGCACGCGCGGCCTTACGGCCCATGACCAGCACCAGCAAGCCGCTGATGGCGCACAGGGTGGCCAGCGGCAATACCGCCAGGGCGTGGCTATGGGTCGCCCCATGGATGGCACCATAGACGTTGACCATCACCCCTCCCCCGATCAGGTTGGCCAGGGCGCCGATGGCAGCCAGGCCGGCGGCGGCGGTCGAGGACGACAACCAGCCCGAGGCCAGTGCCCAGAATGGGCCCTTCATCGAGTAGGCCCCGATCAGCACCAGGCTCAGCAGGATCACGGTGGCCGCCAGGGACGAGGTGAACATGCCCGCCAGCAGGCCCACGGCGATCAACAGCATGGTGAGCGAGGTGTGCCAGCGACGCTCGCCGGTGCGATCCGAGCTGCGCCCCCAGAGCACCATCGCGACGGAAGCCAGGCCATAGGGAATGGCATTGGTCAGGCCGACCTCCAGGTTGGACAGGCCGAAGCCCTTGAGCAATTGCGGCGCCCAGACGCTCATGGTGCTACCGGCCGCCGAGGCGCCCGAATAGATCAGCGCCATGACCCAGATATCCTTGTGCTTGAGCAGCTGCCACAGGGAGATATGGCCGATGCTGGTCTTGCGCCCGCGCTCCTCGGCCAGCTTGAGGGTCAGCCAGCTGCGCTGTTCGTCGCTCAGCCACCTGGCCTGCTCCGGGCGGTCGGTGAGTACGAACAGGCAGGCGATGCCCAGCAGCACCGCCGGGATGCCTTCCAGGATGAATAGCCAGTGCCAGCCACGCATGCCCAGCCAGCCATCCAGGCTCAGCAGCAGGCCCGAGAGCGGCGAGCCGAGGAAGTTGGCGCCGGGGATCGCCACCATGAAGATGGCGACCATGCGCGCCCGGTAGTTGGAGGGCAGCCAGTAGGTGAGGTACAGCAGCACGCCAGGGAAGAAGCCGGCCTCTGCGGCACCCAGCAGGAAGCGCATCACGTACAGCGAGTTGGCGCCCTGGACGAAGGCGGTACCGGCCGAGATCAGGCCCCAGGTGATCATGATGCGGGCAATCCAGAGGCGCGCGCCGAAGCGCTGCAACGCCAGGTTGCTCGGCACCTCCACCAGGAAATAGGAAAAGAAGAACAGGCTGCTGGCGAAGCCGAAGATCGCCGGCGTCAGGCCCAGATCCTGGTTCATCTGCAGCGAGGCCATGCCGATGTTGCCACGGTCGATGATGGCGATGAGGTAGCAGAGGATCAGGAACGGCAGGATGCGCCAGGCGACGCGACGCATGGTGCTGCGTTCCAGTTCGCTGATCTCGGGCGTGGAAGAGGTCATGCAGGCTCTCCGTCTTATTGTTGTGGAGATAGACGTAGCGGGCGGGCCCGGAAGGAGACCGCCCGCACTGACGCAAGGATCAGGCAGCGATGAGGTGACGATTGACCACGGCACGCGACTCGACGTTCTTGCCGTTCCAGTGATCGAGCACCTGCTGCACCGCCACCAGTCCGACCCGGTCCCGGGCCTCGGTGGTGTTGGCGCCCACGTGAGGGGTGGCGACCAGGTTGGTCAGGCCCCAGAGGGCACTATCGGCCGGCGGCGGCTCGGGGTGGAAGGTATCCAGGCCGGCACCACCGATCCGCCCCTCACGCAAGGCGGCTACCAGCGCCTGGGTGTCGATCAGTTCGCCACGGGCGGTGTTGATCAACAGGCTGCCGGGACGCATCCGGGCGAACTGGGCGGCACCGAACAGGTGGCGGTTGGCCTCGGTCAGCGGGCAATGCAAGCTGATGATGTCGCACTCGGCCAGCAGGTTGTCGAAGCTCTCCTCCCGCTGCACGTGATCCCGCACCGGCAGGGTCTGGAGATAGGGATCGTAGACCCGCACCTGCATCCGCAGCGGCGCCACCAGGTCCATCAGCACGCTGCCGATGGACCCCAGGCCCACCAGGCCGAGGGTCTTGCCGAACAGCTCGGTGCCGTTGGCCTGGGCCTTGTCCCAGTGCCCGGCGTGCATCCGCGCATTCAGCCACGGCGTCTGCCGGGCCACGCTGAACATCAGGGCGAAGGCGTGCTCGGCCACCGACTGGGCGTTGGCGCCCAGGGCGATGGTGACCGGAATGTTTCGGTCGGCAGCGGCCTGCAGGTCGATGGTGTCGTAGCCGACGCCGTGCTTGGCGATGATCTCGAGCTTGGCCGAGGCCTCGATCATCTCGCGGGTCAGCTTGCCCTGGCGGACGATGATGGCGTCGGGCTGCTCCTGGCGGATCAGCGCGACCAGCTCGTCCTGGGGCATGTAGGGCTGGGTCGGCACGACGCGGATGCCATGGGCAGCGGCCAGGGCCATGGCGTCGGGAGCGAGTTCGGGGCCGGTGAGAAGCAGGGTGCGGGTCATGTGGGTAATCCCTTGTTGTTATGACGTCGTCCGTCGGGCGGACAGCCAGAAAGGCAGGATTTGACCTTAGCATAATGGAACAGCGTTGCAATACTTGACCTAACTACGAATTACCTACCGATCATCCGACCATTGAATGTTCAAAAAAGAAATGCCATTCTGAAATTCGACACCCGCTCCAGCGGCATCCAACAAAGCCCACAAGAGAAATGCCCATGACCATCGGATTCAGAGTTCTCAATGCCCAGCGCAAGGTCGCAGCCGAATGGGTCGCACGCTACCGCGAAGTCCCGGTCGCCAACGTCAGCGATTCCATGAACCGCATGACCGCCGGCGGCTCGCGCCTGCGCCCCATGCATCGCCAGGGCGTGCTGGCCGGCCCGGCGCTGACCGTGAAGGCGCGCCCGGGCGACAACCTGATGCTGCACTACGCCCTGGACATCGCCCAGCCGGGTGACGTCATCGTGGTGGATGCCGGCGGCGACCTGACCAATGCCCTGATCGGCGAGATGATGGTGGCCTATGCGGTCAAGCGCGGCGTGGCCGGCATCGTCATCAACGGCGCCATCCGCGATGCCGCCAACATCGGCGCGGGCGACTTCCCCCTGTTCGCCGCCGGCATCTCCCACCGCGGTCCCTACAAGGACGGCCCGGGCGAGATCAACGTCCCCATCGCCATCGACGGCATGGTCATCGAGCCGGGCGACCTGATCATCGGTGACGACGACGGTCTGCTCTGCGTGCCCTACGACCAGGTCGCCGAGGTCTACGACCGCGCCACTGCCAAGCACGCCGCCGAAGAGAAACAGATGCGGCAGATCGCCGAAGGCACCAACGACCGCAGCTGGGTGCTGGAATCGCTCAAGAAGAAGGGCTGCGCCCTGCCCTAGTCGTCTTCCTGTCCAAGCCGGGGTGCAACACCCGCCGGGCTGGACCGCTGGACCACCAAACGCCCGCTGCCTGCAGCGGGCGTTTTACCGTTCAGGACTTGGTAACGCCGCACGGTGTGGTAACGGCGCTCGGACTCCGCGCGTCTCTTCCATTACCTCTTGGCGATTGCCTGGATAACCAGGCCTTGAAGACCTCCGCTGCGCTCGGTCCGGGCGTCCGGGTGGTCGTGCCAGTCCTCTTATCGAGCGCCGGCGCCTTCTCGTTCAGGCAGTAACAACTCTCGCCCTCGTCGCGGCTGGCGCCGGCAAACCCGCGCCCAGCACCGGTGATAGCGCCACCAAAGCAGAAGGCGGCTCGTGGCCGCCTTCTGTGTCGCTCAACCCGGACTCAGGTCCGCAGCGGTGCCTCGCCACCGGTCTTGAGCGGCGCCCGACGACTCGGATCGCCCAGCCAGAGCATCAGGATGACACCCAGCGCCAGTACCGAGGCCACCACATAGAAGGGCCCGGAGTAACTCTGGGTCGCATCCTTGACCAGGCCGATGGCGAAGGGTCCGACGAAGCCCCCGAGGTTACCGATGGAGACGATCAGCGCCAGTCCACCCGCCGCGGCCCGACCGGTCAGGAAGCTGGAGGGAATGGCCCAGAAGGTCGCCTGGAAGGACAGGATGCTCGCCACCGTCACGCTCAGGCAGCTCATGCGCAGCAGCGGATCGGCCGACAGCGCGGCACCGACCAGGCCGCAGGCGGCCAACCCCAGGGCGCCCGCCACATAGGGCAGGCGGTGGGTGCTCTGGTTGGCCTGGCGCGCCCAGAGCGTCATGGCGACGGCACCCAGTATGTAGGGGATCGCAGCCACCAGGCCTACGGTGCTGTTCTGCATACCCAGGCTCTTGATGATCTGCGGCATCCAGATGCCGATGCCCACGGAGCCGACGATGCCGCAGAAATTGATGGCGGCCAGCATGAACACCTTGGGATTGGTCAGGGCCGCGCGCAGGGTGGAGCCATGGGTCGCACCTATCTCACGCTGCTCACGAGCCAGCCGCTCGGTCAGCCAGGTCCGCTCGCGGGTGGACAGCCAGCGCGCCTTGGCCGGCGAATCGACCAGCACGAAGAGGCAGACGATCCCCAGCAGCACCGCCGGCAGGGCCTCCACCACCAGCAGGAATTGCCAGTTCTTCAGCCCCATGAAGTCGTGGACGTCCAACAGGAAGCCCGACAGCGGCGAGCCGATGATGTTGGCGGTCGGGATGCCCAGCAGGAAGGCGGCGGTGGCCTTGGCGCGCCACTTCCCGGGGAACCAGTAGGTGAAATAGAGATAGACCCCCGGGGTGAAACCGGCCTCGGCCACCCCCAGCAGGAAGCGCAGGATGCTGAAGCTGACCGGGCCGGTGGCGAAGGCCGTGGCCACGGAGATCAAGCCCCAGGTGATCATGATCCGCGCGATCCAGATCCGCGCGCCGAAGCGCTGCATGAGCAGGTTGCTGGGAATCTCGAAGATGAAATAACCGAAGAAGAACAGGCCGGCCGCCCAGCCGAACATGGTCGCGGTCAGCCCCAGGTCCTTGTTCATGCTGATGGCGGCGAAGCCGACATTGGTGCGATCCAGATAGCTGATCACGTAGCAGGCGAAGATGAACGGCAGGATGCGCCACAGGGCGCGCTGCAGGACCTTCTCACCTTCGGCATCGGTCATGGGCGCCTCGGCGCCCGGCGGGATCTGACTCATGGGTAACCTCTGTTGTAATTGTTGTGGTGCTGACAGGGATGTCGATACGCGGCTGGCTAGAGGTGAGAGAACATCGGCAGCCCCCGGACGCCGGTCTCTGCGCGCAGGATGCTGCCGGTCTCGGATTCGGTGATGAACAGGCTGCGCCCCTCGGGACCGCCGAAGGCCAGGTTGGTATTGCTGATGCCGGCGCAGGATTTCAGCCGGGCCAGCGGCTCGGCCACCGGCGACAGCTGCCAGACCGAACCGAAGCCGGTATGGGCGATATAGAGGTTGCTCTGCTCGTCCAGCGCCAGACCGTCCGGACCGCCGAGTCCGCCGTGCAACTGGGCGAAGACGCCGACCTTGCCGATCAGCGAGCCGTTGCCCAACGGAATGCGCCAGATCTGCTGCGCCCGGGTCACCGCCACCAGCAGGTGATTGAGCCGCGGATCGAAGACGATGCCGTTGGGGCTGGGCACCGTGGCCAGCAGGCAGCTGAGCTGGCCGTCGGCGCCCAGGCGATAGACCCGGCCGCTGGCGTCCTGCAGACCGGTCTGGCCCTGATCGGTGAAGTAGAGATCGCCAGCCGGCGAGAACACCAGGTCGTTGACCCCTTTGAAACCTTCCGAGCCCGCACTCCCCAGCACCGTCTCCACTTCGCCGCGTATCGGGTCGAGCAGCAGGATGCCGCGCCTGTAGTCGGTGATGAAGATGCGGCCATCACGATGGATCTTCAGGCCGTTGGGCCAGCCATCGTATTCGCAGACCAGCTCCCATTCGCCCCGCGGATCGATGCGGAAGATGCGCCCATTGGGGATATCGGTGACGTAGAGATTGCCCTGGCGATCGAAGGACGGCCCCTCCAGGAAGGAATCGATGGCCCGGCCCTGGCGATTGGCATCGGCCCAGGCCGTTCGCTTGGGCTGACGATAACGGTCGGGCAGGCGGGTGAAGAGGGTGGTTTCCAGCGTCGGCGGCGCGGCGAAGAAGCTCATGAACAAGCACCTGAGAAAGGTCGAAGTCGTCCCCGAGGAAACCGAGGTCTTCGAGATTTTGTTATTTGCGGAATGGCGTTCCAAAAATAAAACAGCCAAGGCCAATTGCAAGCGAAAGTTTCACGAATCTACCGCTTGTCTTGACAGAACTGGCTTTTCTCAATACTCATAAAAGAAATGGCATTTCAAAAATAACAAGGAGAACGCCATGCTGCAGCCCTTCGGCCACCCATCCCGTCGTGCCCTGCGCCGACTCGTCCAGCTACTGGGCCTAGCCACCAGCCTCACCCTCGGCAGCGCCCTGCCCGTCCAGGCCCAGACCGAACAGGCCCAGGTCACCCTGGCGATCCAGTATGGCTATGCCTATCTACCGGTGACCCTGGCCGACAAACTGGGCTTCTTCCGCGAGCAGGCCAAGGCGGCCGGCCAGCCCGACACCCAGTTCGACATCAAGCGCATCAGTGGCTCGCCCGCCATCAACGATGCTCTCATCAGCGGCAACATCGACATCGGCGGCTATGCACTGCCGGGCACCCTGGTGGCCTGGCAGAAGACCCAGAAATCCCTCGACATCCGCGCCCTCTGCGCCCTGGTCGCCGGCGACAATGCCCTGTTCGTCAACGACCCCTCGATCAAGACGCTCAAGGACTTCAAGCCCGACCAGAAGATAGCCGTGAGCTCCCCCACCGGCCAGCAGGCCCTGCTCTTGCAGATGGCCGCCGAGCGTACCTTCGGCCCGGGTCAGGCGCATCGACTGGACAACCTGATGGTCGCGCTGCCCCATCCGGACGCCACCGCCAGCCTGCTCAACAAGGCCGGGATCACCGGCTACATCGGCCCCAACCCCTACAGCTACCTGCTGGCCAAGGACCCGAAGGTCACCAAGCTCTTCGATTTTTCCAAGGAACTGGACATGCGCATGACCAGCGGGGTGCTCACCACCACGGGCAAGTTCGTCAAGCGCAATCCGGGGCTGAGCGCCGCGGTGGTCGCCGCCATCGGCCAGGCCCAGGATTTCATCAAGGCCGAGCCGCGCAAGGCCGCCGAACTCTTCCTGCAGTCCGAACCCTCCAGCCTGAGCCTCGACCAGGTGGAAGACATGCTGCGCGGCGTCAGCGGCGACTGGTCGGTACAACCCATCGGCGTCATGGCCCTGGCCAACTTCATGGTCAGCACCGGCGCCCTCAAGGAAGCCCCCCAGCGCTGGCAACAGGTCTTCTTCGATCCCGTGGCCAGGGGCGAGGGCAACTGACATGAACACCGCAGCCAGTCAGTCGCCCGTCGCCACCCCCGCCAACGCCGCTTGCCTGTTGCAGGTGGACGAGGTCACCCTCCAGTACAAGACCCGCGAACAGCTGATCACCGCCACCCACCAGGTGTCCTTCGAAGTCCGGGAATACGACAGGTTCATCCTGCTCGGCCCCTCGGGCTGTGGGAAATCCAGCCTGCTCAAGAGCGTCGCCGGCTTTCTCGAACCGGCGGCGGGCCATATCCGTCTCAACGGCCAGGACGTCCGCGAACCCGGCCCGGATCGCATGATGGTGTTCCAGGAATTCGACCAGCTGATGCCCTGGAAGACGGTGCTGGGCAACATCCTCTTCCCGCTTCAGGAAACCCGTCGCTTCCCCGCCAAGGAATTGCGCGACCGCGCCCGGGCCGCCGCGGTTAAGGTAGGCCTGGAGAAGTTCGTCGATGCCTATCCACACCAGCTCTCCGGCGGCATGAAGCAGCGCGTGGCCATCGCCCGCGCCCTGGCCATGGAGCCGGCCATCCTGCTGATGGACGAACCCTTCGCCGCCCTCGACGCCCTCACCCGGCGGCGCATGCAGGAGGAGTTGCTCGGACTCTGGGAGCAGTCACCCTTCACCCTGATGTTCGTCACCCACTCCATCGAGGAGGCCATCCTGCTCGGCTCGCGCATCCTGGTGCTCAGCCCCCATCCCGGCCAGGTCCGTGCCGAACTCGATGCCAGCCAGTACGGCTTCCGCCAGCAGGGCGCCGCCGGCTTCACCGCCTTCCACCAGCGCATCAGCCAGATGCTGTTCGGCCCCAATGCCAGCGAGACCGCCCATGACTAAGCCCGCCGTCATCCTGCAATCGCGCCCGGATATCGAGTACACCCCCATCGCCCCCGGCCAGGTCGGCGACATCGCCCGCCGCCTGGGCCTGGCCGAGCGTCTGTTCGCCCAGGCCGGCGTGCGCCGCACCCTGGTACTGGTCGCCCTGGCCATCATTTGGGAGGTCTATGCCCGCTATCTGGACAACGCCCTGATGTTCCCGACCTTCAGCGACACCGTCGTGGCGCTGTGGACCGATCTGCTCAATGGCGCCCTGCCCCTCGCCGTGCTCAGCTCGCTCAAGGTGTTGATGGTGAGCTATGGCCTGGCCATCGCCCTGGCCATGCTGCTGACCACCCTGGCGGTATCCACCCGGGTGGGTACCGACATCCTCGCCACCCTCACCGCCATGTTCAATCCGCTGCCGGCCATCGCCATCCTGCCGCTGGCCATGCTCTGGTTCGGCCTCGGCGTGCAGAGCCTGATGCTGGTCATCGTCCACTCGGTGCTCTGGGCGGTGGCGCTCAACACCTACTCGGGTTTCCTCTCGGTCAGCCAGACCCAGCGCATGGCCGGGCGCAACTACGGCCTGCGCGGCATTCGGCTGGTGGCCAAGGTACTGATCCCGGCGGCAGTGCCTTCGATCCTCGCCGGCCTGAAGATCGGCTGGGCCTTCGCCTGGCGTACCCTGATCGCCGCCGAACTGGTCTTCGGTGTCTCCGGCAACTCAGGCGGCCTGGGCTGGTACGTCTTCCAGCACCGCAACGCCCTGGAGACCTCCAATGTCTTCGCCGGCCTGCTGATGGTGATCATCATCGGCCTGGTGGTGGAAGGCCTGGTGTTCCGCAGCATCGAGGTGCTCACGGTGCGCCGCTGGGGCATGCAGAATTGAGCCGCCGCGTGCCAACCGCCAAGGTCAGCACCAGGAGCCGTCGTCATGGCTGATGTCCCGGCTTCCCCTCACGCTCCGGTACGCGAGGCCTGGCTGGCCCAGGTCCAGGAGCCGATCCTGGAGCCCGAGCTGCCCATCGTCGATGCCCACCACCACCTCTGGGACCGCCCCGGCCAGCGCTATCTGCTGCCCGAGTACCTGGCGGATACCAGCGGTGGTCATCGCATCCTGGCCTCGGTCTATGTGCAGTGCCGGTCGATGTACAGCGCGGATCGCGCCCCGCCCTTCGATGCCGTGGGCGAAGTGGAATTCGCCGCCGGGGTGGCGGCCCAGAGCGCCAGCGGTCTGTACGGCGAGAGCCGGCTCTGCGCCGCCATCGTCGCCGGCGCCGATCTCTGCCAAGGCGAGGGTGTCATCCCGGTCCTGGAAGAGATGCAGGCACGCAGTGGCGGGCGGCTACGCGGCATCCGCAACGCCACCGCCTGGCATGCCGATCCGCGGCTGGTGTCCAATCCGCGGCCACCGCCGGCGGGCATCCTCATGGATGAGCGCTTCCATGCCGGGGTGGCCTGTCTCGCCCGCCATGATCTGTCGCTGGACATCTGGGCATACCACACCCAGCTCGACGAGGTGCTCGCCCTCGCCCGGAAATTCCCCGACCAGCCCATGGTGCTCGATCATTTCGGCGGCCCCCTGGGCGCCGGCCCCTATGCGCAGCAGCGCCGGGAGGTCTTCCAGACCTGGTCCCTGGCCATCAAGGAACTGGCACGCTGCAGCAACCTGCGCCTGAAGCTGGGCGGCCTGGGCATGAAGGTCGGCGGCTTCGCCTTGGATGAAAGGGCCATGCCGCCCGCCTCGGCCGAACTGGCGGAACTGTGGCGACCCTATGTGCTGACCTGCGTGGAAGCCTTCGGCGCCGAGCGCTGCCTGTTCGAAAGCAACTTTCCCGTGGACAAGGGCATGTTCTCCTACGGGGTGCTCTGGAACGCGTTCAAGCGCCTGACCCAGGACTGGGGACAGGAAGACCGGGAAGCGCTGTTCAGCGGCACGGCGATGGACACCTACCGCCTTTCATTAAATAGCTGATCAGCCGTGGTTACCGCACGATCCTGAGGCTGTCGCGGCAGACGTCGGTCGGTCGCTGGACCCCCAGCAGCGCCATGTTGCGTGCCAGCTCGGTGGCCAGGATGCCGATCGCATGCTTGATACCCGGCTGGCCGCCCACGGCGCCGGCATAGTTCATCGGTCGGCCGACGAACACGAAGGCGGCGCCCAGGGCGAGGGCCATGAGGATGTCGCCGCCGCGGCGAAAGCCGCTGTCGATCATCACCGGATAGTCCGGCCCGACCGCCTTGACCACCTGCGGCAGGATGGCGAGGGGCGCGACGCTGCCGTCCAGCTGGCGCCCACCATGGTTGGAAACGATGACGCCCTCCGCGCCGGCCTCCCTGGCGCGCACGGCGTCCGCCGGAGCGAGGATGCCCTTGACCACCAGGGCGCCCGGCCAATGGCGGCGGATCAGCTCCAGATGCCGCCAGCTCAGGTGATCGCGGGCGCCGAAATCGCGCATCACCTTGGCCGACACGATGGGTGCGCCGCGGCCCGCGCCGGCGTTCTCGAAGTGCGGCATGCCCCGTCGCAGCAGGGTCTTCAGGGCGGTACCGAGCAACCAGCGAGGGTGGGTGAATCCCTCCCAGGCCAGGTGCAGATCCGGCTTGAGCGGCGTGGAAAAGCGCGCCCTGATCAGATTCTCGCGATTGGCCGACACCGGCACATCGGCGGTGATGACCAGCGTCTTGAAACCCGCAGCCTGCACGCGATCAAGCAGGGCCAGGATCCTGGCATCCTCGCCGGGTACATAGGCCTGGAACCAGGCGTCCGGATTCTCCCGGATCACCGCCTCCATGGGCAGCAGGGAGGAACCGCTCATGATCGCCGGGATATTGGCTTCCCTGGCCGCCCGGGTCTGGATGAGGTCCCCCTCGAAGGCGGTGAGTGCGCTGATGCCCATGGGCGCGATCCCGAAAGGCGCGCCATAGCGCTGCCCCAGGAGGGTCGTTTCGAGGCTACGCGTCGAGGTATCAGTGAAGGCGCGGGGTACCCAGGCATAACGATCGAAGCCCGCGCGGTTGCCGCGCAACGACCTTTCCTCCTCCGCGCCGCCGCTGACATAGGCGAAGAGCGGCTTGGGGAGGCGGCGGCGGGCGGCCGCCTCGAAATCATCGAGGGACAGGATGGCGCGCAGGCGCCGGGGTATCCGGTAGCCGCCACTGCCCTTGGGCAGCGTGTGGGACGCCAAGGGATAGTCTTGCAGTCTGCTCGTCTGGTTCATGCCGCTGGCCTGGTCGTTTTGGCCATCTTAGGCGCTCGACCCGCCAAGAAAAGTTATTCTTCGTCGCTCCAAAGACGAGAAAAACTCATGAAGATCGAAGCCTTCCTGACTCTGCAGGCGGCGGTGGAGCGCGGCTCCTTCGCCGCCGCCGCGGAAGCGGTGAACCTGACCCCCAGTGCGGTCAGCCTGCAGATCAAGCAGCTCGAGGCTTACTTCGGCCAGTCACTGTTCGATCGGTCGGGTCGGGCGGTGCAGGCCACCGGCTTCGCCCGACGATTGCTCGACACCATGGCCCGGCCGCTGGCCGATCTCGAGAAGCTGCGCAATCAGCGCGCCCAGCCGCTGACCGGTCGCGTCCGTCTCGGGGTGACGGGTTCGATCCTGACCACATTGCTGCCCAGAGCGGTTGCCGAACTGCAGCGGCGGGCCCCCGGCATCACCCTGCAACTGGAACGGCACAATACGCCCGAACTGATCGCCGCCCTGAAAGCGGACCGCCTGGATGCCGCCATCCTGGTCAGACCACCGGGCGGCGGCTCGGCCCGGCTGCATTGGCATGATCTGCTCCGCGAACCCCTGGTACTGGTGGTGCCAGCGCAGCTCGCTCCCCTGGCGCCCGAGGCTTATCTGCGGCGTTATCCCTGGATCAGGCTGGATCGCAAATTGGTGGTCGGTCGCCTGGCGGCCCGCTTCGTCGACGGCCTGGTGCCCCAGTGCGAGGCCTTGCTCGACGTCCCCAGCGCCGACGCCATCATCGCCATGGTCGGCCTGGGTCTGGGCGTCTCGGTGCTGCCGCGGCTGCGCCCGGAACACCTGGGTCCTTATGAGATACGGGAGGTCTCCCTCGGCGCCGCGGCGCCCACTCGCCAGCTCGCCCTGGCACGGCGCAAGCAGGACTCCGAGAACGCCTTGCTCGACACCATCGCCCAGGCCTTCGACGTCGCCTGCCGATAGCGCCACGACAGGGGGCGAGCGCAGCCCGTCGCCCCCTTCCCGCTCAGGCCTCTTCCTCCTGGAAGGCTTCCTCCCGCTTCCGGCGAAAGGCCGGCAGCACCATCATCACCAGCAGGATGGCGGAGGCGGCGAACAGGGTGGCGCTGATCGGCCGCTGGACCAGCACGGCCGGATCACCCTGGGAGATCAGCAAGGCGCGCCTCAGGTTGGTTTCCAGCAAGGGCCCGAGGACGAAGCCCAGCAACAGCGGACCCGGTTCGCACCTGGCCTTGCGGAACAGATAGCCCAGCAGGCCGAAGATGATCACCAGGGCGACGTCGAAGCCACGGTTGTTGACGCTATATACCCCGACGCAGCAGAACAGCAGGATGGCCGGGAACAGCAACCGATAGGGCACCTGCAGCAGCCGCACCCAGACGCCGATGAGCGGCAGGTTGATGACCAGCAGCATCAGGTTGCCGATCCACATGCTGGCGATCAGCCCCCAGAACAACGCCGGCTGGTTGGTGATCACCGAAGGCCCGGGGGTGATGCCGTGGATCATCATGGCGCCGAGCATCATGGCCATGATCGAGTTGGAGGGGATGCCCAGGGTCAGCAACGGGATGAAGGACGACTGGGCGCCCGCATTGTTGGCCGACTCCGGCGCGGCGACGCCCTCCACCATCCCGGTGCCGAACCGCTCCGGCGTCTTCGAGACCTTCTTTTCCAGCGAATAGGCACTGAAGGCGCTCAGGGTCGCGCCGCCGCCGGGCAATACGCCCAGGAAGGTGCCCAGGGCCGTACCGCGCAAGGTGGCCGGCCAGGCCCTGCGGAAGTCCTCGCGGGTGGGCCACAACCGGGTGATCCTGCCGGCGAGGGTGCCGCGGGCTTCGCGGGATTCGAGGTTGACGGCGATCTCGGCGATGCCGAACAGGCCTACCGCGATCACCACGAAATCGATGCCGTCGTAGAGGTCGGTGGAACCGAAGGTCAGGCGCGTGGTGCCACTGCTGACATCCATGCCCACCATGCCGAGCAGCAGTCCCAGGCAGACCATGCCGACCGCCTTGATCACCGAGCCGCTGGCCAGGATGGTCGCCGCCAGCAGACCGAACACGGTCAGCGCCACGTATTCCGCTGGCCCGAAGGACAGGGCGAAGCGCGACAGCACGGGCCCGGCCACCGCCAGGGCCATGGTGGCAACGGTTCCGGCGAAGAAGGACGCCAGGGCAGCGGTGGCGAGCGCTGCCCCCGCCCGCCCGCGCTTGGCCATGGCATGGCCGTCCAGCGCCGTGACCACGGCCGAGGCCTCACCCGGCAGATTGACCAGGATCGCCGTGGTCGAGCCACCGTACTGGGCGCCGTAGAAGATGCCGGCCAGCATGATCAGGGCGGCCAGTGGTGGCAGGAAATAGGTGATCGGCAACAGGATCGCCACCGTGGCCGTGGGCCCGATGCCCGGCAGCACGCCGATCAGCGTCCCGAGCAGGGCCCCGATCAGGCAGAACGCCAGGTTGGTCGGACTCATAGCTTCGGAGAAGCCCAGGTAGAGCGCGTCGAAGATCTCCATCAGAAAGGCCCTACCCGCATCTGGACATCCAGCCCGTAGATGAAGACCAGCACGCCGAACAGGGTCAGCACCACGCTGGAGATCAATACCTCGCGCAGCCGCCACTCGCGGTCGGCCAGGCTGCCGAAGATCACCAGCCCGGCCGCCGCGACGATGAAGCCGGCGTACTCGGCCGCCAGGGCGAAGCCGCCGACGGAGGCCAGCAGGATCAGCAAGGGCCTGAGCTGCACGGCGCCGATGGACTCCGCGTGCTGCCACAGGCCCAGCAGGCCGATGACGACGCCGAGGATGATCACCAGCGAGCCGACCAATACCGGCAGATAGCCCGGCCCCATCATGGCCGCGCTGCCGAACGGCAGGTCCTTCGACGACCAGAGCACCAGCGCCCCCAGGCCGATGAAGATGCCGCTGGCGAGCAAGTCGGGACGATTGCCGCGCGTCACTGCACCCATGGCGAGACGCTCCACAGCTTCTGGTAGCCCGCGAGTTGCGCCGGCATCTGGGCGGCCCAGTCCTCTCCGGACAGATAGGCCAGCGGCAGCGACAGATCCTGGGCCTGCTTGACGAAGGCCGGATCCTCGATGACCTCCTTCACCGCCTGCGCCATGCGCTGCTCGATGGCCTCGGGCACCCCGGACGGCGCGGCGATGCCCCGTTCGGAGGTCATGACCAGGTCGACGCCCTGCTCCTTGGCGGTGGGGAGGTCGGGCTGCTGGGGCATGCGCTCGGCGGAAAACTGCGCGAGGACGCGGAAGTCGTCGTCCGCGTTCATCTCGCTGATGTTCTGGCCCGCCGCGCTGATATGGCCACCCATCAGGGCGGTGCGGGATTCGGAGGCGCCACTGAAGGGCACGTGGGTGAGCTTGATGTCGGTCAGCTGCTGCAGCTCCACCATCATCAAGTGGTCATCCGTGCCGACGCCGGAGGTGCCAATCGAGAACTTGCCAGGTGCGGCCTTGGCGGCCGCGGTGAAATCCGCCAGGGTCTTGTAGGTGGAATCCTTGGGGACCGCCAGCACCGTGGGATCATCGACGATGCGCGCCACCGGGCGGATCTTCGCCGGGTCGTAGCCCACCTTGCGCTGGACCCGTGTGCTCAGGAAGCCGGGGGTATTGATGAAGGCGAAGGTGTAGCCATCGGGTTTCGCCTTGCTCAGCATGGTGTAGGCGATCTCGCCCGCCGCGCCGGGGCGGTTGACGATGACGATCTTCGCGCCCAGGCGCTTCTCCAGATAGGGCTGCATCGCGCGCGCCATGACATCGGTGCTGCCACCGGGGGCATAGGCGACCAGGAATTCGATGGGCCGATCTTCCGGCCAGGCGGCGTGTGCCGTGACGGGGCCTAGGGACAGCGCCAGGAAAGAGGCTACTAAAGCGCTCGCGGTCTTGGTCATGGATGGCTCTCTGTTGTTCTTGTTGGAATGGCGGGTCACCGCGCCGGGCACACCCGAGGCATCGGGCGCCCTGGCCAGCGGTGTCCCTGCGCGGATACGCTGGCAAGGACCTTCCCTGCGAAACCAAGATAATGCAATGCCATTTCATAAACGAGCCGATAGACCAAGCAATGCTCAGAGAAATCGTAACCAGAAAAGACGGATAGTCGCTCAACAGGACTTCAGCCCCGGCAGAAGGTCGACCAGCCAAAAGGCTCCATTCAAATTTTCAGAATGTAATTTTCTTTTTATTGATAAAGCCAGATCGGGTGCGACGCCCTGCCGGGAGCGTCACCCGGGTGGAGCCTCGTTCGGTCGGCGCCTGAGCAGCCGAGAAACATCCAGACCCAATCGGGTGACGCGCCATCAGGCAGCCCGAGCGGCTGACAGGTGCGACTCTCTATGCGCTGCGCGGACGCTAGCGGATAATGAGCGGATAGCTGCCCACTCAGGAACTTGAGCTTGAACACCACCCGTCCTCGCCCAGGCGTTTCCGGCGTCGCTTCCGCTGACCGCGTCTTGACCGTTCTCACCGCCTTTCGCGTCGGCGACGCTGCCTTGAGCCTCGCCGAACTGGCCAGCCGCACCGGCTTGATCAAGAGCACCATCATGCGTCTGGTGGTGTCGCTGGAGAAATACGGCCTGGTCACCCGGCTCGCCGATGGCAACTACATCCTGGCCAGCGAGGTGGTACGCCTCAATGCCGTCTACCAGGATTCCCACGACGTCGGCCGCCACATCATGCCGCGTCTGCATCAGCTCACCGAGGAAAGCGGGGAAACCGCCTCCTACTACGTCAGGCACGGAGCCTACCGCCTCTGCCAGTACCGGGTGAATTCCCCGCACCGCCTGCGCCTGCACCTGCAGCCCGGCGACATGCGGCCGATGGACAAGGCAGCCGGCGCCCTGGCGCTGCAGACCCCCTACGAGGTGGCCAAGGCCGGGATCACCCCCTACTACTCCTGCGGCGCCACGGACCCGCACGCCTCTTCCCTGGCCCTGCCCATCTACGACGCCCAGGAAGAGCTGCTGGGCGCCATCGTGATATCGGGCCCGGCGAACCGCCTCAGCCTGGAACGCGCCGAAACCCTATACGAGGTGCTGCGCAAGGCCGCGGATGAACTGACCCGCAGCCTGGGCGGCAAACCCCTGTACGGCACCGGCGCGACGACCAAGTCACGCAAGGGTTGAGCGCTCCTTCCCCTCCTGGAAGAAGGTCGGGGAAGAACGGTGGCGTCAGCCACCGCCGCCTTGGCTGGGCTTCGCCGCACTCGCCCCCACCTACGGCAGCCGCACCCGCTGTCAGGCACGGCCCCTAGCGCTCCCTCTCCCTCAGGGAGAGGGGTTGGGGTGAGGGATGCCTTCAGCCACTTGCTCCCTGTGTTGAGCTTCGCGGCGCTCAACCGCAACCTACGAAAATCGCACAGTGGCACTCAATGCCCCCTCTCCCTCCGGGAGAGGGCTGGGGTGAGGGAAGCCCAACGCCCCCAATCACGCCCGAATCAACAGAGGCGCCGTGCCCTGGTAGCAGGCCGCGACCCGCTCCGCCCGATAGGTCAGGACGCTGCGCTGGTTGAGCGAGCCCTTGTCGGTGATCTCGCCGCGGTCGGCGGATGGCGGCTCTTCCTGTAGGGCGATCCATTCCAGGCGGCTGGCGTTGCCCGAGGCCTCGCGATTGAGGCGCTTGAGCCAGGCGGCGAACCAGTCCTGCACCGGGGCGCTGGCCAGCACCGTGGCGGCATCGACGCCGTCGTCCAGCCCGGCCAGTTGCCGGCAATCCGCCAGGCGCGGAAAGACCAGCAGTCCCAGACACTCGCGATCCGGCGCCGCCACCACCACGTCTTGCACCAGCGGCGTGCCTTCCAGCACCGCGCGATTGCGCAGGGGGCCGACGCTGACGAAGACCCCGGACGAGAGCTTGAAGTCCTCGGCGATGCGGCCGTCGAACATCAGGCCCAGTTGTGGATTGGCCGGGTCGACCAGCTTGAGTGCATCGCCCGAGCAGTAGAAGCCCTCCTCGTCGAAGCAGGCCGTGGTCTGGGCCGTATCGCGCCAGTAGCCAGGCATGATGTGCGGACCTCGAAAGCGCCCTTCCAGCTTGCCGTCCACCGGCACCAGCTTGAGTTCGCAGCCCGGTGCCGGCACCCCGACGTAGCCGGCCACCGCCAGCGGACCGGTGGTGAAGGTGCAGCTGGGCGAGGCCTCGGTCATGCCCAGGCCGGCCATCATGCGGATGCGTTCGCCGCAATGGGCCTCGGCGATACGGTCCAGGCGATCCCAGACGCTTTGCGATAGCCCCGCCGCGGCAAAGAAGAACAGCCGCATGCGGGCGAAGAATCTCTCGCGCAAGTCAGCGTCGCGCTCCAGGGCATTGGCCAGCTCTTCCCAGCCGCGCGGCACCGTGAGGTAGGCGGTGGGCGACACCTCGCGCAGATTGCGCAGGGTCTCGCCGAAGCCCTGGGGGGTCGGCTTGCCTTCGTCGAGATAGAAGGTGCCGCCGTTGTAGAGCACGATCCCCAGGTTGTGACTGCCACCAAAGGTGTGGTTCCAGGGCAGCCAGTCCACCAGCACCGGCGGCTCTTCGCCAAACACCGGAAAGGTCTGCAAGAGCATCTGCTGGTTGGCGCAGAGCATGCGCTGAGTGGTCGTCACCGCCTTGGGCAGCTTGGTGGAGCCGGAGGTGAAGAGAAACTTGGCGATGCTGTCCGGCCCGGTGGCGAGAAAGGCTCGCTCGGCCGCACCCAGCTCACCACGAGCGAACAGCGCCTCGAAGGCCAGGGTAAGGCGCCCCGCCACCTGGCCACGGGTCGCCACGACGGGAACGTCGGCCGGCAGCACGGCGTCCAGTGCCTTCTGGAAGGCCGGGCCGTCGCTGACGAACACCAACCCGGGCTGCAGCAGACCGCAGACATGGCGCAGCTTGGCGTGATCCTGGGACAACAGCGCATAGCCGGGCGACACCGGGCAGAAGGGAATGCCGGCATAGAGCGCCGCCATGGCCAGTTGCAGGTGTTCGGGATCGTTGCCGGACAGGATCGCCAAGGGTCGCTCGGCCGACAGGCCGAACTCCAGCAGCGCGGCGGCCAGCTGGCGCACCCGTTGCAGCATCTCGCCGTAGGATAACTCGCGCCAGGCACCGCCGGCCTCGCGGGCGGCGAAGAAGGTACGGGCCGGTGCCACCTCGGCCCAGTGCAACAGGCGATCCAGCAACCGCGGTGGCGGTGGCACAAGGGCCTCCTGGGAGACCATGTAGAGCAGCCCACCCCGCTCTTCGACCTTGACACCGGGTTGCCCCAGGGCCACCGGGCGATAGCGCAGCGGCCGATCCGCGGGCGCACGGGTTTGCGTGACGTGGCTCACCTTGAACTCTCCTCTGGGCTGGCGCCAGGAGGCGCCTCTTATTGTTGTCGCGACAGGAGCTAGGCTTTGTCTGAAAAGTGCCTGCACATCGGTGATGCTGCGTTAAAAATCAGCTGGATCGCCAGCCCGGCCTGGGCGGCCCCGTCGCAATGCTCATTTACCATTCGTAAACTCGAGCGCGAGTCCGATCCGCTTCCTCGCTGATTTTTGCCTTGCCTAACCTTAGTTCGGCGACTTTTCAAACAAGCCTTAATTAAGGAAAACTAGATCGGGTAGTGGCGCGGCTCCGTCTGCAGCGTCACCCAGCGCAACTGGGTGAAATGCTCAATGGAGGCCCGCGAGCCGAAGCTGCCATAGCCGCTGGCCTTGACGCCACCAAAGGGCATCTGCGCCTCGTCGTGCACCGTGGGGCCGTTGATATGGCAGATGCCGCTCTCCACCCGCTGGGCCAGCGCCAGGGCGCGGGCGGTATCGCGACTGAAGATGGCGGACGAAAGGCCGAATTCGGAGTCGTTGGCCAACCGTAGCAGGGCCTCGTCGCCCTCGGCGCGGATCACCACCGCCACCGGACCGAAGGATTCCTCGGCATAGAGCTTCATCTCGGCGGTGACGCCATCCAGCAGGGTCGGTTGCAGGATGCTGCCATCGAGCTGGCCGCCGCAGACCAGGCGGGCGCCCTTGGCCACGGCATCGTCGATCAGCGCCTTGATGCGAGTCCCGGCGCTGGCATCGATCAAGGAACCCAGCACCGAATCGGGCGCGCCCGGATCGCCGGCCTTGAGGGTGCGCACCTTGGCCGCCAACCGCTCGACGAAGGCATCGGCGATGCGGCTGTCCACCAGCAGGCGCTCGGTGGACATGCAGATCTGGCCCTGGTTGAAGTAGGCACCGAAGGCCGCCGCGGCGACCGCGGCGTCCAGGTCGGCGTCTGCCAGCACCAGCAACGGCGCCTTGCCGCCCAGTTCCAGCACGGCCGGCTTGAGATGGCGCGCCGCCAGCTCGCCGACGATGCGGCCGACCCGGGTGGAACCGGTGAAGTTGACCCGCCGCACCGCCGGGTTGGCGATCAGCCGTTCGACGATGGCCGGGGCATCCGCCGGGGCATTGGTGACGACATTGACCACCCCATCGCCCAGCCCGGCGTCCTGCAGCACCTGGCCGATCAGCCGGTGCACCCCAGGGCTCTGCTCCGAGGCCTTGAGCACCACGGTATTGCCACAGGCCAGGGGCATGGCCAGGGCGCGGGTACCGAGGATCACCGGGGCGTTCCAGGGCGCGATGCCGAGCACCACGCCGCAGGGCTGGCGCAAGGCCATGGCGAAGCTGCCGGGGACGTCGGAAGGAATGACCTCGCCCTGGATCTGGGTGGTCATGGCCGCCGCCTCGCGCAGCATGTTGGCAGCCAGGTGCACGTTGAAGCCGTACCAGTTGGCCATGGCGCCGGTCTCGCCGGCCAGGGCGATGAATTCGCCACTGCGCGCGGCCAGGCCATCGGCCGCCGCCAGCAGGCGCCGGCGACGCTCGCCCGGCGGCAGCGCCGCCCAGGCGGGAAAGGCAGCCTGGGCCGCGGCCACGGCGGCGTCGGCATCCTCCAGGGTAGCGGCGGCCACCGTGGAGACGACCTCGCCGGTCACCGGATGGCAACGCTGATAACTGCGACCGTCGCCGGCCGGGCGGCTCGCGCCGCCGATGAGCAGGGATACCTCGACCATGACGCTACCTCTTGTTGTCTTTATCGGTACTGCACAGGTACTGCTGGCGGTTCAGCGCTTATAGGTCTGTAGACCCGGCTTGATGCTCTTCTCGTCGAGGAATTGCTTCATGCCCTGCTCACGACCGCCTTCCGGGTCCTGCAGGCGCGACTGGTCCAGCTTGGCATAGAGGTAGTCCTCGTTCTGCTCCCAGGTCAGTTCGCGGCAGCGCTTGAAGCCGACCTTGGCGGCGCGCAGCACCACCGGATTCTTGTCCAGCAGCTCCCGCGCCAGGGCGATGGTCGCCTCGCGCAACCGATCGCGCGGCACGCTCTGGTTGACCAGGCCCATGGCCGCCGCCTCGGGACCGCTGAAGGTCTTGCCGGTCATCACATAGTAGAGAGCGGTGCGATGGCCCACGGTGTCGGCCAGCGCCTTGCTCACCAGGTTGCCGGGCGGAATGCCCCAGTTGATCTCGGACAGGCCGAAGGTGGCCTCGTCGGCGGTGATGGCCAGGTCGCAGGCCACCAGCGGGCTGAAGCCACCGCCGAAGCACCAGCCATTGACCATGGCGATGGTCGGCTTGGCGTACATGCGCAGGAGCTTCCACTGCCACTGGGAGGCCTCGCGGCGGATCTTCTCCTGCAGGATCTCCGGACCGGCGTCGGTCTCGCGGAAGTATTCCTTGAGATCCATGCCCGCGGTCCAGGCCTCACCGGCGCCGGTCAGCACCAGTACGCCCGCACTGGCGTCCTGTTCCAGGGTTTCCAACACCTCGACCATCTCGCGGTTGAGGGTGGGACTCATGGCGTTGCGTTTCTCGGGGCGGTTGAGCGTCACCCAGGCGATACCGTCCTCGATATCCACCTTGACTGTCTGCCAGCGTCCGTCGTAGCTGCCCATGGCGTGTGCCTCTTGTTGTCTGGGGAATATGGAGCAGAAGCTACGCTGGGCATTTAGTTATGTCAATTAACTATTTTGCCTAGCTTGAACGATAGCGATGAACGATGGAGATGATTCGGTAGACAGGATCCAATAGCAGAGGAGATGGCAGCGCCATTCGTCCTGATAGAGGCCTTCGCCACGGAATCACGTTGACAGGAATGGTTAAATCTCATAACTATTGGATCCAATAGACAACAACAAGAGGTCCCGATCATGTACCCGAAGAACGCCTGGTACGTCGCCTGCACCCCCGACGAAGTCCAGGACAAACCCCTGGGTCGCCAGATTTGCGGCGAACCCCTGGTCTTCTACCGTGACGCCAATGGCCAGGTGGTGGCCCTGGAAGACTTCTGCCCGCACCGCGGCGCGCCGCTGTCCCTGGGCTTCGTCCGCGCCGGCACCCTGGTCTGCGGCTATCACGGCCTGGAGATGGGTTGCGGTGGCAAGACCCTGGGCATGCCGGGGCAGCGAGTCGGCGTCTTTCCCGCGGTGCGCCCCTATGCTGCCATCGAGCGCCACGGCTTCGTCTGGGTCTGGCCGGGCGATCAGGCCAAGGCCGATCCGGCGCTGATCCCGCACCTGGAATGGGCCGAGAGCCCCGACTGGGCCTATGGCGGCGGCCTCTATCACATCCAATGCGACTACCGGCTGATGATCGACAACCTCATGGATCTCACCCACGAGACCTATGTCCACGCCTCCAGCATCGGCCAGAAGGAGATCGACGAGGCGCCGCCTGCTACCCGCGTCGAGGGTGACGAGGTCATCACCAGCCGCCACATGGAGAACATCCCCGCTCCGCCCTTCTGGCGCATGGCCCTGCGTGGCAACGGCCTGGCCGACGATGTCCCGGTGGATCGCTGGCAGATCTGCCGCTTCACCCCGCCCAGCCACGTGATGATCGAGGTAGGCGTAGCCCATGCCGGCCATGGCGGCTACGAGGCCCCGGCCGCGGTCAAGGCGTCCAGCGTGGTGGTGGACTTCATCACCCCCGAGACCGAGACCTCCATCTGGTACTTCTGGGGCATGGCGCGCAACTTCAAGCCGGACGATACCGAACTCACCGCCAGCATCCGCGAGGGCCAGGGCAAGATCTTCAGCGAGGACCTGGAGATGCTCGAACGCCAACAGCAGAACCTGTTGCGCTATCCCGAGCGCGGCCTGCTCAAACTCAACATCGATGCCGGTGGCGTGCAGTCGCGGCAGATCATCGACCGCCTGCTGGACGCCGAACAGGCCGCCACCGGCATCCCGGTCCGGCAGATCGCCTAGGAGGACACCCCATGCTCGATCTGATCGTCACCGCCGTGCAGCGCGAGGCCCCCACCATCCTGGCCTTCGACCTGACCCGGGCCGACGGCGGCCCCCTACCCGGCTTCGCCGCTGGGGCCCATCTGGAGATCACCCTGGGCGACGGCCTAGTGCGCCACTATTCCCTCTGCGCCACCCCGGAACCGGCGCCCAGCCACTATCGCATCGCTGTGCTACTGGTGCCGGAATCCCGCGGCGGCTCTCAGGCCATGCACCGGCTTCAGGTGGGCGACCGCCTGCAGGTCAGCGAGCCGCGTAATCTCTTTGCCCTGGTCCCCACCGCGCGCCGCACCCAGTTGCTGGCCGGTGGCATCGGCATCACCCCCATCCTGGCCATGGCCGAGCAGCTCCATCAACAAGGTGCCCATTTCCAGCTGCGCTACCTGGTGCGGGATCGCGACCATGCGGCCTTCATCCCCTGGCTCAAGGCACGCCCCTATGCCGACCGGGTCAAGGTCCACTTCGACCAGCAGGACCCGGCGCTACGTCCCAACTTCCAGCACCTGCTCGGTCCGGCGGCACCGGACGACCACCTCTATGTCTGCGGGCCGGCCGGCTTCATGGCCGCGGTGGTGGACGCCGCCCGGGCCCAGGGCTGGCAACCCGGCCAGATCCATCGGGAGTTCTTCGCCGCCGATCCCGCCGCCCAGGGCGAGCAAAGACCCTTCGAGGTAGAGCTGGCGCGCAGCGGTCGCCGCGTGCAGGTACCGGCCGAACGCAGCGTGGTCGAGGTGCTGGGAGATCTCGGCATCGTCCTGCCGGTGTCCTGCGGCCAGGGCCTCTGCGGCACCTGCCTGACCCAGGTGCTAGCCGGCGAACCGGAGCATCGCGACCTCTTCCTCTCCGCGGCCGAGCACGCTGCCAACGACCGCTTCACCCCCTGCTGCTCCCGCGCCAAGGGCGAGCGCCTGGTGCTGGATCTCTAACACCCCGAGCCCACCTCAGAACCTGTTCACCATCTCGCGAGCCAGAGCCAAACAAGGCCTAGGCGGCCCCACGAAAATAGCTGAGGAAGCGGATCGGACCCGCGCTCGGGTTTACGAGTGGTAAATGAGCATTGCGACGGGGCCGCCCAGGCCGGGCTGGCGACCCAGGGCATTTTCAACGCGGTTTGGCCGACTCGCAGCAGATCGTGAACAGGTTCTTACTCCCCTCTCCCCTTGGGAGAGGGCCGGGGTGAGGGCCCGCCCTACACCAGCACCCTCATTTCCCCTGCCTCCCCCTCTTCCCCACCGAACCACCGTGCATAGCCCAGGGTCGCCTGGGCGTGCTCGCGCATGATGCCCTCGGCGCGGGCACCCTGGCCGCGTACCAGGGCATCGAACACCGCATGGTGCTGCAGATGGGCGAAGTTGAAACGGCGATATTCTCGTCCAAGATTCTGCGCGTCCACCGCCAGGGCGCTGACCGAGGCGAAGGGCAGGTGCTCGTGGCGCCCCAGGGCCACGGCGATGGCCGGATTGCCGCTGGCCGCGACGATGGCCTGGTGAAAGGCGCGATTGAGGTCGTGGTACTCCTCCAGATCCTCCAGCAGCACATGTCCCTTGGCGAACAGCCGATCGCCACGCCGCAGGCAATCTTCCAGCTTGGCCCGGGTGGCGGCGTCCAATCCCCGCTCGGCCGCCTGGCGCGCGGCCAGGCCTTCCAGTACGCCGCGTACCTCCACCGCACCCTCCAGATCCGCACCGGTCAAGGCGCGCACCTGGTAGCCCCGGGCGCCGCTACTTTCCAGCAGGCCCTCCTGGGCCAGGGTGCGCAAGGCCAGGCGTACCGGCATGCGCGACACGGCGAAGCGCTCGGCGGTGGGTATCTCCGCCAGGCGTTCGCCCGCCGCCAGTTCGCCGGACAGGATCATCTGCCGCAGCGCGGCCAGTACCCGCTGTCCCGGCTTGCTCATGGATGTACCTCTGCGTCGTTGATCTCGGCCAGCAGCCACTGGCGAAAGGCCTGTAGCGACGGCAGCCCCTCGTTGCGCGGCGGATAGACCAGGTAGTAGCTGCGCCGGCTGACCAGGGGCATACCGCAGGCCACCAGCTCGCCCTGGCCCAGCTCGTCCTCCACCAGTACCCGCGGCACCAGGCCGATACCGATGCCGGCGCGCACCGCCTGGATCAGGTGCGAGGTCAGCTCGAAACTCGGCCCCGGTCGCATGGCCCGGTGCGGCAGCTCGTGGTGCCGGAACCATTCGCCCCAGGCCTGGGGATTGTTGGCCACGCCGAGCAGCAGTTGCCCGGCCAGGGTGGCGGGTGTCGCGTCCGGCAATTCCGCCAGGGTGGCCGGACTGGCGATGACGGCCAGTTGCTCGGCCTGCAACGGATGGGCCCGGAGCCCCGGCCAGTCGCCACTGCCGACGCTGATGGCGGCATCGATCTCGCTGGCGGCGAAGTCCACCGCCTGGATGCGCGAATGCAGGTGCACCAGCATGCCGGGGTGGGCGGCGTAGAACCCGCCCAGGCGTGGCAGCAACCACTTGGAGCCGAAGGTCGGCAGCACTGCCAGGCGCAGGGTGCCCTGGCCGGAGGCGAAGGCCATGGCCTGCAGGGTGGCACTGCGGATCTGCCCCAGCGCCAGCCCCAGTTCCCTGCTGTAGGCGCGCCCCACATCGGTGAGCACGATCTGCCGGCCCTCGCGACGAAACAGCGTCAGCCCCAGCAACTGTTCGAGCGCCTGCACCTGGCGGCCCACGGCGCTCTGGGTCAGGGACAGCTCCTCGGCCGCCCGGGTGTAGCTCTCGTGGCGCGCCGCCGCCTCGAAGGCCAGCAGCAGCGACATGGACGGCGTCAGCCGACGGTGATTCATTCAAGTTCTTCCGGCATAGGCGGCGGAATCTTCGGTTGTGGCCCCGGCGCCCTCTGGTGAGAATGCCTACTATAGCCAGAAAAGGTCGACGCCATTCCTTCGCTGGGTGAAGGAGATGGCCGTCCGCCGCCAGAGAGCCCGCCTGATGAACATGATCGCCCGCCTGCCGGCCCCGGCGCCCCTTGCCACCGCCTACACCGACTTCCTCACCGCCCTCGCTGCCAGCGGCTTCCAGGGCGAGATCGCGCCGGACCACGCCAGCCGCACGGTCATGGCCACCGACAACTCCATCTACCAGCGCCTGCCCCAGGCGGCGGTCTTTCCCAAGGACAGCGCCGACGTCCAGCGCCTGGCCCAGTTGATGGGCGAGTCGCGCTTCCAGGGCGTGGTCCTCACCCCGCGTGGTGGCGGCACCGGCACCAACGGCCAATCCCTCACCGATGGCATCGTGGTCGATCTCTCCCGTCACCTGAACCGCATCCTCGAGATCAACGTCGAGCAGGGCTGGGTGCGGGTGCAGGCGGGGGTGGTCAAGGACCAGCTCAATGCCGCGCTCAGGCCCCACGGCCTGTTCTTCGCCCCGGAGCTGTCCACCTCCAACCGCGCCACCATCGGCGGCATGATCAATACCGACGCCAGCGGCCAGGGCAGCGTGACCTACGGCAAGACCCGTAACCATGTGCTGGAACTGGACGCCTACCTGATCGGTGGCGAACGCCTGGAAAGTCGTCCGGTGGACGCCGCCGAACTGGACGCCCTCTGCGCGCGCCAGGATCGCACCGGTGCGGTCTACCGCTGTGCGCGGGACATCGCCGAGCAACAGGCCGAACTGATCGAGGCGCGCTTTCCCAAGCTCAATCGCTGCCTCACCGGCTATGACCTCGCGCACCTGATCGAACCGGACGGCCGCTTCAATCTCAACAGCGTGCTCTGCGGCGCCGAGGGCTCCCTGGCTTTCATCGCCGAGGCCAAGCTCAACGTCCTGCCGATTCCCAAGTATTCGGTGCTGGTCAACGTCCGCTATGCCAGCTTCATGGACGCCCTGCGCGATGCCCGCGCCCTGATCCAACTCAAGCCGCTGTCCATCGAGACGGTGGATTCCAAGGTGCTCTTGCTGGCCATGCAGGACATCGTCTGGCACAGCGTGGCGGAATACTTCCCCGAGGACGTCGCGCGTCCCACCCTGGGCATCAACCTGGTGGAATTCAGCGGCGACGATCCCGAGGCCGTGGATGCCCGCGTCCAGGGCTTCCTCGACCATCTGCGCCAGGACGCCACCGTCGAACGCCTGGGCCACACCCTGGCCGTGGGCCGCAGCGCCGTGACCCGCGTCTACACCATGCGCAAGCGCGCCGTGGGCCTCTTGGGCAATGTCCAGGGCGAGATACGTCCGCAGCCCTTCGTCGAGGACACTGCGGTCCCGCCGGAGCGCCTGGCCGACTTCATCACCGAATTCCGCGCCCTGCTCGACGGCCACAACCTGCAATACGGCATGTTCGGCCACGTCGACGCCGGGGTGCTGCACGTGCGTCCGGCGCTGGACCTCAAGGACCCGCGCCAGGCGGCCCTGGTCCGGCCGATCTCCGACCAGGTCGCCGCGCTGACCCAGAAATACGGCGGCCTGCTCTGGGGCGAACACGGCAAGGGCGTGCGCTCGGAATACGCGCCGGCCTTCTTTGGGGACCTCTACCCGGCTTTGCAGGCGCTCAAGGGTGCCTTCGATCCGCACAATCAGCTCAACCCGGGCAAGATCGCCACCCCGCTCGCCAGCGGCGCCGAGCTGCTGAAGATCGACGGCGTGACCTTGCGTGGCGAGCTGGACCGCACCCTCGACGAGCGCGTCTGGCAGAGCTACGGCACCGCCATGCACTGCAACGGCAACGGTGCCTGCTACAACTACGATCCCGACGACGCCATGTGCCCGTCCTGGAAGGCCACCCGCCAGCGTATCCACTCGCCCAAGGGCCGCGCCGCCCTGATCCGCGAATGGCTGCGCCTGCAAGGCCAGGCCGGCATCGATGTCCTGGCCCCGGCCCCGCGTGGCGCGCTGAACTGGCTCAAGGCCCTGCCGCAACGCTGGCGCAATGGCCGCCAGGCCGAGGCGGACTTCTCCCACGAGGTCTACGACGCCATGGCTGGGTGCCTCGCGTGCAAGTCCTGCGCGGGCCAGTGCCCGATCAAGGTCAACGTGCCGGAATTCCGCTCGCGCTTTCTCGAGCTCTATCACCGTCGCTACCTGCGGCCGCTGCGTGACTACCTGATCGGCTCCCTGGAGTTCAGCCTGCCGCTGTTCGCTCGCGCGCCCGGTCTCTACAACGCCGTCATGGGCGCCACGCCGATCCAGCGCCTGTTCGCCGAACGCATCGGCATGGTCGACAGCCCCCTGCTCAGCCGCTTCGACCTGGTGCCGGTCATGCATCAGTGGCAAGTCCAGATCGCCACCCCGGAACGCCTGCTGGCCTTGAGCGATGAAGAGCGCGCCAGGACCATCGTGGTGGTGCAGGACGCCTTCACCCGCTACTTCGAGACGCCACTCACCGCCGCCTTCCTCGAACTGGCGGCGCGGCTCGGCCAGCGGGTATTCCTCGCCCCCTATCGCGCCAACGGCAAGCCACTGCAGGTGCAGGGCTTCCTCGGCGCCTTCGAGCGCACCGCGCGGCGCAACGCGGCCCAACTCGCCAGCCTGGCGGGCTTCGGCGTCAAGCTGGTGGGGCTGGACCCGGCCATGACCCTGGTCTACCGCCAGGAGTACACCAAGGTGCCCGGCATCGCCCGGATGCCCGAGGTGCTGCTGCCCCAGGAGTGGCTGCTGCAGGTATTGCCGGGAGAAAAGCAGGTAGTTGGCGACAAGGTCTATCGCCTGCTCGGCCATTGCACCGAGAAGACCAATGCCCCGGCCAGCGTCAGCCAGTGGCAACAGGTCTTCGAACGCCTGGGCCTGGGGCTCAAGCCGGAAAGCACCGGCTGCTGCGGCATGTCCGGCACCTACGGCCACGAGGCACGCAACCTGGCGACCTCCAAGGTGATCTACGACCTATCCTGGGCCCGCGCCGTGGCGGTCCCGGCCGACCAGGGCGAAGCCCTGGCCACCGGCTACTCCTGCCGCAGCCAGGTCAAGCGGATCGACGACCGCCGCCTGCGCCATCCATTGGAGGCGGTACTCGAGGCGGTAAGGGGCTGAATCCGTCTGCTGACTCTATTGCGGCCATGGGCCGCTCCTACAAAAACGTGACACCCTGTAGGAGCGGCCCATGGCCGCGATAAGACCGTTGCCCCTACAACGGCCTGGTGTCTAGCAGGAGCTACCGAAGACGAATACCCGCTCGAAGCGCCCCCTCTCCCTCCGGGAGAGGGCTGGGGTGAGGGAATCCCTCGCGGCGAACTGCCCGTGGAAAAGGCTGCGCCGTTTTCCACACTACGCTCTTTAGGAACGCCGATTAACACGTAGCGTGGAAAACCGCGCAGCGTTTTCCACGCACGGGTGCTCAGGCCGAGGTGCAAATATCCTCGACCCAAGCAACTCATATAAAGAAGGAAAACCCGAGAAAGCCCGACCAGAAAAATCGCGCCCAAACGAAAAAGCGGCCACTAGGGCCGCTTCTCGATGGCTGCTGGCGTTCAGGACCAGACAACCTTGAATGGCGCAGCGGACGGGACTCGAACCCGCGACCCCCGGCGTGACAGGCCGGTATTCTAACCGACTGAACTACCGCTGCGCATTACCTCGAGTGGTGGGTGATGACGGGATCGAACCGCCGACCCTCTGCTTGTAAGGCAGATGCTCTCCCAGCTGAGCTAATCACCCGTTTGCTCTCGAAGTGGGGCGCATTCTACGGAGGGGTTCCCTACCTGGCAACCCCTTTTTGAAAAAAATTTCCCAGCACTTCCAAAGGCTTAGCGTTGCCCTTCGCGACCCGGGGGAAAGCGTGCCCAAGCGGGCATTCCCGACGACCACCGCAATCCGGGGTTGGCCTCTGGGGCGAGCGACGCGGATAATGCGCGCTTCGTTTTTGGGAGTGACACCATGTGGTTCCGTAATCTGCTCGTCTACCGTCTCACCCAGGAAGTCGCCTTCGAGACCGAAGCCCTCGAAGCCGCCCTCGCCGCCAAGCCCGCCCGCCCCTGCGCCAGCCAGGAGCTGTCCACCTACGGTTTCGTCGCCCCCTTCGGCAAGGGCCCGGACCTGCCGCTGGTCCACGAAAGCCAGGGCTTCTTCCTGATCGCCGCGCGCAAGGAAGAACGCATCCTGCCCAGCAGCGTGGTCAAGGAAGCCGTGCAGGAGAAGGTCGACGAGATCGAGACCCAGCAGATGCGCAAGGTCTACAAGAAGGAGAAGGAGCAGATCAAGGACGAGATCGTCCAGGCCTTCCTGCCGCGCGCCTTCATCCGTCGCCAGACCACCTATGCCGCCATCGATCCCAAGCAGGGCTGGATCCTGGTGGACGCCTCCAGCGCCAAGCGCGCCGAGGACCTGCTGTCCACCCTGCGCGATGCCCTGGGTTCGCTGCCGGTGCGCCCGCTGGGCGTCAAGCAGGCGCCCATGGCCACCTTCACCGACTGGGTCAAGGCCGGTGACGCCACCCATGGCCTGTTCATCCTCGACGAGTGCGAATTGCGCGATGCCGGCGAAGACGGCGGCGTGGTCCGCTGCAAGGGCCAGGACCTCACCAGCGAAGAGATCCAGAACCACCTCGCCGCCGGCAAGCTGGTCACCAAGCTGGCACTGGCCTGGCAGGACAAGCTGGCGCTGCTGCTGGACGACAAGGTCACCATCAAGAGACTCAAGTTCGAGGACCTCTTGCAGGACCAGGCCGAGCAGGACGGCGGCGAAGACGCCCTCGGCCAGCAGGACGCCAGCTTCGTGCTGATGATGATGACCCTGGCGGAATTCCTGCCACAGCTGATCGAAGCCCTGGGTGGCGAAGAGCTGCCCCAGGGGCTGTAATCACGACCTGCGCGTGATCGATTGAGGCCCAAGGCCCATACGATCACGTGGACAGGCTCCAAGGCCGGCAGAGACCGGCCTTTTTTCTGCCCTTCTGATAGGAATCACCTATGCGTGCCCTCGCCGCCTTCAGCCGCTTCGTCGGCAATACCTTCGCCTTCTGGGTGCTGTTCGCCGCCCTGCTGGCCTTCTTCGCCCCCGCCGTGTTCAAGCCGCTGAGCGTGGCCATCGTGCCGCTGTTGGGGGTGATCATGTTCGGCATGGGCCTGACCCTCAAGCTGGAAGACTTCGCGGCCCTGGGTCGGCATCCTTGGCGGGTCCTGCTGGGCGTGGTGGCACACTTCGTCATCATGCCGGGTGTGGCCTGGGCGCTGTGCCAGCTGTTCCACCTGCCGCCGGAGATTGCCGTGGGCGTCATCCTGGTCGGCTGCTGCCCCAGCGGGACCGCCTCCAACGTCATGACCTGGCTGGCCAAGGGCGATCTGGCGCTGTCGGTGGCCATCGCCGCTGTGACCACCCTGCTCGCGCCGCTGCTGACCCCGGCACTGATCTGGCTGCTGGCCTCCACCTGGCTACCGATCTCCTTCGCCGGTCTGTTCTGGTCGATCCTGCAGGTGGTGCTCCTACCCATCGCCCTGGGCCTGATCGCCCAGCGCCTGCTGGGCAACCGCGTCGGCGCCCTCGTGGAGGTGCTGCCGCTGGCCTCGGTGGTGAGCATCGTGGTGATCGTCGCTGCGGTGGTGGCCGCCAGCCAGGCACGCATCGCCGAGTCCGGTCTGTTGATCATGGCGGTGGTGATCCTGCACAACGGCTTCGGCTTCCTGCTCGGCTATCTCACCGGCAAGTTCTGCAAGCTGCCGGTGGCCCAGCGCAAATCCCTGGCGCTGGAGGTGGGCATGCAGAATTCCGGCCTCGGCGCGGCCCTGGCGACGGCGCATTTCTCGCCCCTGGCGGCGGTGCCCAGTGCGCTGTTCAGCGTCTGGCACAATATCTCCGGGGCGCTACTGGCGACCGTTTTCCGCCGCTTCAAGGACGACGACACCCGCGCCTGAACCCTCGCGCCACACCTGCCGGAGCAAGGCCCGGCAGGTCTCCTCAGTGAAGGGCTGCGGCCGGGCGATGCCATAGCCCTGGGCATAGTCGACTCCCAGCGCCCCCAGCGCCGCCACCACGGCGTCGTTCTCGGCGAATTCGGCGATGGTCTTCTTGCCGGTGAGATGCCCCAGCCGGTTGATCGCCTCCACCATGGCGGCATCCACCGGATCTTCGAGCAGGTGACGGACGAAGCTGCCATCGATCTTCAGGTAGTCCACCGGCAGGTGCTTGAGATAGGTGAAGGACGACATGCCGGCGCCGAAGTCGTCCAGGGAAAATCTCACCCCCAGGCCGCGCAACTCCTCCATGAAGAGCCGCGCCGCCCCCAGATTGGCCACGGCGCTGGTTTCGGTGATTTCGAAGCAGATTCGCGCCGGGGCGATCCGCCAGCGGTGCAGCTGCTGCTTGACGAAATCCGCCAGACCCACCTCGCCCAGTGAATGCCCGGACAGGTTGATGGCCAGAGTGTCGAGCAGCCCGTCGGGCAGCTCGGCGAAACGCGCCAGGGCCGCGGCGATCACCCAGCGATCCAGGTCCGGCATCAGGCCGTAGCGCTCCGCCGCCGGAATGAAGGCCCCCGGGGCGATCAGCTGGCTCCCCTCCTCCAATCGCACCAGTACCTCGACGTGGCGGTCAGCCGCCGTCCGCTCGCCCAGACCAAGGATCGGCTGGACATAGAGGCGGAATCTATCCTCGTCCAGCGCCCGATGCAGGCGCTGCACCCAGGTCATCTCGTCGTGGCGCTGGCCGAGCTCCACATCCCCCGGTGCGAACACCTGGACGCGATTGCGTCCCTTGTCCTTGGCCGCGTAGCAGGCCAGATCGGCCAGGCGCAAGGCCTCCTCCGGCGTCAGCGGATGATCCCCCAGATGCACCACCCCGATGCTCAGGCCCATCCGGAAGCTCTGCCCCACCGCCTCGAACTGCTGGGCGCCGACGCAACCGCGCAGCCGCTCCGCCAGGGCCTCGGCCTCGCCCGGGGTGCGTCTCTCCAGCAGCACCCCGAATTCGTCGCCCCCCAGCCGGGCAAGGCAGTCGTCCTCATCCAGTTGGGTGCCCAGCAAGGTGCACAACTGCCGCAACAGCCGATCGCCGTGGAAATGCCCGGAGGTATCGTTGACGATCTTGAACTGATCCAGATCGATGAACAGCAACGAGGCCAGGCTCAGGTCCTCCCGCGCCAGCAGGCGCTCCAGCCGGGTCTCGAATTCCCGGCGATTGAGCAGCCCGGTCAGGGCGTCGTGACTGGCCTGCCAGGCGAGATCACGGAGAAAGGCACGCTCCCGGGTCTGGTCGTGCATCACCAGCACCACCCCGGCAGCGGATTCGTCAGCCGGCAAGGCGGTTACCGTCAGGGCCACGGGCAGGCGCGAGCCATCGGTCAGCACCAGCTGCTGCGCCAGGGATTCGTTGCCCTGCAGCCACGCCTCGCTCAGCAGCCGCTCGGCCAGGGGCTCGGTGGATCCCTGCTGGTCCTCGGTCTGGATATCGAACAGCTGGGTAACGGGCGTCCCGACGACGAGCAGCGGCTGCCGCAACAGCTGCTCCGCGGCGGGATTGTGATAAAGCAGCCGCCCCTGGGCATCTACCGCGAACACGGCATCGCCGATGGAGGCGAGGATCACTTGGACCCGCTGCTTTTCCGCCTGCAGGGCGCGCTCGGAAACCCAGCGCTGCTGCACCAGGCGATGCATGCGCCGGACGGTCAGCAGCACCAGCAGCGCCCCGACCAGGACGTTGGCGACGAGCAACCCCCAGACCAGTTGGCGCGAGGCCAGGCCGAGCCGCTCCGAGAAAGCCACCGTCTCCGGCATCATCCGGTCGTGCAGATCCAGCAGGTGGCGCTTCAGCGGGATCAGCAGCGGCCCAGCCCCCTCCAGCTTGATCAGCTCGAAGCCGGTCTGCGCCAGCGCCTGGAATTCGTCCAGGTAGGGGTCGGTGGCCTGCCAGCAGGCGATAACCCCCTGGAACGGCTCGACGTGGCGGGCCAGCCGGAAGAGCCGGATGAGACCGTCGATGTCGTCCAGATCGTTGCCAGCCAGCCGCAGCAGCCGTGCGGCCTCCTCCCGGCTGCCGCCGTTATCCAGCTCGTAGCGAGCGGCGCGGTCGAGATCGTTGACGCTGATCGAGGCCAGGTATGCCTGGTAGGACTCTGGCCGCCCCTCGTCGAGATAGGCGCCCAGGGAGAGCATGGCGTTGCCCAGGCTCTTGCTCCACAGGCTTTCCGCCGAGACATAGGCGCGCACCGTCGACAGCAGTTGCAGACTGACGATGGCGACCAGGGCCTGGCACGACAGGATGATGACGAAGGGCCAGACCACCTTGAGCGTGCGCAACGCAGAGGAAGCCGAGAGAGGAAACATGCAGTGGTCCGCGGATGAATGCAGGCGAATTCTTGCCATTGAGCAAGAGTGTCGACCGCCCCGCGGAAAACTGGTGAGTAGCTGACGACCACCGTTGGAATACCGGCGCCAAAGTCGCGACGTAGACCTGTCGCCCAGGTACCACCACCGATCCGTCCCGACGAATGGTAGCGGAGCCCTGGCCGATCAGTTGAAGGAGGCCTCCAGGCGTGCCTTCACCTCGGGCCATTCGCGATCGGTGATGCTGTACATCACGGTGTCGTCCAGACGCCCGTCGGCCAGCCGACGGTGGTTGCGCAGCAAGCCTTCGCGCACGGCGCCGAGCTTCTCGATGGCGCCCTGCGACCTGAGGTTGGCGGCGGCGGTCTTGAGCTGCACCCGGACCAGTTGCCAGTGCTCGAAGGCGTGCCGGAGCATCAGGTACTTGAGATTGCCGTTGAGGCCGCTGCCATGCTGCTCCTGGTCGAGCCAGGTCCAGCCGATCTCCGCGGCGGGCAGGGCCGGCAGGAAGTCGGCGAAACGGGTAGTGCCCACCAGCCGATCGGCCACCCGCACGGCGAAGGGCAGCGACCGCCCCTCGCGCTGTTCGGCCAGGGCCTGGCGATACCAGTCCGGCCGCAGCGGTCCGCTGAGATAGTGCAGCGCCTCGCGATTGCGCTCGGCCAGGCTGACCAGTTCCAGTACGTCGGCCTCCGCCAGGGGGTCCAGGCGCAGCGCACCACGTTGCAGGGAAATGGGCTGCGCTTGGAACATGACGGTCTCTCTCGCTTGAATCAGCCCGCCAACCTAACAGGGCCAGCGGCTGGGCTCAACCCAATGTCGCCGTACAGATCCGCAGACCTGACGTCTGGTGGCCCAAGGTGCGACACTTTGTCCGGGCGCGACGGGCGCCCCGGAACGTTCGGAGTCGCCATGTCCCTGCCCAGTGGGCTGATCATCACCGTTACCCTCGGCTACCTGGCCCTGCTGTTCGGCATCGCCTTCTATGGCGACCGTCGCCCGCCACTCCGGCCGCGGCTGCGGGCCTGGGTCTACAGCCTGTCGCTGGCCGTCTACTGCACCAGCTGGACCTTCTTCGGCGCCGTGGGCCAGGCCGCCGATCAGCTCTGGTCGTTCCTGCCCATCTACCTGGGTCCCATCCTCTTCCTGCTGCTGGCACCGCAACTGGTGAAGAAGATGGTGCTGATCAGCAAGAAGGAGAACATCACCTCCATTGCCGATTTCATCGCCGCCCGCTACGGCAAATCCCAGACCCTGGCCATCGTGGTCGCCCTGATCTGCCTGGTCGGGGTACTGCCCTATCTGGCGCTGCAACTCAAGGGCATCGTCATCGGCGTCAACCTGCTGACCGGCATCAATGCCGAGACCCAGGGCACCCGCGCCCAGGACACGGCGCTGTTCGTCTCCCTGGTGCTGGCGGTCTTCGCCATCCTCTTCGGCACCCGCAACCTCGACGTCACCGAGCATCACCGCGGCATGATGCTGGCCATCGCCTTCGAATCCCTGGTCAAGCTCGCCGCCTTCCTCGCCGTGGGCCTCTGGGTCACCTACGGACTGCACCAGGGCTTCGGCGATCTGCTCGAGCGCTCGCAGCAGGCGCCGCAACTGCAGGACTATTGGCGCGAGACCCTCGACTGGCCCGGCCTGCTGATCCAGACCGGCGTCGCCTTCATCGCGGTGATGTGCCTGCCGCGTCAGTTCCACGTCACCGTGGTAGAAAACACCGACACCCGGGACGTCAACCTGGCGCGCTGGGTGTTCCCTCTCTACCTCGCGCTGGCGGCGTTGTTCGTCATTCCCATCGCCCTGGCCGGCCAACTGCACCTGCCCGGCGGCGTGCTGCCCGACTCCTTCGTCATCAGCCTGCCGCTGGCCCAGGATCGCCCCTGGCTGGCCATGCTGGCCTTCCTTGGTGGCGCCTCGGCCGCCACCGGCATGGTGATCGTCGCCTGCGTGGCGCTCTCCACCATGGTCTCCAACGACATCGTGCTGCCCTGGCTGCTCAGGCGCCGCGGCCAGGTGGAAAGCCCCCACGAGGTCTTCAGCCACTGGATGCTCACGGTGCGCCGCGCCAGCATCGTGGTCATCCTGGTGCTGGCCTACTGCAGCTATCGCCTGCTGGGCTCCAGCGCCAGCCTTGCCACCATCGGCCAGATCGCCTTCGCGGCCATCGCCCAGCTCGGCCCGGCCATGGTCGGGGCGCTGTTCTGGAAAGCCGCCAACCGCCGCGGCGTCTTCGCCGGCCTCACCGCCGGCGCCCTGCTGTGGGGCTACCTGATGGTACTGCCGGTGGTCGCCGTCAGCCTGCACTGGCCGCTGCACGGCTTCCCCGGTCTGGCCTGGTTCGAGCACCCCAGCAATGGCTGGACCCTACAGCCCACTACCGTCGGCGCCCTGGTCTCCCTAGCCGGCAACTTCCTGCTGTTCGCCCTGGTCTCCCTGCTGTCGCGTACCCGGGTCTCGGAATACTGGCAGGCCGGGCGCTTCATCGCCCAGTACGCCCTGCCCAAGCCACGCAACCGCGCCCTGCTGGCGGTCAAGCTGGAAGACCTGCGCCTGCTCGCCGCCCGCTTCGTCGGCGATGAGCGCGCCCGCCTCAGCTTCAGTCGCTTCGCCGAGCAGAGTGGCCTGACCTACCGGCCCGGCAGCAATGCCAACAACGAATGGATCGCCCACACCGAACGCCTGCTGGCGGGGGTGATCGGCGCGTCCTCCGCCCGGGCCGTAGTGAAGGCCGCCATCGAAGGCCGCGACATGCAGGTCGACGACGTGGTGCGCATCGCCGACGAAGCCTCGGAGGTACTGGAATTCAACCGGGCGCTCTTGCAGGGCGCCATCGAGAACATCTCCCAGGGCATCAGCGTGGTCGACCAGTCCCTGCGGCTGGTGGCCTGGAACCAGCGCTACCTGGAGCTGTTCGACTATCCCGAGGGCATGATCCAGGTCGGCCGGCCCATCGCCGAGATCATCCGCTACAACGCCCTGCGTGGCCTCTGCGGCCCGGGCGATCCCGATGACCACGTGGCGCGCCGGGTGGAGCGAATGCGCCAGGGCATTCCCCACACCTCCGAGCGTACCTTTCCCAATGGCCGGGTGATCGAGCTGATCGGCAGCCCCATGCCGGGGCGTGGCTTCGTCATGAGCTTCACCGACATCACCGCCTTCCGCGAGGCCGAGCGCGCCCTGCGCGAAGCCAACGAAGGCCTGGAACAGCGGGTGGAGGAACGCACCCGCGAGCTGTCCCAGCTCAACCAGGCGCTGGTGGAGGCCAAGGCCCACGCCGAAGCGGCCAACCAGTCCAAGAGCCGCTTCCTCACTGCGGTCAGCCATGACCTGATGCAGCCGCTCAGCGCCGCCCGCCTGTTCACCGCGGCCCTCGCCCATCAGGACGGCCTGGCCCGCGAGGCCCAGGAGCTGGTGCGCAACATGGACAGCGCCCTGAGATCCAGCGAAGACCTGATCGCCGACCTGCTGGACATCTCGCGGCTGGAAAACGGCCGCATCCTCGCCAATCCGGCACCCTTCCCCCTGGCCACCCTGTTCGACGCCCTCGGCGTCGAGTTCAAGGCCCTGGCCCAGGACCAGGGCACCAGCCTGCGGATCCGCAACAGCCGGCTGGTCGTCAACAGCGACAGCAAGCTGCTGCGTCGGGTATTGCAGAACTTCCTCACCAACGCCCTGAGATACGCCGACGGCCGGGTACTGCTCGGCGTCCGCCGTCAGGCACAGCACGTGAGCCTGGAAGTCTGGGACAGCGGCCCCGGCATCCCGCCGGACAAGCTTGATCTCATCTTCGAGGAGTTCAAGCGCCTGGATAGCCACCAGACCCGCGCGGAAAAGGGCCTTGGGCTCGGCCTGGCCATCGCCGATCGCCTTTGCCGGGTGCTCGGCCACGAACTGTCGGTACGCTCCTGGCCGGGCCATGGCAGCGTCTTCAGCGTCAAGGTGCCCCTGGCACCCCCCCTGGCGGTCCAGGCGGCTGCGGCCGCCGAGGCCAGCCAGCCGCTGCCGGGCGACCCGGTGCTGTGCATCGACAACGAAGACAGCATCCTGCTGGGCCTGCGCAGCCTGCTCGGGCGCTGGGGCTGCCAGGTCTGGACCGCACGCAGCCGGGAAGAATGCGCGGAGCTGCTCGAACAGGGCGTGGTACCGCGACTGCTGATCGTCGACTACCACCTGAGCGACGCCGATATCGGCCCGGAGGTCGCCGAGTGGATTCGCCGGACCCTCCGCCAGGACATCCCCGGGATCGTCATCAGCGCGGACGGCCGCCCCGAGTGCCTGGCCAGGGTGCGCGCCGCGCGCCTGGACTTCCTGCCCAAGCCGGTCAAGCCAGCCTCGCTGCGCGCGCTACTGAGTCGACAACTGGCTCTTTCCGGCTGAAATCGCCCCGCCGAAAGAGCCGCCGTGGGCGCCTGCGTCAGGGCGCTTTCGTTCAGCACCGATTAAGGTTGCGGCGCCCTAGCCGGACGGAACAATCCACAGCTTCTGTTGATAACTTTGTTGAAAACATGGTGGAAAAGAACCCTGAGCCTTGCTCCGCGGGCTCCCGGAACAAGTTGATCATTTTTTAACCACTTTAATAAATTCAATACTATCAACAACTTAATTCAAAAGAGCGGTTTTTTGGGCAAAGCGCACGACTGCCAAAGGGGCTTGACAAGCGCCAGTACAGGTTGTGCACAACTATGCAGGAACAGGACCCGCTGCCGTCATCGATCCGTCGCGCGATTGTCAAGTATTCGTGAAACAAATTTTATCATCCAGGCCTTCCCAGCCTAGCGGCACGATGACCCTGGACTAGAGCCCGTCGAGCCATCCGTACACCGGCCAATCGCCATCCTTGTTCTGTGCCGGTCATCGGGTAGACTGGCGCCTTTTGCCAAGGGCTGTCGTGGCGACGGCCAACCTGTCACCCCAGGCATGGACGCGCCAGCCCTTCTGGAATCGATCAGTACATGAATGTCTTCATCGCGGGTCAACACGGACAACTCTCTCAAGCCCTCCAGGCGCTGCTGGCCGAGCAGGCCCAGGTCACCGTGGTCGGTCGTGCCCAGGTGGATTTCACCCAGCTGGACGAGCTTCGCCAGCGGGTACTGGCAGCCCAACCCGACGTCATCATCAATGCCGCCGCCTATACCGCGGTGGATGCCGCCGAGAGCGACGCCGAGACGGCTACCCTGATCAACGAGCGCGTACCGCGCGTCTTTGCCGAGGCGGCCCAGCAACTGGGCGTACCCTTGGTGCACTATTCCACCGACTACGTCTTCGATGGCACCCAGGAAGGCCGCTATCGCGAGGACGCCCCCACCTGCCCGCTCAATGTCTATGGCCGCACCAAACTGGCCGGTGAGAACGCCGTACGAGACATCGCCGAACGCCACCTGATCCTGCGGACCAGCTGGGTGTATTCCTGGCAGGGCAACAACTTCCTGCGCACCATGGTGCGCCTGCTCAGCGAGCGGGACGAATTGAACATCGTCGCCGACCAGGTGGGCGCTCCGACCTGGACCCGCACCATCGCCGACGCTACCCAGCGTCTGCTGGCGTGCAGCGAGCAACACGAACTCTGGGGAACCTATCACCTGACCTCCACCGGCGAGACCTCCTGGTTCGGCTTCGCCGAGAAGATCGCGCAACGGCTCCGCGAGGAAGGCCTGCTCAAGGCCCGGCTCAACCCCATTCCCAGCAGCGCCTATCCCACGCCGGCCTACCGTCCGAAGAATTCGCGCCTGTCCACCGACAAGCTGGCCGGGGTGCTGGGCCAGCCGCTGCCCGACTGGCAGAGCGCCTTCGACCAGTGCTGGGCGGAACGGACGGGACAGGTGGGCGGCTGAAACGGGCCGTCGGTCATACTTCTGGAGATTGCTCCAGAACTACGCTTGCCCAGCGAAGTCAATGGCTCTGACCCCGCTCATGCCAGTCAGGTACGCCATGGATAACCCTTTCCAACTCATCGCCGCGGCTTTCGAGCACGACTATCGGGTCAATTTCCGTATCGAGCGCCTCGACGGCAGCGTCAGCCTGACCCTGTCCGACGACACGGGCATCAAGGTGAAGCGCCTGATCAGCAAGCAACAGTTGCACGACCGGACGCGCCTGGCACGATTGATCGACAGCATCCGCCTCGGCATGGCCATAGACGCGGGTCAGGGTGTCACGGCACTTCTCGCCAACGGTTGTAGTACCGCCAATCGCCTGTCCGTCGCGAACTGAACCAGGATGAGAGGCATACAAGCCATGGACGGTGCCAGTCTGCTGTACCCCTCGAACCCTGCCACGCTGTTCGATGCGACCCTGTCCGGTGCAGATCCGGCCGAGCCTTCCGTCTACCAACTGACCTGCGCCCGACTCGATGACCAGCTGGCACCGTTGAAGGTCTGGCCGACTCTGCCGGATCGCTTCGGGCGCTTCTCCTTCACCCTGCTGGACAGGTGCGGACGCATCCTCTATCGCTCGCCGGCATTGCGCCAGGCGCTGTATCGCGAAGAAGAACTGCTCAATGGGGTCATCGCCAATGCGCGGTTGGCCGCTACGCAGGTAGGCCAGGGATTTCCCTCTTGGGGCGTGGCCGATGTCGCCTGTCCCATGTACAGCGTCCCCGCCGCACAATTGCCTTGTGCGCAATGTCGCCTGCTGAAGTGCAAGAGCTAGGGCAATATTTTTAAGATTTTTAAGAGGTACGCCCAGCCACCGCCTGGTGGGGCTGACGTCCAGCATTCGAGACCAACGAATGCGGGCGCATCCGTACTGCAAGTCTCGATCTGAACCCCTCCTCGGCAGTTGTTACTCCGAGTATCTCAGCATGTTGGCGCCAGTGGCGCGCAGTACCGCCATCGACTGTGGAGCCAGCGCGCCGGCACGCAGCGAAACGTCCTTGCGCACCTCGTCGATCACCGTCTTGAGCAGCTGGCTTTCACCCAGTTGCCGGGCGCTGATCACTCGATTGACGCGGGCGTCGTCGCACTGCTGGTCTTGCACGGTCAGCACGATGCTGCCGTCGGGACGCGGTGCCGTCACCGAGCATTTATAGGTACTGAAAGCGGCCGTGAGTCTATCAATGGCGTTTTCCATTCTTCCCCCTTTTATTTGCCTAGAAGTGCATGGACGATCAAATACGACGCAACTGACAGTGATAAAAACAGCAAAGTTCTCACTGGGGACTTGAATAAGTCGCCCAATGGCGCTAGCGCTTGAATTTGTGAGCCACGGCGGTTATTGAGTAAGTATCTGGAACTTTCCCAGCGAAGCGCATCCTGGCCCTTCGCCGCGGGCCTGAAGCGCAGCGTTGCCGACAGTGGCCAGCCGCGGGTGGCCCTGGCGCGAGGAACCTTTGCTCCGGGCGCTCACTCGAAAGGGCTGAAACGGATACCCACTACCTGACAGGAGCGTGCCATGACCGACAAAATCCCTCCCGTGATCAAAGACGAGCTCGCCGCCGATATCGACAAGCAGGCGCACACGCACAACGCCGAGCGGGTCCGTCGTCATCTCGGCGAGGCCGAGCAGGCGCTCACCGATGAATTCCACACCCTGTTGGCCGATGCCGAGCAACTGCTCAAGCACACCGCCAGTATCGCCGGCGAGCAGGCGGACGAGCTGCGTGCCAAGCTGAGCTCCAGCCTGGAGCGCTCGCGCGACGTGCTCAAGACCAAGCAGGAAGACCTCTATCGCCAGGGTGTCGCGGCCAAGGAGACCACCGAGGAGTATGTGGTCGACAATCCGTTCAAGGCCCTGGGCATCGCAGCCGGCGTCGGCTTCTTGATCGGCCTGCTGGCTTCGCGCCGCTGAGCCTGGGGGATGTCCATGGATACCTCACCGCCACGCGAGCTACCGGACGAAGCGCCAAAGCCATCGGTCAAGCGCCTCGCCGGTGCCGTGGTCGGGTTGCTGCAGAGTCATCTCGAGTTGCTGGGAATCGAGGTTCAGGAAGAGAAGGTCCGTACCTTCCAACTGTTCCTCTTCACCGGGCTCAGCCTGATCTTCGGGCTGCTGGTGCTGGTGGGTGTTTCCGCGGCGATCATCATCGCCTTCTGGGATACCCATCGCATGACCGCCACCCTGGCGCTGTGCGGCTTCTATGCAGTGGCGCTGGTGATATGCATCGTGCGGGCCCTGAGCCTGGTGAAGGGTGCAGCCCCCTTCCATGCCACCCTGGAAGAGTTGAATCGCAACCGGGAGCGTCTACTGCCATGAATCAGCCTCTGACAGCCGCCACGAGTCGTGAGAAGCGCAAGGAGCTGGTAAGGCTACGCATGGAGATGTACCGCCAGCAGCTCATCTACAACGCCCAGCCCCTGCACAACCCCATCAGCCTCATCGGTGATCTGGTACGACCGAACCGGGACAAGGTCGCCAGCACGGCGAAGAAACCGCTGATACTGGGGGCCACGGTGTTCCTCTCGCTGTTCGGCAAGCGTCTCGGGGCGGTAGGCCGCCTCGCCCGCATCGGATTGGCGCTCTATCCCCTCGTCAATCGCCTGCAGACGCGGCATCGCGAACAGCAGCAGACGGACCATCCGCTACCACCCCCGCGTTGAACGAACGGCTCCCTAGGGAGCCGTTTGGTTTTGTGGCATCCTTCTCGCATAGGTTCTCCCTTTACCGGCGAGCGTTGCTGCCGCAGATAAGGATTCCCTCGTGTTGCAAGGCCAGCCTGCTGCCTTCTTTCAACCCTTCATCGATACCGCAACCGGTCGCATCGCCGGCGTCGAAGCCCTCGGCCGCCTGCGTCAGCCCGACGGCTCCCATGCCTCGGTCGGCCCGTTGTTCGCCGATCCGAGCCTGGCGACCGGCGACCTGCTGCAACTCGACCGCGTGCTGCGGGACGACGCCCTGCGGCGCTTCGCCGCCGCACCGGACGACTGGTTCCTGAGCCTGAACCTCTCCCCACTCTGGATCAGCCAGCTGGAGCCCGGCGCCAACCTGCCCAGTCTCTCGCAGTTGGAGCGCTCCGGTATCGCCCCGCATCGCATCGTCTACGAGATCACCGAAGCCGCAGGCGACCTGCCGCGCCTGATCGAGGCGGTGGCGCGCTATCGGGCGATGGGCATCCGCATCGCCATCGACGACTTCGGTTCCGGCTACTCGCAACTGGACCGGGTGTTCGACCTGCAGCCCGACATCCTCAAACTGGACATGCGCCTGTTCCAGGCCGCAGCCCGTGGTGGCCCCCGTGGCGATGCGGTCAAGGCCCTGGCCCAGATGGCCGAAAGAACCGGTTGCTGGCTGATCGCCGAGGGCGTCGAGACCGAGGCCGAACTGGACTTCGCCCTGGAATGCGGGGCGCGCTACGTCCAGGGCTTCCTCTTCGCCGAGGCCACCGCCGAATTGGCTGCCAGCGAGCAGTATCGGGAGCGCTTCGCCGCCCTGCGCACGCGTTTCGTCGACGCCAAGCTGGCACAACAGACCCGCATGCTGGAATTGCGCCAGCGCCTGGCCGACTTCATGCTCCGCCTGAAGCCCTGGGCAGAACTGGGCGGCCCGCTCAGCGCCCTCCCCGATCCCCATGAGTTTCCCGGCCTGCTGCGCATCTACCAGTGCGATCGCAGCGGTACCCAGATCACCCCCAACCTCGAATGGAATGGCATGTTCTGGCGCGAGAATCGGCGCTACCTCAACCACAACTGGTCCTGGCGGCCCTACTTCTACGCCCTGCTGGCCGAGGGCTGGAACGAACGTCGTCTGACCCTTTCGACGGTCTATCGCGACGCCACCACCAACCAGTACTGCCTCACCGCCAGCCAGTTCATGGAAAGCGGCCAGCGCCTGCTGCTCATCGACCTGGATGCCAGCCTGCTGCCTGGTTTTGCAAGTGAGGGGAGATGATCGTATGTTGCCGAGGTCAGAACGCAGAAGCGCTTAACGGCAATCGCCGGCGCTCCCCCTACCGGTGATAGCTCGAGGACGGCCTTGGACTGGCAGACACTTCTTATCCGCGAACGGCTGGGCAAACCCCTGCACAGCCCGGATGAACTGGGGCGCAGCCCCTTTCACAAGGACCACGACCGCATCATCTTCTCCGGCGCCTTCCGCCGGCTGGGCCGCAAGACCCAGGTGCACCCCGTCACCAGCAACGATCACATCCACACCCGCCTGACCCACAGCCTGGAAGTCAGTTGCGTCGGGCGGTCGCTGGGCATGCGCGTCGGCGAGAGCCTGAGAGGCGCCCTGCCCGACTGGTGCGACCCCAGCGATCTCGGCATGGTGGTGCAATCCGCCTGCCTGGCCCACGACATCGGTAATCCGCCCTTCGGCCACTCCGGCGAGGACGCCATCCGCTACTGGTTCACCCAGGCCGCCGGCCGCGGCTGGCTGGACGACATGAGCGAGCCGGAGCGCCAGGACTTCCTGCACTTCGAAGGCAATGCCCAGGGCTTTCGAGTGCTCACCCAGCTCGAATACCACCAATTCGACGGCGGTACCCGCCTGACCTACGCCACCCTCGGCACCTATCTCAAGTATCCCTGGACCTCCCGCTATGCGGCGGCCCCGGGCTACAAGAAGCACAAGTTCGGCTGCTACCAGAGCGAGCTGCCGCTGCTGGAGCAGATCGCCGAGAAACTCGAACTGCCGCTGCTGGGCCCGGAGCGCTGGGCACGGCATCCGCTGGTCTACCTGATGGAGGCCGCCGACGACATCTGCTACGGCCTCATCGACCTGGAAGACGGGCTCGAAATGGAGCTGCTGGACTATGCCGAGGTCGAGGCCCTGTTGCTGGGCCTGGTCGGCGATGACCTGCCGGAGACCTATCGGCAACTGGGCCCGCGGGATTCCCGCCGGCGCAAGTTGGCGATCCTGCGCGGCAAGGCCATCGAACACCTGACCAATGCCACCGCCCGCGCCTTCGTCGAGCAGCAGGATGCCCTGCTCGCCGGTACCCTGGGCGATGACCTGGTCGAGCACATGGCCGGTCCGGCCAAGCTCTGCGTGCAGCGGGCCAAGGCCCTGGCGCGGGAGAAGATCTTCCACGACAAACGCAAGACCCTGCACGAGATCGGCGCCTACACCACCCTGGAGATCCTGCTCAATGCCTTCTGCGGCGCCGCTCTGGAGCAGCACCGCGGACGCGAACCCTCGTTCAAGAGCCGACGCATCCTCGACCTGCTGGGCAACAATGCCCCCGATCCTTCCTGGACGCTGCACCAGGCCTTCATGCGGGTGATCGACTTCATCGCCGGCATGACCGACAGCTACGCCACCGCCATGGCGGCCGAGATGACCGGGCGCTCCAGTCCGGTCTGAGGAGTGCAGATGGCCACCGCTACGCGAATGCGCAAGGGCCCTGGCAGCCGCTGGCTGGCTGCCCAGGGCTGGAAGGCCTTCCCCTTCCAGCGCGAGGTGGCTGGCGCCATCGCCGCCGGGGAATCCGGGCTGCTGCACGCCACCACCGGCTCGGGCAAGACCTACGCCGTCTGGCTCGCCGCCCTGGATGCCTTCGTGGCGCCCAAAGCCCTCACCGCCAAGGGCCTGCCCAGCAAGCGCAAGCAGGCACCACCGCCGCTCACGGTCCTCTGGCTCACCCCCATGCGCGCCCTGGCGGCCGACACCCTGCGCGCCCTGGAACGGCCGGTACTCGATGAAGAACTGGAGTGGACCCTCGGCCTGCGCACCGGCGACACCGGCAGCAGCGAGCGAGCCAGGCAGAATCGTCGCCTGCCGACGGCCCTGGTCACCACCCCGGAGAGCCTGTCCCTGCTGCTGTCCCGCGAGGATGCCCAGGAAGCCCTGGGCCAGGTCCGCCTGGTGGTCATCGATGAGTGGCACGAGTTGCTCGGCAACAAGCGCGGCACCCAGACGCAACTCGCCCTGGCGCGACTGCGGCGCTGGAATCCCGACCTGCTCACCTGGGGCCTGTCGGCCACCCTCGGCAACCAGGCCCATGCCCTAGACGTCCTGCTGGGCGGAGCACCCGGCCATCTGGTGCAGGGTCGCCAGGACAAGCGCCTGCAGGTCGATACCCTGCTGCCCCAAGGCGGGGTCGAGCGTTTCGCCTGGGCCGGCCATCTGGGCATGCGCCTGCTGCAACAGGTGATCCGCGAACTCGACAACAGCCCCACCACCCTGGTCTTCACCAACACCCGCGCCCAGACCGAGCTCTGGTACCAGGCGCTGCTGCAGGCACGCCCGGACTGGGCCGGCCTGATCGCCCTGCACCACGGCTCCATCGAGAAACAGGCCCGCGAGTGGGTGGAAGGCGGTCTCAAGAACGGCCAGCTCAAGGCGGTGATCTGCACCTCCAGTCTCGACCTCGGCGTGGACTTCCTGCCGGTGGAGCGGGTGCTGCAGATCGGTTCGCCCAAGAGCATCGCCCGGCTGCTGCAACGTGCCGGGCGCAGCGGCCATGCCCCGGGGCGCGCCTCCCGCGCCACCCTGGTGCCCACCTATAGCCTCGATTTGCTCGACGCCGCGGCGGCGCGCCGTGCGGTGACCGCCGGAGAGATCGAGGCACGCAGCGCCCCGCTCAAGCCGTTGGACGTCCTGGTCCAGCACCTGGTGACGGTGGCCCTCGGCGGCGGCTTCACGCCAGCCGACCTGCTGCCGGAGCTCCGCAGCGCCTGGGCCTACCGCGAGCTTAGCGAGGGTGAATTCGCCTGGGCCCTGGCCTTCGTCCGCACCGGCGGCGACTCGCTGTCGGCCTACCCCGATTACCGCCGCGCCGAGCCGGATGCCGAAGGTATCTGGCGTGTCCCCGACAAACAGCTGGCCAAGCGGCATCGCCTGGGCATCGGCACCATCGTCAGCGAAACCAGCCTCAACGTGCAGTTCTGGTCCAAAGGCGGCGGCGGCAATCGCCTGGGCAACATCGAGGAAGGCTTCATCGCCCGCCTGCGTCCCGGTGATCACTTTCTCTTCGCCGGCCGTACCCTGGAACTGGTGCGGGTGGAGAACATGACGGTCTATGTGCGCCGGGCCAGTGGGCGCAAGGCGGCCATCCCGCGCTGGAGCGGTAGCCGCATGCCGCTATCGGGCACCCTCGCCAAGCACGTCCTGGCGCTGCTGGAAGAAGCCGAGGCCGATCGCTACGACAGCCCGGAGATGCGCCTGCTGCAACCGCTGCTGGACATCCAGCGACAATGGTCGGCGCTGCCCAGCGCCCACTACCTGCTCGCCGAGACCCTGGAGTCCCGCGAGGGCTCGCATCTGTTCCTCTATCCCTTCGCCGGTCGCCACGCCCACCTGGGGCTCGCCAGCTTGCTGGCCTGGCGGCTGGCGCAGCGACGACCTTGCACCTTCTCCATCGCCGTCAACGACTATGGCCTGGAACTGGTCTCGCCGGTCAGCCTGGACTGGCCACAGCTGCTCGATGCCAGCCTGTTCACCACCGACGACCTGCTCGGTGACATCCTCGCCAGCCTCAACGCGGCCGAACTGGCCCAGCGCCGCTTCCGCGAGATCGCCCGCATTTCCGGCCTGATCTTTTCCGGCTATCCCGGTGCCCACAAGAGCAATCGCCAGCTACAGGCCAGCAGCAGCCTGTTCTACCAGGTGTTCCGCCAGTACGACCCGGACAACCTGCTGCTCGGCCAGGCGCAGAACGAAGTGCTGCGCCAGGAGCTGGATGCCGACCGCCTGCAGCAGACGCTGATCCGCACCGGCGCCCTGCCGCTACGCCTGGTCACCCTGGAGCGCCCCTCGCCTTTCGCCCTGCCGCTCATGGTGGAGCGACTGCGCGAGAGCCTGAGCTCGGAGAAACTGGCCGACCGCATCACTCGCCTGGTCGGCGACCTCGAGCGCGAGGCCGGCCCGGACGAGCGCGCCCGCGCCTTCGACCCCGAATCCCTGGTTCAGCCGCACCACGACAGCGACCTGACGCCACGTCGCTCCGCTAGTCCGCGGCGTCCTCGCGAACGGAAATCCGGTCGTCCTCGATGACGATGCGCCCCTGGCGATAGAGATGGCCGATGGCCTTCTTGAAGTTGCCCTTGCTGACACCGAACAGCTGATGGATCAGCGCCGGCGGACTGGCATCGCTGACCTCCAGCACGCCACCTCGAGCCTTCGCCAAGCCGACGATCTGCTCGGCCAGATCGGCGCCGGCCGCGGCGCCCTGGGGCTGCAGCGTCAGGCTGATCTTGCCGTCCGCCCGCATTTCACGGATGAAGCCGCGCTCGCGCTGCCCCGGTCGCAGCGGCTTGAACGCCTCGTTGCGATGCACCAGGCCCCAGTGCTTGTTGTCGACGATGACCTTGTGACCCAGGTCGGTCTGCTCGACCACCAGCAGCGGCACCGGCTGGCCGACCTTATAGCGTGCCGGCTCGCGATCCAGGTAGCGATCCAGGCGCGCCGTGGCGACGATCCGCCGGGTACGGGCGTCCAGGTGCACGTGCACCACGCAGTGATCGCCGACCTGCAGCGGCCGCTTCTCCTCGGAATGGGGCAGCAGCAGGTCCTTGGGCAACCCCCAGTCGAGGAAGATACCGACCCGCTCCACCGCGACCACGCGCAGGCTGGCGAAGCCGCCGACCTGTACCCGCGGCTTCTCGGTGGTGGCGATCAGGCGGTCCTCGCTGTCCAGATAGAGGAAGACGTTGAGCCAGTCGCCTTCGGCGCAGGGCTCGTCGCGCGGGGCATAGCGACGGGGCAGCAGAACCTCGCCGTCGCTGCCGGCATCGAGGAACAGGCCAATGGGAGTGTTACGCAAGATCTGCAAGCTGTTGAAGCGACCCAGCAAGGCCATGAATGGAGACTCCTGTAGAAAACGGACCATTTTACCGCGCCCATCAAAGCCGCTGTCTTGATAGGTAAAATTCACCGAAAAACTGTCGCACGGGGCCACGGAAAGCGTTAGAGTGCCCGCACTGTGTTGCTTGTGTACCGAAAATCGACCTGGTTCGTCTCGATCCACTTTACGGCTCGGTTCTTTGACTCTTTGCACTCAGTCGCGGCCTGGGCGGTCCAGTGCCGTTGTCCAACTTTGTTCAAGGAGAAATCCATGTCTACTCGCCAAACTGGCACCGTCAAGTGGTTCAACGACGAGAAAGGCTTCGGCTTCATCACCCCCCAGAGCGGTCCGGACGTGTTCGTTCACTACCGCTCCATCCAGGGTAACGGCTTCAAGAGCCTGCAAGAAGGCCAGGCCGTTTCCTTCCTGGTCGTGCAAGGCCAGAAAGGTCTGCAGGCCGATGAGGTGCAGGTGATCTAATCACCCGCCTTCTCGAAAAAAGCCCAACCCCCGGTTGGGCTTTTTTTTGGCCCATCGGTAGCTGCGCGCTACCTATCATTAGCGTCGCTTAGGGATGAGGTGCGTTTCGTGAAGACTCCAGCCACTCTGCTCTGCCTCCTGCTGCTCGCCGGTTGCGCCGCCTTTCCCGGCGACGAACTCCCGTCCCAGCCGTTCCGCGCCCCCGCGAGCGAGCAACAGCATCGACCCAACGTCCTGGTGGAGTTCAACTTCTATCGCGGCGAAGCCCAGGACCAGGACGCCACCTCCATCGCCGTGGCCCGCGAAGGCTTGAAGCCCAAGCTGCGCGAGGTGCTGGAGCGCTCCGGCCTGTTCGAGCGCATCACCCTGGTGCCCGAGCCCGGCAGACCCGACGACGCCCTGCTGCGCCTCAAGCTCTACAACAGCACCTCCTATGCCGCCGCCATCGCCAGCGGCCTGATCACCGGCGCGACCTTCTTCCTGGTCCCAGGTACCGCCAAGGACGACTATGTGCTGACCGCCGAATGGCTGGCACCCGGCGGCCAGGCGCCCGAGCGCGCGAGGAACGCGGCCTCGGTACGTACCTGGATGGGTGTCTGGTTCCTGCCGCTGGCCGCCAGCCATTCGGCCGGCACCGCCATCGAGGAAACCTTCGCCCGCCAGGTCAACGATGCCCTCAAGCAGTTGCAGGCCAGCGGTGCCTTCGCCGACCACTCCTCGCCCGCGGGGAACGGCGCTGCGCCGGCGCAGGTCACACCTTGACCGGCAACCACGCAGACGAGGATTCCATGGCCGAAGAACAGCGCAAAGCCGATGAACGCAAGCTGCCCAAGGATGAGAAACCCCTGCGCAGCGAGCACGCCAAGACCGATGACGGACGCGATCCGCCATCGCCCAACAGCCCGGACCGCACCAAGGACGCCACGGGCTACAACTGATCCTGCACTTTTGCGAAACGACCGCCACGGCGGTCGTTTCTTTGTCCGCACCGCGTCCTGCGGGGTTGGCTCGTTCCTCCCTCCTTACTGCATAATGCCCACACTCCGACGTCTACCGGCCCCTTTCCTCTCCATCTCGGCCGGTACCCTGCAAAGGTGTGTGTTCCCATGCGAAATCCCTTCCGCTCCCTGGGCCTGCTGCTGAGCTGCTGCGCCCTGGGCTTTTCCTTGCCCGTCAATGCCGATACCTCCTTCCTGCCCCCGCGGATCGAGAAGGCCATGCAGACCAACAAGATCCCCGGCAGCGATCTGTCGCTGGTGATGCTGCCCCTCGACGGGCCGGGCGAGAACGACTACTACAACGCTGACGTCTCGGTGAATCCGGCGTCGACCATGAAGCTGATTACCACCTATGCCGCCTTGGAATTGCTCGGCCCCACCTACCAGTGGAAGACCGAGTTCTACACCGACGGCACCCTCAAGGACGGCATCCTCAACGGCAACCTCTATCTCAAGGGCGGTGGCGATCCCAAGCTGAACATGGAGCGGCTCTGGCTGCTCATGCGCGACCTGCGTGCCAACGGCGTGCTGGAAGTCACCGGTGACCTGGTGCTCGATCGCGGGCGCTTCGTGAAGCCCGAATTGCCGGCCTTCAACGACGATGGCGAAGACGAGAACAAGACCTTCCTGGTCGGCCCGGACTCGCTACTGGTGAACCTGAAATCGGTACGTATGGTGGTGCGCTCGGCGGATGGCCGGGTCAGCGTCTCCATGGACCCGCCGCTGACCAACGTCAACATCGACAACCAGATGCGCGCCACCGCCAAGAGCGGCTGCCCGGCCTGGCCGGACGTGCGCTTCAATCCGGTGCCTCAGGCCGATGGCAGCACCAGCCTGGTGGTCAGCGGCCAGTTGCCGGACGGCTGCAACGCCCAGAGCTATCTCTCCCTGCTGGATCACCCCGCCTACACCGCCGGCGCCGTGCGGGCCATCTGGCAGGAACTGGGCGGCAGCATCAAGGGCCGCACCCGAGAGGGCAGCGTGCCGCGCAACGCCGAGCTGCTGGCGCGGGCTTTCTCCCCGGACGTGGTGGAGATCATTCGCGACATCAACAAGTACAGCAACAACACCATGGCCCAGCAGCTGTTCCTCTCCATCGGCGCGCAATTCCGCACCTCGGCGGATGCGGACGACGGCAAGGCGGCGCTACGGGTGATTCGCCAATGGCTGGCGCGCAAGGGCATCAATGCCAGCCACCTGATCATGGAGAACGGCTCGGGGTTGTCGCGCACCGAGCGGGTGAGCGCCCGGGAGATGGCCGAAATCCTCAGATCGGCCTGGCAGAGCCCCTATGGGCCGGAATTCATCGCCTCCCTGCCACTGGCCGGCATGGATGGGACCCTGCGCAAGCGCATGAAGAACTCGCCGCTGACCGGCCAGGCGCACATGAAGACCGGTACCCTGAACAACGTACGGGCCCTGGCGGGCTTCGTGCGGGACGCCAATGCCCGGAACTGGGTAGTAGTGGCTATTCTCAACAGCAACCGCCCCTGGGGCGCCTCGTCGATCCTGGACGAAGTGGTGCTGGATCTCTATCTGCGCAGTCGCCAGGACGGTAGCGTCGCCAACTGAGCGCGGCGGACCAGACTACCGCGCGCCTGCCAGACGGGCGCCTGCACTGGTGCGCGAGCCCGGCGCGCCGCGCGTATTCGCCCGGCCACCGTTCGCTACGCTCTTTCAAGCGTTACGAGGCGCAAAACAAAACGGGAGCCTGTTCGCACAGGCTCCCGTTTTGTCTACAACACTCGGCAAGGCAGGCCGGAAAGCTGACGTTACCGCGATGCACCGCAATGGGCAAGAACTTTGTCGCGCGCACCTTTTCAGGGCATTTCTGCTGCCTGCCGCGGCGCTAGATCATGCCCAAGAGCAGCAGCACCAGCAGGACGACCAGGATGGCGCCCACGATACCGGACGGGCCGTAACCCCAGCTACGCGAGTGCGGAAACACCGGAAGTCCGCCGATGAGCAGGACCAGCAGCACCAGAACCAGGATGGTCGAGAGAGTCATCTGCCATTCTCCAAGAAGTCCAGGAATCGACCATCGTCGTCATATCAGGATACGAAGCGATGGGCTTATTCCATGGACCTGTCATGACTGTCGAAAAATCCCGCCGGTCTGGCCGGGTCGACGAATTATTAAGTCCGACCTTTCCCAACTCCAATGAAAAGCCCGGATCGATGGTTCGATCCGGGCTTTGGCCTAACGGGACAGACCGTCAGTGAGCGACGGCACCGCTGGCACCCAGGCCCGTCTGGGATCTGACGAACTGCGGGTAGAAGCGCGCACGCTCTTCCTCGGCCGCCGCCGACTTGTCGGTGATGGAGAAGAACCAGATACCGATGAAGGCCACGGCGATGGAGAACAGCGCCGGGTATTCATAGGGGTAGATCGGCTTGGCATGACCAAGGATGGTCACCCAGATGGTCGGGCCGAGCACCATCAGGGCCACTGCGGTGATCAGGCCGAGCCAGCCACCGATCATGGCGCCGCGGGTGGTCAGGCGCTTCCAGTACATCGAGAGCAGCAGGATGGGGAAGTTGCAGCTGGCGGCGATGGAGAACGCCAGGCCCACCATGAAGGCGATGTTCTGCTTCTCGAAGAGGATACCCAGGGCGATGGCGACCACGCCCAGGGCGACGGTGGTCATCTTGGAAACGCGGATCTCGTCCTTCTCGTTGGCCTTGCCCTGCTTGATCACGCTGGCATAGAGGTCATGGGAGACCGCCGAGGCACCAGCCAGGGTCAGGCCAGCCACCACCGCCAGGATGGTGGCGAAGGCCACCGCCGAGATGAAGCCGAGGAAGATGCTGCCACCCACGGCGTTGGCCAGGTGCACCGCGGCCATGTTGTTGCCGCCCAGCAGGGCGCCGGCGGCGTCCTTGAAGGCCGGGTTGGTGCTGACCAGCAGGATGGCACCGAAGCCGATGATGAAGGTCAGGATGTAGAAGTAGCCGATGAAACCGGTGGCGTAGAACACGCTCTTGCGGGCTTCCTTGGCGTCGCTGACGGTGAAGAAGCGCATCAGGATGTGCGGCAGGCCGGCGGTGCCGAACATCAGCGCCAGACCCAGGGAGAAGGCCGAGATCGGATCCTTCACCAGACCGCCGGGACTCATGATGGCCTCGCCCTTCGGGTGCACGGCGATGGCTTCGGCGAACAGGCGGTTGAAGTCGAAGCCGACGTGCTTCATCACCATGAAGGCCATGAAGCTGGCACCGGACAGCAGCAGCACCGCCTTGATGATCTGTACCCAGGTGGTGGCCAGCATGCCGCCGAAGAGTACATAGAGCACCATGAGGATGCCCACCAGCACCACGGCGATGCTGTAGTCCAGGCCGAACAGCAGCTGGATCAGCTTGCCGGCACCGACCATCTGGGCGATCAGGTAGAGGGCGACCACCACCAGGGAGCCGCAGGCGGACAGGGTACGGATGTCCTTTTGCTTGAGGCGATAGGACGCCACGTCGGCGAAGGTGTACTTGCCCAGGTTGCGCAGGCGCTCGGCGATCAGGAACAGGATGATCGGCCAGCCCACCAGGAAGCCGATGGAGTAGATCAGGCCGTCGTAGCCGGAGGTGAACACCAGGGCGGAAATGCCCAGGAAGGAGGCGGCCGACATGTAGTCACCGGCGATCGCCAGGCCGTTCTGGAAACCGGTGATGCGCCCACCGGCGGCGTAGTAGTCGGCGGCGGAGCGATTGCGTTTGGAGGCCCAGTAGGTGATGCCCAGGGTGGCGCCGACGAAGACCACGAACATCAGGATGGCGGAGACGTTCAGGGGTTGGCGCTGGACTGCGCCGCTGATGGCATCGGCGGCCCAGAGCGAAGGCGAAAGGGCCAGCAGTGTGGCAACCAGGGAAAGACGTCTCATGGCTGCACCTCCCGGAGGATTTCCGCGTTGAGACGATCGAATTCGCCATTGGCCCGGCGTACATAGATACCGGTCAGGATGAAGGCCGAAAGGATCAGACCGACGCCCAGGGGAATGCCCCAGGTCATGGCGGTCTCCGCATGGATACGGGTGCCGAGGACCTTGGGGGCGAAGGCGATCAGGAGGATGAAGGCGGAATAGAGTCCGAGCATGATGGCGGAGAGCGTCCAGGCGAAGCGTCCGCGCTTGGTCACCAGCTCTTGGAAACGCGGACTGGCTTCAATCCGCCGGTAGGTGCTGTCATTCATTATTGTTGTTCCTTACAGCATGACGGGAGCGTCGAACTCTACTCTAGGCGCGCCCGGTAAGGCTTCCAGACGACTTTAGTCGTACTGAAAAGGGCCTGCGCTCGGTCATGCCGCGTTGGAAATTCGCTCGGAATGCTCATTTGCCACTCGTAGACTCGAGCGCGAGCCCGGTCCGCTTCCTCGCGAATCTGATTCGCTGACGCTCACCCTACAGGCCAGTCGTTGGCTGTTACTCAAGTTGGTCGTTGCGCCTTGCCTCGCCTTCGCTCGGTGACTGTTCAACCCCATTCGAGGCTTTCAGTAATCCCAGAGCCCGCGCCAGCCCTGCAGCGGATGATGACCCTCGCCATCGAGCACCGATACGCTGGCGGTCATGCCGGCGCTGAGGTGGATCTCGGGCGGAACGTCCAGCAATTCGATGCGCACCGGGATGCGCTGGGCCAGGCGTACCCAGTTGAAGGTCGGCTCGACGTTGGCCAGCAGCTGGGCATCGCTGGCCGCATTGCGATCGGTGATGCCGCTGCTGATGCTCGCCACCCGCCCCTGCAGCGGTGCGGCGTGATTCATCAACCGTACCCGCACCGCGTCACCCGGATGGATATGGGGAATCTTGGTTTCCTCGAAATAGGCCATGACGTAGAAGGACCGGGTATCCACCAGGGCCATCACCGCCTGGCCGGTCTGCACGTAGTTGCCTTCGGCGAATCTGAGGTTGGTGATGCGACCTTCACGCGGTGCCAGCACCCGGCTGCGGTCCAGGTTGATCTGCGCCAGGTTGACGTCGCTCAGGGCCTCCTGATACTGGCTGCGGGCCACGGCGACATTGACCTGGGCCGTCTCGCGATCCTCGGCGCTGATGGCGCTGGTGCCCAGCCGCTGACGGCGGGCGGCCTCGCTCTCGCGCAGGCGCAGCTGCTGCTGGCGGGTCTCGGCCACCGCCTTGGCGTGGTCCAGATTGGCCTGGTAGCGCTGCTGGTCGATCTGCAGCAGCAGGTCCCCGGGCTTCACCAGCTGGTTGTCCATCACCGCCAGGCGGGTGACCCAGCCGGACACGTCGGGCGCGACCACCACCACATCGGCGCGCACCCGTGCATCACGTGTCCAGGGTGTATAGAGATAGAAATGCCACAGCCAGGTGCCGGCCAGCACCGCGAGCAGTACCACGACCAAGGTTATCGCCACACGCAGGGTCTTGTGCATCGCCGTCTCGATCCTCTTGTCAGGTCAGCTCAGGTGGCCAGGACGGCGACGATGCCGGTCAGCCAGAGCACGAACAGGGCGCAGCCGAACAGGGCGCTATGCCACAGGTAGCGTCCCAGCCCGCTGCGCTGCAGCAGCCACAGGGACAGCGCGGTCAGGAGCAGGGCCAGGACGCCGTAGACGAACAGCGGCCCGAGGTAGACCCCACCGATCGCCCATTCATGCAGATTCATAGGTACCCTCCTCCTGCTCCGCCTTCAGACAACAGCCGCGCCAGGTCTGCTGGAGTTGACCGATGGCGCCGCGGGCGAGCCGATGGGGCTCATCGTCCGGCGCCCCGTCCAGGGTCAGGCGTAGGCGACTCGCTGCCTCGTCCAGGGCGTCAGGCTGCAAGGCGCCGAAGCCCACCGCCAGTTGCTCGGCAAAGCGCCCGAGAAAGGCATCCCGCGCCCGTGCCACTTCGCCCTGCGCACCCGCCAGGCAGGCTCGCAGGTGCAGCAGCTCGTTGCCCAGATCGAGCGCCAGCAGCCCCTGCTCCCAGCGGCCGCGTTCACCGGCGGACAACTGCTCGATATGCCGCGCCAGCAGCAACAGGCGATCCGCCATCCGCCCGCCGAACCAGGTCTCGGCATTGGCCAGGGGGACCGTGGTCAGCCGCTGCAGGTCGTAGGTGGTGGCTTCCAAGATGCGGCGACTGGTGCGCCGCGGCGTGCGCAGACTGATCAGGCGGAACATGAGCACGGCCGAACCGACGCCGATCAGCAGACTCTGCAGCTGGTTGAGCAAGGCGCCCATCTCCACCTGGCCGTGGTTGTTGGGCGAAACCAGCACCAGCAGATGGATGGCGAAAGCCGTCGCGGTTCCCACCACGCTGGGAGGCCCGGCCATCCCCAGGGCGGCAAAGAACAGCGGCACCCCCAGCACCAGGCACAGCAAGGGATAGCCGGAAATCTGCGGCAGCAGCACCTGGCTGATGAGGATGGCGACCGGTGCGGCATAGAGGATACCGCGCAGGAAACCGAGGCCGATGGCGGCGGCGTTGTCGCGATTGGCGAACAGGCTGCAGATGACGCCGGCCATCAGCATGGCGCCTGGCGCGGACGGCCAGGCACTGGCCAGCCAGAACACCCCCACGGCCAGCAACGCACAGGCGCTGCGCAGGCCATAGAGCAGCGCCGTCTGGACATCGCGATGGCGAGCCAGGGCCGAGGGCGCCACGGCGCTGAGCCGGGCCGTATGGACGCTGTCCAGGGCGCGCCCGGCGAGCAGGATCTTGTCCAGCAGGATGGCGAAACGGGCCAGCAGGTAGCGCTGGTCGTTGTCGAGTTGCGGCGAGGTGCCGGCAGCCTCTCGCAGACGCTGCAGGAGGGCTTCCAGAGCAAGGGCCTGGGGGTCGGCCAGGGTCGTGAGCAGTTCGTCGCGCCAGGGCTGCAGGACGGCCCTCCGCGGCTCGTCCAGGCCACGCCACTGGCGCATGGCGCCGCGAGCGGTCCGCAGCAGGCTGAGCAGGTCCCGCGACAGCAGCCGCAACGCCCTGGCGCGCTGCCGGCCGCGCTGGCCTTCGAACCAGGCGTGATCGCGCTGGGCATCCACCGCCACCACCTGGCCGAGCATGGCCAGCAGCCCCTGGGTGGCATCCTGGGCCTCGGCCAGCTCCGCCCGGGCGGCAGCCACGCCCTGCTCCCAGGTGCGGCGTGCCTGGACGGCCAGATTCTGCTCCACCCGTTGCGGCCAGAACAGCGCACTCACCGCCGAGGCCACGACGATACCCAGGCAGATCTCGGTGCAGCGGGCCACCGCCTGGTCGAACACCGTCAGCGGCTGGGCGATGGCGGGCAGGCCGATGATGGCGACCGTATAGCCGGCCAGCACGAAGCCATAGGCGAAGTGATTGCGCAGTAGCGTGGAAGCGGCCGTACAGAGCGCCATCCAGCCGGCCAGGGCCAGCAGGAACAGCCAGGGCGTCTGGGCGAACAGCCCCATGAGCACCACCGCCATGCAGGTGCCGACCAGGGTACCGAGCAGGCGGAACAATCCCTTGGCCAGCACCATGCCCGACAGCGGCTGGGAGACGATCATCACCGTCATGCAGGCCCAGACCGGTTGTTCGAGACTGAAGCGAAAGGCCAGCCAGAGCGCCAGACCGGCGGCGAACAGGGTCTTGCCGGCGAAGACGAGCGCCGCGGGCGAAGGTGCCAGAAAGACCGTCCAGGGTAGGCGCACTTAGGTTCTTGGATTGCCGGGAGTCCAGCATAGGCCGCGCTGCGCAGGCTAAGTTCCGGCCGGTGCCGCAGACGAAAAAAAGGCGACCCGGGGTCGCCTGAATTGCCTTGCGTGCTCGCGGCGACGACGCTCCGCCGTCACCACCCTTGGCAGCCTAGACCACCTGCGCGGGCGCGTATTGATCGAGATCAAGATTGGCGGGACTTGGTTCTTGCAGGCCAAGCAGGCGATCAATCAGGGCGCAATCGGACTCGCGCCGCACCTGGGCGAACAGCGCCACAGCCTCGGGATAACTGCGCGTCAGCATCCCCAGCCATTGCTTGAGTCGCCCTGGCGCGTAGCGCGGTGCCAGCTTGCGCCGGGCCATCAGCCAGAACCGCTGCAGCAGCGGCAGGATCTCGGCCCAGCCAAGGGGGCGCGCCTCCCCACCGCGCACGGCAGCGGCGATCTGCACCGCCAGGTCAGGGCGCGATACCAGGCCACGACCCAGCATCACCGAGGCCTGGCCACTGACGCTGCGGCAGCGCCAGTAGTCGTCCAGGGTCCAGATCTCGCCATTGGCCAGCACCGGTACGGCTACCCGGTCGGCGACCCGCGCTACCCACTCCCAATGTGCCGGCGGCCGATAACCCTCCACCTTGGTCCGCGCATGGACCACCAGTTGCGCCGCGCCCCCGGCCGCCAGGGCCTCGGCGCAGGCCAGGGCGGCGTTCGGGCTGTCATAGCCCAGGCGCATCTTGGCGGTGACCGGAATGTGCGCCGGAACGGCCTGGCGCACGCTCTCGACAATGCGGTTGAGCAGCTCCGGCTCCTTGAGCAGCACCGCCCCGCCACGGGACTTGTTGACGGTCTTGGCCGGGCAGCCGAAGTTGAGATCGATCACCGGCGCACCCAGGGTGCAGGCGAAGGCGGCGTTGTCGGCGAGGCAAGCCGGGTCGGAGCCCAGCAGCTGCACCCGCATGGGCGTACCCGAGGGCGTCCGTGCGCCCTGCGCAAGTTCCGGCGCCAGCTTGGCGAAGGCCGCCGCAGGCAGCAGGCGGTCACAGACGCGAATGAATTCGCTCACGCACCAGTCGAGTCCACCGACTTCGGTCAGCAACTCGCGCAGGATGTCGTCGACGAGGCCCTCCATGGGTGCCAGGGCGATCTCCATGGTCAGACCCCCTCCCCTGGCAGGGCCTGGCCGTAACCGGCCAGGAACTCGGCCGGCATGCGCTTTGGCTTGCCGGACGACAGCTCGATGCAGACGAAGGTCGTCCGGGCACGCAGCAGGGTCACGCCATCGGCCGGACGCTGCAGCTGGAACTGGCGCGTCATGCGCAGGCGGCGATCCCAGTCCACCAGCCAGGTACCCAACAGCAGCTCGTCATCCTGGCGGCCGCTGACGAGGTAGTCGATCTCGTGGCGGATGACGGCCATCGCCCGATCCAGCCGCTGGAAGGTCGCGAGATCCAGCCCCAGGGCGCTGGAGTGCTGCCAGGCGCATCGCTCCAGCCAGGTGACGTAGGCAGCGTTGTTGGCGTGCCCCAGGCCGTCGATGTGCTCGGCATCGATGCGCAGTGGCATGAGATGGGGAGCGGGTCTGTCCCACTGCATGATGCGACCCTCACTGGCAATGCAATATTCGGATAAAGGCAAGGTGGCGCTTCGAAGAATTCATTGGCCGTGGCTATCGGGCCGAGCCCAGACAATAAACACCAGGCTATAGACCGCACGGCCAATAAACCTAGATCCATGGGATCTGCAGCAATAAACCTTAATCCATGGGCAATAAAAAAGGGCCTGCATCGCTGCAGGCCCTTCTTCATGTTTGGCGCACTCGGGAGGATTCGAACCTCCGACCGCTCGGTTCGTAGCCGAGTACTCTATCCAGCTGAGCTACGAGTGCGTTTCGGTGCGTTTAGCCAGAACACCGCTGGTACTGCTGAAGCCAGAGGCTTCGTCGATTTGGCGCACTCGGGAGGATTCGAACCTCCGACCGCTCGGTTCGTAGCCGAGTACTCTATCCAGCTGAGCTACGAGTGCGTTGAAGCCGTGTATTCTAGCTACCGCTTCTGACATGTCAAGCAAATTTGCTTGTTTATCAGGTACTTACCTCTTTAGGTCAGTACCGCGGAGCCAGGTCTTGCAAATGGCGGTGAGGGAGGGATTCGAACCCTCGACACCCTTTTGAGGTGTACTCCCTTAGCAGGGGAGCGCCTTCGGCCACTCGGCCACCTCACCGCAACGGGGCGAAACTATATCGAAGGTTTGCCCATTTGCAAAGAGAAAAATTCAAAAAAAATCAGTGGTTTGGTTCTTGGTCCTTTTCCTTCTGGATGCGCTGGTAGATTTCCTCGCGATGAACCGCGACTTCCTTGGGCGCGTTGACGCCGATCCGGACTTGGTTGCCCTTGACTCCCAGTACCGTCACGGTGACTTCGTCACCCACCATCAAGGTCTCACCAACCCGACGAGTCAAAATAAGCATTCCATTCTCCTTTAGCTTTGAATCCAGTCTGCACGAAAAACTCGGAACGATCCCTGAATGGACCCTCTAGTCGCTATTGACCTGCATTCATGCAAGGAAAGTTCCGCAGCCCGGGCGATAGATGAAGCCCCTGTGGCAGGGGCCTCGCTTCATGATCACTCGGCGCCGCGTGCCGGGGCGTCGAGTTCGAAGGCGGTGTGCAACGCACGCACGGCCAGCTCGAGGTATTTCTCCTCGATGACCACCGACACCTTGATCTCGGAGGTGGAGATCATCTGGATGTTGATGCTCTCCTTGGCCAGGGCTTCGAACATCTGGCTGGCCACGCCGGCATGGGATCTCATGCCGACGCCGACGATGGAGACCTTGGCGATCTTGGTGTCGCCCACCGACTCCCGCGCGCCGATCTCGACGCCGGTGCGCTTGAGGATCTCCAGGGCGCTCTGGTAGTCGTTACGGTGCACGGTGAAGGTAAAGTCGGTGGTGTTATCGTGCGCCACGTTCTGCACGATCATGTCGACTTCGATGTTGGCGGCACTGATCGGGCCGAGGATCTTGAAGGCCACGCCGGGAGTATCCGGCACACCGCGGATGGTGAGCTTGGCTTCGTCACGGTTGAAGGCGATGCCGGAGATGATCGGCTGTTCCATGGATTCCTCTTCATCAAGGGTAATGAGAGTGCCCGGACCCTCCTGGAAGCTGTGCAGCACGCGCAGCGGCACGTTGTACTTGCCGGCGAATTCCACCGAGCGGATCTGCAGCACCTTGGAGCCGAGGCTGGCCATTTCCAGCATCTCCTCGAAGGTGATCTTGTCCAGGCGCTGGGCCTGGGGCACCACGCGGGGGTCGGTGGTGTAGACGCCGTCGACGTCGGTGTAGATCTGGCACTCGTCGGCCTTCAGTGCGGCCGCCAGGGCCACGCCGGTGGTGTCGGAGCCACCCCGGCCCAGGGTAGTGATGTTGCCCTGCTCGTCGACGCCCTGGAAGCCAGCCACGACCACGACCTTGCGCGCCTTGAGATCGGCGCGGATGCGAGCGTCGTCGATCTGCTGGATACGCGCCTTGGTATGGGCACTGTCGGTGAGGATGCGTACCTGGCTGCCGGTATAGGACACCGCCTGGACGCCGCGCTTGAGCAGCGCCATGGCCAGCAGGCCGATGGTGACCTGTTCGCCGGTGGAGACCATGACGTCCAGCTCTCGCGGATCGGGTTGCTCCATGATCTGCTTGGCCAGGCCGATCAGGCGGTTGGTCTCGCCACTCATGGCCGACACCACCACCACGATCTCGTCGCCCGCTTCATGGAAACGTTTCACCTTGTCGGCGACCTGCTCGATACGCTCCACCGTACCCACCGAGGTACCGCCGAATTTCTGTACGATCAATGCCATTGCTTGCTGCCCGTCCGCAGAAAAATCTGATTCATAGTGTTAGCTGAGGCGCCGGGGCAGCCTCCCCGGCGCCCCTGAGCCGCCCTAGAGGGTTTCCTCGGCATACTGGCCAGCACAGGCCAGGGCTGCCTCGAGTTGGCTGGCATCGCTGCCGCCGCCTTGGGCCATGTCCGGACGACCGCCACCCTTGCCACCGACCACGGCCGCGGCGCGCTTCATCAGCTCGCCGGCCTTGAGCTTGGCGGTGAGGTCGGCGGTGACCCCGGCCACCAGCACCACCTTGCCGTCGGCTTCGCCGCCCAGCAGGATGATGCCGCTGCCCAGCTTGTTCTTGAGCTGGTCGACCAGCGCCAGCAGCGCCTTGCCGTCGAGGCCGTCCAAGCGCGCGGCCAGGACCTTGGCGCCCTTGATGTCCACGGCTTGGTCGACCAGGTCACCGGCGGACGCGCTGGCGGCCTTGGCCTTCAACTGCTCGACTTCCTTTTCCAGCTGACGATTGCGCTCGACCAGGGCGGCCAGCTTGTCCAGCACGTTGTCGCGACTGCCCTTGAGCAGGCTGGCGGCTTCGCGCAGCTGCTCCTCGGCGCCGTTGAGGTAGGCCAGGGCCGCGGTGCCGGTGATGGCTTCCACGCGGCGCACGCCGGAGGCCACGCCGCCTTCGCTGACCAGCTTGAGCAGGCCGATGTCGCCGGTCTGGGCCACATGGGTGCCGCCGCACAGCTCGACGGAGAATTCACCGCCCATGCCGACCACGCGCACCACGTCGCCGTACTTTTCGCCGAACAGCGCCATGGCGCCCCGGGCCTTGGCTTCGTCGATGGCCATGACTTCGGTGGTCACGGCGCTGTTCTTGCGGATCTCTTCGTTGACGATGGCCTCGATGCGCTTGAGTTCTTCGGGCTTGATGGCCTCGAAGTGGCTGAAGTCGAATCTCAGGCGCTGGTCGTTGACCAGGGAGCCCTTCTGGTGGACGTGATCGCCCAGCACCTGGCGCAGCGCCGCGTGCAGCAGGTGGGTGCCGGAGTGGTTCAGGGCGATGCCCTGGCGGCGGCCGGCGTCGACCTGGGCCATCAGCGCGGTGCCGACGTTGAGGCTGCCCTTGGTCACCACGCCGTGGTGCAGGAAGGCGCCCTGGGTCTTGGTGGTATCGCGCACAGCGAAGCCGACGCCGGCGCTCTCCAGGGTACCGGTATCGCCGACCTGGCCGCCGGACTCGCCATAGAAGGGCGTCTGGTCGAGGATGACCACGCCCTCCTCGCCCTGGGCCAGGCTGTCCACCGGTTGGCCGGCGCGGTACAGGGCGACGATGGTGCCCGAGGCGCTGGTGGTATCGTAGCCGAGGAAACGAGTCTCGCCCTCGACCTTGACCAGGCTGTTGTAGTCGACGCCGAAGGCACTGGCGGAACGGGCGCGTTCGCGCTGGGCCTCCATCTCGCGCTCGAAGCCTTCCTCGTCGAGGGTCAGGTTGCGCTCGCGGGCGATGTCGTTGGTCAGGTCCACCGGGAAGCCGTAGGTGTCGTAGAGCTTGAACACCACGTCGCCGGGGATGGTGTCGCCCTGGAGTTGCGCCAGATCCTGCTCGAGGATCTTCAGGCCCTGCTCCAGGGTCTTGGCGAATTGCTCTTCCTCGGTGCGCAGCACGCGCTCGATGTGGGCCTGCTGCTGGACCAGCTCGGGATAGGCCTGGCCCATCTCGGCCACCAGGGCGCCGACGATCTTGTGGAAGAAGGTGCCCTTGGCACCCAGCTTGTTGCCGTGGCGGCAGGCGCGGCGAATGATGCGGCGCAGCACGTAACCGCGGCCTTCGTTGGACGGCAGCACGCCGTCGGCGATCAGGAAGCTGCAGGAGCGGATGTGGTCGGCCACCACCTTGAGCGACGGGGCGTCGTCGTTGGCGCAGCCGATGGCCTCGGCGGAGGCCGCCAGCAGGTTCTGGAACAGGTCGATCTCGTAGTTCGAATGCACGTGCTGCAGCACGGCGCTCACTCGCTCCAGGCCCATGCCGGTGTCGACGCTGGGCGCCGGCAGCGGATGCAGGACGCCGTCGGCGGTGCGGTTGAACTGCATGAAGACGTTGTTCCAGATCTCGATATAGCGATCGCCGTCCTCTTCCGGCGAGCCGGGCGGGCCACCCCAGATCTCGGGACCGTGGTCGAAGAAGATCTCGGTGCAGGGGCCGCAGGGACCGGTATCGCCCATGGTCCAGAAGTTGTCCGAAGCGTAGGGCGCGCCCTTGTTGTCGCCGATGCGCACCATCTGCGCCTCGGGCACCCCGACTTCCTTGGTCCAGATGTCGTAGGCCTCGTCATCGGTGGCATAGACGGTGACCCAGAGCTTTTCCCGGGGCAGGCCCAGCCAATTCGGCGAGGTGAGGAATTCCCAGGCGAAATGGATGGCGTCGCGCTTGAAGTAGTCGCCGAAGCTGAAGTTGCCCAGCATCTCGAAGAAGGTGTGGTGGCGCGCCGTGTAGCCGACGTTTTCCAGGTCATTGTGCTTGCCGCCGGCGCGCACGCATTTCTGGCTGGTGGCGGCGCGGGTGTAGCTGCGCTTTTCCATGCCCAGGAAGCAGTCCTTGAACTGGTTCATCCCGGCATTGGTGAACAACAGGGTCGGGTCGTTCGCGGGGATCAGCGAACTGGAGGCGACGCGGGTGTGCCCCTTCTCTTCGAAGAAGCGGAGGAAGGCTTCACGGATTTCGGCGCTTTTCATATTCATTCCAGACAATGGGCTTTTCGACGCGCGTGACGGGCATCCGATTGGATCGCAGACGAGACGAACGGAGCGGGCGCCGCAGACGCGGCACGTGCGGAAAACGGACACGCATGTTCGGGAGTATATCGACGCCCGCGCCCCGGTGTCGCCCGGTTGCGCAGGAAAAAACGTCGTCGCCGGGACTAGTGACGACGGTAGGCGGCGAAAGCGGCGATCACCGCCTCGATATCGCCGGCGCTGACGTCCAGATGGGTGACCAGCCGCAGCCGCGGTGCCGGGCTGATGCGGATGCCGCGTTCGGCGAGGAAGGCCTGCAGGGCAGGTGCCCCGTCGCCCATGGCGAGATAGACCATGTTGGTCTGCACCGGCTCCACCGGGTAGCCGAGCCCGGCCAGGGCCGCGCCGAGTTGCGCGGCGTGGGCATGATCCTCGGCCAAACGCTCGACGTGGTGATCGAGGGCATGGAGACCTGCCGCCGCCAGTAGGCCGGCCTGGCGCATGCCGCCGCCGACCACCTTGCGCCAGCGCCGCGCCTTGGCGATGAGCGCGGCATCCCCGCAGAGTACCGAGCCGACCGGGGCACCGAGGCCCTTGGACAGGCAGACCGATACCGAGTCGAAATGCCGGGTTACCTCGCCCACGGGCACGCCCAGCTTGACCGCGGCGTTGTACAGCCGCGCGCCGTCCAGGTGCAGCGCCAGGCCGTGCTCCCGGGTGAAGGCCCGCGCCGCGGCGAGATAGGCCAGCGGCAGCACCTTGCCGTGCATGGTGTTTTCCAATGCCAGCAGGCGGGTACGAGCGAAGTGGAAATCGTCGGCCTTGATGTAGCTACGCACCAGGTCGAGATCCAGGCTGCCGTCGGCGGCCATCTCGATCGGCTGCGGCTGGATCGAGCCGAGCACGGCGGCACCACCGCCTTCGTACTTGTAGGTATGGGCTTGCTGACCGACCAGGTACTCATCGCCGCGTTCACAGTGCGCCAGCAGCCCGAGCAGATTGCTCATGGTACCGCTGGGCACGAAGAGTCCGGCCGCCAGGCCGAAATCGCCGGCGAGCCGCTGCTCCAGACGGGTGACGGTGGGATCTTCGCCATAGACGTCGTCCCCGACCTCGGCATCCAGCATGGCCTGGCGCATCGCCTGGGTGGGACGGGTGACGGTGTCGCTGCGCAGGTCGATCATGCAATGCCTCTTAGAGCCTATTCAAAGGCTCGCAAGCTAGAGCCAGACAAGGCGAAAATGGCTGAGGAAGCGGAGTTTACAAGTAGTAAATGAGCATTCCGAAGCCATTTTCAACGCGGTTTGGCCGACGCGCAGCAGCCTTTGAACAGGCTCTTATGCTGGGACTACGATGAGTCCGGCCCGCAGGCCGACGGCGACCTTGGGATTGGGGAAGATGATGCGGGCGTCGGCTTCGTCGACGACCCAGCGCTCGCTGCCATCCTCGGCCAGCAGCGAACCCTGGCGCAGCGGCGAGAAGTTCGCCACGTCGTCCGCCAGGTGCAGCTGGAAGCGCGAGCTGGACTTGTACACCTGGCGTGCCACGCGAAAGCGCAGCAGCGACGACTCGGGTGGCGGCAATTCGGCTTCGCGGCCTTCGATCAGCGCCTCGAGCATCAGCCGCAGGCGACTCAGGTCCAGTTCGCTGTTCTCGCCGAAGGGCCGCGCCTGGCCCAGCTCCAGGGTCAGGGCCTCGGCCTGGCATTCGGCGTAGGTGTAGGCACTGAAGGTGATGCCGGGTTTGTCGTAGAGCAGCACGGCTTCGATGCCCGCGGCTTCGAGGCGCTGCAGCTCGGCTTCGGAATGCTGGCGACCGGCGCTCCAGGGATAGAGGGCGAAGCGCGGCAGCGCCGAGGCGCGCAAGGCGGTGTGCAGGTCGTAGTGCAGGCGGGCACGGTCGGGCTTGCTGAAGAATTGCGCGGACAGGCGCTCGAGATCATTGGCGCGCTGGGCTTCGGGGCCTTCGGCCTGGGCATGGCGACCATTGAACAGGCGGTTGAGATCCTGTTCCAGATAGCGGGTACCCCGCCGCATGGCGTCGGGATTGCCGAACATGAACAGCAGGCGACTGGCCGGGCGCAGGGCACCACTGGCGATGGCGCCGAGCAGGTCGTCCAGCAACTCCATGGGCGCCGTTTCGTTGCCATGGATGCCGGCCGAGAGCAGCAGGTCCATGCCATTGTCCCGCGCCACCGGCGGCGTCACTTCCAGGACGCCCTCGGTCAGCCAGTGGAGACGGGTACCGTCGGCGGTCAATTGAATCTTCTCGGTCGGCTCGCGGCCGGCCAGGGTCAGGTCCAGCAGGCGGCCAAGGGCCAACCGATAACGTTCAGGTGCAGCCATGCTCTACTCCGCTGAGCGATCTGTGCCTAGATACTCAATGATCGTGGCCGCAACCGCAATCGGCGTCATGGACATGATTCTCATCGCCGTCGTCGGCGAAGGTCTCGAAGGCGATGGACAGGCCCAGGGCATTCAGGGCCTGGGGCCGCAGTACCAGTACCGGGGTCTGGTCTTCGTCGTCCTGGGAGTCGGCGAAGATATTGAGGCCGCCGGCACCGTCGGCCTCCAGCCAGAGGTCGCGGCCGGCCAGGCGGATGGCCAGGCGCTGGACCTGCAACTCCTGCTGCTGGTCGCCATTGGCTTCGAGGATGAGATCGAGACGGTCGCTCATGGAGACTCCGGACATCAGGGCAATTGAAAGGGATAGACCGAGCCGAGGCCGAGCAGCTGGGTCAGCTCGTCCAGGGCGGTGCGGACCTCGCCCAGCAGCAGCGGATCGGCGAGGTCGGCCGGGTCCAGGCGATCACGGTAGTGCCGATCCACCCAGTCCAGCAACTGGGCATGCAGCGCCGGGGTGAAGCGTACTCCGGGATTCACCGCCGCCAGTTCTTCGGCCTTGAGTGCCACCCGCAGGCGCAGACAGGCGGGACCACCGCCATTCTGCATGCTCTGCTTGAGATCGAAGACCTTGACCTCGCCCAGCGGCCCCCGGCCGTCCACCTGGGCCTGCAGATAGTCCCAGACCGCGGCGTTCTGCCGACACTCGTCCGGCACTACCAGCAGTGCGCCCTGGCCAGGCCTATCCAGCAACTGACTGTTGAACAGGTAGGAGCGCACCGCATCGCCGACGCTGATCTCGCTGCGGCGTACGCAGAGCCGCTGCAACTGGCCGCCACGCCGTGCCAGCTTCTCGCTCAGCTCGTCGAGGATGCGCGGACTGTCGAGGAAGGCGTCCTCGTGATGGAACAATACCTGGGCGTTGCCCACCGAGATGACGTCGTTGTGGAAGACCCCCTGGTCCACCACCGCCGGATTCTGCTGCGCGAAGACCACGCCCTCCTCGCTCAGCCCATGCAGCCGTGCGATGGCCTGGGAAGCTTCCAGGGTCTGCCGCGCCGGGTAGCGATGGGGTTCCGGATAGCGCGGATCGAAGGCGCTGCGGCCGAAGACGAAGAACTCCACCCCCGGAGCACCATGGTCACGGCTGAAGCGGGTATGGTTGGCCGCACCCTCGTCGCCGAACTGGGCCACCGAGGGCAGCGGCGCATGGTGCTGGAAATGCGCGGGATCGCGAAACATCGCCTGGAGGATGCGCGCCGTGGTGCTGGGTTCGAGGCTGCGATGGAACTTGCAGGCCAGGTTGGCCGGGGTGAAGTGGACGCGGCCATCGCGGGTGTCGGCGCTGGGACTGACGGTAGCGGCATTGGCCGTCCACATGGCCGAGGCGGAGCTGGCGGACAGCAACAGTGGCAGGGCCTCGCGCGCGGCGCTTTCCAGCACCTGGGCATCGCTGCCGGCAAAGCCCAGGCGGCGCAACGAGGCGATGTCGGGCCGTTCATGGGGTGCCAGTACGCCCTGTTCGAAGCCCAGTTCCATCAGCGCCTGCATCTTGGCCAGGCCCTGGCGCGCCGCTTCGCGCGGATTGGAACGCAGTTGCTTGCTGGCCTGGGAGGCCACGTTGCCGTAGGACAGGCCGGCATAGTTGTGGGTCGGGCCGACCAGGCCGTCGAAGTTGACCTCCCGAGCAACGGGGGCGACGTGACTCATAGCTGTAGTCCTGGTGGCAGTTGGGTGGGCAGGCGCAAGGCGTCGCTTTCCAGCGAGGCGACCGGGAAGGCGCAGTAATCCGCGGCGTAGTAGGCACTGGGACGATGGTTGCCGGAGGCGCCGACCCCACCGAAGGGCGCCGCGCTGGCCGCGCCGGTAAGGGGACGGTTCCAATTGACGATGCCGGCGCGCACGCCCTGCCAGAAGGCTTCGTAGGTGGCGGGATCGTCGGCCAGCAGGCCGGCGGCGAGGCCGAAGCGGGTGGCGTTGGCCAGCGTCAGGGCTTGGGCGAAATCGCCATAGCGCTGGACTTGCAACAGCGGGCCGAAGACCTCTTCGTCGGGCAGCTCGGCGCCCCCGGATACCTCGAGTATCCCCGGCGTGAGCAGCGCGCGACCTGGTTCCGGCTGACGCATCTCCAGCAAGGCGCGCGCGCCCTGGGCCAGGCGCTGGGCCTGGGTGCGCAGCAGGGCCTCGGCCGCGGTCAGGGAGATCACCGTACCCATGAAGGGCGCGGGGTCGGCGTCGAAGCGACCGGCGGTGAGCTGGCTGCTCACGGTCACCAGGCGTTCCAGCAGGGCATCGCCCCAGGCACCCGCGGGCACGATCAGGCGGCGGGCGCAGGTGCAGCGCTGCCCGGCGGACAGGAAGGCCGACTGGACGATGGTCACTACGGCCGCGTCCAGGTCGGCCACGGGCGCCACCACCAGCGGATTGTTGCCGCCCATCTCCAGGGCCAGCAGCCGCTGGGGACGGTCCGCGTTGAGCCGATGCAGGGCGGCGCCGGTGGTGCTGGAGCCAGTGAAGAGGATGCCGTCCAGGCCGGCATGGCCGGCCAGGGCCTCCCCGGTGGCGCGACCGCCCTGGACCAGGTTGAGCACCCCGGCCGGCAGACCGGCGGCGATCCAGCACTCCAGGGTCAGGGCGGCGAAGCGCGGCGTCAGTTCGCTGGGCTTGAACACCACCGTGTTACCGGCCAGCAGCGCCGGCACGATGTGGCCGTTGGGCAGATGGCCCGGAAAATTGTAGGGACCCAATACTGCCAGAACCCCGTGCGGCCGATGACGGGTCACGCTGCGGGCATCGACCAGGGCGGCGGAGCGCTCGCCGCCGCGGGCCTCCTCGGCCTGGGCGGAGATGGCCACCTTGGCGATCATGCTGCCGATCTCGGTATCGGCCTCCCAGAGCGGCTTGCCGGTTTCCTCGCCCAAGGCACGCGTCAGGTCCGCACGGCGTTGCTGCAGCACCTGGGCGAAGGCCTGCAGGATGTCCAGGTGCGCGGCCCGCCCGCGGCCTTCCCAGGCGGGAAAGGCTTGGCGCGCGGCCGCGATGGCCTGATCGACATCCGCGGCACTCGCCGCGGCACCCTGCCAGAGCACCGAGCCGGCATAAGGATCGAGCGAGGTGAAGGTCTCGCCCTGGCCGGGGCGCCACTGGCCAGCAATGTACAGGCTATCCATGACGTCTCCTCAGGGCATCAGCCGCACGGCGCGTACCTGGGCACCCGCCATCAGCCGCAGCGCCCGCGCGGTGGCCAGGTCCACCACCAGGGTGCCGGCGGCCAATCGCGCCCGGGCGCTGGTGATGCGGCAGTCCTGGCACTTGCGGTTGTGGATCAGGTAGACCTCCGCGTCGTCACCCGGCGTGCCCACGGCCAGTACCAGGCGCTGGCTGTCGCGGATCGCCCGGACCTTGGCGGTTTCGGCTTCCAGGGTGGGACCGGCGTCGAAGATGTCGACGTAGCCCTGGTAGTTGAAGCCCTCGGCCTCCAGCAGCCGGCGGGCGGCCTCGGTGTCCGGGTGGACCCGGCCGATCACCTGGCGGGCCTCGGGGGTGAGGAAGCAGGTGTAGAGTGGGAAGCGCGGCATCAGCTCGGCGATGAAGCCTCGGTTGCCGATGCCGGTGAGGTAATCCGCTTGGGAGAACTCCATCTTGAAGAAGTGCCGGCCCAGCCCCTCCCAGAACGGCGACTGGCCATTGCCGTCGGACATGCCGCGCAATTCGGCGATGATCCGCTCGGCGAACAGCTCACGGAATTCGGCGATGAAGAGGAAGCGTGACTTGGACAGCAGCCGCCCGGCCGCGCCGCCCCGGCGATCGGCCCGCAGGAACAGCGAGCACAGCTCGGAACTGCCGGTCATGTCGTTGGCGAGGAACAGCGTGGGGATCTGCCGGTGGATGTCCAGCTCGCGCGAGGCGCTCACCGTCAGGCCGACGCGGTAGTTGTACCAGGGCTCGCGCAAGCCGAGGGCAGCGGCGATACCGGCGATGCCGATGACTTCACCGTCTTCTTCCAGGGCGAAGAGATAGTCCGCGTCGGCGGGCTGGGCCTGCTGCAGGAAGCTGCGTTCCGCGTTCTCGACGCGCTGCAGCAGGCGTTCCTCGCTGGCCGGCAGGGTGGTGAGACCGGCGCCGGCCGCTTGCGCCAGTTGCAGCAGCGCGGGGACATCGGCACGGGTGACGGGACGGACGATCATCGGACCTCCAAAGACGCAAGGGTCGGCTACAGCGCTACCAGACGAACCCGGTCGCCTTCGGCGATCTCCAGGGCGGCGATCTGCTCGGCGGAAAGGGTGACGGCTGCGCCTGGCACCCAGTGCAGCGGGGCGGCCAGGGCCCGGAAGTTTTCCAGGCCATCGTTGGCGACGAGGAACCAGGGCGCGTCGTCGCGCGAGGCCGGGCCCTCCTGCACCGGTGCCAGGCGGCTCTCGACGATGGAGCGGATGGCCGTGGTGCGGGCGTGCAGCGTCGGGCCGCCATCGAAGATGTCGATGTAGTTGTCGGTCTCGAAGCCTTCGCGACTGAGGATGTCGAAGGTGATCTGCGCCCGCGGGTGCACCTGGCCCATGGCCTCCTGGGCACTGTCCGGCAGCAGGGGCACATAGAGCGGATAGGTCGGCATCAGTTCGGCGAGGAAGGTACGGCTCTTCTGGCCGGACAGGCGCTCGGCGGAAGCGTAGTCGAGGTCGAAGAAGTTGCGCCCTACCCCGTTCCAGAACGGCGATTCGCCGGCCTCGTCCGACAGGCCGACGATCTCCACCACCACGGACTCGGCGAAGCGCTCCGGATGGGCCGCCATGAACAGCAGCCGGGCACGGGAGTTGAGTTCGGCGTGGGGCGTGTCCAGCAGCGGTCGCTGGACGTAGAAACTGCTCAGGACGCTGTTGCCGGTGAGATCGTGGCAGAGCGACAGCACATGGACCTTGTTGTGGATCTTCAATTCGCGCGAGGCGTGGATGAAGGTCTCGTTGCGGAAGCTGTAGAAGGGCTCGGAGAAGCCGGCCGAGGCGACGATGGCCGAGCAGCCCAGCAGCTCGCCACTGGCGCTGTCTTCGAGCACGAAGAAATAGCTCTCCTCGCCGTGGAAGCCCACCTCGGCCGCCAGCGACGCCTCGGAGGTGCGGATCTTGTCGCGCAGCCGCTCGGGGTTGTCGGGCAGCGAGGTGACACCGACCGGGCTATCCGCGGCGAGCCGCTGGACCAGGGGCAGATCCGCGGCCCGCGCAGGGCGCATTACCAGCATGAGAACTCCTTGTGTACGGATCCATCCCTGGATGCCAGCGGTACGCGTCCCGCGTCCGGAGATTAGCCCTGGGTGAGGCGCGCCAGGGCGCGATCCAGCCGTGCCAGGCCTTCGTCGATGTCCGCCTCGGGGATGATCAGGCTCGGCGCTATACGCAGCACGTCCGGACCGGCCTGGAGGATCATCAGGCCCTCTTCGTTGGCGGCAGTGACGATGTCCTTGGCGCGCCCCTTCCAGGCGTCGTTGAGCACGGCGCCGAGCAGCAGACCCAGGCCCCGTACCTGCTGGAACAGGCCATAGCGGGCGTTGAGGCGCTCGAGGCCAGCGAGGAAGCGCTCGTGGCGGACGGCGACGCCGGCCAGGGTATCCGGCGTGGCAACGATGTCGAGCAGCGCGGCGCCCACGGCGCAACCCAGCGGGTTGCCGCCGTAGGTGCTGCCGTGCACGCCGGCGCTGAAGTGCTGGGCGACCTTCTCGGTGGTCAGCATGGCCGCCAGCGGGAAACCACCGCCTAGGCTCTTGGCGCTGGTGAGGATGTCCGGTACCACGCCGTAGTGCTGGTAGGCATAGAGGTGGCCGCTGCGGCCTACCCCGCTTTGCACCTCGTCGAAGATCAGCAGGGCACCATGGGCGTCGCACAGGCGCCGAGCGCCTTCGAGGTAGGCCTGGTCGGCCGGCAGCACGCCACCCTCGCCCTGGATGGGTTCGAGGATGACCGCGCAGGTCTTGTCCGAGACCACGGCCTCGAGGGCAGCCAGGTCGTTGTAGGGCACATGGCGGATGCCTTCGATCTTGGGACCGAAGCCATCGGAATACTTGGGCTGGCCGCCGACGCTGACGGTGAACAGGGTCCGCCCGTGGAAGCTGTTGGTGGCGGCGACGATCTCGTAGCGGCTGCCGCCGCTGACGTCGTGGCCGTAGCGCCGGGCCAGCTTGCAGGCCGCCTCGTTGGCTTCGGCGCCGGAGTTGGCGAAGAAGACACGGTCGGCGAAGGTATGGTCCACCAGCTTGCGCGCCAGGCGTAGAGCGGGCTCGTTGGTGTAGATGTTGGACACGTGCCAGAGCTTGTTGGCCTGCTCGGTCAGCGCCTGGACGAGCGCAGCGTGACCGTGCCCCAGGGCGCTGACGGCGATGCCACCGGCAAAGTCGACGTATTCACGCCCAGCCTGGTCCCAGACGCGAGAGCCCTCTCCTCGCACCGGAATGAACGCGGCAGGGGCGTAGGTCGGAACCATCACCTCATCGAAGGCGGCGCGTTGCACATTGGGTTGAGAAGCGGACATCGGGGTTTCTCCTGCCGATCACGGCGGTCGCTGAAAAGGATTGTAGGACGAGCCTCGGGTGCGGCATTGCGCCCAGGCGACAACTATTTACGGGCGAAAACGCAAACGGGCATCCGATTCGCAGTCTAGCGATTCGGACGCCCGCTCTGGAAGGGCAAAGGGCTCGGACCGAGCGGCCATCGCCCGGACTTCGTCTGAAAGCACGCAGCTCGGCTGGCGGCAGCCGAGCCTACGATCAGTTGGGGGCGACCCGGCTGGTGCCGTTGACGGTCAGGATGCGTACCCGCTCGCCGACGCGGAACATCTCGCCCTTGTTCACCGCCTGCACATAGGCACGGGTGCCACCATCGTCTTCCTTCACGGTGATCTCGACGCCGTTGGCCTTAGTGAAGCCCTCTTCGGTCGCCGCACCCAGCAGGCCACCGGCCACGGCACCGATGATGGCGGTGACGAAGCTGCCGCGGCCGCCACCGATGGCGCTGCCGCCGATGCCACCCACCACGGCTCCGGCACCGGCGCCGACCGGCGACTTGGTACCCTCGATGGTGACCGGGCGCAGCGCGGTGATGGTGCCGGTGCGCACGGTCTGGACTTGGCGGGCTTCATCGCGCGAATAGACGTCGCCAGATTGGTCGGATGCACAGCCGGCCAGCAAGGCAACGGCGGTCAGGGAGGCGGCGAGTTGCAGGATTCTGTTCATGAAGCTACTCCAAAGGCAGTTGAAAGACCGGAAGCCGCGCCCGACGAGTCTGGACCGCGGATCGCTACTATCCTTGACCCAGGGCACCCGGGGAGGTTTCCGGCGACTGTAGCGAGGGCACCTTGCGAAAGCCTTAAGGAGCCAGGCGCTGCCGCTGCCATCCTGTCTCGCCGCGCCGGTAGTCGAGGCGGTCGTGCAGGCGGCTGGAGCGGCCCTGCCAGAATTCGATGCGCTGGGGCTTGAGGCGATAACCGCCCCAGAACGGTGGCCGGCTGGGCTCGCCGTCGGCGAAGCGCTGCTGCACCTCGGCCAGGCGCTGCTCCAACGCATGGCGATCGGCGATGGCCTCGCTCTGCGGCGAAGCCCAGGCGCCCAGGCGGCTGCCCAGGGGTCGTACCCGGTAGTAGGCGTCGGATTCTTCGGCGGATACCCGCTCCACCAGCCCCTCGATGCGCACCTGGCGCTCCAGCGCCGGCCAGAAGAAGGTCATGGCGGCACGCGGCTGGCTGGCCAGCTGCTGGCCCTTGGCGCTGTCGTAGTTGGTGTAGAAGACGAACCCCTGGGCATCGACGCCCTTGAGCAGCAACACCCGGCAATGGGGCTGGCCTTCGTCGTCGACGGTGGCGAGCCAGCAGGCATTGGCCTCGACGGGAGGCTGCTCGGTGCGTACCGCCTCTTCGAACCACTGGCCGAAGAGGGCGTAGGGATCGGCGGGTGCCTGCTGCTCGGTCAGGCCGTCGCGGGTGTAGTCGCGACGCATATCGGCGAGGGACGGTGACATGGTGGTCTCCAACGTGGATCGTCAGCGACCTAGCTTAACCAAGTCCCGCCCCGCTCGCCTGCTCCAGGACAAGCTTTGCGTTCTTAACGCGATGCTAGCGACTGCAGGCTGGCCAGCACCGTGGCGCGCGGCTGGATCAGCACCTCGACGCGGCGATTGGCGGCGCGGCCAGCGGCGGTGGCGTTGTCGGCGCGCGGATGGGCAGCGGCCAGGCCCCGCACGATCAGGCGATTGCCGCTGTAGCCGCTGAGGCGGAAGATCGCCGCCACGGCCTGGGCACGCTGCAGGCTGATCTTGTCGTTGAGCGCCGCGGCACCGGTGCTGTCGCTGAAGCCGAGCACGATGACCGCGCTGTCTTCGTCGACGCTGACCGACTTGGCCGAGCGGGACAGCGGGCCGAGCATCACCGGCAGCAGCATCTCGGCGCGATCCGGGTTGAAGGAGCCATCCACCGGCGTCACCAGCACCAGGGCATCGTCGCGGCGCTCGACCTTGACGTTGCTGCCGGCCACGGCGACGCGCAGCTTCTGCTCGTGCTCGTCCAGCCAGGCCTTGCTGACCTTGACCGGCACCGGCTTGAGCTCTTCGGCCTTGGCGACCGGCTTGGCATCCTCGCCCCCGAACGGCCACCACCAATGGCTGGCCTTCTCGCCGGTGGCAGTGGCAGGCTCGGGCTTGGCCGCCGGTGCCTTGGCCACGGCCTTGGGTTCAGGCTTGGCTTCGACCGCCTTGGCGACCGGCTTGGCCGGCTCGGCCGGCTTGTCGGCCCCGCCGAAGGGCCACCACCAGTGACCGCCGCTGGCAGCGGTGGCGGCGTGAACATCGCCCGGCTTGGCAGCGGCCTGGGTCTGGGCATCCTGGCCTTGGAACGAGCTACAGGCGGAAACGCCCATGCAGAGAATCAGGGTGGTGGATTTGATCAGCTTCATGCAATGTTTCCCATCGGCGAACCGGAGGACGGAGGAATCCAGCGCCCCCAGCCAGAGCCAGTGACGCGAGCGAACTTAAAGTAGTTTCGAGATTGTGGCCGCAAAGCTACGGCTGGCAAAGCGGTGGAGTCACGAATTTTGCGAATTCGCCGACCAGCGGCAGCAGTGATTAGTCATATTATTTAGCTATGAGCATCATAGGCAGAGGTAGCTTGTGGCGCCTCTCGTGGCTTCTTACAGTCCGCGCGTCCCTGTCCCTCCCCGAGTCACCATGTCGCTCAATACCCCCAAGGAAATCGCGCTCCTGGCCGTCCAGGCCGGCATCCTCAAGAGTCGCCTGTCCATCGGCAATCTGCTGGTACTGGGATTTCTCGCTGGCGCCTTCATCGCCCTCGGCTTCCTGCTGGACATCCACGTCATAGGTACGCTGCCCGGCAACTGGGGGTCGCTCAGCGCCCTGCTCGGCGCCATGGTCTTTCCGCTGGGTCTGATCCTCACCGTCCTGGCGGGCGGCGAACTGCTCACCGGCAACATGCTGGTGCTGCCCATGGCCTGGTTCGCCCGGCGCATCGGCCTGCTGGCGGTGCTGCGCAACTTCCTCTGGGTGACCCTGGCCAACCTGCTCGGCGCCCTGGCGGTCGCCTATTGCTTCGGCCATCTGCTGGGGCTCACCGAAGGCGCCTTCCTGGCCAAGACCACGGCCATCGCCCAGGCGAAGGTGGCCGCCAGTTTCCTGCAGGCGTTCATCTCCGGGGTCGGCTGCAATTGGCTGGTGTGCCTCGCTGTCTGGCTGGCCTTCGCCGGCAAGGACGTGACCGGGAAGATCCTGGCGATGTGGTTCCCGATCATGGCCTTCGTCGCCATCGGCTTCCAACACGTAGTGGCGAACATGTTCATCCTGCCCGCCGCCCTCTTCGCCGGGACGCTGGACTGGGCGCTGATCCTGCCCAATCTCGTCGCGGTGTTCCTCGGCAATCTGGTCGGCGGCGCGGTGTTCGTCGGCCTGGGCTATCACCTGGCCTATCGGCCGGGCCAGCAGCTGGACGAGCCCGAGCGTGCCTCAGTGCCGCTGTAGCAACGAGTGGGGCGCGACCCCAAAGGCTTTGCGAAAGGCACGGCTGAAATGCGAGAAGTCGGAAAAGCCGAAATCCAGTGCCGCCTGGGACACGCTGCGGCAACGCCCCTGCTCCATGGCCTGGCGGCTGGCCAGGAGCCGCTCCTGGAGAATCACGCTCATCAGGGTTTTCTGGTGACGGGCGAAAGCGCGGGTCACGGTACGGGTGGAGACGTGGTGCGCCTGGGCGACGCTCTCCAGGCTGAGTTGCGGGTCGCTCAGGTGGCGCAGGACATGGTTCATCAGGCGAGGATAGAGATCCCGCTCGGCCACGGCCCGCTCCGACCCCTGCAGTTCAAGGCTCAGCACCAGCAAGTCGAGCAGGGTTTGGGAGAAACGCAGGGCGTAGGTTTCGTCTTCCAGTGCCGGCGAGCCATCGGCGGCCTGGCGCAGCATTTCCCGCAGCGGCACGATGCCCGGGCGCGCTTCGTCGAGCACCGTGGCGGTGAGTCGCTCCACGCCCGGTAACCGGGTACCGAGCAGGTAGCGTGGAATGCGCACCAGGCGGTTGTCGCCGCCAAGGCTGAAATCGAAGGCCTGATCGGCGTCGTAGAGAAACAGGCGATTCGGTGCCAATACCGCCTGCCGTCCGCCCTGTTCCAATTGCCCATGCCCGGCCTGGCTGAAGCCGAGCCAGAGGTCGTCATCGGGACCGCTGCGCAGGTGGTTGGCGCTCCGGCGCCAATGATGCAAGGGTGCGGACAGGGTACAGATGTCCAGCAAACCCAGTGGCGTGACCTGGAGCCGGGCGTCGAAGCCCAGGCTGGAGTCGGGCCGGCTGGACGCCGGGATGCAATGCCGGCAGACCACTTCCTTCCAGTATTCGAAGCGCCGTTCCGCAGAAACGACCAGAGTGGAGTAGCTCGTGCTAGCCATGCTGCTCATCCTCGTTGTGACCAACCCGATCTTTTGCTGACGAGATTGGGCAACAACCATGCCACGCCCAGGCTAGACCGCTCGGCGCTGTGGCCTCGGCGCACCATGCTCCACCGGCAGCACAGCCGGCAAGCGGCCAGGCGGACCAGCAATCGACTCTTGCGTCCGTCCAGCCATGGCTGACGCTGCACCCAATGCATGCAAGGCCCCTCTCCGCCGTTCCGCGCTGGTGCAGACCACCGCTGATCCGCGTCGCTGTCCCTCCCAGTCAAGCACCTGTCCAGCTGGAACAAGCCCGCCAGACGGCTGCGCCTTACCTTGGCTACCAAGCGAAGCCCAGCGCCGCAGGTACCGAGATGATCAACACCGCTCCCGCTCTTTCCACCGCCGAATGGGCCGCTGCCCATCCCGGTGAACCGGTGGCTGAAGAAGCCCTGGCGCTACTGATCGTAACGGCCTGGCAGCACCTGGTGCTGTGCCTGAGTTGCCGAGCGAGCCTTCGCCGGTAACACCCCGTCCAGCCGTGTTTCGAGGAGTTCGCCATGGAATCCGCCATCGCCAAGCACCTGCAATGCCCCCGTACCTTGAGTCGTCGCGTGCATGATGAGTACGAACCGCCCTACCCCATGTTCGTCGCCCGTGCCAACGAAGACCTCACCCAGGTCGTCATGGCCTACCTCGGCGTGCAGTTCCGCCCGGAGCGGCGCGCCGCGGCGCTAGAAGCACTACGTACCCTGGTCGCCAGCTTCGCGGGCACCGATGGCCCCGGCAATCACGACCTCACCTATCACGCAGATGCCCAGGGCTACGGCAACTTCATCGTAGTGGGCTACTGGCGCGATCCAGCGGCCTACTGTCGCTGGCTGCGTTCGCCCGCAGTCGCCGACTGGTGGGCCGCCGATGCACGGCTGCACGAGGATCTGGGCTACTTCCGCGAGGTGATAGCGCCGCGGGCCGAGCAGTTCGAGACGCTGTATGCCTTCACCGAGGACCTGCCCGGGGTCGGCGCGCTGATGGATGGCATCAGCGGCGATATCCAGGAGCACGGCTACTGGGGCTCGGCGCGGGATCGCTTCCCGGTCTCCCAGACCAGTTGGATGCAGCCCGACGCCGAGTTGCAGGTGATCTCCGGCGATCCCCAGCAGGGAGGGCGGGTGGTGATCCGCGGCCACGACAACCTGACGCTGATCCGCTCCGGCCAGGACTGGGTCGAGGCCGGCCAGGAGGAGCGCGATATCTACTTCAACGAATTGCTGCCGCCACTGCAGGCGGGCATGGATTTCCTGCGCGATGAAGGTCAGGCGCTCGGCTGCTACAGCAACAGGTTCGTGCGCAACATCGACCTGGACGGCAACCTGCTGGACATCGCCTACGACATCGGCCACTGGCGCTCACTGGACAAGCTGGAGCGCTGGGCGGAATCCCATCCGACCCACCTGCGCATCTTCACCACCTTCTTCCGGGTGATCGGCGGCCTTTCCAAGCTGCGGCTGTACCACGAGGTGTCGGTCTCGGACGGCAATAGCCAGCAATTCGAGTACATCAACTGTCACCCCGCCACGGGAATGCTGCGCGACGCCAAGCGCCCGACGCCTTAACGAAAACCCTGACGCCTTGAGCCCCGTCTGCCTCTTGTAGACGAGGGACTCCCTTGCCCGAAAAAGGAACTTCGCCATGAAAGCCGTCCGTTTTTCCCTGACTCTCGCCAGCGTACTGACGTCGCTGTCCGCCACTGCGGTAGAGGTGGCACCCGGAGACTACGAACAGTATCCCAGCGGCGCCACCATTGGCGTCCTCTATTACCAGTACGCAACGACGGATGCCCTCTATGCGAAGGGACACAAGACGAGTTCGGACTTCGACCTGACGTCGAACGTGAGCATCCTGCGCCTATTGCACGTCTACCAGCTGACCGACCGTATCACCGTCGACCCCCAGTTCCTGCTGCCCTTCGGCCACCTGCAAGGGCACGGTGACGCCTCGGCGCTGGGCAGTACCACGGGTATCGGCGATCTGATCCTGACCGCGCCCATCAAGTATCGCCTGAACGACGCACGAGACACGCTCAGCGCCACCGCCTACCTCTATGTACCGGTCGGCAGCTACGACCGGAACGATGGCCTCAACTTCGGCGAGAACCGCTGGAAGGTCGACCTGCAGGCCGCCTACATCAAGCACTTCAACGAGCACTGGGCCGTCGACCTGGTCGGCGACAGCATCTGGTATGGCGACAACGACGACTACGGGAGCGCCTCGGTACGCCGCGAGCAGGACGTCTCCTACGGCGCCCAGGCCATGGTGCGTTACATGCCCGATGCGACCTCGTCGCTCGCCGTGGGCCTCGGCCACAACTGGGGTGGTGAGAACCGCATCGCCGGCGTGGACCAGGACGACCGGCAAGAGACCACCAACGCCCGCTTCACCGCCACCAAGTTCTTCACGGCGAAGGACCAGCTCCAGCTGCAGCTGGGTCGCGATCTCAAGGTGGAGAACGGGACTCGCGAGGACTTCCGTCTGAATCTGCGCTACGCCCATGTGTTCTAGCGCCAGGCTGACGGCAACAGCCGGCCCGTGCTAGCCACCACGCCAGGGTGACTGATCTCAGCCACCCTGGCCTCAACGCCCAGCCGCTTCGGTGGTTCGACAAAGGAAATCCTTCCATGGCCATAGCCCGCCCCACTCCCGCCCAACTCCAGGCCCTCGCCGGCCGCCTGCACATGCAGTTGAGCGCCGCCCAGGCGCAGGACTACCTGGCGCTGATGCAGGCCAGTTTCGACGCCTACGACCTGATCGACGGCCTGCCCGACGAGATACCGCCGGTGCGTTTCGCCCGCGGTGCCGGGCATCGTCCCAGCGCGGCGGCAAATCCACTCAACGCCTGGTACTACCGGGCCGAAGTCCAGGGTGCCACCGAGGGCAAGCTGGTCGGGCGCACCGTGGCGCTCAAGGACAACATCGCCCTGGCCGGGGTGCCGATGATGAACGGCTCCACCACCCTCGAAGGCTTCGTACCGAGCCATGACGCCACCGTGGTGACCCGCCTGCTGGAAGCCGGCGCCACCATCCTGGGCAAGGCCACCTGCGAACATTTCTGCCTGTCCGGCGGCAGCCACACCTCGGACCCCGCGCCGGTGCACAACCCACGCCGACATGGCTACAGTGCCGGCGGCTCTTCCTCCGGCAGCGCCGCCCTGGTGGCCGCCGGGATGGTGGACCTGGCCATCGGTGGCGACCAGGGGGGCTCCATCCGTATCCCCTCTGCCTTCTGCGGCACCTATGGCATGAAGCCTACCCATGGCCTGGTGCCCTACACCGGGGCGATGCCCATCGAGGCGACCGTGGATCACCTCGGCCCCATCACCGCCAACGTGGCCGACAACGCCCTGATGCTGGAGGTGATCGCTGGGACCGATGGCCTCGATCCGCGCCAATATGCTCCCCAGGTGACGCCCTATACCCAGGCACTGGGACGTGGGGTGGAAGGCCTGCGCATCGGGCTGCTCGGCGAGGGCTTCGAGCTGGCCAACATGAACCCACGGGTAGCGGCCAAGGTGCGCGATGCCGCCGTTCGGCTGGAAGGCCTGGGGGCCAGGATCGAGGAAGTCTCGATACCCGAACACCTGCTGGCCGGCGCGCTCTGGCAGCCCATCGGCTGCGAGGGGCTCACCGCCCAGATGATGCACGGCAATGGCATGGGCTTTAACTGGAAGGGTCTCTACGACGTCGGCCTGCTGGATGCCCATAGCGCCTGGCGCGAGCGGGCCGATGCCCTGTCGCCAACCCTCAAGCTGTGCATGTTCGTCGGCCAGTACGGCCTCGAGCGCTATCGCGGGCGTTTCTATGCCAAGGCGCAGAACCTGGCCCGCCGGGCCCGGGCCGGCTATGACCAGGCACTGGAACGCTACGACCTGCTGCTGCTGCCCACCCTGCCCATCGTCGCCCAGCCGCTGCCGCCCAGCGACGCTCCCCTGGCCCACTACATCGCCCGCGCCTTCGAGATGATCGGCAACACCGCGCCCCTGGATATCACCGGTCATCCGGCCCTATCGCTGCCCTGCGGCACCGTGGACGGCCTGCCGGTGGGCGCGATGCTGGTGGGGCGGCACTACGCCGAGAGCATCCTCTACCAGGCCGCCGCTGCCTTCGAGGCCAGCGTGGATTGGCAAACCCTGTGAAGCGCCTTCGTTGCACCGAGGAGAAGACAACATGAGCCATGAGCATCATCACGACCACGACCACACCGAGCCGCCGGAAGAGGTCGCGCTGCGCGTCAAGGCGCTGGAGTCGCTACTACTGGAAAAGGGCTTGATCGATCCGGTCGCCATGGACGCCCTGATCGATACCTACGAGCACCAGATCGGCCCGCGCAACGGTGCCCAGGTGGTGGCCAAGGCCTGGGCCGATCCTGAATACCGCCGCCGCTTGCTGGAGGATGCCACCGCCGCCATCGCCGAGTTGGGCTTTTCCGGGGTCCAGGGCGAGGACATGGTGGTGGTGGAGAACACCCCGGCGGTGCACAACGTCACCGTCTGCACCCTGTGTTCCTGCTATCCCTGGCCGACCCTGGGGCTGCCCCCCGCCTGGTACAAGTCCGCGCCCTATCGCTCGCGCATCGTCATGGATCCGCGCGGGGTGCTGGCGGAGTTCGGCCTGAGCATCGCCGCGGACCGCGAGATCCGCGTCTGGGACAGCAGCGCCGAACTGCGCTACCTGGTGCTGCCGCAGCGCCCGGACGGCACAGCGGGCTGGACCGAGGAGCGACTGGCCACCCTGGTCACCCGCGATTCCATGATCGGCACCGGGCTGGCGCTGACGCCAGCGACCGCCTAGCAGAGGAGCTTAGCCCATGAACGGTATCCACGATCTCGGCGGCATGCATGGCCTTGGCCCTGTCGCCCCACCCGCCCGCGAGCCGGTGTTTCACGCCGACTGGGAGCGGCGGGTGTTCGCCCTCTTCCCCTCGCTGTTCGTCGGCGGCTATTTCAACGTCGACGAATTCCGCCACGCCATCGAGCGCATGGCGCCCAGCGAGTACCTGGAATCGAGCTACTACGAGCACTGGTTGCATGCCTTCGAGACGCTCCTGGTGGAAAAGGGTGTGATCAGCCGCGAGGAACTGCAGGGCCTGATGGAGCCGACGCCGCCGACCCAGCCCGTCACGGTGCTGACCCCCGACCTGGTCCAGCCAGTGGTGTTCGGTGGTGCCTCGGCTCGCACCACCCACGGCGAGCAGGGACGCTTCCAACGCGGCGATCAGGTGCGCACCCGCAACCTCAATCCCACAGGCCACACCCGGCTGCCGCGCTATGCCCGCGGCAAGCTCGGCACCATCGAGCGGGTGCAGGGGCTGTTCATCACGCCTGACACCGTCGCCCATGGGCTGGGCGAACAACCGCAACAGGTCTATGCGGTGCGCTTCAGCGCCCGGGAGCTGTGGGGCAGTGACAGCCCTGACTCCATCTGCATCGATCTCTGGGATAGCTATCTGGAGGCCGTATGACGACTCTCGTACCCGTACCGCCACTGTCGCCCCGCGACGAGGGCCCGGCCTTCGACAGCCCCTGGCAGGCCCAGGCCTTTTCCCTGGTGGTCCATCTGCACCGCAGCGGACTCTTCGCCTGGCAGGACTGGGTGGCGATCTTCAGCGCCGTGATCCAGGAGACGCCGGCGACCGCCAACGAAAGCGTCAACGACGCCTACTACCGGCAATGGTTGCTGGCCACCGAACGCCTGGTGGAAAGCCTGGGCCTGACTACGGCGGCGGCCATCGCCGAGCGTACCGAAGCATGGCGCCAGGCCTATCTCAATACGCCCCATGGCCAGGCGGTGGCGCTGACCCATGCCAGCTGCCCGCCCCACGCCGTACACCACCACCCACCTCGTCGCGCGCCGGTAGCCGTCAGCCAGGCGCGCTAGCCCTCACCCCTCAACCCTTGTGCCGCCCCTGGGCGGCCTGGAGATCGTCATGCATATCGAACCTGGACTCGTGGATGCCGGCAAGATCGGCCTGAGCTACCTGACCGCCGCCGGTGCCGGCGCCTACGGCCTGAAACTGCTGGGAGCGACGCTGCGCGAACGTGGCCTGGTGTCGCTGCTGGCGCGCAGCCTGGCGACCACCGCCCTGGTGTTCGCCTTCTTCGAGGTGCTCCCCCATCACCCCGTCGGCGTCTCCGAGGTCCATCTCATCCTTGGCTCGACGCTGTTCCTGCTGTTCGGCGCCGCGCCCGCCGCCCTGGGCCTGGCCTTGGGCCTGTTGCTGCAGGGACTGTTCTTCGCGCCCTTCGACCTGCCGCAGTACGGCATGAACGTCACCACCCTGCTGCTACCGCTGTTCGCCACGGCGGCGCTGGCCAAACGCCTGATCGCCCCCGGCACGCCCTACGTCGTGCTCAGGTATCGACAGGCGCTGGCCCTGTCCACCGCCTTCCAGGCCGGCATCGTCGCCTGGGTGGCCTTCTGGGCGCTCTATGGCCAAGGCTTCAGCAGCAGCAACCTGATCGCGATCACCAGCTTCGGCGGTGCCTACCTGAGCGTCATCCTGCTCGAACCGCTGGTCGACCTGGGGGTGCTGGCCCTGGCCAAACGCGCTACCCGCCTACAAGGCCATGCCTGGCTCGAACGCCGTCTCTATCAAACCGCTTGAATGCAGGACTGCCTGCCCGGCGCCACGGTTGGCACCGGGCCCTATCGCAAAGGAGTGGCCGATGGACCTGTTCAGTCGTACCTTCAATCACCAGCTCGATCTCCTCATCGACGCCCTGGAGACCGGCGCGAGGCTGGAACCGCTCGTGACGGCGGACACCCGGCTGAAACGCCTGGAAAGCATCCTCACGCGGCAGCTTGCCGAGCGGACCGACCTTGCCCAGCACGTCAACGACCTACAGCGGCAAACCGGGCAACTGGACGCCCAACTCCAGGACCTGCAACGGCAACTGTCCCTGGCCGAGCAACGCTGGCAAGGGGTGGCCCCGGCCAAGGGCGCCTGCTGGGAGTTCAGGCCGCCGCTTGCGGGTCAGACGCGGGATGAGCCAGCCCTGCGCTGGTCCGCCGACCTCCCCGGCCTTGGTGCCTTGCCGACGCGGTTGCACGCCTGGTTGGAGCTGATCCATCCAGACGAGCGCGCGGACGTTCGCCAGGCCCTGCTCGCGCCCCAGGGACCGGGCGAGTTCACCTTCGCCCTGCGCCTGCCAGACGGTGCTGGCGCCTATCGTGGCTTCACCCTGCACGGCCGGCGCCTGGCTGGCAGCGCCGGGCAACCGCCGCTGCTGCTGGGTACGCTGCAGGACGATCACGAGCGGCGCAGCCGCGACCAGGCCCATGCCTTGCTCGAAACACGCTTCGACATCGCCCGCGACTGCATCCAGGACGCCTTGTGGGACATCGACATCAAGAACGGCGATCCGGCCAATCCCGCCAATGTCATCTGGTTCTCCCCGCAGATGCGGCGCCTGCTCGGGTACGAGTCGGTGGCGGAATTTCCCGATGTGCTCAACAGCTGGCTTTCCCATCTCCATCCGGAAGACAGCGACCGCGCGGTACAGGCCTTCGTCGACCATGTCGGCGACCGCAGCGGCAAGACGCCCTTCGACGTCTCCTATCGCCTGCGGTTGCGCACGGGTGACTATCGCTGGTTCCGCGGGCGTGGTGACAGCCAGCGCGCAACGGATGGCACGGCGCTGCGCACGGTTGGCGCCATCAGCGACATCCAGAGTCAGGAAGAAGAACGCTGGTTGCGGCAGGAGTACGAACAGCAGGGCGCCGGGGCCCAGGCCACCCTGCAACGCCTGACGGGGATCGTCAGCACCATCCAGGGCATCACCCAGCAAACCAACCTGCTTGCGCTCAACGCGGCCATCGAGGCGGCACGGGCCGGCAGCGCTGGTCGTGGTTTCGCGGTGGTCGCCGACGAGGTGCGCAAACTGGCGATCCGGGCCAGCGAAGCCACCCGTACCGCGGTGGAGATGCTCGAAGGTCAGAAGCAGGCCAAGGCACCCGGCACAGCCCATTCCTGAAGCGGTGGCGGGAAGATCTAAGGACCCGTTCACGATCTGCTGCGCGTCGGCCAAACCGCGTTGAAAATGCCCTGGGTCGCCAGCCCGGCCTGGGCGGCCCCGTCGCAATGCTCATTTACCACTCGTAAACCCGAGCGCGGGTCCGATCCGCTTCCTCAGCCATTTTCGTGGGGCCGCCTAGGCCTTGTTTGTCTCTAGCTCGCGAGATAGTGAATAGGTTCTAACGGCGCACTAGCGCCGCGACCAAGCCAGCCAGGACCGCTACCTGCTCGGTAGTCGCCACGGCGGCTTCGGCCTGTGCCTGGGCCATGGCCCGCAACAGCTGGGCCAGGGCGTCCAACGTCAGGCCAGGGTCATGAGAAACGCCGCCGAGTGCCTGGCTGAAGGCCTGCACCTGCTGCTGCCTGAGCGTGCCAATGCGCGCCTGCTGCCTGGGATTCAAGTGGCGAAACTCATGCTGCGCCACCTGCACTGAGGTCCGTTGCCGCTGGACCAGCACCAGGTAATCCTCGAGCAGACTCGAGGGTGTCAGGGCGGATCGCCGGCCCCGCCCTGCATTCCTGAACAGCTGTAGGACGTCCAGTTCGTAGTCCTCGATCAACTCGAACAGCAGGTCCTGCTTGCCTTCGAAATGGTGGTAGAGCGAGCCGGGCAGCAGGCCGACGACATTCGCCAGGCGGCGCAGGCTGACGCCGTGATAGCCGTCCCGGCTGAACAACTCCAGGGCGGCCTGACGCAGGCGCTCGCCGCTGCCGTCGCCGGCCGGGTGCGACGCGACGGCGACCACCGGCTAGTCCCCCAGATGACGCGCGATGACCAGCCGCTGGATGTCGCTGGTGCCTTCGTAGATCTGGCAGATGCGGGCGTCGCGATAGATCCGTTCCAACGGATAGTCGTTCAGGTAGCCGTAGCCGCCCAGGGTCTGCAAGGCCGCGGAGCAGACCCGCTCGGCCATCTCCGAGGCGAACAGCTTGGCCATGGAGGCTTCCACCAACGCCGGCCGCCCAGCATCGCGCAGCGCCGCTGCGTGCAGCACCATCTGCCGGGCCACGGCGATCTCGGTGGCCATGTCGGCCAGGCGGAAGGCCACCGCCTGGTGCTCGACGATGGGCTTGCCGAAGGTCTGCCGCTCGCGGGCGTAACCCTTGGCATAGTCGAACGCCGCGCGGGCCATGCCGACCGCCTGGGCGGCGATGCCGATGCGTCCGCCCTCCAGGTTGGCCAGGGCGATGCGATAGCCCTCGCCTTCGGCGCCCAGGCGATAGGCCGCGGGCACCCGCACGTCATCGAGCTGGATCTGGCAGGTGTCGGAGGCGTGCAGCCCGAGCTTGTGCTCGACGCGCACCACCTGGTAGCCAGGGCTGTCGGTGGGCACCAGGAAGGCGGAGATGCCCTTCTTGCCCGCTGCCGGATCGGTGACCGCGAAGACCAGCACCACCCCGGCCTGGCTGCCGGAGGTGATGAATTGCTTGGCGCCGCTGATGACGTAATGGTCGCCGTCGCGCCGCGCCCGGGTGCGCAGGTCACTGGCATCGGAGCCCGCCTGGGGTTCGGTGAGGGCGAAGGCGCCGATCATCTCGCCACTGGCAAGGGGCGTGAGGAAGCGCGCTTTCTGCTCATCACTGCCGAAGCGGTCGATGGGCACGCAGCCCACTGAATTGTGCACGCTCATGATGGTGGAGCAGGCGCCATCACCTGCGGCGATTTCTTCCAGGGCCAGGGAATAGGCCACGTAGCCGGTATCGCAGCCGCCCCAGGTATCCGGCACCAGCATCCCCATGAAGCCCAGCTCGCCCATCTCGCGCAAGGCTTGGCGGGGAAAGCTGCCGGTGCGGTCCCAGTCGGCGGACTGGGGTTGCAAGCGCTCCTGGGCGAAGCGACGGGCCATGTCGACGATGCCTTGTTGTTCTTCGGTGATCAGCATGGAGGGTCTCCTCGCGAGGCTAGTGTGGTGTTTCAGAAGTTCGCACAAGAATTGGCGAGTGATTTTTTGGCGGTTCGGCGTTCCGACTGGGCTAGGCGCCGCGACGAGTCATAGCAGGGCTATGGCGAGGAGTGGCAACGCCGCCCAGACGGTCCGCCGCTGCGGCCAAAAAAGCGCCGCCAAAATTGTGTAGGTAACTTCTGAAACACCACACTATAGGGCTAGGCGCTTTGCCGGGACGGCTCGGCCCTGGCGATTTCCTGGTTGCGCAGGATGAAACGCTGCAGCTTGCCGCTGGGCGTCTTGGGTAGCTCGGTGACGAATTCGATCTCCCGCGGATAGGCGTGGGCGGCCTGGCGCTGGCGCACATGCAGCCGCAGCTCCTCGACCAGCGCCGGGCTCGGCGGGTAGCCGGGCTGCAGCACCACGAAGGCCTTGATGATCTCGGTACGCTCCGGGTCCGGCTTGCCGATCACCGCCGCCTCGATCACCGCCGGATGCTCGATGAGCGCACTTTCCAGCTCGAAGGGACCGACGCGATAGCCGGAGGTGGTGATGACGTCGTCGGCGCGGCCGACGAAGCTGATGCTGCCGTCGGCATTCAGCTCGCAGGTGTCGCCGGTCAGGTAGTAGTGATCGACGAAGGCCTGGGTCGGGCCGCTCAGGTAGCCGCCGAACCAACACAGCGGCGAGCGTTCGAGATCCAGCGCCAGGATGCCGGGGACCCCCACCGGCAATTCCTGCAGCGTCCCCTCGTCCAGCACTACCACGCGGTGACCGGGACTGGCGAAGCCGGCCGTTCCCGGCCGTACCGGATGGCGCAGGGCGTGGTGGTTGCACAGCACCATGCCCAGCTCGGTCTGGCCATAGTGATCGTGAATCGGCGCCTGCAGTTGCTCGGCGAACCAGCGGATGACCTCTGGATTGAGCGGTTCGCCGGCACTGCTCACCACCCGCAGCCGCCCGCGCAGACGCTTACCGACCGCCTCGCCGCCCGCGATGAGCAGGCGGTAGGCGGTGGGCGAACCGGCCAGGTTGGTGATGCCATGCTCCCGCACCAGGCGACAGGTGCTTTCCGCCGAAAAGGGGCCGTCGTAGAACAGTGTGGGATGACCCAGCGCCAGGGGGCCAATGACCGCATAGTAGAGGCCATAGGCCCAGCCCGGATCGGCCAGGTTCCAGAAGGCATCGCTGGGTCGCAGGTCGACGGCCTCCGTCATATAGCCCATGAAGGCGGCGATGGCCTTGAGCGGCACCGCCAGCGGCTTGGCCGGTCCGGTGGTGCCCGAGGTACACATCAAGAGGAAGGGATCGTCCGCGGTACGCAGCACGGGCTCGAAAAGGGTCGGCTGGCGCTCCAGCTCGTGCCAGAAGCTGAAATCGCCCCGCTCGATGCCCTGGCCGCGCCGCTGGCCCACGGTGAGGATCGCGGGGCAGCCAGGCACCTCGGCCAGCTTGCCGCGATTGCCGGCATCGGTCACCACCAGTCGCGCCTGGGAGACCGCCAGGCGGTGCTCGATGGCCTTGGGCCCGAAGGCGGTGAACAGCGGCTGATAGACAGCGCCAATCCGCCAGGTGCCGAGAATGGCGATCAGCAGCTCCGGGGTCCGCGGCAACAGGCCGGCCACCCGATCCCCGGGGCCTATGCCCTGGCTGGCGAGAAAACCGGCGAATTGCGCGGCGCGCTGCTGTAGCTCGAGGAAGGTCCAGGACTCCCGCTGGCCGTCGCGGCCTTCCCAGAACAGGGCGATCCGGCCCGGCAGCGCATGGCGATCGCAGCACTCGACGCAGGCGTTGAGGGCTGCGAGCGAGCCACTCAGGCGCGCCGCGACGGTGGCGCGGTAATCGAACCGGGCATAGACGTCGGCATAGTCCTGCATGATCCCTTCCTCGATCTTGTTGTTATCGAATGAGATCGACTCTAGCGCGCGCCCCGCGCCAGGCAATGACCTTTAGCTGCAACCGGGTTGAGCGGTTTGGACAGTCAGGCCGGGACGGCACCGGCCAGGATCAGTTGGCGATAGTGGCCGGGGTTGGTCCCGGTCCATTTGCGAAAGCCCTTGTAGAAGGCGCGCACGTCGGAGAAGCCCAGGTCCACGGCGATGTCGTCCAGGCTGCGGCCCTGATCGGCCAGCCAGGCGATGGCGCGCTCGCGGCGTACGCTGTCCTTGAGCGCCTGGTAGGACTGCCCCTGCTCCGCCAGGCGACGGCGCAACGTGGCCGAGGACAGGTGCAACTGCTGCGCCATGGCCTCGCCGGTCGGCCATTGGTCGCCGGGCAAGTCGCGCAGCCGGGCCTTGAGGCGCTCGGCCAGGCTCTCGGCATCGCGATAGCGCTGCAGGATGTTGTTCGGCGCCCCGGCGAGAAAGCGCGCCACGTCCGCCTGGCTACGCCGCACCGGGGCATCCAGCACCTCGGCGGCCAAGATCAGCCGGGTCTGCGGCTGGCCGAATCTGAGGTTGTCGGAAAACAGCACCCGGTAGTCGTCGGTGAAGGCCGGTTCGGGACAGCGCAGCTCCACCGCCAAGAGCGGTATGCGCCGGCCGATCAACCAGCAGGCCACTCCGTACAGGATCAGCCAATAGGTGAAGTAGGTGAAGGCGCGGCTTTCCCGAGCCTCGGGCTCGCGCAGCTGGATGGAGGCCAGGCTGCGCTGACGGACCAGCTGCGCCTCCAGCTCATCGAAACCGAGGTTCAGGAAGCCCAGGGCCAGTTCCAGGGCATCGCCCAGGCGGGGCTGGGTCAGGCACAGGCGGCAGAGGAAGGCGAAGCTGCCGGAGCGCAGGCGGCGCGGGTCCATGCCGAAGAACTCGTCATCGAAGCGCAGCGCCAGGCGGCGCCAGATCCGACCATAGAGCACCACCGGCACCCGCGACTCGGCCAGGCAGGCCGGGCTCAGGCCCAACTCGACGAGCAGCTCCGCCGCGGAGCGCTCGGGCGTGACGTAGGCCGCCAGCGCCTCGCGCAGCAATTCGGTGGCTATGGTGCCGCGCGCTGGCGCGCCAGAGGTCATGACGGACTCCCTGCGGAAGGTGGATGGCACCGGCGCCGCTACCCTGCCGGTCCCTGCAGCCGCTTAGCTAAGCATAAGCGGGCGCCTGGCGCCAAAGGTCGCAGCGACCGCCAGACCTCAGAACCTGTTCACGATCTGCTGCGCGTCGGCCAAACGGCGTTGAAAACGGCCTGGGCCGCCAGCCCGGCCTGGGCGGCCCCGTCGCAATGCTCATTTACCACTCGTAAACCCGAGCGCGGGTCCGATCCGCTTCCTCAGCCGTTTTCGTGGGGCCGCCTAGACCTTGTTTGGCTCTGGCTCGCGAGATCGTGAAAAGGTTCTCAGAGGCAGTCCTTCACTGCCCTGGCCAGGGCCTGGGCACGCGGGTCCATCAGTACAAAGGGCCCCAGGGTGTTGGTGACGAAGCCGAAGGCCACCTCACGCTCCGGATCGGCGAAGCCGGTCGAGCCGCCAGCACCCGGATGGCCGAACGCCTGAGGGCCGAGGCCGTAGGTGGCGTTGGCCTGCTGCGGCTGATCGAGCATGAAGCCCAGGCCGAAGCGGGTCGGCGTCAGCAGGGTGCGATCCTCGCCCTGGCTGTGCTCGCGCAAGGCCTCGCTCAGGGTGTCCCATTCCAGCAGATCGCCCGCCAACAGGCCGGCATAGAAGCCGGCCAGGCTGCGCGCATGGCCGTGGCCGTTGGCCGCCGGCTGTTCGAAACGACGCCACTCGGGCTTGTTGGTGCTGGTGAGTACCCCGGACGGATTGCCGAAGGCCAGGGTCGGCAAGGCCGCAGGATCGCTCATGCTGGTCTTGAGCAGGCGCTGCGCCGCGGCATCGCCCAGCACGCCCTTGCCACGGACGATGTGGGCGACGCGCTCGTCCTCGCTCGCCGGCAGGCCTATGTGGAAATCCAGGCCGAGCCGTCCGGCGGTGCGCGCGACGATGGCGTCACCTGGCGCACGACCATCGGCGCGGCGAATCAGCTCGCCGAGCAGCCAACCGAAGGTGATGGGGGCATAGCCATGGGCGGTGCCGGGCGTCCACCAGGGCGCCTCGGCGGCGACCGCGGCGGTCATCTGCGCCCAGTCATAGAGGGCATCGCCCGCCAGGCGCTCACGCAGGGCCGAGACGCCGGAGCGATGGCTGAGCAACTGGCGCAGGGTGACCTCGGCCTTGCCAGCGGCGGCGAATTCCGGCCAGCGCTCGGCTACCGGCGCATCCAGGGCCAGCTTGCCCTCCTCCACCAGTTGCAGGGCGGCCACCGTGGTGAAGGCCTTGGTGCAGGAGAACAGATTCAACAGGGTGTCGGTGTGCCAGGGTGTCTGGCCGTCCTTGTCGGCCAGGCCGCCCCAGAGATCCAACACGGTTTCCCCGCCGACCTGGACGCACAGGGCCGCGCCCCGGGTCTGGCCCGCTGCGAGCAACTCAGCGAAGGCCTCGCGGACGGATTCGAATTTCAGGTCGTGGTAGCCGTGGACGGTCATGGGGATTTCCTTGCTAAAAGTTTGGCACGCATCGCGGCCATGGGCCGCTCCTACCGAAGCGTCATCCCCTGTAGGAGCGGTCCATGGCCGCGATGACCGCTACTGAATCTCCCGCCGGAACGGCGGCAGGGCATTGAGGATCGCCTTGCCGTAGCGCTGGGTGACCAGGCGACGATCCAGCAGCGAGATGGTGCCCCTGTCCTGTTCGGTGCGCAGCAGCCGGCCGCAGGCCTGGATCAGGCGCAGCGAGGCATCGGGCACGGCGATCTCCATGAAGGGATTGCCGCCGCGCGCCTCGATCCATTCGGCCAGGGCGGCCTCCACCGGATCGTCCGGCACGGCGAAGGGGATCTTGGCGATGACCACGTGCTCGCAATAGGCCCCGGGCAGGTCGACGCCCTCGGCGAAGCTGGCCAGGCCGAACAGCACGCTGGCCTCACCGTCGTCGACCCGTTTCTTGTGCTTGTTGAGGGTCTCCTGCTTGGACAGGTTGCCCTGGATCAGCACCCGCTTGCGCCAGTCGCGCTCCAGGCCGTCGAAGACGTCCTGCATCTGCCGCCGCGAGGAAAACAGCACCAGGGCGCCGCGGGCGCCTTCGAGCATGGCCGGCAATTCGCGGACAATGGCCGCGGTGTGTTCAGCGGCATTGCGCGGATCGGCCTTGAGGTCGGGCACCCGCAGCACCCCCGCCTCGGCATGGCGGAAAGGGCTGGGCACCACGGCGGTGGCCGCCGAGCGCGGCAGGCCGGATCTCATGCGGAAGCGATCGAAGGTGCCGAGGGCGGTCAGGGTCGCCGAGGTCACCAGGGCGCCATAGGCGACGTTCCACAGGTGGCGGCGCAGCATCTCCGCCGCCAGGATGGGGCTGGCGTTGACCTCGATGTCATACAGCGAGCCCGTTTCCGCCAGGGTCATCCAGCGCGCCATGGGCGGGCTGTCTTCCGGGTCCTCGCAGGTAAAGGCCGTCCACAGCTCCCAGTTGCCCTGGGCGCGCGCCAGCAGGCTGCCGAACAGCGGATACCACTCCTCGGCCTGGTAGCTGGCCAGGCCGATGCTGGACTCGCCGTCCATGGCCTGCTTGAGCATCTCGGTCAGGCGAGTGAACAGATCGGTGAGCTTGGCGAAACCCTTCTTCAGCTCGATGCCCATCTCGCGCAGGTCTTCGGGGATCACCCCGCCGACGAAGCGATGACGGGGACGTTCACGGCCTTCCATGTCCTCGCCGGCGCGGAAATCGCCCAGCGCCTCGCAGGCGGTGAACATGAATTGCTGCTGGGTCCTGATCTCCCGCGCCAGCTCCGGCACCTGCTCCACCAGGCGACCGAGATCGCCCGGTAGCGGATGCTGGGCCAGCAGCTTGGTGAGGTTCTTGGCGATCTGCTCCAGCCATTCGGCGGTGGATCTCAGCCGGGTGAAATGAGCGAAGTGACCGATGGCCTTGTCCGGTAGGTGGTGGCCCTCGTCGAACACATAGAGGGTGTCACGCGGGTCGGGCAGGATGGCGCCGCCCCCCAGGGCCAGGTCGGCCAGCACCAAGTCATGGTTGGTGACGATGACATCGACCTTGGTCATGCCTTCGCGCGCCCGGTAGAAGGCGCACTGCTGGAAGTTGGGACAATGGCGATTGGTGCACTGGCTGTGGTCGGTGGTGATGCGTGACCACTGCACGTCCTCGATGGCCTCCGGCCAGCTGTCGCGGTCGCCATCCCAGCGATTGCCGGCCAGGCGCTCGATCATCTTGCCGAACAACTCGTTGGACGCGTCGTCCACGTCGATCTTGAAACCATCCTCGGCGAACAGCTGGGCGGTAGCGTTCTGCGCCTGGCCTTCCTGCAAGAGCATGTCCAGCTTGGACAGGCACATATAGCGCCCGCGGCCCTTGGCCAGGGCGAAGCTGAAGGACAGGCCGCTGTTGCGCAGGATGTCCGGCAGATCCTTGTGCACGATCTGCTCTTGTAGCGCCACGGTGGCAGTGGCGATCACCAGGCGCTTGCCGGCCGCCTTGGCCGCGGGAATGGCCGCCAGGGCATAGGCGACGGTCTTGCCGGTGCCGGTGCCCGCCTCCACCGCCACCACCGCCGGTTCACCTTCGCGATGGCCTTCCTCGTCCTGGGCGATGGCGCCCAGGCCCTTGGCGGTTTCCGCGATCATCAGCCGCTGGCCATAGCGTGGCTTGAGCGACTTGGCTTCGAGGAAACGCGTGTAGGCGCCCTGGATCTGGGTCTTGAGTTCGGTGCTGAGCATGCCTGGTTCCGGGCGATGGCAAAAAAGCGCCCCGTCCGGCGGACGAGCGCTGTATGCATCTACAGTAATGGATCTAGGGCGCTATGATAACGCGCCTGTCGTCAGGATGGGGCCCACGTTATGGTCGCAGGCGACGCGCCTGTTCAAAGGCTACTACTAAGCGTCGGCCAGACGGCGTTGGAAATAGCTCGCGAGCCTTCGAACGGGCGTTTATCAGGCGCCAGGCAACTGCGGAGGCAGGCGATGGAAGGCGCCGAAGACCAGCAGGCTCAGGCGGTCGAGCCAGGGGTGGCGACGCAGGCGCAGGGCACGGCGGCTGGCGAACAGTTCTCCCAGGTGCAACAGCAGGAGGGCCAGGGCAACCAGGGCGAGCAACTGAGGGAAGGGACGCGCGAGGGGCAAGGCAAGAGCGGCGGCTGCAGCGAGCCAGAACAGCAGGAGAAGGATTTTGCCGGTAAGGGACAGGGTTTTCATGGATTCCAGCAGGAGAACGAGATGGATTGGACCATAACGCCTGTGGCTGGAAAAAGTAAAGGCGGCGAACCGAAGTCCGCCGCCTTTGCATCACTCGCGGTCGATCTGGATTTCGACGCGGCGGTTCTGGGCACGCCCTTCGGCGGTCTCGTTGGTGGCGACCGGGTTGGATTCACCCAGGCCCTTCACCGAGACGATGCTGGCGGAAGGCACGCCGGCCTGGATCAGGTACTCGCTGACCGATTTGGCACGACGCTCGGACAACCGCTGGTTGTAGGCGTTGGTACCGACGCTGTCGGTGTAGCCAGTGATCGACAGGCGGGTACTGGCCGCTTCACCACGCAGACGTCCGGCGATGCCATCGAGCTGAGCCTGGTCACGCGGATTGATCTTCGCGGAGTCGAAGGCGAAGTGCAGGTCACGTGCGGTGATCACTTCCTGCTTGGGCAGCGGAGCCGGAGCGGGGGCCGGTGCGGGCGCCGGCGCCGGGGCGGGAGCCGGTTCCATGCGAGCGACCTGCTCGTTGCCCTTGCCATGCACCCAGCAATAGGCGCCGGCGGTGGTGCCGAAGCCCAGGGCTGCCATGCCAGCGACGTTGCCGTTCTGGGTGGCGCCAGCCGCGCCGCCTACCAGGGCGCCAACGGCCGCACACACGGGCCAATCGGATTTCTGTACGCCGCCCGCGCAACCGGCCAGCACAGTGCTCGCCAGAATGAGGGGTAAAGCTGTCCTTGCGATGCTCTTGCTCATGAAGGGGTCTCCTATAGACCAGGTACCGCGAGTTGTGCTCGTCTTTGGCTTTATTGCGCTGTCAGACTAATGGTGGCGTACACGTCTTGACAACGCTGGTTGCTTAGTCAACAGAGATTTAATTAGGGTTCCCTTAATGGCAAATTTATTCTCGTCCCGTACCCCACAGCAGGCTCTGGCAAGCCTGTTGGCGCATCATCAGCCGTCTCGCCTGCTCTGCGTCGCGCGTGAGCCCCTGCCCGCGCTGCAGGCCTATGTCGACGCCCACCCCCAATGCCGCCTGGTACAGGCCTCGGTACCCCTGGACGATCTCGCCCTGCTGGCCGAGCGCTATGATCTGGTGATCGTCGCCGACTGCCTGGAACACCTACCGCTGCGCCAGGGCCGCGAGCTGCTGGGCGGCCTGCGCAATTTCAACACCTCGCGGCTGGCCGTGCTGGTGGACCTGGCGGCCAGCGAATGGCAGGCGACGGACTTCTATGCCCTCGCCCTCCAGGCCAGCGAGCGCTTCGCCCGCGACGGCCAGGTGGTCACTCTGTTCAGCTATGATCTGCACGACTACAAGCAGGTCCCGGACTGGCTCAATGCCAAGTTCTGGGCCAATCCGCAGAATTTCGGCAAGTACTGGTGGTGAGATGGATTCCTTGGCCCCCTGCCCCTGTGGCTCGGAACGCGCGCTGGGCGACTGTTGCAGCCGCTACCATGCCGGCACGCCAGCGCCCGATGCCGAACGGCTGATGCGCTCGCGCTACAGCGCCTACGTGCTGGGGCTGATCGACTATCTGGTGGCCACCACCACTCCGGCGCAGCAGCAGCGGCTGGATCGGGAGGCCCTGACGGCCTGGAGCCTGGGCAGCCGCTGGCAGGGTCTGCAGGTGCTGGAGCACCACGCCGAGCCCGGCGATCCGGCCCATGCGCGGGTCGCCTTCGTGGCGCGCTGGGAGGATGGGCGCGGCGCCCATCGGCACGAAGAGCGCTCGGGTTTCGTCCAGCGGGACGGGCGCTGGTACTTTCTTGACCCTACCGTGCGCCCCCTGCCCGGTCGCAACGACGCCTGCCTGTGCGGCAGCGGCGCCAAGTTCAAGAAGTGCTGCGCCGACTATCTCTAGCGTCGCTATTGCCTGACCAGCGTCAGGTGATCGGTATCCGGCACGGCCACCGGCAGCGCCTCGGTGGCCGGCCCAAGGTCGCTGCCCACTGGCGCCAGGCTCAGGTGAGCGGTATCGACACGGGGAGCGGGCGCGGATTCAGCGGCGTCCTGGAGGTCGGCGCCGACCGGCGCCAGCCCGAAGTCAGGCGCCCGCACCTCGCTGAAGGCGGCCATCACCGCATCCCGTGGGGCGACATTCAGGGAGGTACGCTCGCCGGACACGGCAGCAACCGGCGACGTGGCCGGCGTGCGCGTCTCGGCAGGTGCAGCAGCCGGCTCGCCCGTCTCGGCCATGGGTGCCACTTCGACCAGGGCCCCGGCCTGGGCCAGGGTGGCGCGATAGCGCTCGGCGGTGGCGGCGTCCAGGCGATTCTTGATGATCATGCGACGACCGGAAAACAGTACGGCGATGCGCTGTTCATCAGCCTGAAACAGGCGCATCAGATTCTGTCGCGTCTGCTGCGCGTCGGCGCCGGCGATCAGTTCGCCCTGGAAGGCGATTTCGTAGAGAGCAGCGGACATGACGACCTCCTCGGTCACGACGAGAGGCGCAGGATGCAACGCCGGACGCGAGCGGTCCAGCCCACGGAGTCGTCGGGACCTAGCGTTTTTTTGTTAGCCTGTGCCGAAGCGGCCCCGACTTGTGCAGCAAGCGGTGCTCGTTAAACTGCGCAGAAAACGGGAGTGCCGCATGCTTCGCCAGGCTTTGATTCTTACCCTGCTTGGGGTTCTGCTGAGCAGCCTCGGTGGTTGTACCTACATCGGGCGCAGCTACGACGAACCCCAGGTGGAGCTTACCGGCGTAGAACTGATCCGCGCGCGGCTGTGGAGTCAGGACTTCGTGCTGCACTTCCGCGTCCAGAATCCCAACGACAGCGCCCTGCCCATCCGCAGCCTGGCCTACACGGTCTACCTGAACGATCTGCTGCTGTCCCAGGGCACGGCTGGCCTGCACTCCTCGGTGCCGGCCCACGGCCAGCGCAGCTTCGCCGTGCCGGTACAGACCAACCTGTGGCGCTACGTGAAGGACGTGGGGCGCATGCTGGAAGACAGCGACCAGCCGATCAACTACCGACTGCGCGGCCTGGTCAAGACCGGCTGGCTGTTCGGGCGCAGTGTCCATTTTTCTCGCCAGGGACAGTTCGTTCCTGGCGCCTACATCCCCGGAGTCATGAAATGAACCAACACGTCCACGGTCCCGATTGCAATCACGACCACGATCACGACCATGGCCATGCGCATCACGTCCACGGCCCGCATTGCAACCACGGTCATGCCCAGGAGCCGGTGCGCAATCCGCTGAAGGAAGTCGGCCGCAACGATCCCTGCCCGTGCGGTAGCGAGAAGAAATTCAAGAAGTGCCACGGCGCCTGACGGCGCCTTGAGGCGCGGACGGGACGCAGCCCTGTCCGCGCCGCGTACCTGGCCCGTTACCAGGGCTGCCCGCCGCGCTGCGACTCCAGCCGCCGGATGAACTCCTCCAGCACCAGGGCGTAGAGATCGTCCTTGAGCACCAGGTCCTCCACCCCGCAGTCGATGTTGGGGTTGTCGTTGACCTCGATCACCGCCAGCTTGTCGCCCGCCTGCTTCAGATCCACGCCATAGAGGCCATCGCCGATCAGGTTGGCGGTGCGTACCGCCAGCTCCACCACGGCATGGGGCGCGTCCTGTACCGCCAGGGTACGGAAATCGCCGCTGACCTCGGTGGCGCTGGCACTATGGTCGTAGATCTGCCAATGGCCCTTGGACATGAAGTACTGGCAGGCGAAGACCGGCTCCTGGTTGAGCACCCCGATGCGCCAGTCGTACTCGGTGTAGAAGAATTCCTGGGCCAAGAGCAGGACCGAGCGCTCGAACAGCTCGGCGCTGGCCTTACGTAGCTGGGCCTGGTCCTCGACCTTGATCACGCCGCGGGAAAAGGAGCCATCGGGAATCTTCAGCACCAGCGGAAAGCCCAGGCGTTCGCCCAAGCCTTCGAGCTGGGCGGGATTGTCCTTGTAGAGGATCTCGGTGGCCGGCATGTCCAGCTTGTGGGCCCGCAGCAGGTCGGCAAGGTAGACCTTGTTGGTGCACCTGAGAATGGAACGCGGATCGTCCATGACCACCAGGCCCTCGCTCTCGGCCTTCTTGGCGAAGCGATAGGTGTGGTGATCGATGGCGGTGGTCTCGCGGATGAACAGGGCGTCGAATTCGCCCAGTCGCGCATAGTCCTTCTTCTCGATCAGCTCTACGTCCAGCCCCAGGTGCTTGCCGACCCGCACGAAGTTCTTCAGCGCCTTGGCGTCGGACGGCGGGAAGGCCTCCTTGGGGTCGTGCAGGATGGCCAGGTCGAAGCGGTATTTCTCGCGCCGCCCGGGTTTGAGCCAGACGCGCCGGCTGAAACGATCGAGGGCGTTGGCGAAGAGGTCTTCCTGGGTCTCGTGCAGCTTGTGGATGCTGCCCAGCTTGAGGCCACCGATGTGCCAGCCGGCGCGGTGGCGACGGAATTCCACCAGCAGCAGCGGACAGGGAAAGGCCTCGAACAGCTGGCGCGCCAGGTCCTGCAAGGGCTCGATGTCGGTGGTGCCGAAATAGAGCGTGAGGGTGAAGCCATCGGCGCTGCCATAGGGATGACCGGCCAGGGCCTTGGTCAGCAGCTTGTCGAGATCCTCCAGCGCCAGGCCATAGAGGGCCTTGCGCGCCAGCTCGCTGATGGTCCGGACCGAGGGAATGACCTTGTGCCCACGGGCTTCGGCCAGCAGCGAGCAATAATAGCCGTGGCCGAGGTACTTCTGGCTGCGGCAGAGGTTGATGACCTGCACCCGCTTGCCGTTGTCCTGCTCGTTGGATTGCTCCAGGTATTCCTGGGCGGTGATGACATCTTCGCTGGGATAGTAGGACGACCAGTCTTCCTTGCGCTCCACGACGATATACAGCTTGCTCACTGGACCTCCTAGTGACGGGACCGGGTGCCGACGGAAACCTGGATGCCGCCGGACCACTCCAAAGGTTGTAACGCGGGCGCTATTAACCACAGCTTAACCATGGCAGGCTGCCCGCTCCGTTCCAGGAGAATCCTTCGCGATGAGTTTCACGCTCAGGCCCGCCGGGCTGGACGATCTGGCGGCGCTGGTCGATCTGGAAGCCCGCTGCTTCAGCTATGACCGTCTTTCCCGGCGCAATTTCCACTGGATGCTGACCCGGGCAAACGCCGTCCTGGTCCTAGCGGAAAGCGACCAGCAGGTCGCCGGCTATGCCTTGGTGCTGTTCCACCAGAACACCTCCCTCGCCCGCCTCTACTCCATCGCCGTTGACCCGGCCGCCCGCGGGCATCGTCTGGGCCAGCGGCTGCTGGACGCGGCCGAGGCCGAAGCGGTGGAACGCGATTGCGCCTACCTGCGCCTGGAGGTGCGACCGGACAACGCGGCGGCCATCGCCCTCTACGAGCGCAACGGCTACCTGCCGTTCGCCACGGTGGAGGATTACTACGAGGACCACAGCCAGGCGCTGCGCTTCGAGAAGCGCATCCGTCAGCCCCGCGAAGGCCAGGCGCGCCCGGTACCCTTCTACCGCCAGACCACCGACTTCACCTGTGGCCCGGCCAGCCTGCTGATGGCCATGGGCGCCCTGCAGCCCGGACGTCCGCTGGAGCGTCGCGAGGAGCTACGCCTGTGGCGCGAGGCCACCACCATCTTCATGACCGCCGGCCACGGCGGCTGCGGACCCCATGGCCTGGCCCTGGCCGCCCAGCGCCGTGGCTTCCAGGTGACGCTGCAGGTCAACACCCGCGGGCCGCTGTTCCTCGACGGAGTGCGCAGCGAGGAGAAGAAGGAAGTCATGCGCCTAGTGCACGAGGACTTCAGTGCCGAGGTCAAGCAGTCGCCCATCGAGCGCCTCTACCGGACGCGCCTGGACATCGCCCACTGGGTCGACCAAGGCGCCTTCCCGCTGGTACTGATCAGCTCCTTTCGCCTGACCAAGGCCAAGGGACCGCACTGGGTGCTGGTCACCGACTGCGACGATGATTTCGTCTACCTGCATGACCCCGACGTGGACCACAGCCAGCATCGGCGTGAGCTGGATTGCCAGCACATTCCGGTCTCCCACGCCGAATTCGACAAGATGAGTCGCTTCGGCCGCGGCAAGCTCAGGGCGGCGGTGATCCTAGGTCCTGTACGAAAAGTCGCCGAGCGAAGGTCAGGCGAGGCGAAAAAGGCTGAGGAAGCGGATCGGACCCGCGCTCGGGTTTACGAGTGGTAAATGAGCATTGCGACCGGGCTGGCGATCCAGGCCTTTTTCAACGAAGCATCACCGAGCGCAGGCACTTTTCGTACAGGACCGAAGGGCCGGCTGAACCCGGGGTTGTACTGGACGTCGAACAGGGCCACGATCAAGGCCAACAAGAACGATGGGTCGACCCATGAGTCAGTCCTTACGCAAGAGCAGCCCCTCCTATGAGTTGATGGAGGACCTGAGTGGCCACTCGGTGATCTACCGCGAGCATGGCTTCCCCTGCCCCTTGGTGCGTTGGCATTTCCACAAGGAATACGAGCTGCACCTGATCGTGGCCAGTTCCGGCACGGCCTTCATCGGCGATTACATCGGCAATTTCTATCCCGGCAGCCTGTTCCTGACCGGCCCCAACCTGCCGCACAACTGGATCAGCCGCATCGCCGAGGGCGAGGTGGTGGTCAAGCGCGACATGCTGGTCAATTTCACCGACGAGACGGTGGACAATGCCACCGCCGTCTTCCCTGAACTCAGTGGCCTGGCGCCCCTGCTGGAGCGGGCGCGCTATGGCATCGAATTCCACGATCCAGAGTTGATCGGGCGGGCCGGCGAGCTGTTGCAACACATCGCCGACAGCGGCGGCGCCACCCGTCTCGGCCATTTCCTGGTGCTGATGGAGGCGCTGGCCACCTCGGAGCGCTACCAGCTGCTGTCTGGCGCGGTGGAACCCGGCACCGCCACTGAACAGGCGGTGGATCGCACCAACCGGGCGCTGAATTTCATCTTCGATCACTACCAGCGCGACTTCAGCCAGGAGGAAGCGGCCGAGCACCTCGGCATGACGCCCACCTATTTCTCGCGGTTCTTTCGCCAGGCCACGGGGCGCACCTTCGTCGAATTCGTCAACAGCCTGCGCATCAGCAAGGCCTGCGAGATGCTGTCCCACAGCCGCATGCCGGTGACCGACATCTGCTTCGAGGCCGGCTTCAACAACATCTCCAACTTCAATCGGCGCTTCCATCAGCTCAAGGGCATGACACCGCGCCAGTACCGGAGCCTGACGGTACAGCGGCTGACCGAGCAGAACGCCTGATCGCCGGCCGAGCGGCGACGAGAGACCCTGATCACCCGCCGAACCTGATCCTGGTTTTCCTATGACCGCCGCAGGTTAATCGCCAGCGTGCGAGCCATTGGACAGACCCGGCGTAAAGTTCGGTTATGATCGAACTACCAATCTATGCTGATCGAGGAGCGTGACACCATGACCGAACCCTACACTCCCCCGCGCATCTGGACCCCCACCACCTCCGGTGGCAACTTCGCCAGCATCAACCGGCCCGTCGCCGGTGCGACCCACGACAAGGCCCTGCCGGTCGGCGAGCACCCCTTCCAGCTCTATTCCCTGGGCACGCCCAACGGCATGAAGGTGACCATCCTGCTGGAGGAATTGCTGGCGCTGGGGCACCAGGACGCCGAGTACGACGCCTGGCTAATCCGCATCGGCGAGGGCGAGCAATTTTCCAGCGGCTTCGTCGCGATCAATCCCAACTCCAAGATCCCGGCCCTGGTGGATCGCCGGGGCGCCGAGCCGCTGCGGGTGTTCGAGTCCGGCGCCATCCTGCTCTACCTCGCCGATAGCTTCGGTGCCTTCATTCCCAAGCATCACGCGGGCCGTACCGAGACGCTGAACTGGCTGTTCTGGCAGATGGGCTCGGCGCCCTTCCTGGGTGGCGGCTTCGGGCATTTCTATGCCTATGCGCCGGAAAAGCTCGAATACCCGATCAATCGCTACGCCATGGAAACCAAGCGCCAGCTCGATGTGCTCGACCGGCTGTTGGCCGAGCGCACCTATGTAGCGGGCGAGGAATACGGCATCGCCGACATCGCCATCTGGAGCTGGTACGGCAACCTGGTACTGGGGCAGCTGTACAACGCCGCGGAATTCCTGTCCGTGCAGGACTATGCCCACGTGCAGCGCTGGGCCAAGGCCATCGCCGCACGGCCGGCGGTGCAGCGCGGTCGGCGCGTCAATCGCACCTGGGGTGAGCCGGAAGAACAGCTGGCCGAGCGGCATTCGGCGGCGGATCTGGATTGACGCTTCTTCGGACGCGGCGGGGCCGTGGGGCTGCGCGCAACGTTAGGGCGGTGTCTGGTCGCGGGTTCCCGGCCCGGAAGCAGGTCTTGGGTTCCTGATCGCGGCCATGGGCCGCTCCTACAGGAAGAGGTTCGCCGGTTTGACGTAATCTTTGCCGTGGCTGATGGAAACTGAACGCCTGCTCGGATAGCCCCCTCTCCCCTCGGGAGAGGGTTGGGGTGAGGGCCTCCTCGCCACCAAGTCTCCAGTGGAAAAGGCTGCGCCGTTTTCCACGCTACGTGAGGTATCCCCACAGCGACAAGGCAGTTGCTCCTACAGTTACATCGAGCCTGTAGGAGCGGCCGCATCGGCGAACCGCCATGGCTGCGATTGGAAGGCCGACCTCGCGTGGTGTTGCAGAAGTTATCTACATAGTTCTGGCGGCGCTTTTTCCGGTAACGGCGGACCGCCCAGCCTGCGTTGTCGCTCCTCAGACCCTGGCCCGCGCTAAGTAGCGAACCGGGCAAAAAGCGTTCGCCAACTCCTGCGCGAGCGTCTGAAACACTTCCTCAGCAGGCGCTGAAAGCCCTTTCCATATTTCCTGCACATTTGCCCAGCAGCCTGACCTCCATCTCAATCAGGTCTGGCAGGCATGAGCAGGAAATCCCGCATTCTCGTCGTCGTTGTCTTGGTCGGTGCCGCCGTGGCGCTGGGCCTCAGGCTGCATGAGCGTTCGAGCGACGCAGGCACTAACGCGCACGGCAGCCATGGCGGCCGGAGCTGGGGGGCAAATGCCGGACAGGCGCAGCCGATTACCGTGGCGGTGGGCCAGGCAGGGCATGCCGATGTGCCGGTCACCCTCACCGCCCTAGGTACCGTGGTGGCGAACGCCAGCGTTACCGTGACCACCCGGGTGGCCGGTCAGCTGGAGCAGGTGTTCTTCACCGAAGGCCAGCGGGTGAAGAGGGGCCAGCTGCTGGCGCAGATCGATCCGCGGCCCTACCAGGCGACCCTCGACCAGTATCGTGGCGACCTGGCGCAGAACCAGGCGCTGCTCAAGAGCGCCCAACTGACCCTGGAGCGCTACCGCCGGCTGGTGGCCAAGGACTCCCTGGCCAAGCAGGAGCTGGATACCCAGGTGGCCACCGTGGGCCAGTACCAGGGCGCGGTGCAGGCCGATCAGGCGCAGATCGCCGCCGCCCAGTTGAATCTGCAGTACGCCCGCATCACCGCGCCGCTGGATGGCTACGTCGGCTTGCGCCTGGTGGACCCGGGCAACTACCTGGCGGCCGGTGACACCACCGGCATCGTCAGCATCACCCAGACCGATCCCATCGCCGTGACCTTCAGCCTGCCCCAGGCGACGCTCGCTAGCCTGCTGCCCAAGGTCCGCCAGGGCCAGGCGCTGCCGGTCACCGCGCTCGGCCAACTGGACAGCACGACACTGGCCGAGGGCACCCTGAAGTTCATCAGCAACGAGATCGATACCAGCACCGGCAGCCTCAAGCTCAAGGCGGTGTTCGCCAACCCGGACGAGAAGCTCTACCCCAACCAGTTCGTCAACGTGCGCCTGCAGACCGACACCCTCAAGAACGCCGTGGTGGTCCCCGCCGCCGCGGTGCAGCTGGGCAGCGACGGCAGCTTCGTCTATGTGGTGGGCGCCGACGACAAGGTGGAGCGGCGCAGCGTGACCACCGGCCCGGCGCTGGGCGACCGGGTGGCCGTCACCCAGGGGCTCGGGGGCGATGAGCGGGTGGTCATCCGCGGCATCGACCACCTGCGCGACGGCGCCCAGGTCCGGGTGGAAGGCGCACCGGCGGCGGATGCCCGCCGATGAATCCGTCGCGGCTGTTCATCCAGCGGCCGGTGGCCACGGTGCTGCTGATGGTGGCGGTGCTGTTCGCCGGCATCCTCGGCTATCGCCTGCTGCCCATCTCGGCGCTGCCCGAAGTGGACTATCCCATCATCCAGGTGACCACCCTCTATCCTGGTGCCAGCGCCAAGGTACTGGCCACCGCGGTGACCGCGCCGCTGGAACGCCAACTGGGGCAGATGGCCGGCCTGGCGCAGCAGTACTCCACCAGCTCGGCCGGCGCCTCGGTGATCACCCTGAAGTTCGACCTCAGCCTGTCACTGGACGTCGCCGAACAGGAGGTACAGGCCGCGATCAATGCCGCCAACAGTTTCCTGCCCACCGACCTGCCCAATCCGCCTACCTACAAGAAGGTCAATCCCGCCGACGCCCCGGTGCTGACCCTGGCCGCCACCTCGGACAGCCTGCCGCTGACCCAGGTGCAGGACCTGGTGAACACCCGCCTGGCGCTGAAGCTGTCGCAGATCTCCGGGGTCGGCCTGGTGAGCCTGGCCGGTGGCCAGCAGCCGGCGGTGCGCATCGACGCCAATCCCAAGGCCCTGGCCGCCCACGGCCTGACCCTGGAAGACGTCTACACGGTGGTCAACGCCGCCAACGTCAACGGCTCCAAGGGCGGCTTCGACGGCCCCGACCACTCCATCACCATCGACGCCAACGACCAGTTGCGCAGCGCCGCCGAGTACGGCGAGCTGGTACTCAGCTACGAGAACGGCGCCGCCCTGCGCCTCAAGGACGTAGCCACCACCGCGGAGGCGCCGGAGAACGCCTATCTGCAGGCCACCGCCAACGGCCGGCCGGCCATCGTCATCAACATCCAGCGCCAGCCGGGGGCCAACGTCATCGGCGTGGTCGACGCCATCCAGGCGCAACTCCCCAAACTGCGCGCGGCCCTGCCGGACAGCGTGCAGCTGACGGTGCTGGCCGACCGCACCCAGACCATCCGCGCCTCGCTGGCGGACGTGCAGTTCGAACTGCTGCTGTCCATCGCCCTGGTGGTGATGGTGACCTTCCTGTTCCTGCGCAACCTCACCGCCACCCTGATTCCCAGCCTGGCGGTGCCGCTGTCGCTGGTGGGCACCTTCGGGATCATGTACCTGGCCGGCTTCTCGCTGAACAACCTGACGCTGATGGCCCTGACCATCGCCACCGGCTTCGTCATCGACGATGCCATCGTGGTGGTGGAGAACATCGCCCGCCACCTGGAAGACGGCGAGCCGCCGCTGCAGGCGGCGCTGCGAGGTTCGCGGGAAATCGGCTTCACCATCATCTCCCTGACCTTCTCGCTGATCGCCGTGCTGATCCCCCTGCTGTTCATGGGCGACGTGGTGGGCCGGCTGTTCCGCGAATTCGCCATCACCCTGGCGGTGGCCATCCTGGTTTCCATGGTCGTCTCCCTGACCCTTACCCCCATGCTCTGCAGCCGCCTGCTGCATCACGTGCCGGTGGAGCGCCAGGGTCGCTTCGCGCGTTGGGGCGAACGGCAATTCGAGCGCCTGGTGGCCGGCTACGACCGCACCCTGGGCGTGGTGCTGGACCATCCACGGCTGACCCTACTGGTGGCCGTCGCCACCCTGGCACTGACCGCCCTGCTCTATCTGCTGGTGCCCAAGGGCTTCTTCCCCAGCGAGGACACCGGTCTGTTGATCGGCTTCACCCGCGCCTCCCAGGACGTTTCCTTCGACGCCATGGCACGCCGCCAGCAGGCGCTGGTCGAGCAGGTGCTGGCCGATCCGGCGGTGGCCACGGTCACCTCCAGCATCGGCGTGGACGGCAGCAATGCCACCCTCAACCAGGGCCGCCTGCAGATCCAGCTCAAGCCGTTCGACGAACGCAGCGAGCGCGCCCCGGCGATCATCCACCGCCTCGAGCAGACCGCCGCGGGGGTGGCCGGCATCCGCCTGAATCTGGTGGCCAACCAAGAGCTGACGGTGGACGACCAGCTCACGCCCAGCCAGTACCAGTTCACCCTCGACGACGCCGACGGCACCCAGCTGGCCGCCCTGCTGCCGCGGCTGATGCCGCGACTGCAGGCAAGGCCGGAGTTGCGCGACGTGCTCGACGACCTGGAGGACCAGGGGCTCACCGCCCAGGTGGAACTGGACCGCGCCGCCGCAGCGCGCTTCGGCATCACCGCCGCCGACGTCGACACGGCGCTGTACAACGCCTTCGGCCAACGACTGATCTCCACCATCTTCACCCAGGCCAACCAGTACCGGGTGGTGCTGCAAGTGCCCGGTGCCTTCCGCCAGACCTCGGCGGCCTTCGGCGATATCTACCTGGCGCCTGCGACCACCTCCACGACCAGCACCAGCACTGGCGCAGGCACTACTGCCGCGATCACCACCAGCGCGCCCAAGGGCCTGGTCCGCCTCACCGACATCGCCCGCATCGAGCAGCGACCCGGCGCCCTGGCGCTGACGCGCCTGGGGCAATTCCCGGCGGTGACGCTGTCCTTCAACCTGGCCGCTGGCTATTCCCTGGAACAGGCGCAGCAGGCCATCGCCCAGTGCCTGACCGAGGCCCAGGCGCCGAGCAGCGTCACCCTGAGATACCAAGGCGCGGCCCAGGCCTTCCAGCAGGCGGCCGGCAATACCCTGTGGCTGATCCTGGCCGCAGTGGTGGTGATGTACATCGTGCTGGGGGTGCTCTACGAGAGCTTCATCCACCCGGTGACCATCCTCTCCACCCTGCCCTCGGCAGCCATAGGCGCCCTGCTGCTGCTGTTGCTGACCGGCACCGAATTCACCCTGATCGCCCTGATCGGCGTGGTGCTGCTGATCGGCATCGTCAAGAAGAACGCCATCATGATGGTGGACTTCGCCCTGGAAGGTCGGCAGCACCTGCACCTGGCACCACGTGAGGCCATCCACCGCGCCTGCCTGCTGCGCCTGAGACCCATCCTGATGACGACCATGGCCGCGCTGCTCGGCGCCCTGCCGCTGATGTTCGCCAGCGGCTCCGGCGCCGAACTGCGCCGGCCGCTGGGGCTGGTGATCGTCGGCGGGCTGCTGGTCAGCCAGGTGCTGACGCTCTACACCACGCCGGTGATCTACCTGGTCTTCGATAGCCTCGGCGAGCGGCTCGGGCGGCGGTGGCAGCGGAGCGTCGGACGATGAATCCCATCCGCCTGTTCGTGCTCAAGCCGGTCGCCACCCTGTTGCTGAGCATGGCGGTGCTGCTGCTCGGCCTGCTCGGCTACGCCCAGTTGCCGGTGGCGCCGTTGCCCAAGGTGGACTTCCCCACCATCGTGGTCACCGCCAGCCTGCCCGGCGCCAGCCCCGAGACCATGGCCGCCACCGTGGCGACCCCGCTGGAGCGCAGCCTCGGCCAGATCGCCGGGATCACCGAGCTGACCTCCAGCAGCAGCCAGGGCGCCACCACCCTGATCCTGCAATTCGACCTGTCGCGCAACATCGATGGCGCCGCCCGCGACGTCCAGGCCGGCATCAATGCCGCCCGCAGCCTGCTACCCAGCGGCATGCCCAGCCTGCCCACCTACCGCAAGGCCAACCCCACCGAATCGCCGATCCTGATGCTGGCGCTGACGTCGAAGACGCGCAGCCCGGGCGAACTCTACGACCTGGCGTCGAGCATCCTGCAGCAGAAGATCGCCCAGGTGCAGGGCGTCGGCCAGGTGTCGATCCGCGGCAGTTCGCTGCCGGCGATCCGCATCGACCTGCAACCCCAGCAACTGGCCCACGCCGGCATCGCCCTGGACAGCGTGCGCACCGCCATCGCCAACGCCACCACCCATGGCGCCAAGGGCGTGCTGCACGCCGAGGGCCAGACCTGGTCCATCGAGAGCAACGGCCAGCTGGAGCAGGCGGCGGACTACGGGCGACTGATCGTCGGCTACCAGCAAGGCGCCGCGGTGCACCTGAGCGACGTGGCGCGGGTCTACGCCACGGTCGAGGACGTCTACGTCAGCGGTTCGTTGAACGGCCAGCCCTCGGTGACCCTGGGCGTCACCCGCCAGGCCGGCGCCAACATGCTGCAGACCCTGGATGCCATCAAGGCCCAGCTGCCAGCGCTGCAAGCCCTGGTGCCGGGTGACGTGGACCTGGTGCCGGTGATCGATCGCTCGGCCAGTATCCGCGCCTCGCTGCACTCCACCGAAGAGACCCTGCTGGTGGCGGTGCTGCTGGTGATCGCGGTGGTGTTCCTCTTCCTGCGCGACCTGCGCGCCACCCTGGTGCCGGCGCTGGTCCTGCCGCTGTCCCTGATCGGCACCTGCGCGGTGATGTACCTGCTGGACTACAGCCTGGACAACCTGTCGCTGATGGCGCTGATCATCGCCACCGGCTTCGTGGTGGACGACGCCATCGTGGTGCTGGAGAACGTCACCCGCCATCGCGAGCTGGGCCGTGGGCCCCTGCGCGCGGCCTTGATCGGCGGCCGCGAGGTGGCCTTCACCGTGCTGTCCATGACCCTCTCGCTGATCGCCGTGTTCATCCCGCTGCTTCTCATGGGCGGCATCGTCGGCCGGCTGTTCCGCGAATTCGCCGTGACCCTCAGCGTGGCCCTGGTCATCTCCATGCTGCTGTCGCTGACGCTCACCCCCATGCTCTGCGCGCGCTTGCTGCGCGAGCGTTCCCCCCAGGCGCAGGTGCCGGCCGCCTATCGCCGGATCGAAGCGGGCCTGGCGCGCCTGCAAGCCGGCTATCTGCGCGGCCTGGACTGGGTCTTGCGGCATCCGCTACTGACCCTGGCGAGCCTGGCGCTGACCGTGGTGCTCAACGTCTATCTCTATGTGGTGGTGCCCAAGGGCTTCTTCCCCGACCAGGACACCGGCGTACTGCTCGGCGCCATCCGCGCCGACCAGAGCATTTCCTACCAGGCCCTGGCGCCCTATGTGAAGGAGATCGCCGCCCAGTTGCGCCGCGATCCGGACGTGGCGGCGGTGATGGCCTCCACCGGGGGTGGCATGTTCGGCTCGCGCAACACCGCGCAGTTCTTCATCCGCCTCAAGGACTACAGCGAGCGCAAGGACAGCGCCCAGCAGATCGCCAACCGCCTGAGCCTGGCCGGTAGCCGCCACGCCGGTATCCAGCTGTTCCTCATGCCGGCCCAGGATCTGCGCGTCGGTGGGCGTAGCGCCAATGCCACCTACCAGTTCAGCCTGCAGGCCGACGATCTCGACGAACTGCGCAGCTGGACGCCCAAGGTGGAAGCCGCCTTCAAGACCCTGCCGGAACTCACCGGGGTGGACTCCGACGCCCAGAACGGCGGCCAGGAGGTGCGCCTGGAAATCGATCGTGCCGCGGCCATCCGCCTGGGAGTGACCGTCAAGGAACTCGACACCTTCCTGGACAACGCCTTCAGCCAGCGCCAGGTGGCCACCCTCTATCGCACCCTCAACCAGTACCACGTGGTGCTGGGACTGGCGCCGGCCTACACCCAGGACCCGGAGGTGTTCGGGCAGCTCTACGTGGTGACCGCCAGCGGTGCCCAGGTCCCCCTGGCCGCCTTCGCCCGCTTCGCCGGCGGCAACGCGCCCCTGGCGGTGGCGCACCAGGGCCAGATGGCCACCAGTACCCTGGCCTTCAACCTGGCCGACGGGGTCTCCCTGGAGCAGGCCCAGGCGGCGATCCAGGCGGCGCTGATCAAGGTCGGCTTGCCGCGGGAGATCCAGTCCGGCTTCCAGGGTACCGCCCAGGCCTTCGCCACCCTGGTCACCCAGATTCCCTGGCTGGTGGCCGCGGCGCTGGCGGCCATCTACATCGTGCTGGGCATGCTCTACGAGAGCTACATCCACCCCCTGACCATCCTCTCCACCCTGCCCTCGGCCGGGGTGGGCGCCCTGTTGTTGCTGCTGGCCACCGGCACCCAGCTGACCCTCATCGCCCTGATCGGCATCCTGCTGCTGATCGGCATCGTCAAGAAGAACGCCATCCTGCTGGTGGACTTCGCCCTGGTGGCCGAGCGCGACCGGGGCCTGACGCCCGAGGCCGCCATCCGCGAGGCCTGCCGGCTGAGATTCCGGCCGATCCTGATGACCACCCTGGCGGCCTTCTTCGGCGCCCTGCCGCTGGCCTTGGGCAGCGGCGGCGATGACGAATTGCGCCGGCCCCTGGGCCTGGCCATCGCCGGCGGCCTGGCGCTGAGCCAGGCGCTGACCCTCTTCACCACCCCGGTGGTGTTCCTCTGTCTCGATCGCCTGAGCCGCGCCAGTCGCCAGCTCTGGCGCAAGCATCTGCGCCGCTCCGCGGCCTGAAGGTGACGACCATGCCCTCCCCGCGCGCCCTGCCCCCGCTGCTCCTGCTGGCCCTGCTCACCGGTTGCACCGTCGGGCCCGACTATCAGAGACCCAGCGCCCCCGTATCGACCCAGTTCAAGGAGGCGGCCGGCTGGAAGGCCGCCAGTCCGCGCGACGACCAGGCCAAGGGCACCTGGTGGCAACGCTACGACGATCCGCAGCTCGATGCCCTGGTGGCGCAGGTGGCGGTCTCCAACCAGAACGTCGCCCAGTACCAGGCGCTCTATCGCCAGGCCCGCGCCCTGGTCCGCGAGAGCCGCGCCGAGACCCTGCCCAGTGCCACCCTGGATGCCAAGGCGACCCGCAGCGAGAACGCCAGCGGCACCAGTGGCAGCGACACCGGTAGTACCAGTGCCGGCGGTGCCACGGTCAGGAACGCCGAAAGCCTGAGCCTCGGCCTGAGCTGGGACCTGGACCTCTGGGGCAAGCTGCGACGGACCCTGGAAGAGGACCGCGCCAGTGCCCAGGCCAGCGCCGCGGAGCTGACCAACGCCACCCTCAGCGCCCAGGCGGAACTGGCCCAGGACTACTTCCAGCTGCGCGTGCTGGATCGGCGCCTGGCGCTCTATGACCAGACCCTGGCCGATTACCGACGCTATCTCGCGGTGATCCAGAACAAGTACGACGAACAGCTCGCCTCCCGTGCCGATCTCGCCCAGGCGCGAACCCAGCTGGAGAGCGCCGACGCCAATCGGCTGGCCCTGACCACCCAGCGTGCCCAGCTGGAACACGCCATCGCCCTGCTGCTGGGCAAGCCGCCGGCGGACTTCACCCTGGCCGTCGATCCCCAGTGGCAGGCCCGGCTGCCGGACATTCCTGCCGGCCTGCCCACCGCCTTGCTGGAGCGCCGCCCCGACATCGCCCAGGCCGAGCGGCAAGTGGCCGCCGCCAACGCCGCCATCGGCGTGGCCACCGCCGCCTACTACCCGGACCTCACCCTGAGCGCCAGCGGCGGCTACCAGAGCAGCCTGCTCGGTGAGTTGTTCAAGACGCCGAGCCGCTTCTGGTCCCTGGGCCCGACCCTCTCCGGCACCCTGTTCGACTTCGGCGCCACCCGTGCCAGCGTCGACCAGGCTCGCGCCGCCTACGACGCCAAGGTCGCCAACTACCGGCAGACGGTACTCACCGCCCTCGGCGAAGTGGAAGACTATCTGGTGGCCCTGCACGTACTCGGCCCCGAACTCGCCGCCCAGCGCCGCGCCGTGGCTGCCGCCCGTGACTCGGCCAGCGTGACCCGCGACCAGTACGAGGCCGGCATGATCGACTACCTGGACGTGGCCACCACCCAGGCGACCCAGCTCAGCCAGGAGCAGAGCCTGCTGCAGCTGGAATCCAGCCAGTTGGTGACCAGCGTCCAGTTGCAGGTGGCCCTGGGCGGCGACTGGCAGGCCGCGCGCCTGGCTGCGGCCCCCTGACAGCTAACCGCGGAGCTGCTAGCGTGCCCCTACCTCTAGTTGCCGAGATCCGCATGGGCCTGCTGCGTCTGTCCCTCTCCGCCAAGGTCTTCCTCGCCGCCCTGGCGCTCTGCGCCTTCGCCGTGCTGGGCATGGCCTGGGCGTCTTACCTGAGTTTCTCGCGGGATTTCCTCGGCTATCTCAACGGCCAGGCCGAACAGCGCCTGGACGCCCTGGTGCCGCGCTTCGAGCACGCCTATGCCGAGCATGGCAGCTGGGATTTCCTGCTCAACCAGCATCCGCCGGAAGCCTGGATCCAGCTGCTGCGACCGGAATTGCCAGCGAACACCACCACGCGCCCCTCCCCACCGGTGTCGGATCTCACCGGCGCCTTTTTGCGCTTCTCGCTGCTGGATACCGAGCATCACTATCTGATCGGCTTCCGCGACTTGCCACCCGTCCCCCTGCTGCGTGCCATTCATTGGCAGGGCCGGGTGGTCGGCTGGCTGGCACTGACCCCCTTCGAGGCGGTCATCAGCGACGGCGACCGCCGCTTCCAGCAGAGCCAGATCCGCTCCAGCCTGGTGATCGCCTTTTTCTGCCTGCTGCTGGCGGCCGCCCTGGCCTGGTGGATCGCCCGCACCCTGCTGCGCCCGATCCGTACCGTGGCCGCCGCCACCCATCGCCTCGCGGCCGGCGATTACGGCATCCAGTTGCCCGTCCGTTCCGCCGACGAAGCCGGCCAGTTGGCCCAGGACTTCAACCGCCTGGCTAGCGTCCTGGCGAGCAACGAACGCCAGCGCCGCGCCTTCATGGCCGATATTTCCCACGAGTTGCGCACTCCCCTGGCGGTGCTCAAGGGTGAACTGGAAGCCATGGAAGACGGTATCCGGCAGCTGGATGTGGGTGGCCTGAAGTCACTGCAGACCGAGGTCGGCTCGCTGAACAAACTGGTGGACGATCTCTTCGAGCTGTCCCTGGCCGAGGTGGGCGGGCCCACCTATCGCCACGAGGCGGTGGACCTGGCGACGCTGCTGGCGCTGACCGCCGACGCCTGGCGCCCGCGTTATCGCCAGGCCGACCTGGAGCTGCGGCTGGAGCTGCCGGACACCCCTCTGCTGATCCGTGGCGACGAGGCGCGCCTTGGCCAGTTGTTCTACAACCTGCTGGAGAACAGCCTGAGATACACCGAGGCCCCTGGGCAGGTGCGCCTCGCCGCGCGCCAGGTCGGCAGTCTGCTGCAGGTCGACCTGCAGGACTCAGCGCCCGGGGTACCCACGGCCGACCGCGAGCGGTTGTTCGAACGTTTCTATCGCGTCGAAGGCTCGCGCAGCCGGCGCAGTGGCGGTGCCGGCCTGGGCCTGGCCATCTGCCGCGGCATCGCCGAGGTGCACGGTGGGCACCTGCTGGCCCATGCCTCTCCCCTCGGCGGCCTCTGGCTGGAACTCCAGCTGCCCGCCCTCGACGACCGGAGCCCGGCATGAGCCAGACCATCCTGCTGGTCGAAGACGAACCCAAGCTCGCCGCCCTGCTGGGCGACTACCTCAAGGCCGCCGGCTTCACCTGCGACTGGCACGCCGACGGCGAACAAGCCCTGGCCGCCATCCGCACCACACCGCCCGACCTGCTGCTGCTCGACCTGATGCTGCCCGGCCTGGACGGCCTGGAGATCTGCCGCGCGGTCCGCACCTTCAGCGCCCTGCCGATCATCATGGTCACCGCCCGGGTCGACGAGATCGACCGCCTGCTCGGCCTGGAGCTGGGCGCCGACGACTACATCTGCAAACCCTTCAGCCCGCGCGAGGTGGTGGCCCGGGTCAAGGCCGTCCTGCGCCGCAGCACGGCGGGCAGCCTCCCTGCGCCCAGCGGCCTGCAACTGGACGCCGAGGCCTACCAGGCCAGCTTCAACGGCCAGCCCCTGGAGCTGACCCCGGTGGAATTCCGCCTGTTGGCCACCCTGGCCAAGCACCCCGGCAAGGTGCTCTCCCGCGACCAGTTGCTCAACCACCTGCACACCGACTACCGCATCATCACCGACCGCACCGTCGACAGCCACGTGCGCAACGTCCGTCGCAAACTGCACCGCCTCGACCCGGACTGCGAGCTGATCCGCTCCATCTATGGCGTCGGCTATTGCCTGGAGCCTTGAGGCTTTCAGCCTCCCGTCGACCAGGCCGCACGTGCTGACCCCAGTTGGGTCGCCGGCCGCTCCCACTGCAGGCGCAGCTCGCCGATCTGCAGCGGTGGGCGCAATCGGAGCGCCGGGCCCCAGGCGGTGGGCTCGGCTGCAGCGTCGTAGTCGGTGTCCTGCACACCGGTATAAAGCGGCTCGCAGGCCACGGCGGGATACTCGGTCAGCAGGCAGGCAGTGCGCGCCAGCGACAGGCGCGCACTCAGGATACGGCGCTCACGCAGGCGGCCGGCGAGGCCCCGGATGACGGCGGCCGCCATCAGGTAGCCGGTGGCATGGTCCAGGGCCTGGACCGGCAAAGGCACCGGCTGCTCCGTGTGCTGCCAGTCACTCCCGGCCGCCGCGATGCCGCAAGACATCTGCACCAGGCTGTCGTAGCCACGCCGCAGGGCCCAGGGCCCGGTCCAGCCATAGGCGCACAGGGACACGTCGATCAGCGCGGGATTCAGGGCCCGGCGCTCGACGTTGCCATAGCCGAGCCGCTCCAGGGCGTCGGCGCGATAGCCGTGGACCAGGACGTCCGCCTCGGCCAGCAGCCCCTCGAATACCAGACGATCCGCCGGCCGCCGCAAGTCCAGTCGCGCACACCTCTTGCCCAGCGTTACCTCCGGCGCCAGGGCCGGCTCTTCCCAACCGGGTGGATCGAGGCGCAGCACCTCGGCGCCCAGTCCGGCCAGCAGGCGGGTGGCGATGGGTCCGGCGAGGATGCGGGTCAGGTCGAGCACGCGGATGCCGGCCAGGGGCCTCAGGGGCGTTGGCCGCCAGGTCGTGGGGATCGGGCAAGCCTGCCAACGGAGGGCTACCAGCGGCTCGGCCCTTACCGCCCGCCCCTGTTCGTGAGCCTGCCAGGCCGCCAGGCTATGCAACTCGGCGGCGCACCCTCCGGACGCGACTACCGCGGTCTCCAGCGCCGTGGCCGACCAGGTGGCGACCGCCTCGGCCACCGCGCTGCGGGTCGCGGGGCAGTCCAGGACGCCGAGCGCCGCCGTCCGATGGTGGGCGGCATTGGTATGCAGGCGAATCCAGCCGTCACGGGTGCGATAGTCACCGGCGACCGGGTCCCAGGCATCCGGCAGCGCCCAGCCCTCGGGCTTGAGTGAGCGTTTGAACCAGGCCGCGGCCAGATGCCGATCCACGCGGACCTCCGCGGCCGCGCCGGATGCCCCCAACAAGTCCGCCACCGCCAGGCCGGCAACGCCCATGGACGCCGTGGCCAGGTCGCTGACCGGAAAGCACGACGCCAGGCTGTCGGCGCTCGGTACCCGCAGTTGCTCTGACCGCGCGCCAGGCAATTCCAGGGCGACCAGCACCGCGTCGAGCAACGCCGGTAAGGCCGGGAAAGACGCCGGAGATATCGCCATGACGGACCGCCTCGCAGGGAAGGATTCGAGACTTAACATAGTTCGCGCCGAACGACCGCGAAAGCCCGCCGCGACGGGCCGTCCGCAGCCGCTGGATGCCCCGACCGTCCAGCCCGGCGCGGGGACAAATCGCCTCCGACCGGGGTCTCCCCTTCATCGCCCTCAAGAGACCTAACCGGGAGTCCCCATGACCGCAAGACAGCTACTCATCGCCGGCGCCAGCGGCATCATCGGCCAGGCCGTACTGGAGGCCTTCGCCCAGGCCGGCTGGTCCATCATCACCGTAGGCCGCTCGCAGAACGCGCCGAGCCGCTTTCCCCATGTGACCGCCGATCTGCTGGACGTCGGCAGCCTGGCCGCTGCCAAGGCCCACTTCGCCGGCGTGACCCACCTCTTCTACAGCGCCCTCAAGCCCAACCCGGACCCCGGCGTGGAAGCCGACGAGAACGCCGCCATGCTGGAGAACCTGGTGGCCGCGGTGCGCAGCGCGGGAGCGCCCCTGGCGCGCATCACCTTCGTCCAGGGCGGCAAGATCTATGGCGCCCACCTCGGCGTCTACAAGACGCCAGCACGGGAAGACGACAGCCGGCACTTTCCGCCCAATCTCTATTTCCGCCACGAAGACTTCGTCCGCAGTCTGGCAGCCGAAGGCATCCGCTGGACCGCCCTGCGGCCCGACATCGTCATTGGCCACTCCCTCGGCTCGGCGATGAACCTGGGCAACCTGATCGGCCTCTATGGCGCGCTCTGCAAGGAAACCGGTACCGCCATGCAGTTCCCCGGGCCGGAGCAGGCCTATCGCGGGGCGCTGGTCAACATCACCGCCGCGCCGCTGTTGGGCGAGGCGGCCGTCTGGGCGACCGACGAGGAAAGGGACGGCGCCTACAATCTCACCAATGGTGACGTCTTCCGCTGGAGCCATGTCTGGCCCAGGCTGGCCGACTGGTTCGGCCTCGATATCGGCGAGCCGCAACCCATCTCCCTGGCCCAGCGGCTGACCGCGCTCAGGCCGGTCTGGCAGACCCTCGCCCAGCGTGAGCACCTGGTCGAAAGCGACCCCGAGCGGATCGCCCCGGGCGCCTTCGGCGACTTCATCTTCCACGTCGAGAAGGACGCCATCTTCGATGTGACCAAGGCCCGGCAAGCGGGCTTCCAGCGGATGATCCTGAGGTCCGACGAGGTCCTGCTGGCGCACCTGGAGGACATGCGTCGACGGCGGCTGATTCCTTGAGCCTTGAACGGGGAAAACGCCAGGGACAGCACGCGGTCTCATCCCGGGCGCTTCGCTCACTCTGCTACAGGAGTCCTAGATGTACGCCGATACCCTCAGCTGGGGCCACGGCCCCCGCAGCTTCGAAGTCTTTCTCGAACCCACCTGCCCCTTCTCCGTCAAGGCCTTCAACAAGCTCGACGACCTGCTGGCCCAGGCCGGTCCGGAACGGATCACCCTGAAGATCCGCCTGCAGTCCCAGCCCTGGCACCTGTTTTCCGGCGTGGTGGTGCGTTGTGTCCTGGCCGCCGCCACCTTGGAGGGCGGCAAGGAAAGCGCCAAGGCGGTGCTGGCCGCGGTCGCCGCCCATCGCGAGGAATTCGAGTTCCAGGATCACGCCACCGGCCCCAACCGCGACGCCACCCCCAACGACATCATTGCCCGCCTGGAAGGCTACAGCGGTCTGGCCCTGGCCGAGGCCTTCGCCAAACCCGACCTGCAGCAGGCCATCAAGTGGCACTGCAAGTACGCCCGCCAGAACGGCATCCACGTCTCACCCACCTTCATGATCGACGGCCTGGTACAGCCGGATATCGGTAGCGGCGATTCGGTAGCGGACTGGGTCGCTCGGCTGGACTGAGCGGTGCAGTGTCCGTCCAGGGAGAAGACGCTCGCGTTCCTGGACGGCACGTTATGGCTGGCGGCTTCGTCCAGCCTGAAGAGGCAACCACCATGGCCGTTCCACCCGGTGCCCTCCCCTGGGAGTCCTGAGCGTCTACCTCGGGCTGGTCGCCCTCGCCTTCAGCGCCGCCATCTTGCTACCGCTGCAATCGGAAGCGGCCCTGGCCGGGCTGCTGCTGACCGAGCGCCATGCGACGACGGCGCTGCTGCTTGCCGCCACCGTGGGCAACGTCGCCGGCTCGACGCTGAACGGGGGGCTGGGTCGCCATCTCGAACGCTTTCGCCAGCGGCGCTGGTTTCCGCTCACCCCGGAGCGTCTGGCACGTATCCAGAGCGTCTATCGGCGCCATGGCTGGTGGTCCCTGCTGCTGAGCTGGACACCGGTGATCGGCGATCCCCTGTGGCGCTTCCTGCTGGTGGTGACCCTGGTTCAAGGCGATCCGCTACGGCATAGTCGCCTGGCTCGCCCTGGGCTGGAGTTGACACCGGCAGCCCTTCATCCTTGGCGATGGAGAGGCCTAGCCGGCCTGACGCCTGCCGCGCGCCAGCCACCGGGCCTCGATGGCGGCGAGATCGACGCGGGGAATGAGTTCGGCGGGAATACGGCTGCGGGTCGATAGATTGAACACCCGGCGACCGGCCGCCTGCATCACCGTCTGCATGACCTGCAGGCCCGGCAGGATGCGACTGTGCAGATGCTGCTCGCCGCAGGGCGACGCCGGGATGCGGCCGTCCTCGTAGAAGCGCGGCGCCTGGGTGTCGAGATCGACTCCAGCCAGGTAGATCTCGCTGAAGCCCAGGTGATAGGCCAGTTGCAAGGCGATGAAGGCCACGGTACGGACATCGAAGATACCGTAGTCCAGGTCACGGCTGAAGCCGATGTCCCGGGCGCGACGACTGAACAAGGTGGACGCCCGCTGCGCCTGCTCCTGCTCGACGCCCAGGTGATGTTCCAGGCGAGTGGCCGGGGCCCGGTGCAGGGCATGGGCCTTGGCCAGCAGGTCCGTCGGTAGCGCCTGGATGGCCTCCGGCCAGAGCGCCAGGCGCGTCGAGCGGTCGAGACCTTGCCGGTAGAGGTCGGGTTGCTGCACGGCGAAACTCAGGTCGCTGCAGACATAGAACAGCGGGCGCAAGGCGCTGCCTGCCAGCTTGGCGATGGCGCCATTCATGGTGATGAGCGGAGTGTCCTGCCAGGCCGCAAGGTCGAGCGCCCCCGCGGAGGGCCCCGAGGCGAGCAGCAGGACCGGACCGCGATAGCGATTGCGCCAGGCGGCGAAGGAGCCGGAGGCCGAACTCACCGGCCTGGCCGACCGGAAAGAGATGGGCGACAGGTACAAGACGCGAGACTCCAGACCAGAGAATGACGATGCGCACTCGGCAGCGACGAGGCCGAGCGCGCCCTGGCGACGGCTGCAGGCGGGGCAGCGCTGCGCTTCCACCGCACACCCGGCCCGAGCTGTCACCCGGCCATTGTGCGCGCGCTGGGGTTGGCAGGAATTCGAACCAAGGTAAAAGTCTGTCGCGATCTTGTATCCACCGATATACAAAGCCTGGCGCCGTGCCAGTATCGGCTTGCCTTCCCGTGCCAGGCCATCGTTACAGGCGCTCTTTCAGCACTAGGAACCGCGGTAGGTACTGAAGCCGTAGGGACTGAGCAACAGCGGAATGTGGTAGTGCTGCTCCGGCTGGGTCACGTCGAACACCACGGGGATCTCGGGGAAAAAGGCGCTGCGGCCCTGCTGGCGATAGTAGTCGCCGGTCTTGAAGACCACCCGGTACTCGCCCTTCTCGAAGGTCCTTTCCTTGGGGAACAGCGCCGGCACTCGGCCCTGCTCGTTGGTGACCTCTTCCGCCAGCGGCTGCCAGCCCTGCCCTACCTGGCGCTCCAGGGTCACGTGTACCCCGGCCGACGGCTTGCCGTCTTCCAGGTTGAGCACATGGACACTCAAGGGATTGGGCGCGGCGACCGCGAAGCCCGACAGGGTCAAGCCCGACAACAGCACGAACGTCTTCATGGAGATTTCCTTCAAGGATGAGAGGTGAGGTTGAGGTGTTCAGCGGCCGCCAGCGCACAGCGCTCGTCCGCCCCGCCACCGCCAGCACCGGCGATGCCCAGGGCGCCGACCAGTTGGTCACCTTCGTAGAGGGGGATGGCACCACCGAGCAGCAGCAATTCGGGCAGGGTGACGAGGTTGGCCGCATCCGGGTTCTGCCGGGCGCGCTCGGCCAGCGCCTGCGAGGGGGTGCGGGTGGACAGCGCGGTGAAGGCCTTGCGCCGCGCCGCCTCGGCGTTGTGCGGCCCGACGCGGGTATCGCGTTGCAGAAGGATCAGTTGACCGCTGCGGTCGAGCACTGCGAGCGCGGCGCTGCAGGGCGCGGCTTGCGCCAGCCGATGAGCGGCAGCGAGGTCGAGATCGGGGTGCTGCGGCAGCGCCGCCTGCGCCTTGCCGAGCAAGGCAGCGCCCAGCAGCGTGAGGGGCAGAGAGGAAAGAAAGCGCGACATGATTCGAGGTCCAGGAGATGACCCCGCCAACCTATCCTGATCGTTCGGTCAGGAACGGGTACTGCGGAATGACAATTTTGTCAGAAGGATCAGTGGGATAGCTGTCCCGACCCGACAGCGTTACCCCTCGCCTGCAGCGTTAACATTCCTGCCTCGCGGCGCGTGGGTAACGCGCCGCGAGGCTCCCGTTACCTTTATCCCTCTCTATTGCCAGTGACCCGAGTCGACAGTGGCCTCACGAAGGGCCGTTGCTTTCCAGAGGTGCACAGCCCCATCGACTACGCAAAACCATCGGGTCGCTATTGATCGATTAGATCAAAACATGCTTTATTGTGATTAGAACAATCATAAGGTAGGCATGACCATGAAATTCCGCGGCATCGTTCCCGCCCTCGTTACCCCTTTTGACGCCCAACAACGTGTCGATGAAAACGCTTTGCGCGGTTTGATCGAAAACCTGATTGACGCTGGCGTCCACGGCCTGTTCGTACTGGGCACCAATGGCGAGTTCTTCGCTCTCTCCGAAGTCGAAAAGTTGCGTATCGCCGAGCTCACGGTGGACGCCGCGGGCGGCCGGGTCCCGGTCGTAGCCGGTACCGGTGCCTTCGCCACGCACGAAGTGATCGAACTGAACAAAAAGATGGCGGATCGCGGCGTCGATGCCCTGTCGGTCATCACGCCCTACTTCAACGCCGTGAGCCAGAAGGAGCTGATCGCCCACTACGAGGCCATCGGCGATGCGTCCAGCCTGCCGCTGATGCTCTACAACATCCCGGCCAAAACCGGCATGTCCATCGGCATCGGCGCCGTCGCCACCCTGAGCCAGCATCCGCGGATCAAGGGCATCAAGGACAGCGCCGGCAACTTCGATGCGCTGGTGCAGATGCTGAAGTACCGCAGCGACGACTTCGCCGTCTTCGCCGGTACCGACTCCCTCATCTACTGGAACCTGCTGGCCGGCGGCGACGGCGCCGTGGCGGCCACCGCCAATGCCGTGCCCCAGGTCGTCATGACCATCTGGAACGCCTTCCAGGCCGGCGATCACGCCACCGCGCGCGCGGCCCAGGAAAAGCTGCGGCCGCTACGCGACGCCTTCGCCCTGGGCACCATGCCGTCGGTACTGAAGAAGGCCGCCGACCTGCTCAACGTCCCGGTCGGTCCCTGTCGCGCCCCGGTGGCACCGCTGGACGAAGCCACCGTACACAAGCTCGAAGGCCTGCTGGCCATCTACCGCGACTGATCCGGAGCGCCCATGTCCCTCTATCATTTCCAGACCGTCAAACACCTGGTCCATGGCGCCGGCGCCCTGGATCAGCTCGGCGACAAGCTCGCCCTCCTCGACGTCCCGCTGCGCCGCGTGGTGCTGGTTACCCAGAACGCCATGCATGGCCTGGGCGTGACCGAGCGCGTCAGGGCGCAACTGGCCGCCCGCGACATCGAGGTGGCGGTGATCGACAACGTCGAAATCGAGCCGACCCTGGAGAACATCGAGCAGGTCTTTCGCGAGCAGGTCGCGCCGCGCCAGCCCGATGCCCTGCTGGCCATCGGCGGCGGCTCGGTGCTGGATGCCGCCAAGCTGTTCGCGGTCATGCTCACCAACGAGCAATCGCTCAAATCCATGCTCGGCATCGACCAGGTCGCCCGTGCCGGGTTGCCCACGGTGCTGGTGCCCACCACCGCCGGCACCGGCTCGGAAGTCACGCCCAATGCCATCGTCACCCTGCCCGACGAAGAGCTGAAAGTAGGGGTGGTGAGCCGCCACCTGCTGCCCGCCCTGGTGCTGCTCGATCCACTGCTGACGCTGAGCCTGCCCAAGGCCATCACCGCGGCGACCGGGATGGACGCCTTCACCCATTCCCTGGAGTCCTTCATCTCCAACAAGGCCAACCCGGTCAGCGATACCTTCGCCCTGGAGTCCATGCGCCTGATCGCCGGCAGCATCGTCGAGGCCTACCAGCAGCCGGACTCGGTGCGCGCCCGCAGCGACATGCTGCTCGGCTCCACCTACGGCGGCGTGGCCCTGACCGCGGCCGGCACGGCGGCGGTCCATGCCCTCGCCTATCCCCTGGGCGGCAAGTTCCATGTCACCCACGGCGTGGCCAACGCCATGCTGCTGCCCCATGTCATGGCCTTCAACCTGGACAGTTGCGCGCCACGCCTGAAGCGCGCGGCGGTGGTCTGCGGCCTGGCCCGGGAGGAGGACAACGACGAGACGGCCGCGCGCAAGCTGATCGAGCAGATCGCCGCCTGGACCGCCACCCTGGAGATCCCCCAGGACCTGGCCGCCTTTGGCGTGCGCGAGGAGCATCTGCCGGAGATGGCCGTGGCGGCGTCCAAGGTCACCCGGCTGATGGTCAACAATCCCAAGCCGCTGAGCCTGGACGACATCCAGGCGCTGTACCGGCGCCTGCTGCCATGACCCGGCTGCTGATCCTGGCCGACGACCTAAGTGGCGCCGCCGACTGTGCCCTGGGCTTTGCCGAGGCCCAGGCGACCCGGGTGCTGCTCGACGCCGAGGCCCTGGATGCCCAGGCGCCGGTGACGGCTCTGGATCTGGACAGCCGTCGACTGGATGCGCGTGCGGCGGCCGCGCGCCACGCCGCGCTGCTCGGGCACCCGGCGTTGGCTGGCGCCGCGCTCTACAAGAAGATCGACTCCACCCTGCGTGGCAATGTCGCCGCCGAGGTGGCGGCCCTCGCCCCGCGCGGCCTGGCCCTGGTCGCGCCCGCCTACCCGGCACTGGGCCGCACCACCCTGGGGGGTATCCAGTACCTGGACGGCGTACCGGTCGACCAGACCGATGTCTGGCGCAACGAAGGCCTGACCGGCAGTGCCGATCTGGTTGCTCAACTGACCGATCACGGCATCAGCTGTGCGCGGCTGGATCTCGCCACCCTTCGTCAGCCGGTGGCCCTGGCCGCCGCCCTGCGCCGCGCGCTGGACAGTGGTCTGCCCGCGCTGGTCTGCGACGCCGAGCGGCAAACGGACCTGGAGGCACTGGCCCGGGCTTCCGCGCCCGTGGCGCAGCAGCTGTTCTGGGTCGGCTCCGCAGGACTGGCCGAGGCGCTGCCCGCGGCCCTGGGCCTGACCGGCCACACCGCACTCCGCCCTCATGGGGACGGCCCGATCCTCACGGTGGTGGGCAGCATGTCACGACACTCCCAGGCCCAGGCCGAGCGACTGGTGGCGGGGAGCGGCCAACACTGGCAGCGGCTGGCCCCTGCCTGGCTGCTGGAGCCGCAGCACGCCGCCGAGCGTACCGCGCTGGCCGCAGCCCTCGCTCGGCAGCTCGCCTGCGGCGAAGACGTTTTGGTGAGCCTTGACCAGCAGGCCCGGGACCCGCGCCAGGCAGTGGCCCTGAGCCAGGCCCTGGCCGAACTGCTGCAGCCCGCCCTGCAGAAGGCCGCTGCCGTCATGGCCACCGGTGGCGAGACCGCTCGCGCCCTGCTCGCCCAGGCCGGCATCACGGCGCTGGACCTGCACGGCGCCCTCGCGCCGGGCGTGGCCCTGGCCAGCACCCGCTGGCGCGGTCGCGCCCTGCGGGTAGTGACCAAGGCCGGCGGCTTCGGCCAACCCGACACCCTCCTCGACGCCTGGCGCCACCTGCGCGCCAGCCTACCCGCACAGGCCGCCACGGCCTCCCTGCAGAAGGAAGCCCACCATGTCTGAACGTCCCGTCATCGGCATCACCATGGGTGACGCCACCGGCGTCGGTCCCGAGATCATCATGAAGTCCCTGGCCCACGCCTCGGTGTACGAGGGTTGCCGTCCGCTGGTCATCGGCGATGCCGGTCGCCTGGAAGACGCCAATCGCATCGTCGGCGGTCGCCTGCAGATCAATGCCATCGAGCGTCCCGACCAGGCGCGCTTCCAACCCGGCGTGGTGGATTGCATCGACCTCGGGCTGATTCCGGCCGACCTGCCCTACGGCAAGCTGTCCGCCCTGGCCGGCGACGCCGCCTACCGCTACATCGAGCGCACCGTGCAACTCACCTCGGCCGGCGAACTCGATGCCATCTGCACCGCGCCGCTGAACAAGGAAGCCCTGCACGCCGGCGGCCATGTCTTCCCCGGCCACACCGAGCTGCTGGCGCACCTCACCGGCACCGAGGAGGTATCGATGATGCTGATGACGCCGATCCTCAAGGTCATCCACGTCACCACTCACATCGGCATCATCGATGCCATCGCGCGCATCGAGCCGGGCCTGGTCAAGCGCACCATCGAGCGCGCCCACGCCACCCTGCAGCGGGCCGGCATCCAGGATCCCCTGATCGCCGTCTGCGGCATCAACCCGCATGCCGGCGAGAACGGCCTGTTCGGCTACGGGGAAGAAGAAACCAAGATCCAGCCGGCCATCGACGAGCTGCGCGCCCGTGGCTGGCGCGTGGAAGGGCCGCTGCCTGCCGACACCCTGTTCTTCCGCGCCGGGCGTGGCGACTTCGACTGCGTGGTGGCCATGTACCACGACCAGGGCCACGGCCCGGTCAAGGTCATGGGGCTGGAGGCCGGCGTCAACGTCACCGTCGGCCTGCCGGTGATCCGTACCTCGGTGGACCACGGCACCGCCTTCGACATCGCCGGCAAGGGCATCGCCGACGAGCGCAGCCTCATCGAGGCGCTGCGCCAGGCTACCGAACTCGCCAGTCGCCACCGCGCCAGCCAGGCCGCCTGAGGAGCTCGACCATGAAAGTCGTCTGCACTTCGCCGTCCTTCGCCAAGTACTCCCGGGAACCGCTCGACCTGCTGGCTCGCCACGGCATCGACGTGGTGGTGGTCCCCGCCGACATCGACGCCCAAGGCTTCATCGCCGCGGCCAGGGACTGCCAGGCCGCGATCACCGCCTTCAACGTCTTCGACGCCACCACCTTCGCGGCCCTGCCGCAGCTGCGCCTGGTGTGCAAGCACGGCGTCGGGGTCGACAACATCGACCTGGACGCTGCCCGCGCCCGGGGCGTGACCGTCTGCAACGTGCCCAACTCCAACCGCCATGCGGTGGCCGACTACACCTTCGCCCTGCTGCTGGCCTCGGCCCGCCAGGTCGCCCGCGCCGATCGCGAGACCCGCGCCGGCGAATGGCCGCGGCTGTTCGGCGCCGACGTCCACGGCAAGACCCTGGGCATCGTCGGCCTCGGCAGCATCGGCAAGGAAGTCGCGCGGCGCGCCAGTGGCTTCGCCATGCGTGTCATCGCCCATGACCCCTATCCCGACCAGGCCTTCGCCGACCGCGAGCGCATCGAATTCCGCAGCCTGGACGAGCTCCTCACCGAAGCCGACTTCGTCACCCTGCACATCGGCCTCTCGGATGCCACGCGTCATCTGCTGGACGCCCGTCGTCTCGGCCTGATGAAGCCCGGTGCCCACCTGATCAACGCCGCACGCGGCGGGATCGTCGATGAGCAGGCGCTCTTCCAGGCGCTGCACAGCGGCCACGTGGGCGGTGCGGCCCTGGACGTGTTCGAGGACGAGCCGGCCAGCCAGCACCCCCTGTATGCACTCCCCACCGTGGTGGTGTCGCCGCACATCGCCGGCTATACCCCGGGCGCCCTGGACATCCTGAGCCTCACCTGCGCCCGCAACGTGGTCGCTGCCCTCACCGGCACCGCCTCACTGGAGTCCGTCGTCGTCGCCCCCTGACCCCCAACCCCTTTTCGGAACCTGATCATGGATAACAACAACAAGGCCACCAGGATTCGCTGGATCATCGCCGGACTGATGTGGACGGCGATCGCCATCAACTACATCGACCGGGTGGTGCTCTCCGCCGCCGCCCCCTTCATCAGCAAGGAGTTCGCCCTCAACGCCACCGAGATGGGGCTGATCATGTCGGCCTTCTTCTGGTCGTACGCCCTGCTGCAGCTACCCGCGGGCTGGCTGGCCGACCGCTTCGGCCAGAAGGCCACCCTCGGCGGCGCGGTGCTCTGGTGGTCGCTGGCGACCGCCCTGACCGGCCTCGCCACCGGCTTCAAGTCGCTGTTCGCCTTGCGCATCGGCCTGGGCATCGGCGAGGCGGCGGCCTACCCGAGCAACGCCGGCATCACCTCGCGCTGGTTTCCCGACAAGGAGCGCGCCACCGTCTCGGGCATCTTCGACAGCGGTTCCAAGTTCGGCGGCGCGGTGGCCATGCCGTTGATCGTCGGCCTGATCGCGCTGTTCGGCTGGAAGCTGACCTTCGTCATCAGCGGTGCCCTCGGCATCCTCTGGGCCCTGGCCTGGTTCGCCTTCTACCGCAACGATCCGGAAGACCATCCGCGCATCAACCAGGCCGAACTCAACTACATCCGCGAGGGTCAGCGCCGCCGCGAAGGCAATGGCGAGAAGCCGGCCATGCGCTGGTACGAGTTGCTGCGCTATCGCAACGTCTGGGCCATGTGCCTGGGCTTCTTCTTCATCAACTACAACTCCTACTTCTTCATCACCTGGCTGCCCACCTACCTGGTCAAGGAAAAGGGCATGGACCTCATCTCCATGGGCTTCATGGCGGCGCTGCCGCTGCTGATCGCCATGGTGGTGGAAGTCTTCGCCGGCTGGCTGTCGGACCGCATCTACCGCAGTGGCCGCTATTCGCTGACCACGATCCGCAAGACCTTCCTCATCGTCGGCCTGCTGATGGCCTCCTGCATCGGCCTGGCCGCCTTCGCCGAGTCGGCCTGGATCGCCATCGTGCTGCTGTGCATCGCCAAGTCCGGCACCACCGTGGCTGCCACCCAGGTGTGGGCCATGCCCGGGGATATCGCCCCGCGCGGCATGACCTCGATGCTGGCCGGCCTGCAGAACTCAGTCTCCAACATGGGCGGCGTGGTCGGCCCTATCGTCACCGGCTTCATCGTCGCCACCACCGGCTCCTTCAACATCGCCCTGCTGTTCTCGGCGGCGCTGATCGTGGCGGCCATCCTCAACTACCTGTTCCTGCTCGGCCGGGTGGAACCCATCGTCACCGACGATGACCCGGAGGCGGACCTGCTGGGCGCCGGCCAACCCAGCCACTGACGTTCCTCTACCAGGGCGTCGGCGGCCTGCCAGCGCCCTGTGAAAAAGCTCGTACAACAACAACACGGAGCGATTTCCATGCAGACGTTCGACGTGCAAAGCACCGCCATCATCGTCGGGATGGTGGTGGTCTACATCCTCTTCACCACCTGGCTCAGCATCCGCCTGCGCAGCCGCACCAGCGGCGAATTCATGGTGGCCGCGCGCAGCATGCCGGCCTTCGTGGTGGGCATCCTGATGATGTCGGAATTCATCGGCGCCAAGTCCACGGTGGGCACCGCCCAGGCCGCCTTCGAGAGTGGTTTCGCCGCCTCCTGGTCGGTGATCGCCGCGGCCATCGGCTTTCCTTTGTTCGGCCTGCTGATGGCGCGCAAGCTCTACGCCTCCGGCGAGTTCACCATCTCCGGCTTCATCGCCCAGAAGTATGGGCTGTCCACCAAGCTGATGGTGTCGATCATCATGATCTACGCCCTCTTGCTGGTGAACGTGGGCAACTACGTCAGTGGCGCCGCCGCCATCGCCACGGTGCTCAAGATCAACCTGCCCACCGCGGCCTTCATCACCGCCATCGTCAGTACCCTGTACTACGCGTTCGGCGGACTGAAGAGCGTGGCCTATGTCAGTGTCCTGCACACCGCGGTCAAGTACGTGGGCGTGTTCATCGTCCTGGGCGTGGCCCTGCACCTGACCGGTGGCTTCACCCCGGTCATGCAGCAGATGCCGGAGCACTACTTCACCTGGGACGGCGCCATCGGCGGCAGCAAGATCTTCGCCTGGATCATCGGGACCATCGGCGCCATCTTCTCTACCCAGTTCATCATCCAGGCGATCTCCTCCACCAAGGACGCCCGCGCCGCCCAGCGCTCCACCTTCCACGCCTCGCTGCTGTGCATCCCCATCTCCCTGGCGCTGGGCTTCATCGGGGTCGCCTCCAAGTACCTGCATCCGGAAATGAGCAGCCTCTACGCCCTGCCGGTCTTCCTGCAGTCGATGCACCCGGTGCTGGCCGGGGTGGTGACCATTTCCCTGGTGGCCTCCATCTTCGTCAGCGTCAGCACCGTGGCCCTGGCCATCGCCTCGCTGGTGGTCCGCGACTTCTATGTACCGCTGCGCAAGCCCACGCCTGAGCGTGAATTCAAGGCCACCCGGATGATCTCCCTGATCATCGGCTTCGTGCCGCTGTTCTTCGTGTTCTTCGTGCCCGAGATCCTCAACCTGTCGTTCTTTACCCGGGCGCTGCGCCTGTCCATCGCGGTGATCGCCATGATCGCCATCTACCTGCCGCTGTTCGCCACCAACCGCGGCGCGACCCTGGGCCTGCTGGCCTCGACCATCACCACCAGCGTCTGGTATCTGCTGGGCAATCCCTATGGCATCGACAACATGTACGTTGCCCTGGCGACGCCTGCCATCGTCGTGGTCATCGAACGGCTCTTCCCCCAGTCCGCCGCCAAAGCCGCCCCTGCCGAGGTCCCCCATGTCCACCACTGAAATCGCCATCGCCGGGCGCCAGGACGCCTACCTGCCGACGCCCTATCCGCAGAACCATGCCGCCAACCTGCTGGCCCAGCCCGATGGCACCCTGCTGTGCACCTGGTTCGCCGGGACCCAGGAAGGCAAGGCCGACATCTCGGTGCTGCTGAGCCGCCGCGATCCATCGAGCGGGACCTGGAGCGAACCGGTGCAACTGTCGGACGACCCGACCCGTTCCGAGCAGAACCCCATCCTGTTCCAGGCGCCGAACGGCCCGCTATGGCTGCTGTGGACGGCCCAAGTCGCCGGCAACCAGGACACCGCCATCGTTCGTCGTCGCCTGTCCACCGATGGCGGCCACAGCTGGGGCGCCATCGAGACCCTGATCGACCCCCCCGGGACCTTCGTTCGCCAACCGCCGGTGGTGCTGGCCAATGGCGACTGGCTACTGCCGATCTTCCACTGCATCGCCCGCCCCGGCGAGAAGTGGGTGGGCAGCCATGACACCAGCGCCGTGCTGATCTCCAGCGACCAGGGCCGCAGCTGGACCGAGCACCAGGTGCCCGAGAGCACCGGCTGCGTGCACATGAACATCCAGGCGCTGGGCGACGGCAGCCTGCTGGCGCTGTTCCGCAGTCGCTGGGCCGACTTCATCCACACCAGCCGCTCCCAGGACGGCGGTCGCACCTGGAGCGCCCCCACCCCGACGGCCCTGCCCAACAACAACTCCTCCATCCAGTTCATCCGCCTAGCCAGTGGCGAACTGGTGGTGGCCTACAACCCCACCAGCGCCGCCGACTACAGCGAACGCCGCGCCTCGCTCTACGATGAAATCGACGACGGCGACAGCCGCACCGATCCGGTGGCCCGCGACGGTGAGCGTAGCGCTGTCTGGGGCGTGCCGCGCGGCCCCATGAGCCTTGCTGTCTCCACCGACGACGGGCAAAGCTGGCGGCGCCTGGATGTCGAGGCCGGCGATGGCTACTGCCTGACCAACAACTCCACCGAGAAGCTCAACCGCGAGTATTCCTATCCGAGCCTGGTACAGGCAGCCGACGGGGATGTGCATCTGGCCTTCACCTACTTCCGCCAACGCATCAAGCACGTCCGCCTGCCGTTGGCGGCGCTGCGTTAGAGGAGACGGCGATGACGACTCAGCCTCATGCCCTGGTGACCGGCGTCAGCTCCGGCATCGGCGCGGCCATCGCCCAGCGCCTGCTCGCCGAGGGCTGGCGGGTGACGGGCCTCAGCCGTCGCCCGCCGGAACAGCCCCATCCAGCGCTGACCTGGATCGGCGTCGACCTGGCCGATGACCAGGCGCTGGATGCAGTGCTGGCCGACATCGAACCGCTGGACGCCATCGTCCATGCCGCCGGCTTCATGCGCACCGCGCCCCTGGGCGCCCTGGACCCGGCCGATGGCGCCGCCATGTGGCACCTGCACGTCGCCGTGGCCAGCCGCCTGGTGGATCGCCTGATCGAGCGCCTCGTCACAGGCGGACGTATCGTGCTGATCGGCAGCCGCACCATGCAGGGCGCGGCCGGACGCAGCCAGTACGCCGCCACCAAGGCGGCCTTGGTGGGTCTGGTGCGTTCCTGGGCGCTGGAGTTGGCCTCGCGTGGCGTCACCGTGAACCTGGTGGCGCCCGGCGCGACCGAGACGCCCATGCTGCGCGATCCGGGTCGTGCCGGCACGCCGCCGCGGCTGCCGCCGCTGGGCCGCTATGTGCAGCCTGAGGAGATCGCGGGCCTGACTGCCTTCCTGCTCGGCCCGGATGCCGGCGCCCTCACCGGCCAGACACTGACGGTCTGCGGCGGCGCCTCGCTGTGATGTGGGGGAAGCACGACTGCGCTAGAGTAGCGCGGTCTTTCCCGATGGATTCCCCATGAAGGTCGCCAAACGTCGCCAGGCCATCCTCGAACTGGTTCTGGCCGGTCACACCAATGTCGAAACCCTGTGCCGGCATCTGGAAGTGTCGGAAGCCACGGTCCGCCGCGACCTGACTGCCCTCGCGGAAGAGGGCCAGATCCTGCGCACCTACGGTGGGGCGACCCATATCGGCACCCGCGAGCCCGAGCCGTCCCTGGAGCAACGCAGCAGCCAGTCCGGCCCGGAAAAAGCCCTCCTTGCCCGCGCCGCCCTGGCTCATATTAACGACCACGACACTCTGGTGCTGGACGGCGGTACCACCACCGCCGCCCTGGCCAAGCTGCTCAACGAAAGACGCGGCCTGCACGTCATCACCAACAACCTGCTGGCGGTGCCGCTGCTGCGTGATCTGCCTGAAGGCCACGTCACCCTGCTCGGCGGCGACCTGCGCCCCGGCAGCATGTCCACCTTTGGCCCCGCGGCCTTCACCATGCTGGAGCGGCTGTCGGCCGACAAGGTCTTCCTCAGCGCCGACGGCGTGGTCGCCGGGCGTGGCCTCTGCGAGGCCAGTACCGAGCAGGCGTACCTCAAAGAACTGATGATCCAGCAGGCCGCCGAGGTCTTCGTCCTCGCCGATTCGACCAAGCTCGGCCGCGACCGCCAGCAGCACTGGACACCGCTGAAGACGGATTGGACGCTGATTACCGATGCCACGGCGAGTGAGGTCCTAACGCCCTTCAGGCAGCAGGGATTGGTGCGGGTGGAAGTCGTATCCTGACGGCTCAAGCTTACAAAATACGCAACCTTGGCCCCTAGGCGGGCAGATCGCAAAAGAGCTTGCGATCTTGCGTGTACGCAATCGCTACCATCAAGGCAGAAGCTGCCCGATGACGACTATGAGCTACAGCTGATCGCAGACAGGACCAAGAACAGGATGGTGAATCGGTCGAGATGGCGTTAGCTAGGCAATCAGCGGCGGGATAAAATTCCCTTCTTCGGAGGGGGTACTTCTACAACAACTACCTTTCAACCTTGCTCATTTTGCCTTCGACATCTCCTGCGACAGCCAATTTGCGAACCGCTGGCGACTATCGCATTCAGAGATTGGCTCTGGAGATAACAAGTAATAGGCCGAGCCATCTTCAACAAACCCATAGGGTGCGGTCAACTGCCCTGTGGAAATATCCTCCTGCACCATCAGAAATGAAGCTATAGCAGCCCCCAAGCCAGCAGTGGCAGCTTGAATTGAAAGATAGAAGTGCTCATACGTCACCTCACGCTTACTTGCGACTGTCGTGCCAGAAATAGCGCTCCACGCAGCCCAGGCGGCAGGACGAGAACTGGTATGAAGGCATACCAGTTCATCACCAGTCAAACTCATAGACTGTCCCTTGGCAACTACCGGACCTGTACGCTCCTTACATATAAATAGCGCATCAACAGCTTCATCCCACTTGAAGTCATTCCTACGGAATGCAATATCGACTCTAGTGCGACGAAAATCCACTGCCCCTCCTGCGGCCACTAAATGCAACGTTATGTCAGGGCAGGCGGCTTGAAATGATCCTAGTTTTGGAATGAGCCATTTCATCGCGATTGTAGGCTCACAGGATAAGGTCAGGACATTCTCGCCAGCGGCGCTTCTTATTCGATCCGACACATGCAAAAGCTCATCGAAGATTCTACTCGTGACCTGCTTCAATTCGCGACCTGCCCTATTCAAGTAAATAGATCTTCCTTTTCTATCGAATAAGGGAACGCCTAGGGCATCTTCCAACAACCGAACCTGCCTGCTAACGGCACTGTGAGTGACATGCAGCTCAGCGGCTGCCTCGACGAAGCTTTCAGTCCTCGCAGCAACATCGAAAAAACGCAGCGCATTCAGTGGTGGCAATTTCATATCAATTGACAACGAAACGGAACAGGTTAGGCGATTTTAAATCGTTTCTACCGACGGTTGCAACGAGGCATCATCTGACAGCGACTCAAAAAAACAGTCTTCTTGAACGCATCTAGGACAGTGAAATGGATAGCACCTCTAGCTTTGCTCAATCTGCCAGTCATCCCAGCCCCGCTCTCAACAACGTCAGCAAAGACATCGACGATCTGTGCAAAATCATCGCAAGAAAAGATTTCGTGCATTTACCAGCACGCCGAACATCTAAGCTTCTAGCCGAGCAGGACGACGACTTTTTCGAAGACTGGACAGCATTTCAGGAAAGCTGGAATCTTCTCGATCAGGATGGTTATATGCGTGATGGCGGAAGCTATCGTTACCGGAGACACGCCACTTTTCAGGCAGATCCATCAAGCGTATCAGTTAGTATCGTCCCTCATCAGCCTCACTATCAAAGCCTAGACTACAATCAGCTGAACGGCGATATAGCTCGGCATTTCTCAGCAGTCCGCCCAGAAATAATCCAGAACCGCGCCTTTCTCGCATCGATGCGACTATGCTGCGAAACGTTTGGCCAGCTTACGCCTTTCTTTGCCTGGCATATCGAAGTTCATCAATTCCGCATTTACGCAGAACCAGGCCAAGCCTCTTCGCCGACCCCCGAGGGCATACACCGCGACGGTGTGAATTTCGTATTCATGATGCTGATCAACCGCGTCAATGTCGTCAACGGTGAAACGTCAATACATGATCGGCAAAAGAGAAAACTGACTGCATTCACCCTCACCGACCCTATGGATGTCGCAATAGTAAACGACGAACGTGTAATGCACGGTGTGACACCGATAATCCAAATCGATGCCGAAAAAGAAGCCTATCGGGACGTGTTGGTTATCACGTTCAACAAAAAGTAGAACACTGATCATGGGCGAGCCTTTCCGGCTCGTCCTTCGGAAGGAAAAACATGAACGAAATTCTCGCGGTAGCCGTTATCACAATACTGGCCGTGATCAGCCCTGGCCCTGATTTTGCGATGGTGACACGCAATAGCTTCCTACATGGCCGAAAGGCGGGCCTGATGGCCGCATTGGGTATAGCTTGCGGCGTTCAAATCCACGTTTTCTATACGGTATTTGGCATAGCAGTGATAATTGTGCAGTCGCCAAACCTCCTGTTCGCCATGAAGCTTCTGGGTGCCGCTTACCTAATATACATTGGAGTCAAGTCGTTCACCAACAAAAGCCGAATCAATCTCGACACAGAAGCTGGAACATCGGAAAGCTTACTATCCATCTTTCGAATGGGCTTCCTTACAAACGCCCTCAACCCCAAAACAATGCTGTTTGTTGTATCGACATATACGCAGGTGGTGAAACCAGGCAGTCCGCTCATTACAAACTTTGCTTATGGGCTTTTCATGTCATTTTCTCACTGGGCCTGGTTTAGCCTTGTCGCTATATTTTTCTCCGCAGATCTTCTTCGGCATAAAATGCTGAGCAAGCAAATAATTCTCGACAAAACCATTGGCGCAGCACTAGTGGTGCTCGGGGCCATGCTCTTATTGCCTACCGCCATCAGATAAGAGCTTCCGCACAGCTTATCCAAAAGCAAGCCGCAATTATGAAATAGAGGTAATTGCGGCCTGCTAGTCACGGGTCAAGAAACACACCAAAGGCACTTCGACCCAAAAACATCGCTTATCCTCTGAGCAGCCTGCTCGCCGATGGCCCATGCTGGCGGCCGGACCGTAGTCGACCCCGGCATCACCACCCAGTCATTAGCCACGATTTCAGGCCTTGGCCTGGCGGACGCGTTTCCACTCCGCCGCGATCCGGATCCTTACCAGGGTCAGCGCGGCAATCAGCAAAACCAGATCTTTCGGAACAGGCATCGATCGACCGCGGGAACCCCGGGAGTTCAGAGGTTATATCCGCTGGTAATGGCTCATGCATTTTTGGCTGCTGGTGGTTCTCGGCATGGCTGCAAGACTGCCCTGACGCAGGTCAATCCCCCAGGGCACCGGCATGCACTCACGGCGACTCAAACTTGGCGCCTTTATGCGTCCGGTCAGCATCCACACCGGCGCCTGGCGCTATCCCGGCGCGCAACGGGATACCAACTTCAATCTGCAGACGTTGATCCGCTATGCCCAGTCCCTGGAGCGTGGGTGCTTCGATGCGTTCTCCATGGCCGATCATCTGGCCTTGCTCAACATGCCGCTCGAAGTGCTCAAGCGCAGCCATACCGTCACCTCCGCCTCGGCCGCCTGCTCCGGCGACAACGCCGAGCAGCCAGCTAAGGCAAGAATAGCCAAGGCGAACAGGAACCCACCCGCCGCTCCGGCGGCTGAAGCACCAGACCAAGGCCGACTGGAACTCAATCGCAGCGCGATTCCTGAGGGGCGCAATTCCGCCGGATGCTACAAGGGCTGAGGAGAGGAAGAGACGCCAGGCTTCGACCAAGTCCGGCCGCTGTCACTGCGGCTGGACCTATGGGCAAATCGGGAGACAGCTTGCCGAGCAAGCCAACGCGAGCATGACCAAGCACTATCAGCGCGCCCATACCGAAATGGTCTGGTCGGACGCCGTGCCAGACCTCGACATCAGCGAAATCGCCAGCTGATTTGCGTGATTTTGATTATGCTTTGATTGGGCTCCAGAAACGAAAAAGGCCCAAGCCACTAAGTGCTTGAGCCTTCTCGTTAATTTGGTCGGGACGGAGTGATTCGAACACTCGACCCCTTGCACCCCATGCAAGTGCGCTACCAGGCTGCGCTACGCCCCGACTGTGTTCCCCTAGGGAACGGCGTGCATCTTACTGCAACACTTTGATTAACGGAAGCTTTTTTTCACTTTTTCAGTACGACGAGGACTTCTTCGAGTTCGCTGATCATCTGGCGGATGAGCTGGTGGTACTGCGAACCCTCGTCACGGGTCTCGTCGCCCTGGGTGAGACGCTGGCGCGCCCCGCCGATGGTGAAGCCTTCGTTGTAGAGCAGTGCGCGGATCTGGCGGATCATCAGCACGTCGTGGCGCTGGTAGTAGCGGCGGTTGCCACGCCGCTTCACCGGGTTCAGCTGGGGAAACTCCTGCTCCCAGTAGCGCAGCACATGCGGCTTGACCAGGCACAAGTCGCTAACCTCACCGATGGTGAAGTAGCGCTTGCCCGGTATGACCGGCAGCTCGTCGTTATGACTTGGTTCCAGCATAGGCCTCGACCCTGGCTTTGAGTTTCTGCCCGGGGCGGAAGGTCACCACACGGCGCGCCGTGATGGGTATCTCCTCCCCTGTCTTGGGATTGCGTCCGGGGCGCTGGCGCTTGTCGCGCAGGTCGAAGTTGCCGAAACCGGACAACTTGACCTGCTCGTTGCTTTCGAGCGCATGACGAATTTCTTCGAAGAACAGTTCGACCAATTCCTTGGCTTCACGTTTGTTCAGACCGAGCTCTTCAAACAGACGTTCGGCCATCTCAGCTTTCGTCAGGGCCCCCATGCACTATTTCCTTAACGTGGCGTTGAACCTTCTTTCCAGAGAAACGAGGATTTTCTGCGTCGTTTCGTTGACTTCTTCATCGGTTAATGTGCGCGATGGATGTTGCAAGGTCAAGCCGATGGCGACGCTTTTTCTATGTGGATCAATACCTTTGCCTTGGTAGACGTCGAACAGACGCAGCTCCTTGAGGCCTTCCCCGGCGTTTTCGCGGATGTCGGCCAGCAGGTCACCGGCGGCGACGGTTTCGTCCACTACCAGCGCTAGGTCACGACGCACTTCCGGGAAGCGCGACAGTTCGCCGAAGCACGGCAGGCTGCCGGTGGTCAGGGCATCCAGGGCCAGCTCGAAGAGGAACAGCGGACGATCCACGTCCAGTTCGCGCGCCACTTCCGGATGCAGGGCGCCCAGGTAGCCCACCGGCTGCCCTGCCCTTTCGATCAGCGCGGTCTGCCCCGGGTGCAACGCCGGATGCTCGCCTGCGACGAAGCGGAAGTCAGTACCCGCACCCGACTGGGCCAGCAGCGCCTCGACATCGGCCTTGACGTCGAAGAAGTCCACCGCTTCGCGACCGGATGACCAGCTCTCCGGCAGACGCGAACCGCAGACGGCGCCAGCCAGGACGTTTTCCTGTACCAGACCTTCCAGCTGACCGACAAATCTCAGCCCCGATTCGAACAGCCTGACGCGGTCCTGCTGACGGTTGAGGTTGTACTGCACGGCCTTGACCAGACCCGGCCACAGCGACGAGCGCATGGCGGCCATGTCGGTGGAGATCGGGTTGGCCAGCATCACCGGCTGGACCTCAGGGGCGAACAGACGGAAGGTCTTTTCGTCGATGAAGCTGTAGGTGATGGCCTCCTGGTAACCGCGTGCCACCAGCAGGCGACGCAGCTGGCTCAGCTCGCCCTTGCTCTCGGGCAGGGGCTGCGGCGCCAGACGGGCCTGGGGGAAGCGGATCGGCAACTGGTTGTAGCCATAGAGGCGCGCCAGCTCTTCGATCAGGTCCACTTCGATGCTGATGTCGAAGCGGTGGCTGGGCACGCCCACCTGCCAGCGACCGGCTTCCAGGCGCGCCACGGCCAGACCCAGGCCGCTGAGCAGACGCTCGACCTGGGCGTCATCCAGGGTCAGACCCAGGACGCGCTCGATGCGCTCGGCGCGCAGCAGGATCGGCTCGACCTGCGGCAGGTGCTCGGCACTGACCGCCTCGATCACCGGGCCCGGCTCACCGCCGACGATATCCAGCAGCAAACGGGTCGCCCGCTCCATGGCCTTGCGTGCCAGCTCGAAGTCCACGCCCCGCTCGAAGCGGTGGGAGGAATCGGTGTGCAGACCATAGGAACGGGCCTTGCCGGCCACGGCGATGGTGTCGAAGAAGGCGCTTTCCAGGAACAGATCACGAGTATCGGCGGCCACACCGCTGTGCTCGCCCCCCATGACGCCAGCGATGGCCAGGGCGCGTTCGTGGTCGGCGATCACCAGGGTGTCGTTGCGCAGCTCGATGTCCTGGCCGTCCAGCAGCACCAGGCGCTCGCCGGCATCGGCCAGGCGCACGCGGATGCCACCCTTGATCTGGTCCAGATCGAAGGCATGCATGGGCTGGCCCAGTTCGAGCATCACGTAGTTGGTGACGTCGACGGCGGCGTCGATGCTGCGCACGCCGCTACGGCGCAGGCGCTCGACCATCCAGTCCGGGGTCGGACGAGACAGATCGACATTCTTCACCACGCGACCGAGGTAGCGCGGGCAAGCCTGGGGAGCCAGCACCTCGACCGGACGGGTCTCCTGGTGCGTAGCCGCTACGGCCTCGACCTGCAGCGGCTCGACGGTGGTGTTGTACAGGGCACCTACTTCCCTCGCCAGCCCGGCGATGGACAGGCAGTCGCCGCGGTTCGGCGTGAGGTCGACGTCGATGATGGCGTCGTCCAGCTGCAGGTAGCGGCGAAGGCTCTCACCGACCGGCGCAGCGGCGGGCAGTTCCAGCAGGCCGCTGTTGTCGTCGCTGATCTGCAGTTCGCTGGCCGAGCAGAGCATGCCGTGGGATTCCACACCACGCAGCTTGGCCTTCTTGATGGTGAAGTCACCCGGCAGCGTGGCGCCGACGGTGGCGAAGGGGACCTTCAAGCCCGCGCGCACATTGGACGCGCCGCAGACCACCTGGAAGGATTCCTGGCCGTTGCTGACCTGGCAGACATTGAGCTTGTCGGCATCGGGATGGCGCTCGACGGAGACCACCTCGCCGACGATGACGCCCTGGAAGCTCCCGGCCGCCGCTTCGACGCCGTCCACTTCCAGGCCGGCCATGGACAGCCGGGCAACCAGATCCTCGTGCGTAGCCGCAGGGTTCACCCAGCTACGCAGCCATTGTTCACTGAATTTCATAGGACTCCCGTCTGGCAGCTAGCGGAATTGCGCCAGGAAGCGCAGATCGTTGTCGAAGAAGAGGCGCAGGTCGTTGACCCCGTAGCGCAGCATGGCCAGGCGCTCGGCGCCCATGCCGAAGGCGAAGCCCTGGTACTTCTCCGGATCGATGCCGGCCATGCGCAGGACATTGGGGTGGACCATGCCGCAGCCCAGCACCTCGAGCCAGCGCGACGCCGGTTCGCCATCGCGGCTCGGGCGGCGGATGTCCACCTCGGCCGACGGCTCGGTGAAGGGGAAGTAGGACGGACGGAAGCGCACTTCCAACTCTTCCTCGAAGAATTCGCGCAGGAAACTCACCAGGGTGCTCTTGAGATCGGCGAAGCTGACTTCTTCGTCGATCACCAGGCCTTCGACCTGATGGAACATAGGCGAATGGGTCTGATCACTGTCGCAGCGATAGACACGGCCCGGGCAGATGATGCGGATCGGCGGCTGCTGGCTCTCCATGGTACGGATCTGCACCGGCGAGGTATGGGTGCGCAGCAGCATGTTGGCGTTGAAATAGAAGGTGTCGTGCATCGCCCGCGCCGGGTGGTGGCCGGGGATGTTGAGCGCTTCGAAGTTATGGTAGTCGTCTTCGATCTCGGGACCGGTGGCGACGCCATAGCCGATATTGGCGAACAGGCGCTCGATGCGCTCCAGGGTACGGGTGACCGGATGCAGGCCGCCGGAGGCCTGACCACGTCCGGGGAGGGTCACGTCGATGCGTTCCGCGGCGAGGCGAGCGGCCAGCGCGGCCTGCTCCAGCGTCGCCTTGCGGCTGTTGATCGCGTCCTGGACACGTTCCTTGGCGGCGTTGATCAGCGCGCCGACCTGGGGCCGCTCCTCCGCCGAAAGGTTGCCCAGGGTCTTCATGATCTGGGTCAGCTCACCCTTCTTGCCCAGGTAATTGACCCGGAGCTGTTCCAGGGCATTGGTGTCTTCGGTGTGCCGCACGGCCTCCAGGGCTTGGGAGACCAGCGCATCCAGGTTTTCCATCTAGGGACTCCAGATACAAAATAGGGGAAGAGCTATGAGGCTCTTCCCCTATCGATAACGTTGCTTCGCGCCAGAAGCGCGAGATTGCCGGGGGGCTTAAGCCAGCGAAGCTTTAGCTTTCTCGACAATCGCAGCAAACGCCGCTTTTTCGTTCACGGCCAGATCGGCCAGTACCTTACGGTCGATCTCGATGGCCGCTTTTTTCAGGCCGGCGATCAGACGGCTGTAGGACAGACCGTTGATACGAGCACCAGCGTTGATACGAGCGATCCACAGAGCGCGGAACTGACGCTTACGCTGACGACGGTCACGGTAGGCGTATTGGCCTGCCTTGATTACCGCTTGCTTAGCGACGCGGAAGACGCGCGAACGGGCACCGTAGTAGCCTTTGGCGAGCTTCAGGATTTTCTTGTGACGGCGACGAGCGATGACGCCACGCTTAACACGAGCCATGGATAACTTCCTTTAAATTCTTGACCAGGATTAACGAAGGCGCAGCATGCGCTCGACCTTTTGGACGTCGGATGCATGCATCAGCGACGTACCGCGCAGCTGACGCTTACGCTTGGTGGTCATCTTGGTCAGAATGTGGCTCTTGAAAGCGTGCTTGTGCTTGATGCCACCAGCAGTTTTCACGAAGCGCTTCGCAGCGCCGCTTTTGGTTTTCATCTTTGGCATGTTCGGATACTCCGCATTGAGTGATTACGCATAACCGCAAGGCCTGCCAGTGCCCTGGTAGTTACTTTTTCTTCTTGGGGGCGATGACCATGATGAGTTGACGTCCTTCCATCTTAGGATGCTGCTCAACGGCGCCATGTTCGGCGAGGTCGGCTTCGACCCGCTTCAACAGCTCCATGCCCAGCTCCTGGTGGGCCATCTCCCGGCCGCGGAATCTCAACGAGACCTTGGCCTTGTCCCCCTCGGTTAGGAAACGTACCAGGTTGCGTAGTTTTACCTGGTAATCCCCTTCTTCCGTCCCTGGACGAAACTTGATTTCTTTGACCTGAGCCTGCTTCTGGTTCTTTTTCGCCGCCGCGACTTGCTTCTTCTTCTCGAAGACGTGCTTGCCGTAGTCCATGATCCGGCAGACCGGGGGTACGGCATCGGCGGTGATTTCCACCAGATCCAGCTTGGCGTCTTCGGCAGCCTGCATGGCCTCCTGGATGGAGACGATGCCTACTTGCTGACCATCGGCGCCAATAAGGCGAACTTCCCGGGCGGTGATATTTTCGTTGATCGGTGCCCGAGGTGCGGCTCGCTTGTCTTGTCTCATGTCACGCTGCTTGATAGTGATTACTCCGATTCTTGCCGGCCACGCCGGGAAACCGCTTGCGTGAGCAGCTCGCGGAAACGCTCGACGGGCATCGAGCCCAGGTCTACGCCTTCGCGGGTACGCACGGCAACGGATCGTGTCTCAACCTCCCGGTCTCCAATAACCAGGAGATAGGGAACCTTGAGCAAAGTATGCTCGCGGATTTTAAAGCCGATCTTCTCGTTTCTCAAGTCGGCCTTCGCGCGGAAGCCCTCGGCGTTCAATTCGCCGACGACCTGCTGGGCGAAATCGGCCTGCTTGTCGGTGATGTTGAGCACCACCGCCTGGGTCGGCGCGAGCCAGGCCGGGAACTGGCCGGCATAGTGCTCGATAAGCATGCCGATGAAGCGCTCGAAGGAGCCGAGGATGGCGCGGTGCAGCATCACCGGGCGCTGCCGGCTATTGTCTTCGGAGACGTAGCTGGCGTCGAGGCGCTCCGGCAGGTTGGGATCGTACTGCAGGGTACCACACTGCCAATTGCGACCCAGGCAGTCTTTAAGGGTGAATTCGATCTTCGGTCCATAGAAGGCCCCCTCGCCCGGCTGGTATTCCCAGTCCAGACCCGAGGCATTCAGGGCATCGGCCAGTGCCTTCTCGGCGCGATCCCACAGCTCTTCCGAGCCAACGCGCTTGGCTGGCCGGGTAGAGAGCTTCATGATCACGTCGGTGAAGCCGAAGTCGGCGTAGACCTGCAGGGTCAGCTTGATGAAGTCGGCCGCTTCCTTCTCCACCTGCTCCTCGGTGCAGAAGATGTGGGCATCGTCCTGGGTGAAGCCGCGCACGCGCATGATGCCGTGCAGGGCGCCAGACGGCTCGTTGCGGTGGCAGGCACCGAATTCGGCCAGGCGCAGCGGCAGGTCGCGGTAGGACTTCAGGCCCTGGTTGAACACCTGCACATGGCAGGGGCAGTTCATCGGCTTGACCGCGAAGTCGCGGTTTTCCGAGGCCGTGGTGAACATGTTCTCGGCGTAGTTGGACCAGTGCCCGGAACGCTCCCAAAGGATGCGGTCGACCACCTGGGGCGTCTTGATCTCCTGGTAGCCATGCTCGCGCTGGACCTTGCGCATGTACTGCTCGAGCACCTGATAGACGGTCCAGCCGTTGGCGTGCCAGAACACCATGCCGGGTGCCTCTTCCTGCAGATGGAAGAGATCAAGCTGCTTGCCGATGCGGCGATGATCGCGCTTCTCGGCTTCCTCGATGCGCTGGATGTAGGCGGCCAGCTGCTTCTTGTCGGCCCAGGCGGTGCCATAGATGCGCTGCAGCTGCTCGTTCTTGGCGTCGCCGCGCCAGTAGGCGCCGGACAGCTTGGTCAGTTTGAAGGCCTTGAGGAAGCGGGTGTTCGGGACGTGCGGGCCCCGGCACATGTCGACGTATTCCTCGTGGTAGTACAGGCCCATGGCCTGCTCCTCGGGCATGTCGTCGATCAGGCGCAACTTGTAGTCTTCGCCCCGGGCCTTGAACACCTCGATGACCTCGGTGCGCGGCGTCATCTTCTTGATGACGTCGTAGTCCTTGTCGATCAGCTCGCGCATCCGCGTCTCGATGGCCGAGAGGTCGTCGAGGGTGAAGGGACGCTCGAAGGCGATGTCGTAGTAGAAGCCTTCGTCGATCACCGGACCGATGACCATCTTGGCGGTCGGGAACAGCTGCTTGACCGCATGACCCACCAGGTGGGCACAGGAGTGGCGGATGATCTCCAGGCCGTCCTCGTCCTTGGCGGTGATGATCTGCAGGTTGGCGTCCTGCTCGATGAGATCGCTGGCATCGCGCAACTGGCCGTCGACGCGACCGGCGATGGTGGCCTTGGCGAGACCGGCCCCGATGGATTGGGCGACTTCGGCTACGGTGACGGGCTTGTCGAATGGACGTTGGCTACCGTCGGGGAGAGTAATGACAGGCATGGCGCCTCCTCAACTCAGTGGTGACCCATACCAAGGGCCACATGGTGGGATTGGCCAGTAAGCAGCCGCACCGCTGGAAATCCCGCCGCACAGTGGCAGGGCCGCAAGGCATTCCGAGGCGACGCGAAAGGATCACTGGAAGTTTGGGACGGAAATCCTTTCAGAAACGGCCACCTGGCGCAACTGCGCGAAGGCGGCCAGGCAGATCAGCGCGGGGCGTCGGGATACTTCTTGAGGAATTGCTTCTGCATTTCCTGGCAGTTTTCCATCAGCGCCTGGCGATCGGCCGGCGAGGTATCCGGGGCGTCGGCGCGCGCCAGGCATTGGTCGATGGCCTGCTGCTCGTTAGCACGATTGGTGGGCGTCGCATTGTGGCGATAGACGTAGATGATGGAGCCGAACACCACCACCGCGAACAGGATCGACAGCAGGATCAAGCCCAGGCAGCCGCCCTTGCCGATCTGCCGCCCTTCACCCACTTGAGACATCTTCCCCTCCTCGTCGCTGCGGACCGCCATGCGCCGCTGTCACGGATCAACTGGCGGCCCCGGAAAAATCGTCCGCCAGTCTACGTGAAAACGTCTGGCGCCACGAAGGAGGCAAGAGGTCACATCCCGGCAGCGCAGTCTCCACCCGCAACGACATTCAGTCTTCGATCAGGCGTCAAGCACCCTATAACTTCATACCCAAACCCGAAACACTTGCCTTATTTAATCTCAAGATTAAATAAGGCAAACCAACACCCTCAACAAACCTGTTCAGCGCGCATTCAAGAAACAACCCAAAAGTGTTAATCCAAACTTAAGATGCCAGGCGGAGTATCGATCCCAGGCACTACAGAACCCAACCATGAAGAACCAGGTTCTGGTACCTGAGCGATAAACTTACTTCAATTGCATATCCCGCTGGAGGCAGCAAATGAACGTCAAGAACAAACTAGCAAAGAGCATGCTGGTCGTCGCCATCGTAGCCGCCTGCTCGTCCGCTGCAGTGTACGCCGCCACCGAAACGCCCGCCGCTAACGAGCTGAGCAGTTTCCAGGCGCTGTCCACCGAAGGCCAGAAAGCCTTCGCGGATATCTCCACTGCCCGCGTCGAGTTATTCCAAGGCCATCCGAAGAAGGCCGAGGAGCAAGTCAAGGCAGCCCAACATGCACTTAAACTCGCGCAAACGGACAATACGTCTTTCATAAAGGCCGCCAAGGACCTGAATGCCAAAGACAGCCAGGGCACGGCCGATATGGATACTACCGGAAAGGCCTGGCTACCCATCTGGGGTGACACCATTATCCAGGACAATTACTTGGCCAGCCCGCAGAAGGTCAAGGCGGTTGCCGACGCCAACCAGAAACTCAAACAGGGTGATGCCAAAGGAGCCGCGGAAGTTCTGCGCCTGGCCAATGTGAACGTCGATACTTCCATTGCCTTGGCGCCGCTCAAGCAGACCATCGCCGATGTCGATCAGGCAGCGCAACAATTGAGCAGCAACAAGTACTACGAGGCCAATCTGACGCTCAAACAGGCCCAGGACGAGGTACGTTTCGCCTCGACGGACGTGAACTTCGCCCCGCACGGCAAAGGCCTGCAGCCCGTTGGTTCCTTCACCGAGACGGTCACCCCGACCACCAGCCCGTCCAAGTAGCGGCTCGAGCTTCCGGCGCTCCCTGCGACGCCGGAGGCGAGAACCGATCAACCCCGAGAGGCCAGCCAACCGGTCGCCTCTCGGTTCTTGGATAGGGACCCGAGGCATTCGGGTAAGACAGGCAAACGAAAAGGGCGACCCCTTCGGATCGCCCTTTTCGTTACCCGCCAGCAGTGCGGGTTTTGTTTGGTAGGCACGATTGGATTCGAACCAACGACCCCCACCATGTCAAAGTGGACGCCACATAGAACATAACCGTTTGAATTTACTCGCCTTTATCAACGTTTTCAGTCCTTCAAAATCCGTCAATACCGCCTAATATAATCAATAACTTACAGTTGTATTTTCCTACAGGTCTCGCATCTTCCGGCAGGCGCAGACACCCAAATCCTACCGCTTTCCATGCAGCCAGCTGACCTGGCTGCGCAGCCGATCGGCGTCCATCTTCTCGTCAATGGCCATCGCCCGGGCCGTCGCAAGCTCCTGGCGAAGGTGCTCACTCTCCTTCTGGCAGATGTCCAGTGCCAGCAGCAGCTCGTGATACTTCACGTCGATCTCTTCCAGGACTCTCGCCGGAGCGCCATCGCCTCCGCCGGCCATCCACTTCTGCACGCTGAGCTGCTTGAACCCCCGGACGATGCGAACCTCCGTCCACAGCTGATCGCGCTCGGCCAGGATCGTCAGCAGGTTCTGGCGAAGCCGCCCCATCACGCCGCGCATGATCTCGATCTCCTCAACGTAGAGATCGCGCTCGTTCCTGATCATCTCCAGGCTGTCCGGGTCGAACTCATCGTTCCCGAAGCTGCCGAACTCGTCGACTTTTTCCATGGCGAAACCTGATACCTGTTTTTTTATACAGTAGTCAGGCAAAGCTGGCCCCACAAGCTTGACAGCGACGAACGGCATTCATTGGCAACTGGCCACCGCCGCTACCAGCTCCCGCTCGTAGCCGATACGCTGCCTGCGCTCTGCCAGCAATGCCCTCACCTTCACTTCCAGGCTGTCTTCCTTGAGCAGCCCCTCCGCCGCCCAGGCCGGTACCGCCGGCGACTTCACCCGGCACGGCACTTGGACCGGCACCTCTACGCGCACGACGCGCGGCTCAGGCTCGGGAACTGGCTGGCCAGCGCACCCGGCAACCACCACCAGGATGATCGCCGCCACCGTCGTGGCCGAAACCCGCGCCATTACTGAGATTTCTGCCTGAAATCCAGCCGAAAACGGCAGGATGATCGGCACCCCACCACCAGGGTGCTTTGAGTTCCCGGTCATAGCCCCAGCTCCTTGTCGATGATGGCCGCGGCGGCCGCCGCCGGGTCACCGCCGGTGCGCTCCTGCTGCAGGCGGTTGGCTGCCTGGTAGTCCTCTCCGGCGGCCTTGGCTGCCTGCTGTTGATCGGCCTGGGCCTTAGCCTCGCGGGCGTCAGCAGCACGCCTGAGATCGGCAAGGGCCTGGTTCTGCTGGCCAATCTGCCCCTCCATCGTGCTAGTGGTGGTCCGGCACGATCCCAGCACCTGGGCCGCAACCGAGATCGCCTCCTGCTGCTTCTCGACGATGGGTCGGTAATGCCCGGTGGTGAGCCGGTAAGCGATTCCTGCGCCGACCAGGGCGCCCAGGGCGAGGAGCAGGATGCCGCCGAGCGCCCAAGCCAAGGCGCGGTACTGCGTCAGCCAGGCGTTCACGCCAGCATCCCTCCGGCCCGCTGATAGGCGGCCACCAGGGTCTCCAGACGGTGCTCGGGCTGGCCATAGCCGGCGCCCGGCAGGCTGGCCCACAGGTTGCTCACCTTGCCCACCGCCACCTCGAAGCGGCCGGCGATGATGTCAGGAAGCGCTCGGCGCTCCTTGATCAGCTGCAGGGCCCAGCGGTCCTGGGCGACCGGGCCGAACGAGGTCAGGCGCAGCAGGTCGCGATAGTGGGCCCAGCCCTTCAGCATGAACTGGTAGCGGCCGGACGCGCTGCTGGTCAGGCCCTTGCTATTGATGACCTTCGACTTCCGGCCATTGGCGAACGGGTGGGTCGAGTAGTCGGTGAAGATCTCGGGCTTGCCATCAATGCCTGTCACGATCACGTCATAGCCGTCGTCGCGGGTGGCCGGGCTGGTGGATGTCCCTTCCGAGCGCGCCAGCATGTCCAGGAAGGCGAGCACGTTCCGGCCGCCAGCGGCAGCCTCGTCAATTCGAGCCATGGTTTTCTCCAGGCGAAAAAAAGCCCGCGCGGGGCGGGCTGGTGAACTACCGAGGAATCCTCGGTAGTTGGATCAGGAGGTGCCGTAGTGGCTGGCGCCACCGATCCGGACGCCTCCCCACATCAGCCAAGCGCGCCAGCGGGCGATGCCGCTCGATCGCAGGGCGTTGAAGAACACCTGGTCGGCAGCCGCCCGCGGCAGCATCGCGGTACGGTAGAGCCAGTCGTGCAGCACAGCGGCGGCATGGCCGTACGCGCCCACCAGCTCGAAGACGACCGGCAGCCGCGGCACGCTGGCGAAGTCAGTCTCGAAGCCGGCGGGTACCGTCAGCAGGCCCTGCTCAGGGTCCAGATACGAAAATGGCGCCAGGAGGCGCCATGTCTTGCGGTCGGTCTGCAGTTCGGCCTGCAGCGGCTCCGGAAATCTGTTCATGCCGCAACCTGGTCGGGTAGCGTTGGCAGCTCTGACAGGAAAACGTCAAGTTCCGGCACCTCGCGCTCACCCGACTTCACCTTGGCCAGCTCCTGATAGGCATAGGCCCAGACCAGCGAGCGCCAGGCCCTGAAAGCTCGGCCGTCCTCCTGGAACCTGGGCACGGCCGGCTCTTCTGCGTAGCTCACCGCCGTGGCGATCGAGTCGTAGCCACGAGAGCGCGCTGTTCCGTCCAGCAGGGCCTGGATCGCTGTTTCGAAGGACGCCTGCAGCATCTCCTGGCTCACCGGCTCAGGGCTGAACGTGGCGCCGTCGTACAGGTCGCCGACCTTGACGGTGTTGCGGCACAGGATCCATACGAGATCCTGGTGGAAGCGCCCCTTCGGGTTGTCGGTAGTGGTCTCAGCCACCCGGTCATTTTCGATTCGAGCCCACATGTCAGCACCACTCCACAAGAATCAAGCCTGCCGCACCCTGGCCGCCATTACGGGTTCCAGTGCTGCCATCGGGTGCAGACTCTGGACCTATGCCGCCGCCTGCGCCGCCACAGCCGCGCGTGGTTGCGTTCTGACCGTTGGAGGAATAGATCCCATTAGGGCCGCCGAAGCCGCCGCCGTTACCTCCAATGTAGCGGGTCGTGTCGGTGCCCCTGACGCCGCCCAGCCCCCCAGGGCTGGTGCCCAAATTGATGTCACCGCCAACGCCCACGCCGGAGTTTCCCGCCTGGCCGTACCCCAGCGAGGTGCCACCAGTGGCGGAGCAGTACGAGCCGAACGAACTGGTTCCGCCGTTACCGCCGGCGCCGCCGTCCCCCTGACTCTTGATGCCGGCGGAGCCGCCAGCGCCGATAGTGACGGCGATGGCCTGCCCTACCGTAGGGTTGTAGATCGTCTTGATCGCGACGCCGCCGCCTCCCCCGCCGCCGCCAGCGTTACCAGTGAGTGCACCGGAGCCGCCAGCGCCACCACCAATAACCAGGACGCGCAGCATCTTGCATCCCGTTGGAACGGTGAACGTATCGTTGACGAGGTATAGGGCGACGTTTCCCAGGGATCGTACGCCTAGGAACATCCTATACAACTCTTCGAAGTTTAAGTTTACTTTATCGAACGCGGTTTTACCTGGGTCGCCACGGTAAGTGCCGTGATCCGTGTTAGTGTCGATTACTTGCCGTGACATGCCTAGTCCTCTGGAAAATAGTAGAAGCTATGCTCCGTAAATAAGAGGGAACTGCAGTGAATTGGGCTGAGTCTGTGAAATGGTCTCTAAAGACGCAAATACTTGAGATTTATCGGCCGAGCGGTGACCAATTGATAGAGAACAGCTGTTGTAAGTCGTCACTCCGTTGACCACAGTCCGATATATCCCGCGCATAAAATGGCTAGCCAGGAAATAGAAACCAGTTGATGGCCAATTGGCATTGAAGTGGTAGTAGTAATTCTGTGCTACCCGTCCGCTCCCTACATAGCTCCAGGCCTGCGTGCCACCGTAAAATCGGAATAACTTGTAGCCGGTATCGGCAAGCACTCGGCTGCTGGCATCCAGCACGCGTAAGCCCCATCCGGCCTTTGCTGGTGGAAACGTTCCAGTAGCGATGTAGCGGCCCGAGCGCGAAATCGCCGTTAGGTCGTAGGTGTTCCAGTTGAAGGTGAAACCGGTCCAGTTGCCGGCCGATCCAGTGTGCCTGAAATAGCTCAGGTAACCCGCGCCATCCAGATTTATCCACACTAAGGGGGGCTGGCTAGTGGCGATTGGTGCGAGATATGTGACCGAGCCGGAGGAGTCGATGATTCCCGTGGCCATGACATGGCACAGGCTATTAGTGTCATCGATGATGGTCTGTCCCTGATCTCCTGTGAACAGTGCGCCAAAGCTCATTTGAACCTCACTCGTTGAATGATCAGCACAGAGCTCGCACTGCCGGCGTCGAAGACCAGGCTGTTACCACTGAAGCTGAAGAAGGGAACGCCGTTATTAGAAGGGGACTTCTCGTACACGAAGACCATTTCCTTTGAGGAATCGAAGCCCGCACCCAGGTCATAGGTCGCACCCGGGCCAGACACCGTGATCTCCGCGTAGCTCATGGTCCGCAAGGAATTGGCGCCGCTATCGAAATAGACGACGCCGCCTGCATCACGAAGTTGAAGGCCGAAACTCATGCGCTCAGATTTCCCAACTGCACTCGAATGGTTCCGTTTCCATCAAAAATCTTGATGGCCTCGGCCGTCTGCTGCATCCGCCCACCCGGTCCGGCGCTGTTCATCGAGAACCCGCTGGTCTTGCTCAGCGACCAGAGCGGCGCGCCATTCGTCCCTACGGCGGTGGACTGAATGGTGTCCCCGATCTTGGCGTTGGTGATGGTGCCGTCGCCAATGATCGCCACGTTGATGATGGTCTGGCCGTTCTGGATGAGAAACGGCGTCGTCGTCGTGCTGCCGTCGGTATTGAGCACGGCGAAGCGGGTCGCCATCACCAGGAATTGGCTCGTGACGTCGCCGCCTGAGTAGTCGACGCCCAGGGCTATTCCCGCCGCATACCGTTGCCCATTTGCGGTGATCTCGGTTTTGATCGAGTAGGACGAGGAGATCTTGGTTGCCAGACCGTTCAGCGAGTTGCCTTGCTGAACTATCGCCTGCTGCGCAACCTGCACCGCCGCCGCGTTATCACCTACGACGGATGTCAGGGTGTCCGTTCTGCGCGCCTGCGCGAAATTGTCATCGGCAGCGACCGACTGCACTGTGATGGTGCCGGCGTAGACATTGACATCCCCAGCGCCCCAGTCGGTGTCGCCAGCCCCATCAGGCGTGATGCTGGCCACTATGCCGCTGACGCTTTCGGCCTGCGCTTTTACCCGGCCATCAAGGTCGCTGATGCTCTGGGTGTTCTTATTGACCTGTGCGACCACAGCTCCGGCCTGGGCGATACCCGCGCCGGCATCCAGCCAATTCGTCCCGGGCGGCGTCTCGTTGCCATCGGTATCGCTGTTCCAGGCATAGAGGCGGCCATCAGTGTAGACGACCGTCTGGCCCTTCTTGTAGGTGGCATCGGCTTTCCACACCAGCGGCACCAGGGTTTCGGCGGCGCTGATCGGCGCGAGCAGATCCTGACCCAGCTGGGTCTTGGTGATCTTCCCGGTCATCCCCTGCAGGTATGCCGAAACGTCGTTGCTGGTGGAGGTACTGACCTTCAGGAAATCGCTCACGCCGTAGGCGTTGCGGGTCCGGACGAAGTAGAAATAGTTGGTATAGAACGCCAGGCCCGTGTGCGTGAAGCTCAGGCCCTGCCCCAGGTAGCTGGCCTGGGCTGCGGTCGCCTGGCTGTCGGTGGTGAACCAGTATTCGTAGGTGCCACCGTTCAGGCCATGGGTCGGGTTGCTCGGCACCAGGGTGATCTGATCCAGGGTCGCATAGACGGCCACGGCCTCCGGGATCGGCGGGCCGTTGATGCTGACCGTGATCGACACCTCGCCGGAGCGCGCCAGCGGGCCGATGGCGGCCACGCTCATGGTGTAGTTGCCCGACGGCAGGTCGTTGAACGAGATCTGCAGCGAGTCGGCGGCCAGCGTCTTGGACTGAACCGCCGTGGCGCCCTGGCGCACAGTGACCACATAGCCCTGGACGCTGCCCTGAGCCGGCGGCGCCCACGACAGCACGCCCTGGCTGACCTCCGCCTCGTCGGCCGGCGTCCAACTCAGGTTGGTCGGCGACCCGATGCCGCCGGTGGGCAGGCTGATGAAGCCGATCGGGTTGTAGGGCTGGCCCACGGCATCGCCGAACATCTCGGCGTCGTACTGGGCGACGTTGACGGTGCAGCCGCCGGTGGCGGTCATGGTCCAGTCCTGGACGATGAACTCGCCATCGATGTTCAGGCTGGGTAGGTAGACGCGCACCACCCGCCCAGGGCGGCAGTTGTAGCCGTTGAAGTTCAGCGGGATCGATAGCGAGCCCCCGGCCCGGCGCCGGCGCAGCTCCATGTTGGCCAGACGCTGCATCTGGTAGGGGTCGGTCACGTAGGTGGACGACAGCGATTCCGCTGCCTCGCCGCCGTCTTCGGTGACCCACTCCTCGACGCGCACCTCGGGGTAGTCGGTGTCTGCCCAGGCCTGGGCAGGATCGACGAAGGTGCCACGGATGATGTTGATCGCCGAGTCGTTGCTGACCTCGGTCGAGCCGCTGACGGTGCCGATCACCATGTCTTCGGTGATGGTGAAGTCGTAGGGGCCATAGTATGCGCCGACCTGGAGCGACCACTTGCCGCCCACGCGGATCAACTGGCCACCGCACGCCTGCTCCAGCTTCTGCAGGACCTGGGTGCGCTGCTCGTCCGCGCCGATGACGCAAGACGTGCGATAGCGGGCGCTCGACGAGCCATCGGCATTGCTCACCGATTCGTCGCTGACGTTGGCGCCGTCGGCGAAGGTGGAGAAGATGATCTCGTCGTCCGGCACGTTGCAGCGGTTGCGCAGGAACCAGAGCAGGTGCAGCGCGGTGTTGGGGCTGTAGCCGGTATTGCCGTTGCGCGGGTCGTAGATGTCGGTCCGGCCGCGCACGATGAAGCGAACCTCGGGGATGCCCGAGGGGAAGCGCTCGGCGCTGTAGCGCAGCGACAGGCGCACGTAGCTCAGGCCGCGACCGATCTGGCTGTCTTTCCAGTCCGGGCAGTTGGCCAGGAGGAAGGCGTTGGGCTGGGTGGGGTTGATCACCACCTCGTAGCTGACCTGATCACCGAACGCGGCGATGTCCTCCTCGCCCAGCAGGATCTGATCGACACCCGCGATGGCACCCTCGGCCAGCACGTAGACCAGGTGCAGCCACTCCCCATCACCCTGGTCTCCCTTCTGCTCCTGGGCCCAGGCCAGCAGGCCGCCGGTGCTCACCCGGCCGAGCAGGTAGCGGCAGGCGGCCTTGGAGCTGCGTACGGTCTGCGCCGACGGCTCCTGCTGCTGGGCGCCCTTGACGTTGGCGGCCTTGGCCTGCTGATCGGCGACATAGTAGCCCGCTGCGGCGCCGACGATGGCGCCACCCACATTGCCCTGGGCATAGCCGACGACCGCGCCGATCACCGCCGAGGCGATCTTGCTCGTGCCTTGCGCCATTACTCAACTCTCCAAACCGCCAGGGGTTCGCAATTAATTCGGGCCACCCCGGTCTCACAGGGGGTCCAGTAGTCGTTGGCCCAGCGCACGGCCACGCCCAGGCCATTGGCGCCGCGGTAGGTCGCCAGGTCGCCGCGCTGGGCGAACGCCGGGTTCACACGGTTGAAATAGGCATCCAGGATCGCCTCGACGCTGCCGTGCCCCTTGGCGACGACTCGCTTCGCTCCGATCTCGGTCTTGTACTTGCCCCGGTAGTGCTGCGCCGGATCGACGCCGCACACCGCCGCGGCGCAGTCGGCAGCGAACACGCAGCAGTCGAACTCGCCCCATGAAAAAGGCCGCTCGGAGGCGGCCTTTATCGTGTTGCTCAGCTGTAGAGCCCAGTCGGGATGTCGCATAGCGCTACTCGTAGGTGAAGCTGGGTGCGTCCTTGGCGGCGCCCCAGTACAGCGGATAGCTTGCAAGCTGCGCCACGGCGAAGAAGAAGCGGTCGCCCTCATGGCGCGCGCGGTGACTCTCATCCGTCCAGCGCTCGGTTCCGGTGCGGCTCCACTCGGCCATGCGGTCGATGATCGGGACGGTGATCTTGTTGCCGTCCTCGCTGTTGCCGCCGTAGCCGATCTGCGCGGCGTCCATGCGGCCAGAGAACAGCACGTCCGCGGCGTAGTTGCCCGCCTCATCCATGACGACGAACAGCAGACGTCCAAAGCGACCCCGGCACCCCTTGACGGTGGTCGAGCTGACGATCTCCATGTCCAGGCCAGTGAGGGTCAGATCGACACCCATCGGGGAGCCGCTGTCTCGACGCTCCTGGGATTGGCCGACCTGGCCGAAGCGGCCCAGGCCCTTGTAGGTGATGCCGTCGATGACCAGATCGCCCAGCCCGGTGTGGGCGTAGACCATGCCGTCGACGAAATCGAGCTGCACGGCGAAGACCGCCAGGAAGTTGCCCTGGGCGATGATGTTCACCACCGCCTGGCTGAAGGGGAAACCCATGTTCATGACAGGTCCTCCCGAAAGGGGAAGCTGGCGTTGGAGACCACCGGCTGTATGTTCACCTGGTTGGTGTCGTCAGCTCGCCGCATGATCGCGAAGGGGCGCCGGTACTCCACCGCGGTGCCGGCCGGGATGGTCTTCCTGATGCGCTTGTTCAACTGCACCGTCACGGCGCCGCCGGAGGTGCTGGTGGCCTCCTGGACCACCTCGAACATCTCGCCGCCCACTGAGATGTAGTCGCCCAGCCTGAAGACCTTGGCGCTGGGCGTCACGCCCGACAGCTGCATGGTCAGCGCCAGGGCGCCGGCGGCAGCCACCACCGGGCTGCCGATGTCGTCGTCGCGCTGCCGGTGGATGGCCGGGATCTTGACCGTTCCGAACATGCCCTGCAGCCGGCCCAGCAGCGCGGTCAGCTCGCGCTCGTCCTCCGGATAGAGCACGCCGAAATTCAGCGTGCACTGCCAATAAGCACCTGGGAAGCCGAACACCTGCTGCGCGTTGCTCAGCGTCGAGGTGAAGGCGCGGTTGTTGTTCACGACGCCCCACAGCACGTCCGTGGGCTCCAGTGATTCGGGCCAGTCGAGAGCCATCGAGTACTCCAGAAAAAAAGAAACCCGCCGAAGCGGGTGGTGATTGCGTCACTGAAAATCAGGTTCGTGACATGTCACGATTCGTCGTTTCGCGGGGTTGACTGGTTGGCATAGATCTCTGCTATCGCGACCCCTGGCGCCGTCATCCCACGGAAGACAGTCTGCATACTGGTGATGCCAACTTGCTCGCCGTGCCTCATGTGCATCAACAAGTCACCGTTGATAGGGCCTTCCCATCGGGCAGCGGCAACGATTCTGCCTGTCACGGCCCCAAGCTCACCGGCGATCCTCTGCCAATCGGCAGCGGTGGTATCGACGGACAGATTTGCGAAATAGCGCTTGGCAAAAGCTGCTGAGATTTCTTCTGCCAGTTGATCGCGCTCTTCAGGTGTCATGCTCATCTCCCGGCCTAGCCGGTGATTAGCCGGCGTAAAGGCCCATTGGTCTTGAAATCGTTGGCCACAGCCTGATAGCTGGCCTTGACCGCACGCTGGATGGATTGCTCCATCTGCATCAGCATAGCCGCATCAGGGTTGCCGTTAACCGTCAGTTGCACGCTCGGGGCGCCCAGGTGGATGACGGTATCGCCGGCGCCACCGCCGCCATGCGCCATGACGCCGAGCGAACCATCCGGGCCGCGGGTCAGCGGCATGATCGCCTCCGGCCCAGCCTCTCCCATCAGGCCCAGGCCGCCGGCCATGCCGAAGGCCGTTGGTTTGTCGACGACACCGTTCGTGAAGGTGCCGCCGTCGGCGAACATCTGGACGCCGCCGTTCCAGGCACCGCCCTTGGCCTGCTTGAACATCGAGGCCACGCCCGCGCCCCAGCTGGTCCCAGCGGCAGCACTGACCGCGCCGGCCAGCGCCTTGCGGATCTGGATGCGGATCAGGTCCTCCACGATGGAGTCAGCCAAGTCCTTGAAGGACAGCTTGCTAGTCTTCACAAAGGTGACCAGGGCATCCTCTGCCCCACCGAACATGTCGTCGAAGAGGTCCTTGGTCTGGCCGGCGACGTTGGCGGTGTTGTCGCGGTAGTTCTTCCAGGCGGCTTGAGCGCCATTCGACCAATCGGCCTGGGCCTGGTCTACCTTTTTGTAGCCCTCGACCATGGCGTCGGCTTGCTTCGCGCCGTACTCCTGGGTGAGCGCGATCTGCTTCTCCAGCTCCTGGCGCTGCTTCTCGGTGGTGGCCGTGGCCAGCTCGGTGCGCAGTTGCAGCACCTTGTCGTTGGTCTGCTGCTCCAGCTGCAGGCGGGCCTGGATGCGCTGGGCCTCCTTGTCGCCCATCCCTACCGCCGCGGCGTCCAGATCGTACTGCGCCTTGGCGTTGGCCAGCTGGCGCTCCAGGTCGGCCTGATACTTCAGGGCTTCCGATAGGCCGTTGGCGGACGCTATGGCGGTGTCGAACTGCTGCTTCAGCCAGCTGACGCCCTGAGCGTACTGCTCTTGGGTCAGCTTGCCGTTCTTGTGCAGCAGCTCCAGCTCGCCGGTCTTCTTCGCAAAATCGTCCTGAGCGGCGCCTGCCGGATCGAACTGTTGCTTCAGCTGCTTGTAGCCGTCCGCCGCTTCCTTGAGCTGCTGATTTAGCTTCGTCTGCTCCGAGGTAGCGTCCTTAGTAGCCTGGGTGTCCGCCTTCTTGGCGTCCTTCTGAGCATCGATGTCCCGGGCTACCTGGCGCAGTTGCTGGGCGAGCTCGCCCTGGGTGTCGATGTTGTTCTCGGCGATGACCCGCTCGGCCGCTTCCAGCGTGGTCTTGTCCTTCAGCGTGTTCAGTTGCTTCTGCAGCGTCTGGAGCTGCAGGGTCGCTGCGTTGATACCGGCCTGGTTCTGGTCGGTGTTTTTCTTCTGCGACTCGGTATTGGCATTCAGCTCCTTGCTGTACACCGCCTGGGTCTCGGCGAGTTTCCTGCTCTTGCTATCCAGGGTATCCAGGTTGCCCGCGGCTACCCGTAGGTCACCCATGGCCGACTCTGGCAGGATGCGCCGGCGCTGAAGATCGCTCAGTGTCTCGTCGAGACCCTTGCCAGAGTGGCGCGCGTCCCGCAGTTCCTGGGTTATCCGCCCGGCGACAGTAGCGCCAGCCTGCTGCTTGATGGTGCCCAGGAGGTCCTGGAAGGCGCTATCGGCATCTTCCGTTGCCTGCTGCTGCTGACGCATGGTCGTGACCAGCAGGGCCTGGCGCTGATCCTTGTTGAGCGCGATGAACTCCTGGCGCAGCTCCTGAATCGGCCGCTTGAGCTGTTCAATACTGGCTTCAGCGGTCCTAGCGCTGCTGCTCATTGTCAGGAAGGCTGCGCCAGCGCCGAGCGTCAACGCCGCTAGACCTACCGGCCCGCCAAGAATCGCCATCACGGTACCGGCAACGCCACGAAGCCCAGTAGCAGCGATAGCAACCTTTTCGGTTGCCGCTCTTTCGGCAAGCCTTGCCTCAGCGAGCTGAATAGACATTTGGGTTTGGACAGCAGTGCCCCGCGCTGCCACTGCCTCTTTCTCAGCGCGGATCACCGCAGACTGCGCCGCGGTTTGATTGGCCACGGCCAACTGGTAAAGGCTCGCGGCCTGCCGCGTATTTGCCTTTTCTGCCTCGATAGTTGCTATAGCGCTTTGCGCCATGCCGGAAATATAGCCAGCAAAAGCAGCCGCCCAGCGAGCGCCCAAGGCAGCGACCACGAAGTTGATGTTTTCGGCCAAGAAACCAATAGCCTCTCCAAGCTTCTGGGAGGCACCGTTATCGGTCATGCTTTGCAGGCGCTGCGTGACGCTTTCGATGCCAGGCAGTAGCCCAGAAACTAATTGCCTGGTCGCGCCGGAAAATGAAGCCTCCATGTCTGTGATGGACTGCTTCACCTGAACCATTCGTTCGATGTCTAAGCTCGAAAGAATTCCCCCAGCAGCTTGCCCACGGTCACCAAGCTCTTGAAGGGCCTTGCCAGAAGCCTTGAACAGCGGGATCAGAGCGGTGGATTCGTCACCCATTGCCTCCATGTAAGCGGTGAACTGTTGCTGATTCAATCCAGCCTTTTCTAGCGTGTTGTAATAAAGCTGAAGGGCCTGTGGCCCGGAAAGATCTTTGAACTGCTCTGCCGTAACTCCAACTCGAGGGGCGATCTCTTTGAAGAAGTCGGCCATCTCGCCGCCGCCGCGCTGTAGGAACTCACCTACCCGCTCATTGGTATCCTTGAAGATGTCGGCGAGCTTATCTTGCTCAATTCCTACAGTCCGAGCTGCATAGGCGAACCGCTGAAACTCCTCAGCTGAAGTATTTGAAATGGCCGCGAGGTTCTTCACCTCTTTGGCATAGTCCAGCGTGCTGGTTGTGATAGCTACCAATCCAGCGACCGCCCCAGCAGTGGCCAAACTCACTGCTCCGAATGCAGAGCTGATGGCGCCCTGTAGTACACCGGCATTCGCCCCAGTGCGGTCAAAGGCCTTGTCCACCTTAGCGAGGCTTTGATCTATGCCCTGAGCTGCTTGTCCTACAACCGCATCTCCGCGCATCACTTCCTGCCGTAGCTGAGCCGTTGTGGCCTCGATACGCACGAGCATGCCCTGAACGTCGGTTGCTGGCATTTTCCAAGCTCCAATAAAAAACCCGCCTCGGCGGGTTAGGATTTATATTTTTGGCGATATACTTTTTAATCGCGAAAGCATATCGCTACATATCTCGTCAAAAGCAGGCCGCCAAAACTGGACGCCTGATTCTCGCTTCCTAAGAGTGACACAAAACTTCCGCTCAAAGTCGTGAACCACAAGGTCATCGCCAGCGGATATCAACAGGTAATTACCTGTGATATGTCGCACATCACCGTCAAGCTCGAACAGCAACTGCACTAAAAACTCTACACCCAAGGCAGTCCGAGAAACCTCAAATACCTGCACCAAGGGATCTCCAGACGATGTAGAAAGTCCCTGCTCCACATTTAGGTATTCATGCAAATCTTTGGATATTGTTCCTATCCTAGACTCTATGTATCTCCAAAAATTATCCGCATTGAATTTAATGTCTATTACTTCTGACTTGAGTTCTCGATAAGTCGACACTGTGATATATCCTCCATCCATTTGATGGATAACCTACCACGTCAAACACTTTCTCGTCGTCCAGTCAGCGCTGCGCGGATCTTCTGGGCGATGGTCGTCGGCTTGGGCTTCTCGGGGGCCGCAGCCCGGCTGCCACCGAAGGGGTTCGTCATCTTGGCCCACTCGATCCTAGCGTCCAGGGTGAGGAAGAGTTCAGGGAGCGGCGTGTGCCAGGCCTGCTGTGGCGACCAGCCCAACCAGCCGGTGGCCACCGCATACAGCCGATCGACGTAGCTCCCCTCCTCTACGGCGCTGACTCCGTCCCGTTTGGCTTTCCCAGATCGTCACCGCGCGGGTTGTACAGCGCGCCCAGGAACTCGTAGACCTTCGGTACCAGGGCGGTCACCCCGTGCTGCCAGACCTTCTCCGGCAGCGCCTCGGCCTGCTTCTCGGTGAGATTTGCGCCGGCAGCGATGATGATCGCCACTGCATCCACGCTGGTTCCGTGCAGAGCAGCAGCAGCTCCACGCAGGCCGCCGAAGCGGGCCTCGATCGCGCGCACCGCCGCCAGGGTCGGCCGGAGTTGATAGGTCTCGCCCTCGATCTCTAGATCCACGTTGCCATGCAGGGTCTTGCTCATGATGGGTCTCGGTCAGGGGTGGGGCTGGAGCCCCACAGGATCAGGTCGCGGCAACGGGCAGGATTTCCAGCACGTCCGAGTTGATGGCGACGGTGACGTTACGGCGCACCACGTTGTCGGCGGCGCCCGGGGCCACGGTGTTGTTCATCACCTTCCCGCGGTAGTAGAAGGTGGTGGGCTTCAGCACCGGGGTAGCCGTGGGATCGCCGTCGTTGAGGGTGACCTTGATGTTGTAGTCGCCCTTGCTGCGATCCTTGTGGGCTACCTTGAGGGCGTTCTGGCCGGCATCGCCGTTGTCCAGACCGATGGTCAGGGTCATGTCGCCGGCATCGGCGGTGCCCTTGTACTTGCGCACACGGCCATTCTTCAGCGAGGTGAAGTTCACCGAGCTGAAGGTGTCGCCGAACTCACCCAGGTCTTCGATCTCGCCCACCTCGACGAAGGTGTCGCTCTCGAACTCGGTCTGGGTGGCGGCGGCTTTCTTGGTGCCGAGGTAGAAGCGGCAGCCTGCCGCCGTGTTGAGGTTGTCTCCGGCCATGGTTTCCTCCAAAGGCGCAGTGGTGGCCACGATGGCCAGGGGTGAATCAGTGGGTGGTGATGACGCGAACGGTCACGGACCCCATGTAGGTCACGCCGTCCTCGTCGCGCTGGGTGTCGGAATCGATGACCCGGACCGAGACGGCGCGGCCGACGTCCAGCGCCAGGCGGCGCTCATCCAGCGCGGCGACGATCTCGCCGACGATCCGCTTCGCCTCGGCCTGGCCCAGGGCGTCGGACCAGACGCTGAGGTAGATCAGACGCTCCTCGCGTCGCCGGCCGGAGATGGGCCGGGCGTTCCTCACCACCTCGCGGTCGATGGAGACGTAGGGCATCGGCGTGTCGAGCGGCGCGCCGTCGAACACCGGCGCCGATACCTCGGCAGTCAGGCGGGCATAGAGCGCGGCCTGCAGCGCTACGGATGGGTCAGGCATTGTTGGCGGCTCGCTGCAGGGTCTCGTTGATGGCGCCGGCGATATTGGCCAGCACCACCTCGCGGTTCACCTGGATGGCGGGCCGAAGCCAGGGGTGTGCCGGACGCGCCGGAATGTCCGGGTACTTGCCGAACCAGTGGGTGCCGTCGGTCTTCACCGTATCGCGCCGGTTACGGTTGCCCGCCCGCTTGCCGCCGGTGTAGCCCTTGGTCCCGTACTCGATGAACTTCAGGTAGAAGAATTTCCGGTTGTTCTTCTTGCCGCGGATGCCGACCTGGGCGTCCAGGCCGCTGCGGGCCACGAAGGCCTCCAGCGCCTCGGCGGCGGCGCCAGTGTCCCGGGGGATCAGCTCGCGCATCGTCTCCAGGATCTGGTCCGCCGACTTCTGCATGGCCGGCCGGATCTGGTTGTCCATGGTCTGGTGGATGTTGCGCAGCGTCCGCCTGAGCTTGAAGTCGCCGATGACTCGCGAACGCCGCGCCATCGGTCAGGCCTTCTCTTCGGCCTTAGGCGCGGGCGTGGGCTTGGTGGTCTTGGCGCCCACCTCTTCCACCAGGCCACGCTCGATCAGCTCGCGGCCGTCCTCGGCCTTCACGTCGAACTCATCGCCGGGCTCGCGATCACCGACAGCACCAGACAGGCTGGCCAGGGCTTTGACTTTCATGGGTAGCTCCTAGGGATTGGGAACGATGGAGCAGAGCAGACGAAGCATCGTCCGATCAGCATCCAACAGGGATGCCTCGACCAGGTAGGTGGTGCTTCCACGCACGACGCGGCAGCCAACAACCGCATCGTCTCGGGAACGAATCCTGATCTCGGCCGTGACTTCGGCGCTGAGGCTCTGGGCCACTGGCTGTACCCGGCCGCTCGGGATGGCAATGTCCGCCCATAGCTGGGTGATCTCTTGCCAGGTCTGGTCGAAACCACCCGTAGCGTTCTTCACCCGGACGGCTTTCCGAAGGCTGCAGCGATACCGCAATCGACCTGCTCTCATCAGAACCTCGGCGGCAAGGTGACGTCGGCCAGCAGCACGTCGGTGAACGTGGCCGGGATCTCGGCGAGCGTGACCCCGGCGATGAGCGACTCGCGAAACTCATAGGCCGTCCCAGCACTGAGCAGCAGCCACATCCGCACACCCGGATAGATCGCCAGGTCCACCCCGGCGCTGTAGCGGATGCGCAGCCGGCCAGCCGGCGCCGGGCCAAGCCACTCCGGCAGGGACTCGGTGCCCACGTAACTCAGTTGCGGCTTCTGGCTGACCGTCTCCAGCGTACCGTCCGCCAGCACTCGCTGGACCGAAACCACTTCCCTGACCTGGCCCACGTCGAACGCCTGGCCTTGGCGATAGCCGTTCACCCAGTCCTCTTCGTAGACCGCGGTGCGAATTGCGGCGCCAGTACGGGCTTCAGCCTGGGCGGTGACGCCGGGGATGATCACCCCCTCGATCAGCTCGGGCTGAAGGTCTTCCGGCTCAACGCGGCATTGACGCGCCACGTCGGCCAGGGTGAGCACGGAGCTACCCGTGTAACCGATGCGGCGCGCCATGATCAGGGCTTCTTATCGTCGTTGGCGTCCGCATTGGCATTCGGGTCACCCGGCGGAACGCCATCTTCGGCCTTGCCGGCGCCACCCGGCACATCCAGATCACCATTGGCGCCAGGGATGTTCTCCGGCGGCACGTTGTTTGCGCTGGTGGTAGCGGCGCCACCGCGGGCCGCTCGCGGGGCGGCCTTCTTCTCGATAGTGGCAAAGCCCGCCTCTTCCAGCGCCTTGGCCTTGTCTTCGTCGAAGCCGGCAGTCTCGCCAGCGGCGTATCCCTGCCAGGCGTTGGTGAACTTCACGATCACGGTCTTGGTGGTCATGGCGAATCCTCGTTGTATTCAGGGAGAGCAGTCGCGCCCCAGCGGATGGGGCGCCGCGATTACATGTCGGAACCCCAGGTCACCCCGGTGCCGACGGCGATGGACTCGACATGGCGCGGGCCGAAGTCGTGCTTGCTGATCACGCGGATCAGCGTCTGGTCGCGCTGGAAGGCGCTCACCTGGTTGCCGCTGGCGTCCTTGTAGCTGGCCTCGGTGCTGATGGCGAACGCCAGGTTCTGGTCCTCACCGATGAAGCAATCGGCGAAGTTGGCGAAGTAGATTTCGCTCTCCTTGCCCGTATCGCCCAGGTTGGTGGGGATCTGGGTGGTCAGGGCCACCTTGTACCCCTTCAGCAAACCCTGATCGATTTCCGGGAACGCCTTGTTGCCGTTGCCGTCACGCAGCGATTGCAGCCAGCGTAGGGTGCGCGGTGCCATGATCCAGCCGCAGCCGGCCAGGTCGACGTTCGCCGTCTCCAGCCGCAGCATCAGGCCGCTCAGGAAGGTATCCACGGCCTGGAGCGTCGTCGCGCTCGGCGCCGGCACGATGTTGCGGGCGATAGCCCAGAAGCGCAGACCCTTGGGCAGCGCCCCGGTGCCAGGCCCGCGGATGAACATCAGGTCTTCCGACAGCCCCATGCTGGTGGCCAGGTCGTTGCTCACCTGCTGGTCGATCCGCGGATTCACCCCGGCATAGGCCAACAGGTCATTGGAGATCGGCACCAGCGCAGCGGCCTTCTTCGCCGCCAGCTTCAGGTCACCGAACTGCATGTCGGTGACCGGGATGTCCTGCTCGGTCCCGATGTAACTCACCACGGTGTTGCCGATGATGCGCGGGATGGTCAGGTTGCCGTTGTTCAGCGGCAGGCTGATGGTACCCATCCGGCGCACGACCGACTTCGGTCGCAGCGACTCAATCACGCTGGAGCTGAAGTTTTCCGGCACCAGCACGCCGCCCGCGCCGGGCGTAACGGTGGACAGCGCCATCGCCACATCGGCACCGAAGTTGCCCGCCTTGGCCAGCTCGGCGGCCTGCTGCTGGTTACCACCCGCTTGCACCATCAGGCGCACCATCTGCGCCATGGCAACGCCGGGCGGCGTCGGCTGGTTGAACGGGCCGGACACATGGGCGGGCGGCCCATTGATGCCCTGGGCGCCCTCGCTGACCGGCACCGAGTTGGCCGCGGCGATGCGCTCGGCGGCTTCGGCACGCGTGATCTTGTCGGTCAGCGCGTTGATCTGGGTTTCCAGTTGGGTGAATTGGGCCAGCTGCTCGGCAGAGAGCGAGCCGCCTTCGGCCTCGATCTTCGCCAGCGCTTGGAGCGTGGTGTTGAGCTCGGCGCGTTCGCTGCGCAGTTGCAATACCTTCGACATGTTGCCTCCTGGGCATGAAAAAGCCCGCACAGGGCGGGCCGGGTTGCTGCCGCGAACGCGGTCAGAATAGGGTCTGGATGGCTGCCGCCGCGGCGCGAACGCCGATGCGGCTGGTCTGCCGATTGCTCCGGCTCATGGCGATGGCTCGTGACAGGTTGTCCACGGCGTCCTGGGGGCTGGCCAGCCGGTCGGCCAGGCCGAGGTCGATCGCCCGCTGCCCCCGGTAGAGCGCCGCTTCCGTGGCGCGTACCGCCGCGACGTCCAGGCCGCGGAACTGGGCCACCGCGCCCACAAACAGTTCGTAGCTCTCTTGCACGATGTCGTTCAGCACCTGCAACGACTGATCGGATAACGCCTCATGGGGCGTGAGGTCGTTCTTGTGCGCCCCGGCGTAAACAGTCGTTACCTTGATGCCGGCCTTCTCGTTCAGCCCAGAGCGATCCATGTGGCTGGCGATCACGCCGATGGAGCCGAGGCCGCTGGTGCGGCTGACCACCACCTCGCTGCAGGCGCAGCCCAGCAGGTAGCCGCCGCTGTAGGCCTGGAAGTTGACCAGGCCGGTGATGGGCTTCTGCTGGGTCCAGGCGCGAATGTCATCGGCCAGCTCGAACGCCCCGACAGCGGCGCCGCCCGGGCTGTCCACGTCCAACACAATGTGCTCGACGTTGGGGTCGGCCACCGCCTGGCGCAGCTGGGCGCGCAAGCCTTCGTAGCTGGTCATGGTCTCGCACAGCCCGATGTGGGCGCCGCGGCTCACCAACACCCCGCTGACGGGAATCACCTCCACCCCAGTCTGGGCGATGGCACCCCGGCGCTGTTCCTGCTGCTGCTCCAGGCGGAGCGCCGCCTGGTCGTCGACAGCCTCCAGGCCCAGGGCGTGCACCGGGCCCAGGTTGACGATGTTCAGGCTCATGGCCTGGTTCGCCCAGCGCACGCCGAGGTCGAGCATGTCGGGCGTCACCAGCAGCGGCTGATTGAACAGCAGGCTGGACGCCCTGAGATAGGCCTTCATTGGGTCAGCATCCTCTCGATCTCGCGCTGCTGAAGCTCCAGCTGGGCGCGTGTGTTGGGGTTCGTCAGGTCGGGCATCCCCTTGCCCGCGTCGACCATGTTCAGCGGCTGCAGGTAGATCTCGCCGCCCTGGACCGGCGGCATGTTCTCCAGCCGCCGGATGTCGTTCACGCTGAGCCAGCCCCACTGGCGGCCGATGGCATAGGCCTCGTACCGTGACTTCTGGTCGCCGCGCAGCAGGCCCGACAGATTGAATTCGATGAAATACTGGCTCCGGTCCCGCGGCAGCAGGAAGTCGCGCATCATCGCCTGCTCGTGCCGCTTGACCCACGGCAGCAGGCAGAACACCACGAACTGAATCAGCAGCTGCTCGATGCTGTTGTAGTTGGCCTTCTCAAGGTCATTGATCATCGGCAGCGGCACCTTGTAGATCCTGGCGATGTCCGAGCCGGAGAGCTTGAGCAGGGCCACGATCTCGGCGTCGACGTTGCTCATGGAGATCGGCTTGAAGGTCATGCCCTCCTGGAGCATCGCGACTTTCTTCGCGTTGTCCGGCCCGGAGTATTTCTGCCCCCACTGATCGAGGATGCGGTCAATCGCCCCCTGATCCTTGATCGCCGTCGCCTCCTTGGGGCGCTCGATCACACCAGAGACCGTCGCACCGTTGGCGAACGACTTGCCGGTGTACTGCCGCATCGCCAGCGCCATACCAACCGACTCGGCGTGCAGCTCGATGGGCGACAACCCCACGTAGTGGTTGGTGGTCACCCAGCGCTTGTGGTGGATCAGCCGCATCGGCAGCGGTTCGCCGCTGCCCACCTGGTAGTAGGGCAGCAGGTCGTCGCCCTTGCGTACGATCACCTTGTCGTTCAGCAGCGGCCAGAGCGCCGTAACGTTGCCGTCGTCGCGCCGGTCCATGTAGGTGAAGCTGTTACCACGTAGCCCCAGGGCCATCTGCTCGCACTCGCGCAGTTCGAAGGGCGTCTGGAAACCGTTGGGCTGGTAGCGCAGCACGTCGTACAGCGGGTGATTGATCGCCGCTTCACGCTGGCCCTTGTCCTGCCGGCGATACAGCTCCAGCGGCAGCTGGGCGACGGTCTCGGCCAGCAAGGTGACGCAGTTCTGCAGCACCGGCACTCCCAGGGCCGTCTCCGGCGTCACCCTAACCCCGGCGCTATTGCGGCCGGAACCGATCAGGCCGCGCCAGAATCCGCCATCTGGATCGGTCAAGCCGCCCGTGCCCTCGGCGCGTTGCCTGGAAAAGAACATGGTCAGCCCCCTTTCGAACGAGCCTGGGCCGCCGCGGCGCGGTCAGCCAGCCAGGCCCAGAACAACAGCAGAACACCTGCCACGATGCAGGCCGCCGCCACGTTGATCATCGCCACGCCAGCGACCAGCAGGCCGAAGCCCAGCAAGCCGGCCAGCCAGGCAAGTACCGTCAGCGTCATATGCCGACTCCTTCGTCGTAGATGGATGTGCCACCGCCAATCGGTGCTGAGCCGCTGATACCGCAAGCCATCACCGAGGCGACGATGCCGTCGATCCGGCTGATGGCCTTGGATTTGTCGACTTTGCGGTTGCCCGCCGGGTCACTGGTCACCACCGCGTTGCCGGCGCACCAGGTCATGACGGGATTACCGTCGTGCCGCAGGGTCTCGACCGCATCCAGTTGCTCGAGCACGGTGTAGTCGTCCGGGTCCAGGTCGATCAGGTCGCCCTGCTGCTCGCCTCCCGCCGGGGTACCCAGCAGGCGGCGCTCGAACTCATCGACCGCGGGCCCCATGGACTGATAGCCCTGGCCGAAGGACATCAGCGGCGGCAGCTCGATCTCGTGCTCGTCCATCAGCTGTTTCAGGTCCTCGATCCGCCAGCGGTCGTAGCCGATCTGCTGGACATCGAAGTAGTCGCAGATGGTCCACAGCCGCCGCAGCACATGCAGCTTGCTGATGGCCCGCCCCGGCGTAACCTCCAGATGCCCCTCCTTGATCCACACGCGGTAAGGCACCTGGTCGCGCTTCTCGCGCTCTTCGATCTCGTGATCGGGTATCCAGAAATACGGCAGCAGCCGCCAATGCGGGTCCTCCACCGTTGGATAGAACAGCAACACGAACGCCGTCAGGTCGGTGGTACTGGAGAGATCCAGCCCGGCCACCGCTGCGCGGTTGCGCAGCATCCGCATAGGCACCCGCTCCTGGGCCTGCATCCAGACGTCCCGCCCGATCCAGGGCGACGTCGCCGCCGTCCACTCGCAGAAGTTCAGGCGGCGAACGATGGCCTCCTTACTCGGTAGGCCGCGCGCTTCCTGCACCTGCTCTCGCAGGTACTTGCGGCCCGGAATGCCGTCGCTGTGCCCCTCGGGGATGTAGTCGAGCGACGGATTCACCTTGGGCCAGCACGCCTCGTCGACGAACGGGTCGTCACCTGGATCGAGCGAGCAGATGAAGGCGAACAGCGTGTCGGCCTGCTGCTGGCCCGCGCAGACCCGCACGCCCAGGTCGTGGTACTGCCCTGCGACGGACTTCTTGTCCGAGCCGCTGTTGGTGATCATGGCGATCAGCGCCTGGCGACGGCTCTTCGTGCCCGCGCGCATCATGTCGATGGCACTGGCGTTGCGGTGCTCGTGCACCTCGTCGAGCAGCCCCATGTGCGGCCGGGGGCCCGACTGGCTCTCGTCGGAGCTGATCGGCCGGAAGAAGCTGGAGGTGTTCGGGTAGAACAGGTTCCAGACCTTCTCATTGAGCCCAGACTGCACCAGGCGCGACTGCAAGCGCGGCGACAGGTTGACCATGGCCACCGCATCGCGAAACAGGATCATCGCCTGGTCACGCTTGGTCGCCGCGGCATACACCTCGGCGCGCTTCTCACCGTCTGCCATGAGCCCGTAAAGGCCGATGCCGCCCAGGAGCGGCGACTTGCCGGAGCCTTTGCCGGTCTCGATATAGGCGATCCGAAAGCGGCGGTAGCCGCCCGCGTCCATCCAGCCGAACAAGCTGCCGATCACGAACACCTGCCAGGGCGCCAGCAGGAACGGCAGGCCCTCGAAGTCGCCGCCGTTCAGGCACAGCACATCCTCGAAGAACCCGATAGCCCGGTTCGCGGCTGCAACGTCCCAGAACAAGCCGCGGGCGCTGCCCTGCTGCTGGTCGAGCAGATGCCGCTTGCAGGCATTGCGCACGTCCGGCCCAGCGACGATCCGGCCTTCCAACACGTCGTGGCAGAAGGCGGTCGTGCGGTCTTCAGGCTCAGCTGAAATAGGCGTCGGCGGCGTCTCGTGGTCCATTGGGTATCAGCTCCCCTTGGGGATGGGCGGCCATCGCCTTCATCGCGCGCCGGGCAACAGGGGAAAAGCCGAACAAGGCGCCGGCCTGGTTGACCGCCTTCGCAGCGGACTTGGCAGCGGAGCGCACGGGGTGCTCCTGGCGGGTACCATTGGGGAACGTTTGCAGCTCCCCACCGAGGCCGTCAGCGGACGCGGCGTTGAGCCGGGCTACCTCGCGCTCCAACTTCAACCAGCGGCCGTAGGCTTCGCAGTAGGTCGCCAAGGCGGCCTGGTCCAGAGTGGTGATCCAGCCCAGCTCCAGGAGGGCCGCGACCACGCGGTCCCACTCATCGGCCGCCTCGCCCTGGAGGAACGCGGGTTTCGGCGGCGCCTCCACCGGCACCGAGGGCTCGCGCAGCTCCCGTTGCAGCTCAGCCAGTGGTCGCTTGCTCGGGTTGCCGCGCAGCACATGCACCGAAGCCGGCAGGGCCGAGCGCCCGGAGTTCGAATTACCGGCCATTTCAACCTCCAATCAGTTACTCCCCCCTATCGCCATTTTTCCCGGCGTTGCGAAAAGCGGGTGGCAGGCGGTCTAGACACGCTCAGCCTGTAAGTTTTTCACCCCCCTACCCCTTGCCCGCACCAACGTGGTGCAAGTGACCCGCCCTGGCCGAGGCCGCATCAGCGGTTCCAGTGGTGGCGAGGATCAAGCGGGACGCCCGAGACATCGCAGCCAACCAGGCGCCCGGACTTCTCCAGTCGCTGCTTGGTCGAGTTGTGGCAGAAGGTACAGAGGGACTGCCAGTTGTCGCGGGACCAGAACAGCCGCCAGGCTTCGGCCAACTGCGCCGGGTCCCCGCTTGCCTTCGCCTCTTTCAATCGAGGCGCCTGCTTGTGGTCGACCACCTGGGCCAGCACCGGACGCTCTGGGCCACTGCACATGCAACAGAGAGGGTTGCGCCGCAGGTGATCGGCTCGGGCCTGCTGCCAGCGATAGCCATAGCCACGCCCGGCGCTGCTGCCCCGGCGCTCGTCACTAACCTTCACCGCGCACCTCACGCGCTCGCCGCTCGGTGCGCCGCTCGACCCTGCGCCGCTCGACGCCATCCCAACCACCGGGCCGCATCACGTCCGCCAGGTTGCCGCCGCTGCGCACCACCGAGCAGGTGAAGACGGTCAGCAGGATCAACAGCGGCCAACTCTCATACGGCAGCCGCAGATCCCCCCGCAGGATGTGGAAGGCGCTGATGGCCGAGCAGGCCATCACGACCGTGGCGAGGCACGAGACGCCCCGGCGGAACCGGGCATTGCCGCGGCGGTAGGTGAACAACCTGGCGAACAGCACCAGGCACAGCAGGAACAGGCCCTGGGTCACCAGGGAGTCCAGCCAGGCCAGCGAGGGTGGCGTCGTCATTGCAGACCTCCAGGGTCTGAGGGCGAGTCATCGCGCCGCCGGCGATTGATGGCGGCCAGCGAGACCGTCACCACCAGCAGCGCCGCCGCGAAGGCACTCAGGGTCGAGTAGGCGAAGGGCCGGATGCCCCAGAGCGTGATCTCCACCAACGCCGGGGCGGCCTTGTAGCCCATCACCCAGCTGACCAGGAAGAACAGGCAGCGCTGCCAGATCGGCAGCTCGCGCGTGGTGGTGAAGTACACCAGGGCACCGAGCAGCGCGCCGACCGCGGCGTCGCCGTCGATAGCGGCCAGCGCCCCGGCCAGTCCAGCACCTGCGGCACCCGCGACCACTACACCGACGGTCGTTGGCTCGCTCATCTCGTACTCCTGGTGGCTCAGAAAAGGCAAAGGCCCGAAGGGTGGTGACCTTCGGGCCTTTGGGCTGGCACCGCATGGGGTCGGCGCCTCTCACACAGCACGGTGAGCTAGTGGTTTCTGCTGACGCGCGAACCACCAGTAGCGACTTTGTACCCCTCGACCGGTAATGGCGTAAACCCTCGAATAACGCCGGTTCTGGCCGACACCTCGCCGGCACCTCGCCGACGCCTGAACGCCGTTGGTACCTGACGAACGGTCATGCCGCCTTGTCTTTGCTGCGCTCGATCAACCCAGCCTGCATCAGTTCGTGCAGGCGCTGTAGGCGGGTCCGGTAGGTCTTGTCCGAACGGATGCCTAGACGCCGCATCTGCTGCTCCACCACCAGTTCTTTGCCATCGCGGTAGCGGACGTTTGCCAGTTCCAGCAGCCCCTGACCTCCCTTCTCCCGCTTGCTGATACCTGCCAGCACCGCATCGACCTCCCCATCCACCTCGGTCCAGTACACAGGTGCCCTACTGCACCGGGGCGGCCGATCCGCGTTGACCGCCCCATAGGCCATGGCCCGCGCGATAGGCGACAGACCACTTACGGTTCCGTATTCCTCGCTGTTATCCGTCGCCTCGCCCCAGTGCAAGAGCAGCCTTTCAATCGCCGCAATCATCGTTTTTACCCCACGTTTCCAACCCAACACACTTTTAGCCCAACCCAACACACACCCAACACACTTAAAACCTATCTAAATCAATACTTTAAGAGGTGCTGTGGTGGGTGTGTTGGGTGTGTTGGCTTACTCGCGCATATAGGGAATTTCATTTGCCCGGATCAGCGACCGGAGACGGAAGACACACGCAACGCATACACACATGCGCGCGGGCGCGATAAACCCAACACACCCAACACAGACGCCCGGAAAACCAGTAACGGCGCGGGTTTCAGCTGTGGCGGGTTGGCGGAACAGACCCAACACACAGGCAACACACCCAACACACTTCGGGGCGTCATGTGGTCTTCTCCTTCATGTGCTCCCAGTCGTCGACCTTCCAGCCCGCTTCTCGGGCAGCCGTTCGCCAGCTGTCCACCGCCTTGCCCAGCTCTTCCGCCTTGAGCGAGATCAGCGGAGCGCCCTCCACCGTCTGGTCGGGCACGAAGAAGCGCCCGAAGCGCCGCCTGCCGCGCGCGTCGCGCCAAGGAATGTTCTCGATCTTGTGCACCTGGCTGGCGACGAATCCCGAAAACTTCGTGTGGCTGAGCGAGTGCTCCTTATTGCGGCTGCACCACTCCAGGAACATCGCGTAGAGGTCCGAGGACAGGCACGTCCGGTACAGCTCGCCGTGCAAGCCGCCCCGCCACTCGGCGAGGAAGGTCTGCCAGGAGGCCATCGACAACTGGACCAGCCGCTGTCGGGCCGGGGTGCGGGGCGGGCGGGTGTGTGCGGTGAAATCCCCAATGTCGTAGTTCAGCAGGTAGCCATAGAAGGCATCGATGCCGCCGTTGCCCATTTCGGCAATGACCTGCCGCTGGAGATCCGCGTAGAGCGTTTCCTCCGGCCACATCACGAACAGCCGCCGGTCGTTCTCGCTGATCGGCCACGGCAGGATCTCGTTCGATAGAAACACAGCGTTCATGAAGTTGGCCTCTTCCCAGCCATTCATGAACTTGGATTCGATGCGGAACGTCTTGCCGGTGATCATGTGCTTGATCTTGCCGACCTGGTTATAGCGCTGGTCCCGGCTCACCACCTCCTCGAACACGCCATAGAGCTTGTTCGACTGCCAGGCCGACCAGGCGGACTCCAGTTGCACCTGGCCCACGGTGGCGCCGTACTGGCCATAGATCACCCGCATGATGTCGCTCAACAGCAGGCTCTTGCCCGAGCCCTCCATGGTCGAGTGCAGCAAGATCGCCGTTGCCATCTTCGTCCCGACCTGTTGCAACGGCAGGGCCAGCCAGCAGAGCAGGAAATGCGCCGCCTCCTGGTCATCGTTGCACAGGAAATCGACCAGCTTGCGGATGCCCCGGCAACGCTCGGCATCCTCGGATGGGGTGAGGGGCAGGCCCTCGAAGGTGTTGATGTAGATCGCGGGGTTCTTCTCCATCAGTGGATCGAACACCAGGTGTTCCATATCCACGCTGCGCCGCGCCGTACTGTTCACCCACAACGTGAAGGCGTCGCCCAGGGCTAGCTTCAGGGCGCCGTCCGGTATCCGCCGGCGGCGCTCGACATCCCAGATGTCTTTCGTCCCGTCGATATGGACGTAGCGATCCGTGGGCGCCATGCGCTCGCCCGGAGCGACCTTGCTGGCCAGCTTAGCCTGGCTCATCAGACGTTGCGCCTGGTCGGCGGCGATGCCCTTCTTCTCCAGGCTGTCGAACCAGGCCTTGGCCAGCGCCTTGGTCACCATCGCCTCGAACGCCGTCTTCTTCAGCACCACGCGCTTGAACAAATCGAAGACCTTAGTCTCCCCCTCGACCAGGGCGAAACGTGCGAAGACGCGCTCCAGATCCCATGCTGGCCGCTTCTCCCCTGCCCCCTCGTTGGAAGCGGCATCCTCCTCGGCGGCGAGCTCTTCGGATGGGGCGCCGGGAAGGGCCTCATCGGCGCCGACGGTATGCACCACCGGCAGCTCGACCAGGGCGGCTTCCAAGCGCTGGCGAACCGCCTCGAGGCCCAAGGCGCAGCGGATATCGTTCCAGTCCTGGCCAGGCTCGCCTCTGGGGAAGATCGCCACGCCGCCAACGGCCAGGGCCGCGGCTTCGGCCTTCGTGCGTCCCGGATTGCCGGAGACCGTTGCGTCATCGTCGCCGGCCAGTACCAGGCGCGCGTCCGGGAAGCGCTGGCGCAGCGCCTCGGCAACCGCCAGCAGATTGCCGGAGTCGATCCCGACCGCGACCGGCCAGCCGGTGGCCTCGTGGCAACTGGCAGCCGTGGCATAACCCTCGGCCAGGGCCACCACGGCGGGCTGATCCTGCTCGGCGCCCAGCAAGTGGAAGCAACCCGCCTTGCGGCTGTAGCGCGGGAACAGCTTTTTGCCGTTGGACGCAATGAACTGGATCGACCAGAGCCGCCCCTCGGCATCACGCAACGGCACGGCGAGATGGCCGCGTTTGTAGAGCTGGTATGACAAGTGCTCCGGCCGCGGTTGCGGAACATCGCGCAGCCAGTTGGTCGCCTCGCTACCCACCCAGACGTCCGCCCGTTGCCGCTGATCGTCGACCACCAGCAGCACCGCGTGACGGAAGAAGCCGACGCCATGGGCGCCGGCCTGCTTGCGCTCGAGGTACTGACTGGTGCCGGTGGCATCGAGGTGGCTGTCCCATATCCGCTGGCACGCCTCGGCCACCGCCTCGCGCATCACCTGGGCTCGCGCTTCGTCCGCCTCGATCTCGGCCTGACGTTGCTTGCGGCGGGTGTCCTGCTCGGCGGCGAAGCGGCGCTTGTCCTCGGCGGTCAGCTCGCGCTTCTCGGGCTGCCAGCCGTTGTCCTGGGCCAGCTTCACCACGGTGCCGAAGCCCGTGCCGCGCTTGCGGAAGGACTTCCATACGGTGATGGCATCCTTGGGGCTATAGCCTTCACCGGCACGGCTCCAGGCGTCCCAGGGCTGGAACGCCTCGTCGCCGAACTCGGCCTTGAGCCCCATACCGACGCTTAACCATGTATCGCGGTCGTCGGCGGTGATGTATTGCAGCAGCGCGGGCACGTCCGCCAGGGCGAAAGGCTCACGCTCACGCATTGCGCTTCTCCCTGAAGGCCTGGCAGTCGACGCACAGGGTGCAGCCCGGCACCAGGCGGCGGCGCGCCTCGGGGATCTCGGTCCCGCAGGAATCGCATTCCTCGGCACTCGGGCCGGTTTGGACCTGGCGACGCTGAAGCGAGGCCTGTAGCAGCCATTCGGTGTGATCGTTGGCGATGTCGACGATGTCAGCCATGACGCACCTCCGGTTGGGAGGCCAGCACCAGGGCGGCGGCGAGAAACGGGGCGGCGGCGGTCCAGCCAGCGCGATGCAGGCTGGCGAAGAACAGCACCAGGGCGAAGCCCAGCAGCAGTTGCGGGAGGTTCATAGATCGTCCTCCACCATCGCGCGGCGAGCGCCGGACATGATGCCCTTGATGGTGCGGATCAGGTCTTCGCCATGGGCTTCCAGACGTGCCACCTCATGAGGCTTCCACACGCTGTCGGCCACGCCGTCGCGCAGGCTGGAGAAGAACAGGGACTCCTGGCTGCACTTGTCGGCCATGGCCTTGAGCGCATCGCCCAGGGACTCGACCGGCACCGGCTGGTAGCTGATACGGCCTTGCAGGCGGTCCAGGGAACGGCTCACGGCCGGACCGCGAACCAGCTCAAGGAACTGCTCGAAATCCCGGACGCTAAGGTGATTCTCAGGGTGGGAGATGGATAGCCGCTTCTGGAAGCTGTCATACGGCTTGCCCATGATCGCGCATACCGCCGTCAGCCCACCGCGGAAGTCGCGGCAGTCACGATCGATGGCTTGCTCGAGGGAAAGCTCGGGCCCTAGGCCCTGCGTGGGATCGGTGCGCATTGGCGTTAATTCCCCATGTGCGCCATAGACCGAGGGCGACGGGCGCCCTAAGATCGGCCTACAGCAGCGCGGTGCCGCCCCAGATAGATACGTGCTGTGTCCCGGGGCGGTGCGCTGTTGAGGTGGTTCAGCGATTGTGGTGATCGCGGTTCCACCGACTCGCCGGGGCCTGGGGGCCAAAATCTTGTGGTGAGATTCCCCAGGTTCCCGGCACCCTAAAACGCTGCCGGTGGTGATCGGCGGCGTCGAATACTAGGCGGCTGCGTCTTGAGCTGTAGCCCGCGCGTATACTCGCTCGATAGCCTTACCCGTCTCATAAAGGACGGCGCCACCGTGTAAAGCACGATGAACAGTCGGCTGGGTTACCCCCGCTTCCGCCGCTATCGTCTGCTGGGTCATCCCGAGGCTCAGGAGGTGCTGGATCATCTCCGGCAGGGTCATTTCGTCACGACCTATTCATTAACGAATTTGAGTCGATCATACGCGCAAGAATAGGGCAGGGCAATACAATCACGGATTATACGTATAGGAATATTGCATGCCTGCCTCTTCCCAGGCGATGGTTCGCCTTATCAAAGAAAAATTCGCTTCGACAGGCTGGTCAGAGAACGAGCTTGCACGGCGAGCCAATATGACTCAGCCAACCGTCTATAGGATTCTCAGCGGCAGCAGCTCCAGCCCAAGGCTTGAAAACCTGCAAAAACTCGCCAGAGCGCTTCGCTTAGACTTTGCTGCACTGTTAGGTGGCGAGGTCGCTGAAGACAAAGCAGTCTATAGCCTGGATTTGAAACCTGGCCCAGAGCTTCAACGGCCCGTCCCGCTACTTTCTTGGGTACAGGCTGGTAACGTGTCAGACACCATCGACTTATTTGAACCGGGCTTTGCCGAGGATTGGCTGGCCTGCCCTTTCCCCCACTCTGACAAAGCATTCTGTCTCGAAGTTAGAGGCTTGAGCATGTTCCCGGACTATAGACCTGGCGAAATCATCCTGGTTGACCCGGAGGTGGAGGCTTTCCACGGCGATGATGTAGTAGTCCGTACCCCAGCCCCGGACAGCCAAGCCACATTCAAGCGCCTTCACGACACGGAAGATGGCCGCTACCTCTATGCGGTGAACCCGGAGTTCCCCAACAGAATCCTGCAGATTCCTGACGATACAGAATTCTGCGGGGTCGTGACTGGCTCGTGGCAGAAGCGCCGAAAGCGCTAACGAGCAAAACTATACATTGACGTATTGCACGGAATAATTCTTCCGCGTATTGTTATGTCCGTACCCCCACACCACAGGGCACGGACATGACCACCACGACACAGCACGTACCCCAATCCCGCTGCCAGATCCTGGCACTGCCCACCGCCCCGTTCAGTCCGAACGCCATCGCTGACCTCCGTCGCGATGCGCGCGAGGCTGGCTGCGCGTTCGTCTCCAGCCTCGCGCTCGCCATGGCCCGCGCCGCACGCACCAAGGCCACCGCCAACACCACTGGCGATGACGGCCCGGAGGCAGCATGAGCACCTATCGCCTCGACCTGAACCAGCAAGTACTCCTGCGCCAGGCCCTGACCGAAGGCGGCCAGTACCGCTGCCGCCTCGACCGCCCGGGCTCCAGTATCCGCCCCTATGTCAACGTCGAGCTGACGGACACCAGCGTGGACGTCGACGTGGAGATGGGCGGCAGCTGCAACCGCATCACCCTCCCCCGGCACGACAGCGCCAACCTCCAGGCCCTGGCCGAGTTCGTCGAGGGCATCGCCAACGGCACCAACGACTCGGCGGCGCCCGTGGTGCCCGCACGGGTGCAGCGGCGCGAGGTCGAGCGGCCTCAGCTGTCCCAGGCGGACCAGGACGCCATCCAGCGCCTGGTGCAGCGCGGCGGCGTCGAGCAGTTGCAGTGCGGTGTCCATGTCGCGGTGCATCGCGAACAGTACGGCATGGACAGTGACTGGGTTCTCGCCATTGCCGCCCTGGATTGCACCAGCGCTAAAGCCGTGGCCACCGCCCAGCACATGCCGCCCGCGCTGACCGCGCTGGTTCTCAAGCTCGCCGCCTGAGGGACCGCCCATGAACCGCACCCTCGACCAGGTGGCTGCCCTGCTCGGCCTGGGCCCGAACATCCTCCGCCGCCGCATGCGTGAGCTGAAGATCCTCAACCAGGGCAACGAACTGATCGCCGCGCCCCAGCACGAAGGCCGGCTGTTCATGGACCCGCGCTCGCGCTGGTGCCCGACGCTGCGCACCTATCGCCACTACGCCGTGGTGAAAGTCACCGAGCGCGGCGTGCAGTGGTTGGCCAAGCAGTTGAACGTCGAAATCACCCCCATGCCGCCGCGCGGCGCTGACCAAAGGACTGGCTCATGAACACTCAATCCCACTCCCTCGCCGTCGCCGCCATGCAGCTGCTGATCGCCCTCACGCCCCGCGGGTGGCTGCCTTTCCTGCTGGCCGTCGACCTGGCTGGCCCCGCGATTCAGGCGGTCTTCGTGGACGGCAACGACAAGCCCCAGGGCAGCGTAGCGGCAGAGACGCTGGAAGAGCTGGAGAACGCGCTGCTGACCCGCTTCCGACCGCCCACCCAGGAGGCCGCGTGAACACCCTGGACCAACTGCGCCGGGCGTTCGACACGCCCACCCCGACGATTACCCAGGTCCGCGAGAAGTTCTTCCCGGACATCCAGACCGACAAGCACCTGCTCCGGCTGATCCGCGCCGGCAAGGTCGCACTGCCGGCCAACAAGCTGCGTGAGGGCCGCACCGCCCCCTACGTCGTCCGCCTGCCCGACCTCGCCGAATTTCTCGACGCCCGGGCAGGCGACAACCAGGCACCACCCGACGCCGCGCCGGATGCCGCGGCATAACCCCCAACCACGGGACACAGCACGATGAAAGCCACTGATACCGCGGATTTTCTCAACTCACTCAATGCCGGCGTCTTTGCCCAACAGGTCGGTCGCGCCCTCTCTGATGTCGCTGCCGGCGTCGTCGACCAAGGCAAGGCCGGCCAGGTGGTCCTGAGCTTCAAGTTCAAGCGGATTGGCGAGAGCAACCAGGTCACGGTCTCCCACACCCTGGATTACATCCAGCCCACCAAGCGCGGAAAGCTACGGGAAGACCTCACGCTGGATACGCCGATGTACTCGACGGCGGATGGCGTGGTGCTGTTCCAGACCAACCCGACCGATCAGCTCTTCAACAAGGACCAGGCACCGGTCAAGGCCCGCGACTGATCCCCAACCCCATCACCACACCTTTCTCACCACAAGGAACCGCTCCATGTCGCTGACCAAAGACGCTCTGCAACTGATCATCGCCGACGCCGTAGCTGCCACCGGCAAGCCACTGAACACCCCAACCCCGGCCATCCTGGTGCCCGAGGGCTTCAAGCTGGTGAACTTGGAAACCTACGGCGCCGGCCGCGTGCGCTTCCGCGGCGTGCTGTCCACCAGCTCGCTGCAGGACTTCGCCGACTACGTGAACGAGCAGGCAGCCACCGACCCCTTCGCCGGCTTCGTCGACCCCGACGACATGACCGCCCAGGTGTTCTTCAACCTGGGCGACGTGAACGCGCCGGGCCATGCCGACAACTACGCCGTCCTCCGGCTGCAGGCTACCGCCGCCTACAAGGCGTTGCAGCACGCGGCGGGCAAGACCTTCACCCAACGCGAGCTGGCCGAATTCCTCGAGGACTGGCACCTGCAGCTCAAGCCGCAGAACGAGGAAGGTCGCGACATGTCGGTGGTCGAGGCCATCGCCAACGTCCGCAACATTGTCATCAAGGCGAAGTCCGAGCGCGGCCACACCGAGGGCAACTTCAACGCCTCGCGCAGCGCCATGGATGAGATCGAGGCCAACAGCCAGGACAGCCGCGTAGCCAGCATCGCCTTCACCCTGGTGCCGTATGAAGGCCTATCGGAAATCACCGCCCTGCTGCGCGTGAGCATCCACACCAGCAACCCTTCGGAGCACCCGACGCTAAAACTCCGGTGGGTCGGGGAGGAAGGCCAGAAGGAAGAGATCGCCCGCGACTTCAAGGACGTGCTCGGCCAGGAGATCGGCAGCGCGGCCCGGCTGACGCTCGGCACCTTCAAGCCCTGACACCAGCGCCCGGCGGACACCACCTGCCGGGCTTTCCACCACCACATGGGACACAGCACATGAACCCCATTCTCATAGTCGCCCTGACGCTGTTCGCAGTCAGCCTCCCCGTCCTCGCCTTCATAGTGATGCACACCCGCCGCATCAATCGGCTCCACACTCTGGCCCTGGCCGAGCAGCAGCGCCTGGCCGGCGAGGTGTTGGACGCGACTCACCGTGAGCACCGCCGGGAGTATGCCGCTCTGCATCGAGAGACCCACGACAGGATCGAACAGCAGCGCGCCAGCAACCAGCGCTTGGTCAAACACAATCAGCGCCTGATGTACGACCTGGCGGACGCTCGAATCCAGGCTATCCCCCTGCACGAGGAGCCTTTCACCGAAGCCGACCGCCGCACCCTGCTGGACGCCTTGGTCAAGCTCACTGCCGCGCGCACCTTCTACGCCTCGCTCAACTCGGCCGAAGCCGGCAACATCCTGCGAATCGAACATGCACTGATGGCGGTGGTGGAGCGTCTGTCTCGGCACCTGGTGGCGGACGGCACCCTGCAGCTCCGCGCCTGGGGTCAGATCGAGCGCGACGCCAAGGGCTGGTGGTCCCATCCCTATCTGCCGCTGTTCTCCGAAGGCCTTACCCGCGAACGCCAGGACGCCTGGCTGAAGGCCCAGCACCTGGAGGCACGGCTGTTGTGGGATGAGCGCTTCGAAGAACACCCAGCACCTGACTTCAGCGACGACATCAGCAGCTTCGAACCGAAACCACCGGAGGGCGATGGCTGGTTCCTGCTGACCATCGAGCAAAACGAGGACGGCGAAGCCCGGGCCTGGTATGCCCGCCGAGTCGCCGCTGAGCCGGCAGCCGCAGCGGAGGCCGCAGCATGAGCCGGGTGGACGTGGTGATCGATCTGGAGACCATGGGCACCAGCCCACGCGCAGCCATAGTTGCCCTCGGCGCCGTTGCGCTGCACGCCGAATTCCCACGGCCACGCGAATACTACGGCCGGGTCGACCTGGCCGATAGCGTTGCCCAGGGCGGCGTCTTCGACGCAGAGACCGTCCAGTGGTGGATGCAGCAAAGCGAGGAAGCACGCCACGAGCTGGTCGGCAGCCTCGCGCAACCGCTACACGCCGAGCTTCGCACCTTGTCTCTATGGCTGGAGGGGCTGGAACTCAACTACGGCGACCTATTTATCTGGGGCAACAGCCCGGCGTTTGACTGCACCATCCTGGGGTCCGCCTACGACTCCGTCGGCCTGTCTCGCCCCTGGCACTTCCGGCAGGAACGCGACCTGCGCACCCTCCTCGATCTCTATCCAGAAGCCGCCGATATCGAATTCGAAGGCGTCAAGCACCACGCCATGCATGACGCCCGCCATGAGGCGCGGATGCTGGCCAAGGCCCTGGACATTCATCGAGAGCGGGCCACCGCCCTCGCCTCCCAGCCCGCAGTCTTCCCTTTGGACGCCGGCGAGCTGGTAGCGACCGTTACTACAATTTTGGACGGCACCGGCTGGAAGTCCCTGGACTTTCACGTCGACCTTCAGCAGATACCAGACGGTACAGAGCTGTACGCCGCCGCGCATACGGATAAGGCGACGCGCGACGTGCTGGCCGAGCGGCAGCGGCAGATAGAGGCGGAAGGGTTCACGCTGGAAGGCGACGACGGGTACGGATGGGGCGCACTGGCGCTCGCCGCCAGCTGCTACGCCCAACACGCTCACCGCCCCGACGAACTCTATGGCAAAGCGCCAGAGTCCTGGCCTTGGGCTTGGCACTGGTGGAAGCCAGGCGCGCCGCGCCGCAATCTGGTCAAGGCCGGCGCCCTGATCATCGCTGAAATTCAGCGCCTAGACCGTGTTGAGCAGCCCCCTGAGGACAGCAACGGGGAGGCGAGCCAAGCATGACCGCCATGAATCGACTCGGTTCTGAATTCAAAACCCAGTATGGCCTTGGCTTCAGCAGCCAGGATGACGAGATCATCGTAGACTTTTTCTGCGGTGGCGGCGGCGCTGGTACCGGGCTGGAGATGGGCCTGGACCGGCCAGTGGCCGTGGCGAAGAACCACAGCGCGGCGGCGATCAGCATGCACACCGCCAACCACCCCACCGCCCGGCACTTCACCACGGACGTTTTCGACGGTGATCCGGATGCCGAGTGCGCGGGCCGCCCGGTCGGTTGGTTCCACATGAGCCCCGACTGCACGCATCACAGCCAAGCCGCCGGCGGCCAGCCGCGGAAGCGCGAGATCAGGAATCTGTCATGGGTCGGGTTGAAATGGGCCGGCAAGAAGCGCCCCCGAGTGATCAGCCTGGAAAACGTCAAACAGATTTTGCAATGGGGCCCTCTGATCGCGAAGCGCTGCAAAATCAGCGGTCGGGTGATGAAGGTCGACGGCACCGTGGCCGCCCTTGGCGAGCGTGTGCCGGTGCATCAGCAGTTCCTGGTGCCGGACCCGAAGCGGCGTGGCCAGACCTGGCGCCGCTTCGTCCATCTGCTGCAGGGCATGGGTTACCAGGTGGAATGGCAAGTCGGCCGGGCCTGCGACTATGGCGCACCCACCAGCCGCGAGCGCTTGTTCATGATCGCCCGCTGCGATGGCCAGCCCATCGTCTGGCCGACGCCGACGCATGCCAAGGTGCCAGCGAAGGGCCAGAAGAAATGGCGCAGCGCAGCCGAGTGCATCGACTGGTCGATCCCCTGCCCCAGCATTTTCGACCGGAAGAAGCCGCTGGCCGCCGCCACGTTGCGCCGGGTGGCCAAGGGCATGCGCAAGTTCGTGCTCGACTCCGCCGATCCATTCATAGTGCCCATCGCCAACTGGTCGCGTGAGGCGGCTTTGTCGGCGGCCGACCCGCTGCGCACAGTCACGGCCTGGCCCCGTGGCGGATCGTTCGCCTTGGCCAGCCCGGTGTTCGCCCCGGCAACCCACCAGGGCGGCGACCGGGTGAATGACCCGCGGCAGCCACTGCCTACAGTGACCTGCGCAAATCGCGGCGAGCAGATGCTTGTGAGCCCTACCTTGGTTGGACTCGGCGGCCCTGTCTACGCTGGAAAGCCTGCTGACATTGGCGCGCCGCTGGGCAGCGTCCTGACCGAGAACCACCGGGCTATCGTGGCGCCGACCCTGGTGTCGGTCGGCTACGGCGAGCGGGACGGCCAAGAGCCTCGGGTGCCGGGCCTGGACAAGCCCCTGGGCACGGTCATGGCTGGCGGGATAAAGCACGCCGTGGCAGCCGCCCACTTGGTGAAATTCCGCTTCGACTCAGCCGGCGCTGCAGCCGACGAGCCGATGCCTACCATCACCAGTGGCGGCAACTGCCGGCGCCCAGCGGGCGCGGCCCATGCTATGGGAATCTGCACTGCCTTCCTCGAGCAAGCTAATGGCGGCTTCAACAACACGCCTGCGCACAGCGTCGAGCGGCCGATGACGACCGTGACCAACTCAGGCAGCCAGCAGCGCTTGGCCATGGCCACCCTCGCCCACCTCCGCGGCAACTGCGATGCCCGGGCGCCTGGGGAGCCGCTGCACACCATTAGCGCGGCGGGCCAGCACCATGGTGCAGTCACCGCATTCCTGTCCCGCCAGTTCGGCGCCTCCATCGGCCAGGGCGTCGACGAACCGGCGCCCACCGTCACCGCGGGCGGCGGCGGAAAGACCTCGGTGGTCGAGCTGCAGCTGTCACCAGAGGTCGAGGCCGGCGCCCTGCGCGTGGCCGCATTCCTGATGAGCTACTACGGCACCGACAACACCAGCCCCCTGGACGAGCCGTCGCCCACCGTCACCACCAAGGACCGCCTTGCCCTGGTCACCGTCACAATCCATGGCACGCCCTACGTGGTTATCGACATCGGCCTGCGCATGCTGCAGCCGCGCGAGCTGTATCGCGCCCAGGGCTTCCCTGACGACTACCAGATCGACCGTGGTGCCGACGGCAAGGCCTTCACCAAGAGCCAGCAGGTGCACATGTGCGGCAACAGCGTTTCGCCTCCGCACATGGCGGCGATTGCTCGGGCAAATGACCCGTGGCGGATGACCGTCACCACGGGCAAGGAGGCGGCATGAGCAAGCGCAAACCCAACAGCATGCGTCGCCGTATCCACCGTAGCTCCCGGGCGCTGCTGAGCAGCAACCAGGTGGCGATCTACAACCTGCTGCCCAGCGGCCGCCAGAGCATGATCCACATGGGCAACTGCAAGCACATCGCCCACGGCGCACCGGTGGCCGGCGCACTCTGCGACATCCCCCACCGCTGGACGATCTACGTTAGCGCGCTCTGCGAGGACCAGCGCGGTGAACGCTATATCAAAAGCCAGGAGGTGGCGCTCGAGCACCTGCACCTGGCGGCGACGCTCACCGAGGTGATTGAGCACTATCACGCCGGCCTGCTCGCCACCTGCAACACCAAGCATGTTGTCGCGTCCGCATGGATCGCCAATCCCAGCGGCCTCTCGCTCAGCGAGCAGCAGGCCGACCGTATCTATGATGCTATCGGCGCCTGGCCGCTGGCACGCACCCCAAGCATTGAGCGAGGCACCGAGTAATGGCCAAGATCATCGCCCAGGTCGAAATCAAGGTGCCGCGCCTCATGGAAGCCGGCGAATACCGGAAGCTGCGCTATGCAGGGAAGATCCCAAGCCTGCAGCAGCTCAAGAAGTGGATCGAGGAAGGGGAAGTGGTGGGAGAGATCAAAGGAGGGATGTATTTCGTCGACCTGCAGGCCGAGTTCATGGCATCGAATGACCCGCTGCTGGCCAAGATGCTGGAGGTCTTTTGATGGCCGCTCGCCCTCGCGCCCCGAAAAACCGGGCGCTGCCGGACAACCTCTACCCCAACGGCAAATACTGGGTGTACCGGAACCCCATCACCGGCAAGCGAACCAGCATCAACCGTCCCCTCGCCGATGCGGTGAAACTAGCACGGGCGGCGAATGCCAAACTCGCCCCGCTGATGGCCGACGACGGCGCCCTGCTGGCCCTGATCACAGGCGACCAAGCGCCGACGTTCGAGCACCTGATTGACCGCTTCGAAGCGGAATGGCTACCCGGGCGCGACTATGCAGCGAGCACCTTGGAAGAGATCACCTTCAAGCTGAATCGATATCGGCAGGACCTGGGCAAGCGAATGATTGGCCAGCTTGATGTGCTGGGCATCGCCGAGTACCTGGATGGCTTCTCGAACAACGCTTACACCAAGCACCGCGGCTTGCTGGTCCAGCTATTCGCCTTCGCCGTCGCCAAGGGCCTCACCGAGCGCAACGTGGCCGAGCTGACCCTGGTGAAGAAGGAGGCGGAGAAACAGCGCCAGCGCCACACGCTGGAAGGCCTGACGAAGATCATCGAGCACCCGGAGACGCCCGCCTGGCTGAGCCGTGCTATCCGGCTGTCGCTCATCACCCTGCTGCGCCGCGAAGACGTGGTGACGCTCCGGCGCGACGCCGTCGACCTTGCCAAGGGCACCATCCGAGTGTCGCCCGGCAAGAGCGAGAAGTACTCGACGCCCATCCACCTGGAAATTCAGATGGGCGGTGCACTTCGAGAGGTGGTCCATGAGTGCATGCGCTCGGCCATAGTCTCGCCGTTCCTGATCCACTACCGGCCCAAGGCCCGGAAGCGTGAGCAGCTGGATGCCAAAGAGCACTGGACCGCCGTGACGCCCGACTACCTGACCAAGGAATTCAGCCGCGTCCGCGACCTGGTGGGCGCCTATAACCACATCCCCGCCGGCCAGCGCCCAACCTTCCACGAAGTGCGCGCCCTGGGATCATGGCTCTACGACCAGCAGCAGTTCCAAGAGGAATACGTCCAGGCGCTGATGGGCCACGCCGACCCGAAGATGACCCGCCACTACCAGGAAGGCCATGGCGAGCAAGTGATTGAATACCAGGTCGTCGGCGCCGATTTGAAGCTGTAGCCGACAATCGTTTTTCCAAAGTTTTTCCAACCAATTTCCAAACGAAAAAGGGCGACCCTTTCGGATCGCCCTTCTTAGCCCGCCAGCAGTGCGGGTTTTGTTTGGTAGGCACGATTGGATTCGAACCAACGACCCCCACCATGTCAAGGTGGTGCTCTAACCAACTGAGCTACGTGCCTGCTGTGGGTGCGCATTCTACAGACCGGCACCGGAGCGTCAAGCCCTTTTTTCAGCTAAACGCCTGAAAACGTGAATTTTTTTCCGAGGCCTAGGAAATCCGCCGCGCCGGTCGCCTAGGGTAAAGCAGGATCGACAGCCACAGGGCAAGGGTTTCCAGGATCACCGCCAGAGCCAGGCCGAGTCCGACGCCCCAGGCGATGGCCGCAGGGGTGAGTACGACCTGATAGCGGTACTGCCGCAGGGTCTCGTCACGCAGCTCGGGGTTGGGACGCACCAGGATGCGCCAGGCCTTCTCGTACCAGGGCCCCTGCAACGCCTGCCACTCTTCGTCGAACAGGGCATTGCGGCGCATCAGTATGCCGAGGCTGTCGGCATCGCTGCGGAAGACCGGGTCGTCACTGGCCTGGTAGTGGGCCAGCAGGCGCTCGAGGCTGCCCTCGAAGTATTGCTCCGCGGTGCGCCGGAACCCGCTCAGGGACTGCTCGGACTCCAGCCGATGGGCATCCACCCGCTGCTCGTAGTCGAGCATGAATCCAGGCACCTGAACCCCGACCAGCAGGGCCAGGGAGAACAACAGCATTCGTATATAGCTACGCAACATCGCCAGTGAGATTCCTGTTCAGACGCGGCCCTGGGTGACGATCTCGCCATTCCACCAGAGATGCCATTCGCCAGGCTGGTGCAGGGTCCAGACCTCGTCGGAGGTCAGGGGTTCGGTAGCGACGATGGTGACCACGTCGTCGGGGGTGGTCTCGGCCTTGAAGTCGACGTGGACTTCGGCATCGCGCAGGTGAGCCGGCCCGAAGGGTGCACGGCGGGTGATGTGACCCAGCTTGGTGGTGCAGAAGCTGAACAGCCAGTCACCGTCGCTGAGCAGGCAATTGAAGACGCCCTTCCGGCGAAAGCCGTCGCAGGCATTCACCAGCTGAGGCAGCAGCATCTCCACCGGCACCGGCTCGGGGAAGCGTTCGCGGACCTGATCCAGCAGGCTGCAGAAGGCCGCCTCGCTGTCGGTATCCCCGACCGGGCGGTAGAAGCGGGGGTCAGGGCGAAAATCCTGCAGTTGGCCGTTGTGGGCGAAGCTCCAGTAGCGGCCACCCAGCTCGCGCACGAAGGGATGGGTGTTGGCCAGGTTGACGCCACCGACGTTGGCATGACGGATATGGCCGATCACGGTGTGGCTCTTGATCGGATAGCCCTGGACCAGCTTGGCTACTTCGGAGTCGGCGCCCGGCAGGGCGTCCTTGAACAGGTGCAGCCCCCTACCCTCGTAGAAGGCCACGCCCCAGCCGTCGCGGTGCGGACCGGTGCGGCCGCCGCGTTGCATCAAGCCCTGGAGACTGAAGACCAGATCCGTGGGCACGTTGGCACTCATGCCCAGCAATTCACACATGTCCGTCCCTCCGGGGTGGCTGCCTGGTTCGATCGCGGCTGCCGCCGCTGCCCATGGCAAGCATGCTGAATGGGTGACGCCCCGGGCGCAAGTTTGGATTACAGCCGGGGTTCTACGCGCTCGCCACGGCCACGAGGTTCGCGGCGCTCGACGGGCGCGGGAGCTCCGCGCCGTGCGGCGGACGCTTCCGGCAGCGGGTCGTCCGCAGGGTCGGTCGCGGTGACGGCGGCAGGCTGCGGCCGTGAACGCCAGTAAAGCCAGCGAACGATGACGAAGACCAGGTAGAGCACAAGGGCGAGGGCCCCGGCGACGGAGAGGTCCGCCACCGCCGACCAGGCACTGTTGCCCACCTTGAACACCAGGTCGAGCACGGTCACGGCGATGGCCGGCGCATAGAAGCTGTGCTCCGGGTCGGCGATGGTCGGGGTCAGCAGGAGTACCGCCGCGACCAGGCGAATGGGTTCACGTAGCCAGCGCCAGAGCCAGCCGGTGGCCTTGAAGGTCACCACCAACAGCAGCAGCGCGGCGATGGCGTAGACGGCCCAGGCGATCAGGTACTCTTGCTCGGTCATTGCGATCCATGGCGATAGCGGGAAAGGGAAGCCTATGATAACGGTTTTGCCCCGACCGCGTGCTTCCACGCGGCGTACAAGGAGCCCGCATGACCCAAGCCCCCACCGCTCGCCGCGCCCCAGGTGACGACCCCTACGTATGGCTGGAACAGCGCGACGCTCCCGAGGTGCTGGCGCACCTGGAGGCCGAGAACGCCTACCTGGAGGCCGAGCTGGCGCCCCAGGCCGCCCTGCGTGAGCAACTGTTCGAGGAGATCCGCGCGCGCATCCGCGAGACGGACCTGTCGCTGCCGGTCCCGCGTGGCGACTATCTCTATTACCAGCGCACCCAGGCCGGCGACGAATACGGCCGCAATTACCGCTGCCGCCGCCCGGCCGATGGCGACCTGACGCCGGATGCCGCGAGCGAGGAACTGCTGTTCGACGGCAACGCCATCGCCGATGGGGGCTTCCTCTCCGTCGGCCGCTTCACCGTCAGCCCGGACCAGAGCAAGCTCGCCTACAGCCTGGATCAGGTCGGCGACGAGACCTATCGGCTCTATGTGAAGGACCTGACCACCGGCACGGTGACCGAACTGCCCTTCGGGGAATGCGACGGCAGCCTGACCTGGGCCAACGACAGTCGCACCCTGTTCTTCGGCGAGCGGGACGAGTCCCATCGCCCGCACAAGCTCTATCGCTATCACCTGGGCGATGCCGAGCCGCAGCTGGTCTTCCATGAGACCGACGGCCGCTTCTTCCTTGGCTGCTATCGTTCCAGTTCCGAGCGCAAGCTGTTGCTGCTGTCCCACAGCAAGACCACCAGCGAGGCCTGGGTGCTGGACGCGGATCGGCCGGACGAGGCCTTCGTCTGCCTGGCGCCGCGCGAGGAAGGCCATGAATACTTCCCCGACCATGGCGTCGATGGCTGGTACGTGCGCAGCAACCAGGATGGCATCAACTTCGCGCTGTACCGGGCCGCCGAAGAAAGCCCGACCCGGGTGCATTGGGAGCTGCTGGTGCCCCATGATCCGGAGGTGATGCTGGAGGACGCGAGTCTGGGCGCCCATGCCCTGGTGCTGAGCCTGCGCGCCGCCGGCCTACCGATCCTTGAGGTTCGCCCCTACGGCCAGGCGCTCTATCGCGTCGACCTGCCGGACGAGGTCTACAGCCTCGATGCCATGGACGTGCTGGAATTCAACAGTCCGGTCATGCGCCTGCGCTACGAGGCGCTGAATCGACCGGCGGAGATTCGCGAGCTGGAGCTGGCCAGCGGCAGTCAGCGGGTGCTCAAGCAGGTGCCGGTGGAAGGCCCCTTCGATGCCGACGCCTACGAGAGTCGCCGACTGTGGGCGACCGCGCCCGACGGCACCCGTATCCCCATCAGCCTGGTCGGCCGACGCGACCTGCCGCAGAGCGCCCCACTCTACCTCTATGGCTATGGGGCCTACGGCCACAGCCTCGACCCCTGGTTCTCCCATGCCCGCCTGAGTCTGCTGGAGCGTGGCGTGCGCTTCGCCATCGCCCATGTGCGTGGCGGCGGCGAGCTGGGCGAGGCCTGGTATCGCAGCGGCAAGCTGGAACACAAGCAGAACACCTTCGATGATTTCATCGCCTGCACCGAGCATCTGCTAGAGCAAGGCCTGACGACGCCGCAGCAGATCGTCATCAGCGGCGGCAGCGCTGGCGGCCTGCTGATCGGCGCCGTGCTCAACCAGCGGCCCGACCTCTATGCCGCGGCCATCGCCGAGGTGCCCTTCGTCGACGTGCTGAACACCATGCTCAAGCCGGACCTGCCCCTGACCGTCACCGAATACGACGAGTGGGGCGATCCGAACGAGCCGGAGGTACGCGAGCGCATCGCCAGCTACGCACCCTATGAGAACGTCAAGGCCCAGGCCTATCCGGCGATCCTGGCGGTGGCGGGCTATCACGACACCCGGGTGCAGTATTGGGAGGCGGCCAAGTGGGTGGCGCGACTGCGCGAGCGGCGCACCGATCAGGCGCCTTTGCTGCTGCTCAAAACCGAGTTCGGCGCCGGCCACGGCGGCATGAGCGGGCGCTACCAGGCCCTGCGCGACGTGGCCCTGGAATACGCCTTCGTGTTTCGGGTGCTGGGCCTGAGCGGCTAGGGAACGGCGGGGGCTCTGGGCAGGTCTTTTCCACAGTTGAAGGAGAATCTGCCATGCACCTAGACGCCCCCACTCCCCCTCTTGCTCCCCCGATTCGCGACGATGCTGCCGTGCGTGGCGTGGAACGCCTGGCCTCGCTGGCAGGCGGCGGCCTGCTGTTGAGTCGCGGCCTGGCGCGGGGCGGTCTGCTCGGCCTGCTCAGCGGGGCGACCGGCGCCTGGCTGCTGACCCGCGGCCTGCGCGGCAGTTGCCCAGTGCGCCGGATCGTGGCCAATACCCGTTTCGAACGCGACGTGCGCCGCTCACTGGCCTGGCGCTCGGCTGCCTCCCAGACCCGCCGCATCGTCATCGCCCGGCCACGCGACGAGCTGTACCGTTTCTGGCGGGACTTCTCCAACCTGCCGATCTTCATGCGCCATATCGAACGGGTGGACGTGCTCAACGACCGCTACTCCCATTGGGTGGTCAAGGCACCCATGGGGCGCTTCGAATGGGACGCGGAAGTCACCGATGACATCCCCGGCCAGCTGATCGGCTGGCGTTCCTGCGGCTATGCCGGCCTGAACAACCTGGGCTGGGTCAGCTTCGCCGAAGTGCCGAGCGGCACCGAGGTGACGGCAGTGATGGCCTACGAACCCCCGGCCGGTCGCCTGGGCCATCTCTTCGCCCGCCTGCTGCGCCGCGATCCCGGCACCCGCATCGCCCAGGACCTGGCTGAGCTCAAGGTGCTGCTGGAGCGGGCCCACGCGGTGAGCGACCGCTACGGCGCGGTGGAACGCGCCTCGCACATGGAGTCGCCCCTGGGCTGACGCCAATGGCGGCGTCTCGTCCGAGACGCCGCTGCCCGCCCCCTGCTGCTTCGCGCTTGTCTCCAAGCGACACCTCTCCCCTGTTTACGACAACCCGATGACAGTCGGCTTCCCGCCACTTGCGACGCCTGGAAAGGCGATGTTAGCTTGAGAACAACATACCCTTAAATGACAGATCGATAACATCACAGGCCCGCGGCGTGACCAAACCCCTCTTCTTCCAAGCCCTCGAAGGTGCCTTCGCCGACCTCACGCCCACCGGCAAGCGAGTCGCAGGCTACCTGTTGGCCAATCCGGAGAAGCTGCCCTTCGAGACCGCCGACAGCATCGCCCAGCGTACCAACACCACCGGCATTTCCGTGGGCCGGCTACTGCGCTCGCTGGGCTATCGCAACCTCGACGACGTCAAGCAGAGCCTGAGAGACGAAGGCCTGGAAGCCTGGCGCATCACCGATCGCTTCAGCGCCTTCCGCCAGCAGAGCGGACGCAGCGATGCCCTGGATCGATCCCTGGCCGCCGAGCTCGCCGCCATCGAAGACGTCTATCAGCTCGCCCGCGGTCCGGTGTTCGAGCAGGTGGTGCAGCAGCTGACCGACGCCGACGCCGTGTTCATCGCCGGCATCCAGACCACCCGCGGGGTGCTCGGCAGCTTCCACAGCCTGCTGGAATACATCCGTCCCAAGGCCTTCTACGTCGACGGCCTGGCGGGCACCTACGCCGATATCTTCAACAGCGGCTTCACCCGCCCTTACCTGGTGGTGGCCGACTTCCGCGCCTATTCCAGCGTGACCCGCAAGCTGTGCGAGGCCGCCCGTGACGCCGCACTGCCCATGGCGCTGATCACCGACTACCACTGCCCCTGGGCCAGGGACTATCCGGCCGACCTGCTGCAATTACGCCTGGAGGTCGACCAATTCTGGGACTCCCTGGCGCCCCTGGCCTGCCTGCTGAACCTGCTGGTGTCGGCGGTGGCGGATCGCTTCGGCGACGCCCTGGAACAGCGCCTGGCGAGTAACCGTGCCCTGCAGCAGCGTTTCGGGCAATTCGAATGAGCCCAGGTGATCCCCTTTACTCCGAGGAAGCACTCCGCACCGTGAACCATCCAGAACTCGTCGAGATCGACGCCCAGCGCTACGGCGTGGACATCCACCTGGTCTATGCGACCGCCGACAATCTCGCCGGCAAGGTGCTCTACCAGGACGCCCACTGCCTGCTGCACCGGGATGCTGCGGCCCGCCTGCTCCGAGCCAGCGAGTTGGCGCAACAGGCCGGCCTGCGCCTGCAGGTGCTGGACGCCTACCGTCCGCCCTATGCCCAGCAACTGCTGTGGCGAGTACTGCCGGATGCCCAGTACGTGAGCGATCCGGCGCTTGGCTCGCACCATAGCCGTGGCGTGGCGGTGGACGTGACCCTGCTGGATGACCAGGGCGTGGCGCTGGACATGGGGACGGGCTTCGACGACATGCGCGAGCTATCGCACCTGTTCAATCCGGCCGTTCCCGCCGCCGCGCAGCGCAATCGCCTGCTGCTGCTGGGGGTGATGCAGAGCGCCGGCTTCACCTTCATCCCCAGCGAGTGGTGGCATTTCGAGCTGCCCGATGCGCGCCGCTATGCCCTGATCGATTACCACCACCTCAGCCCGGAGGATCTTGCCGCCCTGCTGAGCTGATCCAGCCGGCGACCGGATCGTTCGAATCCCGCGCCGCGAGCTCATCGCTCGACCGACTTGCCCACTGCCGAAACACCCTTGGAGCCTGTTCAAAGGCTGCTGCGCGTCGGCCAAACGGTGTTGAAAATGCCTTCGGAATGCTCGTTTACCACTCGTAAACTCCGCTTCCTCAGCCATTTTCGCCTTGTTTGGCGCTAGCTCGCGAGACTTTGGACAGGCTCTTACAACCCCAAACAATCCGAGGTACCGGCATGTTTTCGTCTTCGCGCACCTTCGTTTCATCGGCGTCCCGCCTGCTCGCCCTGGTTTCCCTGCTGGGCCTCGGCGCCTGGCAACCGGCCAGCGCTGCCACCGCGGCCGACACCCTGGTCATCGGCAAGCCGGCGGATCTGCAGACCGTCGACCCGGGCGTGACCTTCGACAACAACGACTGGACGGTGACCTACCCGGCCTACCAGCGCCTGATGCGCTACAAGGTGGAAGACGGCAAGGGCAGCACCGACGTCGAGGGCGACCTGGCCAGCGGCTGGACTGTCTCCCCGGACAACCTGGTGTGGACCTTCACCCTCAAGCCCGGCAACAAGTTCGACGATGGCAGCGAGGTCACTGCCGAGGCGGTCAAGTTCTCCGTCGAGCGGCTGATGAAGCTCAAGCAGGGTCCGTCCAGCATCTTCCCGGCGGACATGACGGTGACCGTGGTGGACCCGCAGACGATCAAGTTCACCCTGCAGAAGCCCTTCGCGCCCTTCCTCTTCGCCCTGGCCCACGACGGCGCCAGCGTGATCAACCCCAAGGTGGCCAGCACCCACGGCAAGGACGTGGACGCCTGGCTGGCCGGCCACACCGCCGGCTCCGGCGCCTATCGCCTGGCCGCCTGGCAGAAGGGCCAGTCACTGACCCTGGAGCCCAATCCGCACTATGCCGGCAAGGCACCGACGCTCAAGCAGGTGGTGATCCGCATCATCGCCGAGCCTTCGGTACGCCGCCTGCAGCTGGAACAGGGAGACCTGGACATCATCGAGGACTTGCCCGAAGACCAGGTGAAGGCCCTGGCACAGAAGCCAGGTTTCGTCACCACCGCCTATCCTTCGCTGCGAGTGACCTACCTATACCTTAACAATAAGCGCGCGCCCATGAACGACGTCAACGCGCGCAAGGCCGTGGTCGACTCCCTGGACTACCAGGGCATCGTGGAAGGCATCGCCATGGGCAAGGCCAAGCTCATGAACGGCCCGATCCCGGACGGCATGTGGGGTCATGACCCGAGCCTGCCACTGCCCAAGCAGGACCTGGAAGCCGCCCAGGCGGCCCTGGGCAAGGCACCCAAGGTCCGTGAACTGCAATTCCTCTATTCGGACAAGGACCCGGCCTGGGAGCCCATCGGGCTGACCCTGCAGGCAGGCCTGAGTACCCTCGGCGTCAACCTGAAGATGGAGAAGCTGGCCAATGCCACCTTCCGCGAACGCCTGGGCAAGGGCGACTTCGACGTCGCCATCGGCAACTGGAGTCCGGACTTCGCCGATCCCTACATGTTCATGAATTTCTGGTTCGACAGCAGCAACGCCGGCCTGGCCGGCAACCGCTCCTTCTACAGCAATCCCAAGGTGGACCAGGTGCTGCGCGACGCCGCCAGCGTCAGCGACGTGGCCCAGCGCAAGGCGCTGTACCAGGAAGCCCAGAAGATCGTGGTGGGCGACGCCGCCTACGCCTACCTCTACCAGAAGGCCTACACGGTGCCGATGCGCGCCGCGATCAAGGGGTACGTATTCAACCCCATGCTCGAACAGGTCTTCGATTTCGCTGCGATGTCCAAGTAGGGGCGACGGGTGCCGGCGCGCTCCGGCACCCGCCTCTCGAGGTGTGCCATGGCCTTCTTCCACCTGCTGCGCAAGCAGCTGACCGATATCCTCATCGTGGTGATCGGGGTGTCCCTGATCACCTTCGTCATCTCCCACCTGATCCCGGGCGATCCGGCGCGGCTGATCGCCGGCGAGCGTGCCAGTGACGAGATCGTCGCCGGCATCCGCCACCAGCTGGGCCTGGACCTGCCGCTCTACCAACAGTACTTCCGCTACATGGGCGACCTGCTGCAGGGTGACCTGGGCCAGTCGATCCGCACCCATCGCCCGGTGCTGGACGATCTCAAACTGTTCTTTCCAGCCACCCTGGAGCTGGCCCTGGCCGCGCTGCTGCTGTCGATCCTGATCGGCGTGCCCCTGGGCGTGCTCTCGGCGGTCTACAACAACCGCTGGATCGACCACCTCAGCCGCACCCTGGCGGTGGCCGGCATCTCCACCCCGGCGTTCTGGCTGGGCCTGGGGCTGATCGTGCTGTTCTACGGCCATCTCGGCTGGCTGCCGGGCGGTGGTCGCCTGGACCAGGGGCTGACGCCCCCACCGACGGTGACCGGTTTCTATCTCATCGACACCCTGCTGGCTGGTGATCTCACCGGTTTCGTCAGCGCGGCCAAGCATCTGTTGCTGCCGGCGGTGACCCTGGCCTTCGTCAACCTGGGAGTGATCACCCGGCAGATTCGCGGCGCCATGCTCGAACAGCTTGGTGAGGACTACATCCGCACCGCCCGCGCCTATGGCCTGTCGCAAGCCACCGTGGTGCTGCGCCACGCGCTGCCCAACGCCTTGATCCCTTCCATCACGGTGATCGGCCTGGCCCTGGGCGACCTCCTCTATGGCGCGGTGCTCACCGAGACCGTGTTCGCCTGGCCAGGCATGGGCGCCTATGTGGTCAAGTCGATCCAAGCGCTGGATTTTCCGGCGGTGATGGGCTTCGCCATCGTGGTGTCCTTCATCTACGTCCTGCTCAACCGCTTCATCGATCTGCTCTACCGACTGGTCGATCCCCGCATCGGCAAGGTGAACTAGCATGACGACCCTGACCACCTCGCGCCCCCTCTGGCGGGAGCAGCTCGCCTGGCTGGCCTGGCGCATCCGCCGCAATCCGCTGATGCTCACCGGCCTGGTGATCACCCTGCTGGTGCTGTTGTGCATGATCGCCGCGCCCTGGCTGGCACCCTACCAACCCAACGCCCTGAAACTCACCGCCCGCCTGCAGGCACCCAGCGCCCTGCACTGGTTCGGCACCGACGAGGTGGGCCGTGACCTGCTCAGCCGGGTGATCTACGGCAGCCGCCAGTCGGTGGGCGTCGGGTTGTTCGTGGCCTTTGCCGCCTGCGCTATTGGCGGCCTGCTCGGCTGCCTGTCGGGCATCGTCGGCGGCGCCTTCGACCGCCTGATGATGCGCCTGATGGACATCATCCTCTCGGTGCCTTCGCTGGTGCTGATCATGGCCCTGGCCGCCGCCCTCGGGCCGAGCCTGTTCAATGCCATGCTGGCCATCACCCTGGTGCGCATCCCCTTCTATGTGCGCCTGGCCCGCGGCCAGACCCTGAGCATCCGCCAGTTGGCCTATGTCCAGGCAGCGCGCACCTTCGGCGCCGGCAAATGGCACTTGGTGCACTGGCACGTGGCACGCAACGCCCTGCCGCCGCTGCTGGTGCAATTCAGCCTGGACATCGGCAACGCCATCCTCATGGCCTCGGCGCTGGGCTTCATCGGCCTGGGCGCCCAGCCGCCCACCGCGGAATGGGGCGTGATGGTCGCCAGCGGCCGCAACTTCATCCTCGACCAGTGGTGGTACTCGACCTTCCCGGGCCTGGCGATCCTGGTCACCGCCATCGGTTTCAACCTGCTGGGCGATGGCATCCGCGACCTGCTCGATCCTCGCCAAAAGGGCAAATGACATGGGCCAGCCCGTTCTGCACATCGACCAGTTGAACCTGGAATTCCCCGGCTTTCGCAGCAGCGCCAAGGCGCTCAATGGCGTCAGCCTGAGCGTGGCCCCTGGCGAGATCGTCGGCGTGGTGGGCGAGTCCGGCTCCGGCAAGTCGGTCACCGCCATGCTCACCCTCGGCCTGCTGCCACCCGGCAGCTACCGGGTCACCGGTGGCAGCGTCAACCTGGTGGGTCGCGACATGCTGGCGCTTTCCGAGCGCCAGCTCATGGAAGTCCGCGGTCGCGAGGCGGCGATGATCTTCCAGGAACCGATGACCGCCCTCAATCCCACCCGGCGCATCGGCCAGCAACTGCTGGACGTGATCCGGCGCCATACCACGCTGGACGTCACCGAGGCCCGCGCCAAGGCGATCGAGTTGCTCAAGGACATGCACATCGCCGATCCCGAGCAGATCCTCGAGCGTTATCCCTTCGAACTCTCCGGCGGCATGCGCCAGCGCATCATGATCGCCCTGGCCTTCTCCTGCGATCCGCAGCTGCTGATCGCCGACGAGCCGACCACGGCACTGGATGTCACGGTACAGCGCCAGGTCTTGCTGCTCTTGCGTGAAAAGGCCCGGGCGCGGGGCACCGCCATCCTGCTGATCACCCACGACATGGCCCTGGTGGCGCAATTCTGCGACCGCGTCTATGTGATGTACGCCGGCGGCATCGTCGAGCAGGGCGTCACCGCCGCGGTGATGCAGGCACCCCGGCATCCCTATACCCAGGGCCTGCTGGCCTGCCTGCCGGAGAAGGCGGTGCCGGGTAGCGACCTCGCCAGCATTCCCGGACAGGTGCCCAACCTGGCCCAGTTGCCCAGCGGCTGTACCTTCAAGGAGCGCTGCGCCCAGCGCCACGGACGTTGCGAGACGCGCCCGCCGCTGCTGGCCGCGGCCACTCCCGATCACCTGAGCGCCTGCTGGTTGCAGGCGGAGGACGCCCCTGCATGAACACTCTTTCCCCGCCCTCTGTACCCCTGCTGGAGCTCAGCGGCGTCGAGGTGCGCTACCCGGTGGGCCGCGACTGGCTCGGCCGCGGCAAGGGCCTGGCCCATGCGCTCAATGGCATCGACCTGCAGCTCTTCCCCGGCGAAACCCTGGGTGTGCTGGGCGAATCCGGTTGCGGCAAGAGCACCCTGGCCCAGGTCCTGATGGGGCTGGTGGAGCCGGTCAGCGGCTCCCTTCAAGGCACGGCGCGCGGCGAGCGCAACATCCAGATCGTCTTCCAGGACCCGCAATCCTCGCTGGACCCGCGTCTACCGGTGTGGAAGCTGATCACCGAGCCGCTGGTGGTGCGCGGTCGCCGCTCCACCAGGGAACTGCGCACCGTCGCCGAGCGGCTGGCGCGCCAGGTGGGCATCCGCCCGGAATACCTGGATCGCTATCCCCACCAGTTCTCCGGGGGCCAGCGCCAGCGCATCGCCATCGCCCGGGCGCTGTCGTCCGATCCGGACGTCATCATTCTCGACGAGCCCACCTCAGCGCTGGACATCTCGGTGCAGGCGCAGATCCTCAACCTGCTGGCCCAGCTGCAGCGCGAGCGCGACCTGACCTTCGTGCTGATCTCCCACAACGTCTCGGTGGTGCGCCACCTGGCCGACCGGGTGGCGGTGATGTACCTGGGACAGATCGTCGAGCTGGGCGCGGCGGCAGAGGTGCTGGAGCATCCCAGTCATCCCTACACCCGGCTCTTGCTGGAAGCGGTGCCGCGGCTGGACCAGCCGCTGACCGGCGACGCCGCCGCCCAGCGCACCGAGCTGCCGGGCAACCGGGTGCTGCCCAGTGGCTGCTTCTTTCGGGATCGCTGCCCGCTGGCCGGCGCCGGTTGCGAAAGGCCCCAGGCCTTACTGCCAGCGACCCTCGTGGAGGTGCGCTGCCATCGCGTGGGTGGATTGGTTTCGCCGATGATGAGTGCCGCGCGGGCCTGAACAGGTTCTTAGAACCTGTTCAGGATCTCGCGAGCTAGAGCCAAACAAGGCGAAAATGGCTGAGGAAGCGGAGTTTACGAGTGGTAAATGAGCATTCCGACCGGGCTGGCGACCCAGGGCCTTTTCAACGCGGTTTGGCCGACGCGCAGCAGATCGTGAAAAGATTCTTAGCCAGCGCGGAAGATTAGATAGTCTTCCCAGTCATCCTCGGCCACCTGGGTCTCGCTGAGCATGCGGCCGGACTGGGAGATGCCGGCCTTGTGCACCGCCTCGCGGTCGTCGCAGATCAGCGGGTGCCACTCGGGGAGGTCCTTGCCCTCGGCCACCAGGCGATAGCCGCAGGTAGGCGGCAGCCAGGCGAACTGGTCGGCCTGGGCCGGGGTGAGCTGGATGCAGTCGGGTACGAAGCGGGTACGCTCGGCGTAGCGGCTGCACTGGCAGGTCTTGAGATCCAGCAGCTTGCAGGCGATGCGCGTGTAGTAGACGGCGCCGTCGTCCTCGTCTTCCAGTTTCTGCAGGCAGCACAGGCCACAGCCGTCGCACAGCGACTCCCATTCCTGGGCATCGAGCTGGTCGAGGGTCTTGCGCTTCCAGAACGGCTGGGTGATGGCGGCCATGGCAGAGGTCGTGGCAAAGAAAGGGGGCGCGCAGTCTAGTGCCGCACGCTGCGAGCGCCAAGCACCGTTCGCGCCCTTGTCGACTCCGCCCGGCCGGATTACCGTGCCGGACTCCCCTTTCCTCCCGTGGTGAAGCCATGACCAGTACCAGCCGTACCCCACAGTATCCCGTCGATGAGCAATTCGTGCAGCGTTGGTCACCGCGCGCCTTCGCACCGGCCGAGATCGACGAACAGACGCTGCTCGGTTTCATCGAAGCCGCCCGCTGGGCACCCTCGGCCTTCAACGCCCAGCCCTGGCGCTTCCTCTATGCCCGCCGTGGCGATGCCCACTGGGACCTGTTCCTGAGCCTGCTGGCCGAGTTCAATCGCGGCTGGGCCCAACACGCCTCGGCGCTGGTGATCATCCTGTCGAAGACCACCCATACCCGCGCCGGCAGCGGCGAGGAAGTGCCCTTCCCCAGCCACAGCTTCGATGCCGGCGCCGCCTGGGCCTATCTGGCGCTGCAGGCGACCAACGCCGGCTGGCACGCCCACGGCATGGCGGGTATCGACCGCGAGGGCATCCAGCGTGAATTGAAGGTGCCGGGCTCGTTCAAGGTCGAGCTGGCGGTGGCCATCGGCAAGCTGGGCGACAAGGCCAACCTGCCGGAGTCCCTGCAGGGGCGCGAATTGCCCAGCCCCCGCCTGACCATCGAGGAACTGGCGGTGGCCGGTCCCTATACCCTCGGCTGAGCAGCGAGATCGACGGCGCCGCGCAGGGGCAAACCCTGTTGCAGGCGCTGGAGATTGTCGAGGAACAGCCGGACAGCCGCCGCAGGCGGCGTGGGTCCGGCGACGTGGGCGGTCAGTTGCAGGTTGGGCGTCCGCCAGAAGGGATGATCCGCAGGCAGAGGTTCCTGGCGGAACACGTCCAGTACCGCACCGGCCAGGTGTCCACGCTGCAGCGCCGCGATCAGATCGGCATCCACCACGCTGGTGCCCCGCCCGGCGTTGATGAACAGGGCGCCCGCGGGCAGGGCCGCGAAGAAGTCCGCGTCGTAGAGATCCCGGGTGCTGGCGCTGTCCGGCAGCAGGTTGACCACGAAGTCCGCCTCGGCAGCGGCTTCCTGCAAGGCCGTCAGCGGCACGACCCGCGCGAAGCTGAGGATCGTCCGCGCACGGCGGGCGACGCCGGTGATGCTCAGGCCGAACGGCGCGAACAGCCGGGCGATGTCCTGGCCGATGTCGCCGGCACCCACCAGCAGCAGACGCCGCCCGGCCAGGGTACCTGGCGCCCGGCTGTCCCAGTGACGCTCGCGCTGGCTCTGCTGACGCGCAGCCACTTGGCGCTCGTGCTGCAACAGGTAGGTGAGCACGTATTCGCCGATGCTCTGGCCGAACAGCCCCACGGCGCGGCTGAAACGGTAGTCGCAAGGCAGGTCCGCCGCCAGCAGCGGCGCATAGCCGGCCCAGGTCGACTGCAGCCAGGCCGGCTTGGCGCCACGACGCAGCAAGTCCGCCGCTCGATCAGGCTGCCCCAGCCAATAGCATGCTCCGCCAGCCAGGCGCTCGGCCTCGGCCTGATCCTGGGCCACCCATAGGTCGAGGCCGGGTGCCAATACCTGCCAGGCGTCGAGATAGCCGGCTGGCTCGTGCTCCAGCAGCAGGACGGCCGTCATAGCGGATCGTTGAGCCGCAGCAGTTCTTCGGGCAGATGCTCGACGTAGTCATCGTTCTCGGGAGGCGGCGGCAGCTGCAGATGGTAGCCCTGCTGCTCGATGTTCTCGAGAACCTTGGCGACGTCTTCCCGCGCCAGCTTGCGCTCCGGGGTGAGCACGAACTCGAAGGCCAGTGCCGGGGGGCCGAAGGCGGCCAGCAGGCCCTCCGGGACACGGGACAGGCCCTTGAGCTTGTCGACATAGAGGTACATTTCCGGCTTGCGCGGGCTGCGGTAGATGGAGCAGAGCAATTTCATGGGGCGTTTTCCAGGGGCGCAGGCGTGGTGCGTTGCGCTTGCAGGTGATCGAGAAGGGCCTGGCCGAAGCGCTCGCGACGCCAGCCGCGCAGATTGTCGGGCAGGCGGTATTCGCCATCGGGCCAACCGGTGCGCAGCAGGGCTTCGAGTACCCTCTTGCGCAGCATCAGCTCGGGTGCCATGCCCAGCGCCTGGGCATCACGCTCGCCGATGGCACGCAAGGCCTTGAGCAGCGGCGACACCTCGTGGGGCAAGGGCTCCCCTTGCAGCTCCGGCCACTGCTCGGCAGGCGTGGCGGCGCCCTCGGCGATCAGCCCCAGCAGGGTGTCGCCGTCCTGGCGCACGGTGCGCGGATGCATGTCGTCGATGCGACCCAAGGCCTGCTTGTCGGTGGGCTGGAAACGCGCCAGCGGCCACAGCGAGCGCTCGCGCAGCACATGGTTACGGGGCTGGTCGCGCTCGCGGGCGGTGAGCTCGCGCCAGTGGCAGAGTACCCGCAGCACCGCCAGTTGCTGGCGCGACAGCCGCCAGGCCAGCTTGACCTCGCGATAGGCCTCCCAGGGATCGCTGGTACGCCGCAGATTGGCCACCAGCTCGGCGCCGTCTTCCAGCAGCCAGGTGCGGCGCTGGTCATCCAGGCGCGCTTCCAGATGATGATAAACGTCGACCAGGTAGGTCACGTCGGCCGCAGCGTAGCGTTCCTGCAGGGGCGTCAGGGGTCGTTGCAGCCAGTCGGAACGGGTCTCGTCCTTGGGCAGGTCGATCTGCAGCACCTCGGCCACCAGCCGCGAGTAACCCATGGAGTGCGCCAGGCCCAGGTAGGCCGCCGCCAGCTGGGTGTCGTACAGCGGCTGCGGCAGGCTGCCGGTCAAACGCAGCAACACTTCCAGGTCTTCGCTGCACGCGTGCAGCACCTTCACTACCCCGGCGTCTTCCAGCAGCGCGGCGAAGGGTGCCCAGTCGCCAATGCACAGAGGATCGACCAGGTAGGCCTGCTCACCGTCGCCGATCTGGATCAGGCCGGCCTTGGGGTAGAAGGTGTCGACCCGCATGAATTCGGTGTCGAGGGCAATGAAGGGCAAGGTCCGGCAACGCTGGCAGAGCGCAGCCAGCGAGGCGTCATCGCGAATCCAGTGGGGGGTGGAAGTCAAGGGCTCACTCCAGGCAAGAGAGCCGACAGTATAAGCCACCCGGCCGGCCGGCATCGGCTCCCGTCACGGCCTTCGCCTGAGGCACCGCGCCGGGCCTTTCGGCGTCTGTTCGGGCGGGTTCGTCGGATGAACGTACGATGAACCCACCGGACCAAACGTGACCGGATAGTTTTTTTTGTATTCGTAAGCGGGGCCTGCTACAAGCAGAGTGTGCGCAGGTACTCACTCGGACTTGGGAATCCGCGGAGGTAAGCGCTTCTCGCCTTTCAATGGAGCTGCAAGAGCATGAAAACAATAAAACTCACCCTACTTGCATTGGCCGTCTCGAGCGCTTCCGGCTATGCACTGGCCAACGGCCTCGCCATCAACGAACAGAGCGTCAGCGGCATGGGCACCTCCTTCGCCGGGCGCTCTTCGTCCGCGCAGGACGCCTCCACCATCTATGGCAACCCGGCCGGCATGTCGCGCCTGGGTCGTGAGGTGTCCGTGGGTGGCGCCTACATCCATGCCAAGGTGGACATCAAGGACGCCAACGCCCGTTACGCCAACGGCCAGCAGGTCCCTGGCAGCAACGATGGTGACATGGTGCCCAACTCGGTGGTGCCCTTCGGCTACTTCGTGACCCCGGTCGACGACCGCCTGCACTTCGGCCTGGGCGTCTACGTACCCTATGCGCTGATCAGCAACTACGAGCATGCCTTCCAAGGTCGCTACCAGGGCCAGGCGAGCAAGGTGGAAGTCATAACCGTGCAGCCCACCGTCAGCTACAAGATCACCGACAAGGTCTCGGTCGGCTTTGGCCCGACCATCAACCGCATCGAAGGCAAGCTCAACAGCAACCTGAGCGCCGGCGCCTTCGGTGGCGGTGATGCCCAGGTCAAGGTCGAGGGCGACGACACCGCCTATGGCTACAACGTGGGCGTCCTGGCCGACCTGACCGACGACCTGACCTTCGGCCTGACCTACCACTCCAAGGTCAGCTACAAGCTCAAGGGCCATACCGAAGTCAGCGGCGCCGGCAGCGCCGTCCCGGCCTTCAACTCCATCCTCAGCCGGCTCAACGGCAAGTACGATGGCAGCCTGGACCTGACCCTGCCGGAAAGCACCGACGCCTCCTTCACCTATCGGCTGAACAACGACTGGACCCTCTATGCCGGTGCCACCTGGACCCGCTGGAGCCGTCTGGACGCCATCACCGTCGAGAACGAAGGTACCCCCACCCTGCCGGTGCTGGGCAATCGCCTGGGCGAGATCACCGAGGAATTCAACTGGAAGGACACCTGGTCCTATGCCGTGGGCGCCGCCTACCAGCTGAATCCCCAATGGGTGCTGCGCGCCGGCATGGCCCTCGATCCCTCTCCGGTGGACAACGCCGACCGCAACGTGCGCGTCCCGGTGGGTGATCGCAAGACCTTCTCCCTGGGCGCGGGCTGGTCCCCGACCAAGGAGATGACCATCGACGTGGCCTACGCCTACCTGTGGGAAGACAACGTCAAGGTCAACCGTGCCCCCGACGCCCTGCGCGGTGGCTACAGCGCCAAGTACGACAACAGCGCCCACGGTCTGGGCGCCCAGCTGACCTACCGCTTCTAAGCGCCGGGGTCCGCCGCCACGAGGCCGCCGCGAGGCGGCTTCGTGCTGTTCGGCTCACTCCATCCGCACCACCACCTTGCCGAAGGCGCCGCGGGCCAGATGCGCCAGGGCCGCAGGTAGATCGGCCAGGGCGTATTCGGCCGCCACCACGGGCGTGATGCCTGCCTGGTCGATCCAGCGCACCAGGTCTTCCAGTCCCCGACGGCTACCCACGCCGACGCCCTGGATGCGGGCCCGCTTGGCGAACAGCGTCGCGCAGGGGACCTGCAGCTGGAAGCCATCCAGCACCCCGACCATGGCGATCACTCCGCCCGGCGCCAGGGTATCCAGCGTCGGACCCAGATCACCGCCAGCGACCTCCACGGCGAGATCCACACCACGGCCACCGGTAGCCTGCCAGACCTCCTCGGCCCAATCGGGACGATCACGCGCCACCACTCGCTGGATGCCCAGGGCCTGCGCCCGGGCGCGCTTCTCGGCGCTGGCGCTGGTCAGCACCACCTGGGCGCCAAGGCTCAGCGCGAGCTGGGCAGCGAACAGCGCCACGCCACCGCTACCCTGCACCAGCACCCATTGGCCCGCCCGCAGCCGCCCGACCTCCAGCAGGCTGTGCCAGGCAGTGAGACCGGCGCAGGTCAGGGTGCTGGCACCGACGTCGTCCAGGGTCTCCGGCGCAGCGACCAGATTGTCCTCGTGCATCACCACGTATTCGCCCAGTACACCAGGCAGCTCCGCGCCGCCGAAGGCCGCATCGGGCGCCCGCCCCGGCAGGGGCTCGTCTAGCCAGTGGCGCCAGAAGGTGTTGATCACCCGCTGGCCGAGCCCTACCCGGCGGACGCCTGCCCCGAGTGCCACCACCTCGCCAACCAGATCCGAACCGGGCACCAGGGGAAAATGCAGCGGGCTGCCCATGCCGTTCTCCAGCACCAGGCGGTCGCGATAGTTGAGGGACACCGCTCGCACCCGAACCAGGACCTCCTGAGCAGCGGGCGGCGGAACGGTCGCTTCGACCAGGTGGAGATGGGCGGCGCCATAGGCATGCAACTGCCATTGCCGGGCGGAGATCGGACGCATGGGAATTTCCTCGGTGAGTAGTTCCCCCAGCTTATTGAATAGCCCTACGCGCCAGTTGCGCGATAAACTCTCAAGACTGAATAACCAAACACGACAATCCCATGATCAGAGCGGATTCCCTAGGCGGCATCGCCGCCTTCGTCCAGGCCGTGCAGTCGGGCAACTTCAGCAGCGCGGCACAGCGGCTGCATCTTTCCCGCTCGGCGGTCGGCAAGGCGGTAGCCCGCCTGGAAGAACAGCTGGGCGTCCAGCTTTTCCAACGCACCACGCGCAGCCAGACACTCACGGCGGAGGGCGAGCTGTTCTATCAGCGCTGCCTGCGCATCCTGGCCGAGCTGGAGGGCGCCGAGGACGAACTCGCCGGAGGCCTGAGTCCACGCGGACGGCTACGGCTGAGCATGCCGGTGCTGTTGGGCCGCCGCTGCCTGGCGCCGATCCTGCTGGAGCAGGTCGAGCGCTGGCCCGACCTGCGACTGGAGCTCTCCTTCAACGACCGCAAGGTGGACCTGTTGGAGGAAGGTATCGACCTGGCCATCCGCAGCGGTCCGCTGGATGACACACCCGGTCTGCGCAGCCGCAGCCTGGGACGACATTTAATGGTGGTCTGCGCGGCACCCGCCTGGCTGGCTCGCCACGGCACACCGCGGAGCCTGGACGAACTGGCGCAGCAGCCGGCAGTACTCTATGGCCGCGGGGCTCAGGGGGCGAGCTGGGCCTTTCAGGACGCCACGGGCAAGCTGCTCGAGATCCGCCCACCGGCCCGCCTGCTCCTGGACGATCTCGAGGCCATGCTCCAGGCGGCTTGCCGGGGGCTCGGTGTCACGCGTCTGCCGAGCTGGCTGGTCGACGCAGCGCTGCGCGAAGGCGAACTGGTGGCCCTCACCTTCGCCGAGCGTGCCCAGCCCATCGAGATCCAGGCGATCTGGCCGGCCATGCGACAACTGCCCTTGCGGGTGCGTCTGGTGCTGGACGAACTGGTGGAACGTTTGCCACCGTTGCTTGGCAGAGCAGCGGTCAGCCAGCCCTGAGCCTTGTCAGGCGGGCACCGCCCAGCGCCCCTGATGCGCTCCGTACCAGGCCTCGAAGGTCTCCCAGGGCATGGGACCGGCCACCAGCAGGCCCTGCAGCTGGTCGCAGCCCAGGGCTGCCAGCAAGGTAGCGGCCTCGGGTGTCTCCACCCCTTCGGCCACCACCCGCAGGCCGCGCAGCTGACCCAGCTGGACCAGCAGGCGAATGACCTCCTGATCACCCGGCAGCTGGGAGTGCTCGATGAATTGCCTGTCGATCTTCAATTCGTCGATGGGAAAGCTGCTCAGACAGGCCAGCGAGGAATGCCCGGCGCCGAAGTCGTCCAGGGCCAGTTCGAAGCCCATCGCCTTGAGTTGCCGCAGGCAGTCGAGCACCTGGACCGGATTGCTCATGGCGCGGGACTCGGTGATCTCCAGGCAGAAGTTCCGGGCGATGGCGCCGGTATCGTCGAGCAGGCGGCCGATGCGGCCGATGAAGGCCGGATGTTCGAGATCCAGCAACGACAGGTTGACGTTGAGCGTGAGCGAGCCCAGTGGCCAATCGCGCTGCAGCCGCATGCAGCGCTCGAGAATCCAAAGGGTGATGTCGCAGATCTTGCGGCTCTGCTCGGCGATGCCGACGAAGACGTCCGGCCCGAGCAGGCCGAGTTCCGGGTGCTGCCAGCGGATCAGCACCTCGGCACCCGCGATGCGACCGTCCGCCAGGGAGATCTTCGGCTGTAGATAGAGCCGCAGCTGATCGTGATCCACGGCCAGGTCCAGGGCATCGAGCAGGGCGATGCCGAGCTGGCGCTGACGCTCCTGTTCCGGATCATGGAAGGCATAGGGCAGCTGCCGTCGCCGGGCCTCCTGCAGGGCGGTCTCGGCGTTGGCCAGCAGCGCCTCGGCGCCCTCGCCATGCTCGGGATAGCAGGCAATGCCGAAGGTGATGCGCAGGGAGACGCGCTGACTGCCGCTGACGACCGGTTTTTCCACCAGGTTGCGCAGGGAGAGCAGCGCCGCCTCGGCGGAGCCGGCATCGAACCAGGGCAGCAGGAGCACGAAGGTGTCGGCGCCGATCCGGGCGACGCCATTCTCCTCCGGTGCCGCTACCCGGAGGCGCCGGGCCAGATGGCGCAGGATCTTGTCGCCGCCCTCCTGGCCGAGCAGTTCGTTGATGTTGCGGAAGTTGGCGACATCCAGCAGCAACACGGCGAAGCGCTCCGCGGGCGCCCGCTCGATGCGTTGGCGGAGTTCCAGCACCAGGCGAGTCTGGTTGGGCAGCCGGGTCAGCATGTCGCGGAACGCCAGCTGGCTGATGCGGCGCTCACGGGCCGCCAGGGCGGCGCCCATCTGGTTCATGGCGCGACCGAGGCGGCCCACCGGATCGCGCCCCTCCTTGAGCCCGAGCTGGTAATCACCGTCGGCGATGCGCTCGGTGGCCTGCCCGAGGCGCAGCAGGTAGCGGTTGAGCGCTCCCGCCAGGATGCGCGCGACCAGCGCACCCAGGGCGAAGATGAGCACCCCGATGAGCAGCGATTCCAGCAGCGCCGAGCGCTCCGCCGCTGCTATGCCTTCCATGAACATGTCCGCCCCTATGACGACTACTTGCCCGTCCCGGCCGGGAACGGCCAGGAACAGCGAACGAAAGTTACCGAAACCATCCTGGTATTCGGCGAAACGGGGTTGGTGATCGGTGAATACCGCGCGCAGCTCCGGCGGCGCCTGGTCGTAGACCTGGCGATAGTTGCCGTAGTAGCCGATGCGGATATCCTCCTCGCTGGCCGAATCCATGATGAAGCGGAACTCGTCGCCGTCCTCGACGAAGGCGTAGAGCGCTGCCAGGCCAGCCTTCTGCGCATAGCGATCGAGGGTCACCAGGGTACGGTGATAGCGCTGCGGGTCGGCCTGCGAGGGGTCCTGCAATTGCGCCAGGTAGTCCTCGCCGAGGATCTCGGGCAATGCCAGGGCTGCGCTCATCAACCGGTAGTCGATACTCTGGCTGCTGGCGTCGCGTGCCTGGCGATAGCTGTGCAGGGTGAACAGCGTGGTGCCCAGCGCATCCACCAGGATGAAGGCCAGGAGAAACTTGGCGAACAGACTGCGAGGCTTGAAACGAAGGCGGGGCTCGGCGGCAATCTCCTTGGCCGAATCCGCGCGGGAATACGCACCGGGCATTAGGGCTCCTTGTCCTGCTGACGACGACTCCGTCTGGACCCGCGCGTTTCTAGGTGGCGGTCCCACCAGGGCGACACCACGGGCCTTCATAGCGGTTAAAGGGGCACGGTTCAAGGCGCATGGTCGCAAAATCCCCGCCATTTCACAGTTGTACCAGGTATTTTCAGCACAAGGTCAAGGCGAGGGTGACCAGCACACCGGTTTCGCATAGCTCCAGCAGGGCCCCAGCGGTGTCGCCGGTGGTGCCGCCCAGGCGCCGGCGGAGGGCCCGGCGGCCAAGCAGCGCAACCGCGGCGGTGGCGATCAAGGCGAATCCGCCGAGGGGCAACGCCAGCAGCAGCGCCGCTCCGCCGAGCAATACCCCGCGCAGGGTCGCCCGCGGCAGGTGGCGACTGAGCAGTTCACCGAGTCCGCCCGGGCGGACGTAGGGCGTGGTCAACAGCAGCCAGGGCAGCGCCAGACGACCGGCCAGGGTGGCCAGCCACAGGCAGGCGGACGACTGCGGCAGCAGCACGACCAGGGCGCTCCACTTGAGCAGCAGGGTCAGCAGTAGCGCCAGCACGCCCATGGGGCCGCAGGTCGGATCCTTCATGATCGCCAGGGTGCGTTCGCGATCGCCATAGCCGCCGACCCAGGCATCGACGGTATCGGCCAGGCCGTCCAGGTGCAGGCCGCCGGTAAGGATCACCCAACCGGCCAGCACCAGCGCCGCCTGCAGGAAAACCCCGCCCCCCGCCCCCAACCAGGCGATCAGGCTCAGCAGCCCCCCCAGTAGCAGGCCCACCACCGGATACCAGAGCACGGAGCGGCCCACGGCCTCCGGCGGCGGCATCCCCGGCAGCCGAACCGGCAGGCGGGTGAGGAATTGCACGGCGATCAGCAGCGGCAGGGGCATCAGCAGGGCTCCAGCATCAGCGCTTGCAGGGTCGCGTAAGGGGCCTCGACCTGCAGCAGGTCCCTGGGCGCGAGACCGCGCTGGCGTGCCAGCAGCAGGCGGATCACGCCGCCGTGGGTGACGATCAGGCTGCGCTGTCCTTGCAGCCGCGGCCGCCAGCGCGCCATGGCGCCCAGCACCCGTTCGGCGAAGGCGGCCACCGGCTCGCCTTCCGGCGGGGTATGCGCATAGGGATCGGCCCAGAACCGTCCCAGGGCCTCGGCCTGGTCCTGCATCAGGTCGGCCGCGCTGCGGCCTTCCCAGTCACCGAAGTCGAGTTCGCGTAGATCGGGTTCCAGCACCAGCTCGGCGCCCTGCTCCGCCGCAAGCCACTCGGCGAAGCGGGCGCAGCGCTGCTGCGGCGAACTCAAGATCAGGGCGAAGGCCGGCTGCGCGGCAACCGCCTCGCGCAGCTGCGCCCAGCCCTGCTGCGACAACGGCGGATCGAGGCGCCCGCGAAAGCCTTCGGGACCCTCGGTGACGCCATGGCGCAGCAGCCAGCAGTCAGTCATGGGCACGGTCGGAGACGCTGGCTTCGGCGAAGGTGGCCATCTCGCTGTGCAGGCGACAGGACAGCTGCAACAGCGGGACCGCCAGGGCGGCGCCGCTACCCTCGCCCAGGCGCAAGCCCAGGTCCAGCATGGGCTCGCCGCCCAGGGCCAGCAGCACGGCGGCATGACCGGGTTCGGCGCCGCAGTGGGCGAAGAGCAACCAGTCGCGGATATCGGGTTGCAGCCGCAGGGCACAGAGCGCCGCCACCGAGCAGATGAAGCCGTCCACCAGTGTCGGCAGGCCCTGCTGGGCGCAGGTCAGGTAGGCGCCGGTGAGGGCCGCCAGCTCGAAGCCACCCAACCGGCGCAGCAATTCGTAGGGGTCCTGCAGGGCTTCGCCGTGGCGCAGCAAGGCGCGCTGGATCACCGCGACCTTGCGCGCCACGCCGCTGGCGTCCAGGCCGGTCCCCGGGCCGGCCAGGGCCTGGGGCGAGGTGTCCAGCAGCACGCTGGCCAAGGCACTGGCGGCGGTGGTGTTGCCGATGCCCATCTCGCCGCCGATGAACAGGTCGGCGCCGCGCGTCCGGGCGCGCAGCACGGCATCGCGGCCGGCCTGCAACGCGGCCTGGCACTGCTCGTGGGTCATGGCCGCGGTCAGGGTGAAGTTGGCGGTGCCGAGCCCCAACGGCAGGTCGATCACCCCCGGTAGCGCTTCCAGGGGCGTGACGGTACCCAGGTTGACCACTTCCAGGGTGGCGTCGAGTTGCCGGGCCAGCACGCTGATGGCAGCCCCGCCACGGACGAAGTTGCGCACCATCTCGGCGGTGACCGCCTGCGGATAGGCCGAAACGCCCTCCTCCACCACCCCGTGGTCGCCGGCGAAGACGGCGATGGCGGTGCGCTCCAGCACGGGCCGGGGGGTGCCCTGCAGGGCGGCCATCTGGATCGCCAGCGCCTCCAGGTCGCCGAGCGAGCCGCTCGGCTTGGTCAGGACCGCCTGCCGCTGGCGCGCAGCCTCGGCGGCGGCGGTATCGGGTTGGCGGCAGGGTCCTTGCCACCAGGGCATGCTCATAGCGGGGTTCCTTTGAGGGTCAGGGGTAGTCCGGCGACGGTCAGCACCACGCGCTCGCAGCGCGCGGCCAGGGCCTGATGCAATTCGCCGGCGGCATCGACGTAGCGCCGCGTCAGCTCACCCAGCGGGACGACGCCCAGGCCGGTCTCGTTGCTGACGAGGATGAGGCGGCCAGGTAACTGCGGCACGGCATCGAGCAGTTCGGCGCAGGCGCGGTCGAGACGCTGGGGATTGTCGAGCAGCAGCAGGTTGGTCAGCCAGAGGGTAAGGCAATCCACCAGCAGGCAGGCGTCCGGCGCGGCCAGGGCGCGCAGCCGTTCGGCCAGCGCCAGCGGCTCTTCCACCAGCGCCCAGTGCGCAGGGCGCCGTGCCGCATGACGCTCGATGCGCCGGGCCAGTTCGGCGTCGCTGCCGCCGGCGGTGGCAATGTAGGTGACGGCGAGGCCGGACTGAGCGGCCAGGCGCTCGGCCAGGGCGCTCTTGCCGGAGCGAGCGCCACCGAGGATGAGTTCGCGCATCTAGAGCTCGCAGAGGGCGCGCAGGCGCCCGGTATCCAAATGATGGTCGACCAGATCAGCCAGGCGCTCAAGATCGCGCTCGCGCAGCGCGTGGTAATCCAACAGCTGCGGTTCGGTAAGCCCTGCCCAGCGCAACAGCGCGACGCTGGCGGCAGGCGACTCGAACAGGCCATGCAGATAGGTGCCCAGCACCTGGCCGTCGTCGCTGAGGCTGCCGTCGACCCGGCCATCGACGAAACGCAGCACCGGGCGCTCCAGCGCCGGGCCCTGGCTGACACCCGCGTGGATCTCGTAACCGCCGACCTCGGCCCCGCCGTCACACAGCCAGCCACGCACATTGCGCAGTTGCTTTTCCGCCGCCAGCTCGGTGGTCATGGCCAAGAGCCCCAGACCGGCGCTATCACCTGGCGCCCCCTCCAGGCCGAGGGGATCAGCGATGCGCTCGCCGAGCATCTGGAAACCGCCACAGAGGCCCAGTAACCGGCCGCCGTATCTCAGATGACGGGCGATGGCGGTGTCCCAGCCCTGGGCCCGCAGGAAGGCCAGGTCGCTGCGCACGCTCTTGGAACCGCCGAGGATGATCAGATCCGCGGCGGGCATGCTCTCACCCTGGCGGACGAACAGCAGCTCCACCTGGGGATGCAGGCGCAACGGGTCGAAATCGGTGTGGTTGCTCAGCCGCGGCATTACCGGCACGGCCACCCGCAGGCGCGGGCCCCGCTTGGCGACCTGACCGGTGGCCAGGCGATCCTCGGCTTCCAGGTGCAGGTCGTGGAGATAGGGCAGCACCCCGAGCACCGGCTTGCCGGTGCGCGCCTCGAGCCAGTCCAGCCCCGGTTGCAGCAGGGCCAGGTCGCCGCGGAAGCGATTGATGATGAAGCCGGCGACGCGCGCCTGCTCGCTGGGCTCCAGCAGCTCCAGGGTACCCACCAGATGGGCGAAGACGCCGCCGCGGTCGATGTCGGCCACCAGCAGCACGGGGCAATCCACCGCCTCGGCGAAGCCCATGTTGGCGATGTCGCCCTGGCGCAGATTGATCTCGGCCGGCGAGCCGGCGCCTTCCACCAGCACCACCCGATACTGTGCCGACAGCCGTGCATGGGAAGCCAGCACCGCTTCGCGGGCTATCGGCTTGTAGGCGTGGTAGGCCTTGGCGTCCATGCTGGTCACGGCGCGGCCATGGATGATCACCTGGGCGCCGACGTCGGTGTTGGGCTTGAGCAACACCGGATTCATGTCGGTGTGCGCAGCGAGTCCGCAGGCCTGGGCCTGGACGGCCTGGGCCCGCCCGATCTCACCACCGTCGGCAGTCACGGCGCTGTTCAGCGCCATGTTCTGCGGCTTGAAGGGCACCACGCTCACGCCCTGGCGATACAGCCAGCGGCATAGCGCGGCCACCAGGGTGCTCTTGCCGGCGTCGGAGGTGGTGCCCTGCACCATCAAGGTACTCATAAGGAACTCCGGTAGCGGGCCAGCCCCTGCTCCAGCCGCTGCCAGCCGGACTCGTCGGCAGGCAAGCCGAATCTCAGGGCACCCAGGTCGGGAAACAGCCGGGTGAAGACCGCTTGGCGCGCCAGGTGTTCATGCAGCGCAGCGGCGTCTGGGCGGCGCAGCAGCTGGAACAGGGCGCACCCGCCGCTGGGCGGCAGATGGTGGGCGGTGAGCAGCGTCGCCAGTCGATCACCGGCCTGGAGCAACACCTGGCGCTGGCGCTCATGAGCCGCGACATCTGCTAGCACCTGCCGGGCGAGATGGCGACTCGGGCCATTCACCGTCCAGGGGCCGAGGTGCTCGTCGAGGCGAGCCAAGAGATCGGGCGCAGCGAGCACGAAGCCCAGGCGCAGGCCAGCCAGGCCGAAGAACTTGCCGAAGGAGCGCAATACGATCAGCCCGGGCAGATCGCTGTAGGGGGCCAGACTCAGGCCTGGCGTCGCGTCCATGAAGGCCTCGTCGACCACCAGCCAACCGCCACGACGTTCGAGTCGGCCGTGCCAGTCCAGCAGCCGCGCGGGCGGCAGTTGCAGCCCGGTGGGATTGTTGGGATTGACCACCACCAGGACGTCGAGCGAATCGAGTCCGGCCACGATCTGCTCCTCATCCAGCTCCCGTACCTCGTGCCCGGCACGACGCCAGGCCAGGGCATGCTCGGCGTAACAGGGGGCGAGTACCGCGACCCGCGAGGGCGCACGCAAGGTAGGCAGTGCCTGGATGGCGGCCTGGGAACCCGCCACCGGCAAAACGGCGGGTGCACGGTAGTGGGCGCAGGCAGCTTCCACCAGGCCATCGTCGGGCTCGGGCAGGCGCGCCCAGGCGCTCGCCGGGATCTCAGGCAGCGGCCAAGGCCAGGGCGCGAGGCCGGTGGACAGGTCCAGCCAATCGTCCAGGGGAATGTCGTAGGTGCGCGCCGCGCGGCGCAGTCGACCGCCGTGCTCAAGCAAGCAGCAACCCTCCCAGGGCGATCAGCGCGGTCCATAGCCAGGCGCCGCGGCGTACCAGCGTGAGGGCGCGGGTGATGGCGAGGAAAGTTGGCGCGGGGCCACGGCCCAGCAACGGGCGCTCGTGCCACTCACCGTGGTAGCGCGCCGCTCCACCCAGGCTCACGCCCAGGGCACCGGCACCGGCCGCCATCACCGGACCGGCGTTGGGGCTGTCCCACAGCGGCGCCTGGGTGCGCCAGCATTCGATGGCGTTCCAGAAGCGGCCGTGGCAGGCATAGGTCAGGGCGACCAGGCGTGCCGGGATATAGTTGAGCACATCGTCCAGCCGCGCCGCGGCCCAACCGAAGCGCTCCAGGCGCGGGGTGCGATAGCCCCACATGGCATCCAGGGTATTGGCCAGGCGATAGAGCACCACGCCAGGCGCGCCGAGCAGGGCGAACCAGAACAGCGCGGCGAAGACGGCATCGCTGCCATTTTCCAGTACCGATTCGGTGGCGGCGCGGGCCACGGCGGTCTGGTCCAGTTCGCTGGTTTCACGACTGACCAGATAGCCGACCCGGCGCCGCGCCTCGGGCAGGTTGTTGCGTTGCAGGGCGCGCGCCACCGGCTCGGCATGCTCGCCCAGGCTGCGTAGCCCGATGGCCAGGTAGAGCGCCAGCGGCTGGATGATCCAGGCCAGCCAGCCGATCTGGCAGAGCAAGGCGGTGAGCAGTACCCAAGGCAGCACGGCCAGGCTCCAGGCCATCACCCCGTGGCTGCGCCAGCCGCGGCCGCCAGGATTGAAGCGGGCTTCGAGGCTCTCGGCGAAACGGCCGAACAAGACCAGCGGATGGGCACGACGCGGTTCGCCGAACAGGAGGTCGAGCAGCATGCCGCAGACGACCGCGAAGGCCAGCATCATGGCTTCTGGCCCCACCGATTCTCGAAGACCAGCTCTTCCAGGGGGCGGCCTTGGCGCCAGCCCTCTTCTTCCAACATCGGCCGCTCATAGAAGGCTTCGACCGGACCCAGGCAGAGAATGGCCGCCGGTTGGGAGCCCTCGGGCATCCCCAGCAGGCTGCGCACGGCGTCGGGCTCGAACAGCGATACCCAGCCCATGCCCAAGCCTTCGCAGCGCGCCGCCAGCCAGAGATTCTGGATAGCGCAGGACAGCGAGGCGAGGTCCATTTCCGGCAGGGTCCGGCGGCCGAAGACATGGGCCTCACGGCCGTCCATGAGGGCCGCGACCAGCACCTCGGCGCAGTCGAGGATGCCCTGCACCTTGAGTTTCATGAACTCGTCGCTACGCTCGCCAAGGGCCTCGGCGGTCGCGCAACGCTCCTCTTCCACCAGCTCGTGCAGGCGCTGGCGCAAGGCCGGATCGCTGATGCGCAGGAAGCGCCAGGGCTGCATCAGCCCCACGCTGGGCGCGTGGTGTGCCGCGCTCAGCAGGCGGGCCAGTTGCTCGGCGGGCACCTCGCCACCGCAGAAATGGCGCATGTCACGGCGCTCGGCGATGGCTCGGTAGACAGCGGCTCGTTCGGCGGGGGTATAGGGCGTCGTGGTCACGGCTTGAACATCGCAGCAGCCGCGGCGGGTGCCGACGGCATGTAGAAGTGAATATAGCTGGCGGTGAGGCGACCGTCGCGGTAGACCGCCTCGGCCACTGCCTTGCCATTGGGGCACAGCCCACGCGCCCAGGGCGCCGCGGGAGACTCCAGGGCGGAATGGTGATAGGTGTGGCCGCGCAGGGTGCCCTGCGCGAATTCCACCGACTGCAGGGCCAGGGCGGTCAGCCGTGCCTGCATCCGCGCGCTGCCCGGCAGCAGGCCGAGCATGGCGACGGATTCCCCAGTCTTGTCGGTCAGCTCATCGAGCAGATAGAGCATGCCGCCGCACTCGGCCAGGATCGGCTTGCCCGCCGCATGGTGGGCGCGGATGGCCGCGCGCATGCCGAGGTTGTTGGACAGCGCCTGCAGGTGCAGCTCGGGATAGCCACCGGGTAGATAGAGGCTATCCACCGCCGGCAAGGTCGGGTCCGTCAGGGCGGAGAAGAAGGTCAGCTCGGCGCCCAGGGCACGCAGGAGATCCAGGTTGGCCTGATAGAGGAAGGCCAGGGCAGCGTCCCGGGCCACGCCGATGCGTACGCCAGCCAGCAGCGGTGCCACGGCGGTCGGCTCCGGCGCGGCGAAGGCCACCGGCGGCGGCAATTCGATGTCGGAACTGGCGGCCAGGGCATCGGCGGCCATATCGAGGCGGCGATCCAGGTCGGTGACCTCGTCGGCCTGGATCAGCCCGAGATGGCGACTGGGCAGTTCGATGCCGGCATCGCGTGGCAGGCTGCCGAAGAAGGTCATGCCCGCCGGCAGGCTGCCACGGATCAACTGGGTCTGCCGCGAACTGCCACTGCGATTGGCCAGCACCCCGGCGAAGGGCAGGCTCGGCCGGTAGTGGGCCAGGCCATAGGCCAGGGCGCCAAAGGTCTGCGCCAGACCCGCCGCGTCGATCACCCCCAGCACCGGTACGCCGAAGCGCTCGGCCAGGTCTGCCGCCGAGGGTTGACCATCGAACAGCCCCATGACGCCCTCGATGAGGATGAGATCCGCCTCCCCCGCCGCTTCCCACAGCAACCGCCGGCTCTCCGCCTCGCCGATCATCCACAGATCGAGTTGGTAGACCGGCGCGCCGCTGGCACGGGCAAGGATCATCGGATCGAGGAAGTCCGGGCCGCACTTGAACACCCGCACCCGTCGCCCCTGGCGAGCGTGCAGCCGGGCCAGGGCGGCGGTGACGCTGGTCTTGCCCTGGCCGGATGCCGGGGCGGCGATCAGCAGCGCCGGGCAATGTCGCACTGGGCCTACCATTCGATGCCCTGCTGGGCGCGGACGCCGGCCTGGAAGGCATGCTTGACCAGGCTCATGTCGGTCACGGTATCGGCGGCCTCGACCAGCGCCGGCGGAGCGCCGCGCCCGGTGACCACCACGTGCTGGTGCGCGGGGCGTCCGGCGAGATCGGCCAGCACCTGGTCCACGTCCAGGTAGCCATGCTTGAAGGCGATGTTGAGTTCGTCCAGCAACACCAGGCCGATGGCCGGGTCGCGCAGGAGTTCCACCGCCACCGCCCAGGCCGCAGCGGCCGATTGCAGGTCGCGGGCACGGTCCTGGGTGTCCCAGGTGAAGCCTTCGCCCATGACGTGGTAGCGCACCTCCTCGGGGAAGCGCTTGAAGAAAAGTTGCTCGCCGGTATCGCGACGGCCCTTGATGAACTGCACCACCCCCACCTTCATGCCATGGCCGAGGGCGCGTGCCGCCATGCCGAAGGCCGAGCTGCTCTTGCCCTTGCCGATGCCGGTATGCACCAGCAGCAGCCCGCGCTCGTCCTGGGCTTCGGCGATGCGCGCGTCGATCACCGCCTTCTTGCGCATCATGCGCGCCCGGTGGCGCTCGTCACGCTCGTCGCTAGGGGTATCGGGGGTGTCGGTCATGGCGGTTCTCCGGGTGCGGGCGCGGCGGAGAAACGGGCAGAGACGCCGCCCGCGCAAGACAGGTGACGCCGCCGCGCGACGCCCTCCGCATCGCCGAGATGAACGCAAGCGTGGCCGGTCTCCGGGCTGGTGAGTCGATACCCTGGGGCATCCGCTGCGCCCCTTCCCGGCCGGGGCCAGTGGGTGTCGCGCAGCTACTACTCAACTACCGTTGCGGGGGCAGCGCCGGCTCGACCGGCTTCCCTGTTTCACCCCGGCTCAGGCGGGGCACCACGTGCAAGGGCGCAGGGTACGGACTAGCCGGGAGAGCGTCAATCGATCGCGGGGGCCGAACTCGGCGCCTGGTCCATCGGTCCACCCAAGACTCGCCAAACCATCAGGAGCTACCGGATGACCGATGCCACTCTCGCCGCCTGCATCAAGGCCTGCCTCGATTGCGCCGCCGCCTGTGAAACCTGCGCCAGCGCCTGCCTGGGCGAAGCCAATCTGGACATGATGCGCGACTGCGTGCGGCTGGATCGCGATTGCGCGGACGCCTGTCGCCTGGCCGCCACCTTCATGCAACGCGGCAGCGACCGCCTCGCCGAAGCCTGCGCCCTATGCCTGGCCACCTGCCGCGCCTGCGCCGCGGAGTGCGGCAAGCACAAGGCCGACCATTGCCAGGCCTGCGCTCGCGCCTGCGAAGCCTGCGCCGAGGCCTGCGCGGCCATGGCGGCCTGAGGCCGTCAGCGCTCACCCTGCGCCGGGGCTGCGCGCCTGGGTCGCAGCCCAATCAGCCGGTTCGAGCGCTCACCCGGCGGGCGGCATTGGCATTACCCGCCACGCCAGGGATAATGCCCGCCCTTTCATCGATATCCAGGCCTTCGCCATGACCGATACCAACCAAGATCCCCGTTTGAGCCGCATGAAGCGTCGCCTGCGCAAGAAGCAGTACCTGGGCGAGTTCCAGGAACTGGCCTTCGAAATCAAGGTGAGCTTCAAGAACGAACTCAGCGAAGACGATCTGGACACCTTCCTCGGCGACTTCATCGACTACGTCGAAGAGCGCAAGCTGGACTACATCGGCGGCTTCGACAACGCCTGGGTCGAAGGCACCATCATGGCCAACAAGCGCTACACCTCGCCCACCGACGAAGACCGTGCCGCGCTGCTGGATTGGCTGAAAGCCCGCGCCGAAGTCGGTGAAGCCAATGCCTCCGAACTGCATGACGCCTGGCATCACGACGGCGAAGTCTAAGAGCCTATCCAAGGCTGCTGCGCGTCGGCCAAACGGCGTTAAAATGGCTTCGGAATGCTCATTTACCACTCGTAAACTCCGCTTCCTCAGCAATTTTTGCCTTGTTTGGCTCTAGCTCGCGAGCCTTGGAAAAGCCTCTGACTAGCCTTCGCTGGATAGCTTGGCGCCCGTTGCGGTCGTAAAGGGGAATCCGTTGGAAACCAGGTCCTCATGACGACCCTCCTGCAAATCTCCGATACCCACTTCGGCACCGAGCAACCCGCTGTGGTCGCGGCCCTGGAGGCCCATGTCCGCGAACACGGCGCCGATGTCCTCATCCTTTCCGGGGACATCACCCAGCGCGCCCGCCGCGAGCAATTCGCCGCCGCCAAGACCTTCGTCGAACGCCTGGAAGGCTACGGCATTCCTCGTACCCTGGTGATCCCAGGTAATCACGACCTACCGCTGTACAACGTCTTCGCCCGTTTCCTCGCCCCCTACGGCAACTATCGCCGGCATTTCGGCGACGACCTCGAACCCAGCTTCGAAAACGACGAACTGCTGCTGATCGGCCTCAACACCACCGCCCCGCAACGCCACAAGGATGGCGCGGTGAGCCCTGAGCAGATCGAGCGCGTGGCCGAACGCCTGCACCGCGCCGGACCCGCCAAGCTGCGCATCGTCATCGCCCACCAGCCCTTCGGCGCCCTCGAACTCAGCGACCTGAGCAACCTGCAGCACAACGCCGACCAGGCCTTGGCCACCTGGGCCAACGCCGGACTGGACCTGGTGATGGGCGGGCACATCCACCTGCCCTACGTCCTGCCCTTGAGCCGCCAGTACCCCGCCCTGCCGCGCGAGATCTGGATCGTCCAGGCCGGCACCGCCCTCTCTTCCCGCGTGCGCGGCACCTCGCCCAACTCCTTCAATCGCTTGCTGGTCGGTGCAGGCGCGGACAAGACCGTGGACGTGGAGCGCTGGGATTTCCAGGGCGACCGTTTCGTGATCGGCGAACGCCACGAATTACGCTGGCAGGCGACCCAAGACGCCCTGGCCGCGACCTGAGGCGCTCGTCTGGGCCGGTCTATTGCGGGCTCCTGCGCACTTTCGGCAATGGAAATTGATTCAAGCTGTTGAAACGGCTGGTAGACCCTGGGTACCGCGTAGTCTTAGGACTTTCGGCAGGAGAGGCCACCCATGGAATCCTTGACTCAATCGCTGCTCGGTTTCATCGAAACCCACCAGGCCTGGGCGCCGCTGATCGTCGGTCTGCTCGCCTTTGGCGAGTCCCTGGTCCTGCTCGGGGTCTTCATCCCGGCTACGGCGCTCATGCTGGTCGTCGGGGGCCTGGCCGGCTCGGGCGTGCTGGCGCCGGTACCGCTGGTGCTGGCCGCCATCATCGGCGCCATCCTCGGCGACATCTGCTCCTACGTCATCGGCCGCTGGCTAGGTCCCAGCATCGTCCACCGCCCGCCCTTTCGCCGTTATCGCAAGCAGGTGGCCCGGACCCGGCTATTCTTCCGGCGCTATGGGTTCTTCGCGGTATTCGGCGGGCGCTTCCTGACCATGATCCGCAACACCGTGCCCCTGGTGGCCGGGATGATGGCCATGAACCAGCTGCGCTTCCAATCGGCCAACGTGCTCTCGGCCATCGTCTGGGCGCCGCTGATGATGGCGCCGGGGTATCTGGCAGCCAAGGGCGTCGACCACTTGAGCTTCGCCGGCAACGAAACTTTGTGGATCGGTGCCGGCGTGGTGGCCCTGCTGGGTGCGGGTGGGGTGCTGTTCTTCAAGCAGCGGCTGAGACGCGCCTAGACGTCGGCCAGCGCCGCGAGCAGGCGCGCTTGGGTCAGGGGCACCTCGCGCAGGCGCACACCGGTGGCGGCGGCTACCGCATTGGCGATGGCCGCCGGAATAGCCGCCGTGGTGGCCTCCCCGGCGCCTACCGAGGGTTCTTCCGGGCGGTCGAGCAATTCCAGTTCCAGCTCGGGCAACTCGGTGAAGGTCAGCGGTGGATAGGCGCCCCACTCCAGGCTGGTCACCCCCTGGTGATCGAACTGCACCGCCTGCTTGAGGGTGCGGGCGATGCCCTGCACCACGCAGCCTTCCAGCTGGTTGCGCAGGCCATCGGGATTCACGATCAGCCCGCAATCATGGGCCACAACCACCCGGGTGACGCGGATACCGGCTGGCCGACTCACCGCCACCTCCACCACCGCCGCCACATAGGCGTTCTCGTTTTCGTAGCGCAGGAAAGCCAGGCCCTGTCCGGTTGCGGGAGTGCCGTCCCAGGCGGACTTGCGCGCCGGCGCCGGTTGCCAACCGGCCTTGGCCGTGGCGGCCTGCAGCACCGCCCGCGCCCGCAGGTCCTGCAGATAGCGCAGGCGGAACTCGAGGGGATCGACGCCCGCGGCCAACGCCAGCTCGTCCATGAAGGATTCGTTGGCGAAGGTATTGCCGACCGCTCCCAGGGCACGCAGGGCCGAGGGCCGTAGCGGCGAATCGCCAGCCTCCAGCCAGTGGGTCGCCACCTGGACGTTGACCAGGTCGTAGTCCAGCGGCGCATTGCGGTTGCCACCACCACGACCGCCCTTGAGCGGCAGGTTGTAGGCCAGCTGCCCGGCGAGCAGCGCTGCCGCGCCGGTCTGGCCATTCGGCCGGGTCAGATGGGTGGGCGTCCAGTTGGCGAAGCGCCAGGCGAGCAGATCGCCTGCGGCACTCAGGCCGCCGACCAGGCGCATCAGCATCGCCGGGCCCTTGGGATTCCAGCCATGCTCGTCGGCGCGACTCCACTGCACCCGCACCGGCCGACCACACAGCTTGGACAGCAACGCCGCATCGGCGGCGGCGTCATCCGCGCCATTGTGGCCGTAGCAACCTGAGGCCTGCTGGTAGATGACGTGGATGCTGTCTTCCGGCAGCCGCAGGAGCTCGGCCAACGCCGCGCGCAGCTGATAGACGCCCTGGGTGCCGCTCCAGACGGTGGCACCGTCGGCGCGCACGTCCGCCACCGCACAGGAGGGGCCGATGGAGTCGTGGTTCTGGTAGGGCCAGCGGTACTCCGCCGTCAGCCGCTGCGCCGCGTTCTGCAGCTCCTGCTCGACGTCGCCCACCTCCTGCTGGACGTCCGCCGGGCCACCCTTGGCTTCCAGATGCGCATAAAGCTCGCCCGGCAGCGGCATGTCCGGCACCAGGCTCCAATCCACCCGCAGCGCCGCCGCCCCTTGCCGCGCCAGCCATGGCTGCTCCGCCAGCACGGCAACGAAGGCGCCTTCGTAGACCAGCTGCGTCCCCGCAGGCAGCGCGCTGGCATCGATGCCACGGATGCTCACGCCCGCTAGTCGTGCCGAACCGGTGCACGGCGGGCGTACCACACAGCCGTGCAGCATGCCGGGCAGGCGCAGGTCATGGACGTAGTCGAAGGTGCCGAACAGCTTGGCGGGGATATCCTCGCGCGGCACCGAAGTACCAACCAGGCGATAATCCTTCACGGCGCGGGTCCGCACGGCCTGGTTGACCAGCCGTCCCAAGGGCCGCCCACCGACCAGCTCGCCATAGCTGACGAAGCGCCCGGTGGGATCGCCGCGATACACCACGCGCCCGTCCACCGTATCCACCACCGCCAGGTCCAGTCCTAGCCGACGTGAGCCCTCCAGGAACAGGAACTGCCGCGCGCTGGCAGCCGCTTTGCGCAACTGGGCGCCGCCCACCTGCAGACTCTTGCTGCCGGCGGTGATGCCCTGGTCCGGGGTCAGCCGGGTATCGCCCTGGATCAGCCGGGTGGCGCTGAAGGCCACACAGAGTTCCTCGGCCACGATCTGCCGCAGCGCCGTGCTGACCCCGGTGCCCAGCTCCACTTTGCCGCTGTAGACGGTGACCTGGCCCTGGGCGTCCACCGCCAGCCAGGCATCCAGCTGACGGGCATCGAGGGTCTTGGCCAGGCTGGCGGCATCGCTCGGCGGGGGCAGCAGCTGGGCAGCGACCGGTCGCTGCAGACTGAAGCCCAGCAGCAGCACGGCGCTACCGCCGAGAAAGCTCCGCCGCGACAGTGTCATGCGGGTGCCTTCCCGTCGCGCAGGAGCAGCGCCGCCCGCTTGACCGCGCGGAGGATGCGATAGTGGGTGCCGCAGCCGCAGAAGTTGGCCGCCAGGGCCTGGCGGATCTGGGCGTCGCTCGGCTCGGGGACTCGTTCGAGCAGGGCCTTGGCGGTCATCACCATGCCCGGGATGCAATAGCCGCACTGGGCCGCCTGCTCCTCGATGAAAGCCTGCTGCAGCGCATGGGGCGCTTCCGGCGTTCCCAAACCTTCCAAGGTGAGCAACTCCCGCCCAACGAAGGAGGTTGCCGGCAACAGGCAGGCGCGTACTGGCTTGCCATCCACCAGTACCGTGCAGGCACCGCATTCGCCCAGGCCGCAGCCAAATTTCGGGCCCTTGAGCCCCAGCTCGCCACGCAGCGCTTCCAGCAGGGGCATCCGCGGATCGACATCCAGCGACCGTATCTCGCCGTTGACCCTGAGTTCGATGGCCGCCACCGCTATTTCTCCTGTTTCCGCGCCGCCGCCACGTCCTCGGGACGGAGTTCGGCAGCATGGCCGCCGAAGCGGCGACCTATGTAGTTGGCCAGGTCGGCGAGCTGCTGGTCACTGAGCAGATCGCGATAGGCCGGCATGAAGGCATGCTCGCTGCGGCCCTGGCGGTCGATCCCGTCGAGCAGCACCCGGATCAGGTTGGTTCCCGCCGGGTCGCGCACTGCCGAATAGTTGCTGAAGGATCTTGGATAGGGCCCCGCCGGTCCCCGGTCGTCTGGCGAATGGCAACTGGCGCAGGCCGACTGCAACAGCGCAGCGCTTTCCGTCTCGACAACGCTGAGTGATCCGCCCTCCCCGGGTGGCTGCACCTCGGCGCGCGCAGGCACCGCGCCGGGCTTGGCCGGCAGCGTTCGCAGGTAGGCGACCAGGGCACCGAGATCGGCATCGTTCAGATAGCGGGTCCCGCCACTCACCACCTCGGCCATGGGCCCCGCCGCCACCGCCTCGCCCCGCTGATGGCCTTCGCGCAGGTAGCTGGCGAGTTTGGCGTCGCTCCAACCACCGAGGCCGCGCTGATCGGTCGTGAGATTCCAGGCGGTCCAGCCCTGCTGGGTCGCCCCGGCATAGGCGCGATCTCTGTCCAGCCCCTGGCTCCAGGTGCGTGGCGTATGGCATTCTTGGCAATGTCCGACCGCCTCGGCCAGGTAGGCGCCACGCGCCACCTTGGCATCCGCCAGGGCAGGCAGCGGACCCGGCGTGAAATTCAGCCATTTCCAGCCGCGGATCAGGGCGCGCTGATCGAAGGGAAAGCGCAAGGCATTGGCCGGCGGCGCATAGGCGACCGGCCGCTGCACCTGCAGGAAGGCGAAGATGGCCGTCACGTCCTCATCGCTCAGGCGGGTATAGGCTGTATAGGGAAAAGCTGGATAGAGTTGCTCGCCATTCCGCCCGCGGCCCTGGTGCAGCGCACCGCGAAACTCCTCTACCGTCCAGCCACCCAATCCCTGCTGGCGATCCGGGGTGATATTGCTCGAATAGAGCCGACCGAAGGGGGTGTCGAAAGCGACACCCCCGGCGAAAGGCGCGCCGTCAGGCCGGGTATGGCAGCCCTGGCAATTGCCCAGGCGGGTCAGGTACTCGCCACGCGCCAACGTCGTCTCGTCCGCCCGCGCCAGGCCGACTGTAGACAGAAGCAGGGTGCCCGCCAGACACGACAGGGCAAGGGATCTCATCGGCTTTCCTTCTGAGCGCGAACCGGGCGACCGATTCCGTCTGGTTTTCCCCATCCTAATCGGCAAGCCGTCCGCCTGCGGTACTCGACCCCGGAGGTGAGATGCAGGCAACAATTTGCGCACGCGCCATGACGTCCAGCTTTACAAACCCAGGCGATGCATCCACCTCCGGATGCCTGGTACCCCACTCCAGCCACCGTCCGCCGCGCGGCGCGGCGTAACCACCGGACAAGACGGGACCACGGCACAATCTCGATATATAGGGGTGGTATTATTTAGCGTTTTGGCACAAAGCCATCGGGCTTGGCTGCCAGCCAGTCGACGAACTGGCGAATACGAGCGTCGCTCAGCAAGGACTCGCGACTGTTGTATTCCAGTGCCAGGGTCTTTTCGTCGAAGGTCTGGTGGATGTGGTTGTGGCAAGGTCGGCAGACCCAGAGGGTGGCGGTGATGCGGCTGATGCGATCGAACTTCTTGCGCACGTAGGCCTTGTCGTGCAGCGAGCGAGGGATCAGGTGATGACGGGTGAGCGGCGCCGCCCGACCGCATAGCTCACAACGAGCCGGCTGGGGCGGCAGACGTATCGCCTGGGGCATGCGGGGCTCCGCGCGGGCTGGATGCTCATTCGAGCGGCCCGAGCAGAACGGGGTTCAATAGCCGCCGGCAAGACTCGGCGTGACCAGCACCCGCTTGGCCTGCAGATAGCTCTTTTGCCAGTAGGGCTTGGCCAGGCTGTCCAGCCGCACCGTACCGCCCGTGCGCGGCGCATGGACGAAGCGCCCCTCGCCCACGTAGATGCCGGCGTGGCTCACTTCGCGTCCGCCCGCCGTGGCGAAGAACACCAGATCGCCCGGCTGCAGGGCGTTGCGCGCCACGTTGGGCGAACCCAGGGTAATCATCTCGCGGGTCGAGCGCGGCAGGGTGACACCCGCCGCATCGCGGTAGACATAGCCGATCAGGCCGCTGCAGTCGAAGCCGCCGGCCGGGGTGTTACCACCATAGCGATAGGGCGTCCCGACCAGGCCAATGGCCCGGAAGAGCACGTCGTTGGCCGCCTGGGCCTGGCTTTCGAGCAGCGGACGGGAGACCACCGGCGCGGTCGGCGCCGGCTGCTGGGGCGGGCTACCGGCGCAGGCGGCCAGCAGCAGAAAGGCACAATACAATCCTAGGCGAGCCGCCTGCGGCATGGATGAGATCCTTAGTTGTCCATCGATCACCGTCGGCCTGCCACGCAGCACCAACGGGTCCTCGCGGCCTACCGGGCGAATATCGCGACAGTAAACCTCAGCGCAGTACGCGCTTGCCTTCCAGGAAACTCACCTTCCAGTACTGGTCGTCCAGGCTGTCCACCCGCACTCCCCCGCTTCGACGGCTGGAGGAATGGATGAACTTGCCTTCGCCCATGTAGATACCAGTGTGACTGACCCGGCCACGGCCGTTGCTATTGAACAGCAACAGATCGCCGGGTTCCAGATCGTTCTTGCTGACTACCGGTACCTGGAGGTCGATGATTTCGCGCGTGGAACGCGGCAGCTTCATGCCGGCCCGCTCGCGGAACACGTAATTGACGAAGCCGCTGCAATCGAAACCGGCCAGGGTGCTGCCACCCTTGCGATAGGGCGTACCGACCAGCTGGGTGGCGCGGTTGAGAATCTGGTCAGCCAGATTCGGCAGTGCCTGACGCGGACCGACCTCACGATCCCAGTCGAGCCGACGCGGCGACTGGCTGTGGGGGAACGGCTGGCGTGGCTGCGCACCCTCGGCCTCTGCGGCCGCTGGCTCCAGGCCGGTCGAAGTGCCGAGCGTGCCATGGAGAGCGGCGGTCTGCACAGGCTGAGAAGCGGTGGAACGAGCTTGGTCAACGACGGCGTCGGAGGACTGCGGAGCGCTCGCGCACGCGGCGAGCAGGCAGACCAGCGTCAGGGGCACGAGGGGTGCGAGGCGATTCCTTGGCATGGGCACGACCGTGTCGTTTTTTCAAAGTTTCGCCACCTTGCCGACCTGAGTCACAGTTGGCAAGTTTTTTTAGCCGCCGATGTGACTCAAAAGCCGAGGAAGGACGTCTACGGCCCTTTTTCTCACCTGAACGGTCGCCAGACCGCTCAGCGCCGAACGGTCCGGATTGACCTCGATGAGGTCGCCGCCAAGGGCAAGGGTACGCCCCACCGGCTCCTGGATGTAGGCGAAGGCGGCCGTGGTGCCCACTGCGATTACCAGGTCGAACCCCGAGGCCAGCGCCTCGTGCAGGCGCTGCAACTCACCACCGGGCAACGCCTCTTCGAAGAGCACCACCGGTGGTCGCAAGATACCGCCACAATCCGGGCACCGCGGCGGTAGCGGTCCCGCCAGGCAGGCCCCGGCATCCGCCACCGGCCGCGCGCAAGCCAGGCAGGCCAGCGGCTCCAGTTGGCCATGGATCTCGATCAGCCGCTCGAGTGGGAAGCCCGAGCGGCGATGGAAACCATCGATGTTCTGGGTCAGCACCCAGCTCCCGGCTTCCCGCTGGCCGAAGTCGGCGATCGCCTGGTGCGCCGCATTGGGCGCCGCCGCGGCGCAGGCCCGCCCCAGTTGGGCGAGATAGCGCCAGCAGACCTCGGGACGCTGCCGCAGCATACTGCCGGACAGCGCCGTCTCGATGGGAATCCCCTCGTCGGTGAGACCGTTGTACAGACCGCCCAGGCCTCGATAGGTCGGCAGGCCGGAATCGGCAGAGAGTCCCGCCCCGGTGATGAATAGCACCCGTTCGGCGCGCTCGAGCAGTCGCCGGGCACGCCCCAGGGCGTCGCTCAATGATTCACCGTGTGGGCGAGCATCACCGACAGCTGGCACAGCGGCCGCCCACTCTGCTCCCGCCAGAGGTTGAAGGCTTCCTGCATCTTCTGCCGGTCACGCTTGGCGGTGGGTGCCTTGTCGAGGACGTTCTGCGCCTTGAGCGCCGCGACCACGTCGTCGGTGGCGACGAAGGTGTCCTTGCCGGCCATGCGCAGGAAGCGTTGCGCCGACAGACCGCCCAGCTGGTTGCCGCGCTTGGTCAGCAGCTCCCACAGCCCGACGATGTCCTGTTCCGGCCACTCGGCCAGCAACTGGCCGAAGCTGCCGTGGCTGCGCTGGAAATCGAGCACCATCTGGGCGTTGAGCGGCACACTGCGCAACTTGCCGAGGTGCCGGATAAGCCGGGCGTCCTGCATCAGCCGCTCCAGGCGCTCGCCACCCATGAGCACCACCTTCTCTGGATCGAAGCCGAAGAACACCTCCTCGAAGGCCGGCCATTTGGCATCCACCAGGCTGTGCTTGAGCCCGGCACGGAAGATGCGCCGGGTCAGCAGCGACAGGTAGCGATCGTCGCCCAGTCCCCTCAGGGTAGCGGCGTCCACCGGTTGCGGCAGGCGCGCCTCCAGAGCGGCCGGTGAGCCGAATCTATTGACACAGTATTCCAGCAGCCAGGCGTAATCCCGCATCAGAGATTCATCACCTGGACGAAGCGCGGCGTGGCGCTGTCATCGATCTTGAGACTGGCGAAGTCGAACAACTCGCGATCAGCCAGTTGCGACGGCACCACGTTCTGCAGGGCACGGAACATGATCTCGGTCCGCCCCGGCGTCTTGCGCTCCCACTCCAGCAGCATCTCCTTGACCACCTTGCGCTGCAGGTTTTCCTGGGAGCCACAGAGGTTGCAGGGAATGATGGGGAATTCGCGCAGTACGGCGTAGGCCTCGATGTCCTTCTCGCTGCAATAGGCCAGCGGGCGGATCACCACATTGCGGCCATCGTCGGCGCGCAGCTTGGGTGGCATGGACTTGAGGGTGCCGCCATGGAACAAATTGAGGAAGAAGGTTTCTACCATGTCATCGCGATGATGGCCGAGCGCCATCTTGGTGGCACCGATCTCGTCGGCGAAGGTATAGAGAATGCCCCGACGCAGGCGCGAGCACAGCGAGCAGGTGGTCTTGCCCTCCGGGATCTTCTCCTTCACCACGGAATAGGTATCACGTTCCAGAATGTGGTACTCGACCCCCAGTTCCTTCAGGTACTGAGGTAAAACGTGCTCAGGAAAGCCCGGCTGTTTCTGGTCGAGGTTGACCGCCACGATCTCGAACCGGATCGGCGCGACCTTCTGTAGATAGAGGAGCATGTCGAGCAGGGTATAGCTGTCCTTGCCACCGGACAGGCAGACCATCACCTTGTCGCCGTCCTCGATCATGTTGTAGTCGGCGATGGCTTCGCCGGTAAGACGGCGCAGGCGTTTCTGCAGCTTGTTCTGGTTGACCGAAAGGGTGCCCATGGATGAATCCGCGAAAGGAAAAAACGAAAGGCCGGCATTTTACGCGCAAAGCGCTCCGCGCCCTACCCCGAACGTCAGCCAGGAGCGACCAGCGACCATGAGCGATGCCCAGGATCTCATGGCGGCGCTGCACCGTGAGTTGTTGCAGGCCCGCAACGGTCTGTCCGAATACGAGTTGTTGCAGGCCTTGCGCCGGGCAGGCTCCCCGCTGGTGCCGCCGCGCCCGGTCACCGACAACTACGAACTCTTTCGGCTGCACTTCCGGGTCTTCAACGCCCTCTACCAGCTCCGTGATCGACTGCGCGCCGAACAACGCGCCGAGTTGCTCATCAGCGCGCTACGCATCGAATTGCGCCCCTACCTGCGCGCCAAGGCCGGCCTGACGGTGGCCGATCCGCTCAGAGCCTACTACCTGGATCTCACCCACCTGGAGACGACCACGCCCGAAGACGTGGCGAATCTGCTCAATCACTTCTGGGCCCTGGTGAATGGTGAATCCGAGCTACTGGAGGCCTTGCGCCTGCTCGGCCTGGACCGCTCGGCCGATTATGGCCAGATCCGCCGTCGCTATCGGCAACTCGCCAGCCGGCATCATCCCGATCATGGTGGCAGCACCGGGCGTCTGCAGGCCATCAATGCCGCCATGGATACGCTACGACGCCACTACGGTCATCAGCCGACCGCGGACGCTAGGGCACAGGCACGGGCTTCGGCATAATCGACGGCCGCGCCAGAGGTTGCCCATGCCTGAACAACTCCATGCCCGGGTCGAAGACTGCTATCGGCAGGCCGAGGCCTTCTTCAAACGCCGCTTCTCCCGTCCCGAAGTCAGCCTGGCCTTGCGCGGCCAGCGCGCGGGCGTTGCCCATCTCACCGAGAATCGACTGAGATTCAACAAGCTGCTCTATCAGGAAAATCGTGCCCACTTTCTCGAACAGACCGTGGCCCACGAGGTGGCGCATCTGGTGGCGCACCAGCTGTTCGGTGGCGCCATCAGGCCCCATGGCGAGGAATGGCAACTGATCATGCGTGGGGTCTACGGACTGCCGCCGGATCGCTGTCACACCTACGAACTGCCGCAGCGGACGCGCACCCTCTACCTGTATCGCTGCAGTTGCCCGGATGGTCGCTTCGAATTCACCGCCCAACGGCACGCCCTGGTACGCAAGGGGCGTCGCTATCTCTGTCGACGCTGCCGAGCGCCGCTGGACTTCACCCAGGAAGTCATCCAAGGCTGATACCTGCCGGATCCTGGAACGGCTCCGGCAGGTATAAGGCCAAGGCTCAACCCTGAGCGAAGACTTCGTCGAACAGGTTGTGCATCGCCAGGAAGGCGCGCTTGGCCACCACCGGGTGGTACTGCTGCTTGCCAGGGTTATTGGCCTCGGGATCGGTGAAGGAATGCACCGCGCCGCCATAGCTCAGCAGTTGCCAATCCACCTGGGCGGCATCCATCTCCTGGCGGAAGCCAGTGAGTTGCTCGTCGGGCACCAGCGGATCGGACGCACCGTGCAGAATCAGCACCGGACCGGTGATACGGGTGGCATCGGCTGGCGTCGGGGTATCCAGATTGGCGTGGAAGGTCACCACGGCGCTCAGGGGCGCACCGTCGCGAGCCAGTTCCAGGACCGCGCAGCCACCGAAGCAGAAGCCGATGGCAGCGATCTGATGGACGTCCACCGCGGCCGTTTCCGCTTGGGCGACCAGCGCGGCATAGGCCGCCTGCATGCGCTGACGCAGCAGGCCACGATCGGAACGGATCGGCATCATGGCGGCCAGGGCTTCGTCGGCGTTCTGCGGACGAACATTACGGCCATAGAAGTCGACCACCAGATAGGCCAGGCCATCGGCCTCGGCCAGTTGCTTGGCCTGCTCCACGGCGCCATGGGAAACCCCCATCCAGTTGGGCGCAAGCAGCACGCCCGGGCGGGTGGGCGTGCCACTGGTGGCATACACCAACTGGCTCTCGAACGTCTGGCCATCGATTTCGTAGGAAACGGGTTTTACAGTGACATCGACCATGGGGTCCTCCGGAGGGTGAAAAGAGAGAAGCCCGCCGAGGCGGGCTTCTGCATCTTTAAGCGGACAATTCCACCAGCAATTTGTTTAACCGGCGGACATAGGCGGCCGGGTCCTTGAGGCTATCACCGGCCGCCAGCGCAGCCTGATCGAACAGGATGTGCGACAGGTCGGCGAAACGATCCTCGTCGGGCTCGCCGTCGAGCTTCTCGATCAGCGGATGCTGCGGGTTGATCTCGAAGATCGGCTTGGAATCCGGGGCCTTCTGGCCGCTGGCTTCCAGGATGCGGCGCATCTGCAAGCCGAGGTCCTGCTCGCCGATGGCCAGGATCGCCGGTGAGTCGGTCAGGCGATGGGAGACGCGTACCTCGCTGACCTGGGCATCCAGGGCCTGCTTGAGGCGTTCCACCAACCCTTCCTTGGTCTTGGCGACCTCTTCCTGGGCTTGCTTGTCTTCTTCACTATCCAGCTTGCCGAGATCCAGATCGCCACGAGCGACATCGACGAAATGCTTGCCGTCGAATTCGGTGAGGTAGCTCATCAGCCACTCGTCGATGCGATCGGTCAGCAGCAGCACCTCGACACCCTTCTTGCGGAAGACTTCCAGGTGCGGGCTGTTCTTGATCTGGGCGTGGCTCTCGCCGGTCAGGTAGTAGATCTTGTCCTGGCCTTCCTTCATCCGGCCAAGGTAGTCGGCCAGGGAGACGTTCTGGGCATCATCGCTGTTGTGAGTCGAGGCGAAGCGCAGCAGACCGGCGATCTTCTCGCGATTGGCGAAGTCTTCCGCCGGACCTTCCTTGAGCACCTGGCCGAAGTGGCCCCAGAACGACTGGTACTTCTCCGGCTCGCTCTTGGCCAGCTTCTCCAGCATATCCAGCACGCGCTTGGTCAGGGCCGACTTCATGGAGTCGATCACCGGATCCTTCTGCAGGATCTCGCGGGAGACGTTCAGCGACAGGTCGTTGGAATCCACCACACCCTTGATGAATCTCAGGTAGAGCGGCAGGAACTGGTCGGCCTGGTCCATGATGAAGACGCGCTGCACATAGAGCTTGAGCCCCTTGGGTGCTTCACGCTGATAGAGATCGAAGGGCGCGCGGGCCGGTACGTACAGCAGCGAGGTGTATTCGAGCTTGCCCTCGACCTTGTTGTGACTCCAGGCCAGGGGGTTCTCGAAGTCATGACCGACGTGCTTGTAGAACTCCTGATAGTCCTCGTCCTTGAGTTCGGTACGCGGACGGGTCCAGAGCGCGCTGGCGCGGTTGACGGTCTCCCACTCAGTCTCGGCCGGCTGCTCCTCGTCGCTGCCGTGGTGTTCCTTGGGCAGCTCGATGGGCAGGCCGATGTGGTCGGAGTACTTCTTGACCACATTGCGCAGGCGCCAGCCATCGGCGAATTCGGTTTCCTCGGGCTTGAGATGCAGCACGATGCGGGTACCGCGCTCGGGCTTGTCGATGGTGGCGACCTCGAACTCCCCTTCCCCCTTGGACGACCAGTGCACGCCCTCGGCAGCGGGCTGGCCGGCGCGACGGGTGTAGACATCGACCTGGTCGGCGACGATGAAGGCCGAGTAGAAGCCGACACCGAACTGGCCGATGAGGTTGGAATCCTTCTTCTGGTCGCCGCTGAGGTTCTTCAGGAAGTCGGCGGTGCCGGACTTGGCGATGGTGCCGAGATGCGCGATGACCTCTTCCCGGCTCATGCCGATGCCGTTGTCTTCGAGGGTGACCGTGCCGGCCTCCTTGTCGAAGCTCAGGCGAATCTTCAGCGTATCCCCGCCTTCGAGCAGTTCGGGCTTGGACAGCGCCTCGAATCTGAGCTTGTCGGCCGCGTCGGAGGCGTTGGAAATCAATTCACGCAGGAAGATTTCCTTGTTGGAATACAGCGAGTGAATCATCAGGTGAAGCAACTGCTTCACTTCGGTCTGGAAGCCTAGGGTTTCCTTTTGAGTCTCCACACTCATGCTACGAACTCCGCTATCGATAGATACGCACCAGTTGGTCTGGCGATGTGGCGGAGATGGGGGCTGCCAGTGGTATTTCAAGCCTGGCGCCCAGCGGGAGGCTGCCGTTCGTGGCCCGCTTCCCATTCCTGCCGCTACGGGTCCAGCGCCTCGCACGAGCGGCGCATAAGCCAACTTTCCCGGCAAGGCAATAGCGAATCTGACCGATTGCGCTCGCCTGGCTACCGGCCGATGGTGCCGCTCGATAGCCGCCCCAGGAGCCCCCATGCCGCAGCCTTCCGTGCCCACCACCCTGCTTCTCGCGACCACCCTGGCCCTGGTGGCCTGCGACCCGCCCGCGGAGCCAGCCAAGACCACTCCCCGAGCCGCCGAAGCGCCCCAGGCGAACAACACCGCCATCAGCGCCCTGCCCGCTCTGCATGTCGTCCTCACCTGGGAATCGCTTCCCAATGGTGAAAACATGGTGCTCAAGAACTATCGGGCGAAGCTCGAAGCCTGCCAGGGCGCCGGCTGGCCCACTCGGGCGCTGTCCGCTGATGAGGAAGCCAAGCTTGGCAAGGGCCAGGTCGACATTGCCATCGATGCCCGCCGCCAGGTCGCGCGCCAGATCCAGTGGACCTTCGGCACCGCTAGCGACGACGACCGCAGCACCTGCCTGATCACGCTGGAAGCGCACGAGGACCAGGACGAGATCGAGGACAAGGATGGTCTTTACGAAGCCATCGATGAGAGCACCCGTAACCAGGCGCGGCTGACCTATCAGGCCGCTGGCTGGACCTTGCTGGGCGAAGCCGAGATCCAGGGCCAGCCCTGTACCCGCTGGCGGAACGAGCGCCAGGAGGTCTGCATGTGGTCAGGAGGGCTGAAGTGGGGCTTCAGCGAAGCGCCGGCCGATGTAGCGGGCTGCACCATCGATGGCGCCGGCAACTATCTGACCGACATTCCGCTGCTGGGCGAGCCCCGGGAGGGTGGCGGCGGCTGCCGCTTGCAGGTCAAGTCGTTCAACCTTGGCCAGGGGCTGCTACCGACGAGCCAGTGAGGCGTCGGACCCAGGCCGAAGGCGCTCTCTACGCCGTGAAGCCCCAGGTAGACGCCTGCCTTCGTTAGTGAAGCCGCGCGTAATTCTGCAGATCAAAGCGACAAGGCGAGGAACTTAACTTTTGACCCGGCGCTCGAACGGGCTGTCGTGTAGTTCTATAAGGAGAAAACACATGAAAAAGCCCTTCGCTATTGCCCTGCTGTTCACTGCCGCCTTCGGCCTCGCCGCCTGTGACAAGCCTTCCGAAAACAAGGCTCAGGATGCTGCCAAGACCGAACAGAAAGCCCAGGAAAACCTGAACAAAGCCGCTGAGCAGAGCAACAAGGCTGCCGAGCAGCGCAACGAAGCCGCCAACGAGGCCGCCAAGGAGCAATCCAAAGGCGAAGCCACCTCGGTCAATCCGGCCACCGGCACCACCAGCAGCACCGCGCCGGCTACCCAGCCCAAGCCGTAAGCTGATTGGATACGAAAAAAGCCCGCTGTTGCGGGCTTTTTTGTGTCTAGCCGGAATCAAGAGCGCGAGGGGCGCCCCTCGACTTCCGGCTCTTCCACCGGCCCCTTGCTTCTCAAGCTTTCCAGAACCAGGGCGACGAGCCCTACCCCTACCGCTGGCAACAGCCAGCCCAGCCCCGTGTCGGCCAGGGGGAGCCAGAGTACCGCGGCATTCAGATAGGGCACCGTCAGGTGTGCGGCCTGCAGGCCATCGAGGATACCGAAGGCCAGGGCCACCAGCAGTACCGGACCGATGATGCGCCCGGGCGCCGCCCAGCGTGCGCTGAAGAAGCTCAGCACCACCAGGGCGATACAGGGCGGATAGATCGCGGTGAGGATGGGTACCGAGACCTGGATAAGCTGGGTGAGGCCCAGGTTGGACACCAGCAGCGAGAAGGCGGCCAGCAAGACCACCAGGCTGCGATAGCTGAACGGCAGGAACTCACTGAAGAACTCCGCACAGGCACAGGTCAGGCCCACCGCCGTAACCAGGCAGGCCAGGGTGATCAGCACCGCGAGGAAATCGCTGCCGACACTGCCGAAGGTGTGCTGTACATAAGCATGCAGGACCTCGGCCCCATTGCCGGCGTGCGGCACCAGAGCGCCACTGCCAGCGCCGAGCTGGAACAGGCTCAGATAGACCAGTACCAGGCCGACCCCGGCGATCAGGCCGGCGATGACAGTGTAGCGCGTCAGCAGCTCGGGCGCGGTCACGCCCCGGGCGCGGATGGCGTTGACGATGACGATGCCGAATACCAGGGCGCCGAGGGTATCCATGGTCAGGTAGCCGTTGACGAACCCCTGGGACAGCGCGCGCGACGCGTATTCGGGCGCCGCGGTCGCCGGGCCGCCGGCCGGCCAGAACAGCGCCGCACCGCCCAGCACCGCCAGCGCCAGGATCTTCAGCGGCCCGAGGAAACGTCCCACCGTATCGAGCAGTCGCCCCGGATAGAGGGACACCAGCAGCACCACCAGGAAGTACGCCAGGCTGTACAGGAACAGCGGGACCGGGCCCTTGCCCAGCAGCGGCGCGACGCCGACCTCGAAGGACACGGTCGCGGTCCGCGGCGTGGCGAACAACGGACCTACCGAGAGATAGCAGACGATGGCCAGCGCCCGGGCCGCCGTGCGGCCGAGCGGCTTGCTCAGGGCATCCATGCCGCCGCCGACCCGCGCCAGGGCGATCAGGGTCAGCACCGGCAGGCCGACCGCGGTCAGCAGGAAGCCCAGGGCCGCGCTCCAGACATGCTCACCGGCCTGCAGGCCGACAATGGGGGGAAAGATGATGTTGCCCGCGCCGACGAACAACGCGAACGTCATGAATCCAAGGGCCAGGACATCCCGGCTTTGCAAAGCTTTCATGGAAGGCAGTACCAGCAATGAGGAAAACGAGGCAGCCCGCCCTCGTGGGAGCAGGTCTTGGTAGAGCCACGGCGTGGCCGTTGGAGCGGAAAGGTTGTCATCCTAACGAATTAGCGGCGAAAAGGCAGCCGGCAGCTGATGAGGCGTCGCGGTCGCGCCCATGAAAAAGGCCGCCCGAAGGCGGCCTTTTCTACCGTCAGTCAGGCTCAGGCCTTCTTGACTTCCCAACCGGTCAGCTCGGCCAGGGCCTTGCCGATGTCAGCCAGGGAACGCACGGTCTTCACACCAGCGTCTTGCAGAGCGGCGAACTTCTCGTCCGCAGTGCCCTTGCCGCCGGAGATGATGGCGCCGGCATGGCCCATGCGCTTGCCGGGCGGTGCGGTGACACCGGCGATGTAGGACACCACCGGCTTGGTCACGTTGGCCTTGATGTAGGCCGCGGCTTCTTCCTCGGCGCTGCCGCCGATCTCACCGATCATCACGATGGCTTCGGTCTTCGGATCGTCCTGGAACAGCTTCAGGATGTCGATGAAGTTCGAGCCCGGGATGGGGTCGCCGCCGATGCCCACGCAGGTGGACTGGCCGAAACCGGCGTCGGTGGTCTGCTTCACGGCTTCATAGGTCAGGGTGCCGGAACGCGACACGATACCGACCTTGCCCGGCAGGTGAATGTGACCGGGCATGATGCCGATCTTGCACTCGCCGGGGGTGATGACGCCGGGGCAGTTCGGGCCGATCAGGCGTACGCCCAGTTCGTCGCACTTCACCTTGGCATCCAGCATATCGAGGGTGGGGATGCCCTCGGTAATGCAGACGATCAGCTTGATGCCACCGAAGGCGGCTTCCAGGATGGAGTCCTTGCAGAACGGAGCCGGAACGTAGATCACCGAGGCGTCGGCGCCGGTGGCTTCCACGGCTTCGCGCACGGTGTTGAACACCGGCAGACCGAGGTGAGTGGAGCCGCCCTTGCCGGGGGTCACGCCGCCAACCATCTGGGTGCCGTAGGCGATGGCCTGTTCGGAGTGGAAGGTACCCTGGCTACCGGTGAAGCCCTGGCAGATGACCTTGGTGTCTTTATTGATCAGGACGCTCATTACTTACCCTCCGCGGCCTTGACGACCTGCTGGGCAGCGTCGGTCAGGCTGGTTGCCGCGATGATGTTCAGGCCGCTTTCGGCCAGGACCTTGGCACCGAGTTCGGCGTTGTTGCCTTCCAGGCGAACCACGACCGGCACCTTCACGCCGACTTCCTTCACAGCACCGATGATGCCTTCGGCGATCATGTCGCAGCGCACGATGCCGCCGAAGATGTTCACCAGAACGGCCTTCACGTTGCTGTCGGACAGGATGATCTTGAAGGCTTCGGTCACGCGCTCTTTGGTCGCGCCGCCGCCAACGTCCAGGAAGTTGGCCGGCTTGCCGCCGTGCAGGTTGACGATGTCCATGGTACCCATGGCCAGACCGGCACCGTTGACCATGCAACCGATGCTGCCTTCCAGGGCCACGTAGTTCAGCTCCCACTTCTGCGCATGGGCTTCACGGGCGTCGTCCTGCGACGGGTCGTGGAAGGCGCGCAGCTTGGGCTGACGGTAGATGGCGTTGCTGTCGATGTTGAGCTTGGCGTCCAGGCAGTGCAGGTTGCCGTCCTTCTTGATCACCAGCGGGTTCACTTCCAGCAGGGCCAGGTCGTAGTCCTGGAACAGCTTGGCCAGACCGACGAAGATCTGGGTGAACTGCTTGATCTGGTCACCTTTCAGGCCCAGCTGGAAAGCCAGGTCACGACCCTGGTAGGGCTGAGCGCCCACCAGCGGATCGACGGTGGCCTTGAGGATCTTCTCCGGAGTGTCGTGCGCGACCTTCTCGATGTCCACGCCACCTTCGGTGGAGGCCATGAACACGATGCGGCGGCTGGAACGATCGACCACGGCGCCCAGATAGAGCTCCTTGTCGATGTCGGTGCAGGATTCGACCAGGATCTTGCTGACCGGCTGACCGTTGGCGTCGGTCTGGTAGGTCACCAGACGCTGGCCCAGCCACTTGGCGGCGAATTCCTTGGCCTCTTCCTTGCTCTTGACCAGCTTCACGCCGCCGGCCTTGCCACGGCCACCGGCGTGGACCTGAGCCTTGACGACCCATTCGTCGCCGCCGATACGGCCGCAAGCCTCGTAGGCCTCCTGGGGGGTGTCGACAGCGTAGCCTTTGGAAACGGGCAGGCCGTATTCAGCGAACAGCTGCTTACCCTGATACTCGTGGAGATTCATGCTTGTCTACCGTTTTCGTTGGGTATTGCGCATTCGACGCTGTGCATTCTCCGAGCCGTCCACCGGACGGTCGCGGGCACCGCGCCACCTGTGACCCCTGCCCTAGTGCGGTGTCTCACACCACCCTAACAAGGATCCGAGGTGCCTTCCTGCGGTGGAGCCCTGCGGCTCCACGGCGGTCGGCTACCCCGTGGTTCTGTCAATCTTTTAGAACCTGTTCACGATCTGCTGCGCGTCGGCCAAACGGCGTTGAAAAGGCCCTGGGTCGTCAGCCCGCCTAGGCGGCCCCGTCGGAATGCTCATTTACCACTCGTAAACTCCGCGTCCTCAGGCCTTTGATTCGCTGGCGCTCACCCTACGGGCCAGCCGTTGGCTGTTACTCCCGTTGGTCGTTGCGCCTTGTTTGGCTCTAGCTCGCGAGATCGTAAACAGGTTCTTACCGCTTCTTGCGATTCACCGCGTGGATCGCATGACCGTTCACCGCCAGAGCCGCTTCGTGCAGCGCCTCGGACAGCGTCGGGTGCGAGAACACCATCATGCCCAGGTCTTCGGCGCTGGAGCCGAATTCCATGGCGATGGCGCCTTGCTGGACCAGCTCCGCCGCGCTCGGGCCGACCACATGGACGCCCAGGACGCGATCGGTCTTGGCATCGGCCACGACCTTGACGAAACCGGCGGTGTCGTTGGCTGCCAGGGCACGACCGCTGACCGCGAAGGGGAAGGTACCGACGTTGACTTCGACGCCTTCGGCCTTCAGGGCCTGCTCGGTCTTGCCGACCCAGGCGATTTCCGGGTGGGTGTAGATCACCGAGGGCACCAGATCGTAGTTCATCTGGGCTTTGTGACCGGCGATACGCTCGGCGACCATCACGCCTTCTTCCGAGGCCTTGTGCGCCAGCATCAGACCGCGCACGCAGTCGCCGATGGCGAAGACGCCCGGCACGCTGGTGGCGCAGTAGTCGTCGACGTAGATGTAGCCACGCTCATCGCTTTCCACACCGCTGTCGGATGCCAGCAGGTCGGTGGTGACCGGACGACGGCCCACGGCGACGATCAGGCGATCGAAGGTGATCTGCTTTTCTTCGCCGCCTTCGGTGTAGTTGACGGTGACTTCCTCGCCCTTGACCTCGGAGCCGGTCACACGAGCGCCCAGACGGATGTCCAGACCCTGCTTGGAGAGGATCTTGTAGGCTTCCTTGGAAACCTGGTCATCGGCGGCGACCAGGAACTTGTCCAGGGCTTCCAGTACGGTGACTTCGGCACCCAGGCGGGCCCAGACCGAACCCAGTTCCAGGCCGATCACGCCGGCACCGATCACGCCCAGACGCTTGGGCACGCTCTGGAATTCCAGGGCGCCGGTGGAGTCAACGATGACCTTCTGGTCCACCGGGGCCGGCGGGATGTCGATGGGACGCGAGCCGGACGCCAGGATGACGTTCTCGGCCTCGACCACCTGGACATTGCCGTCCAGGCCAGTGACTTCGACCTTCTTGCCGGACAGCAGCTTGCCATTGCCTTCCAGCAGGGTCACGCCGTTCGCCTTGAACAGGGTGGCCACGCCGCCGGTGAGGTTCTTCACGATCTGGTCCTTGCGGCCGATCATGGTGGGCACGTCGATGGTGACGTTCGGCGCGTCGATGCCGTGGACCTTAAAGCCCTCGTGGGCCTCGTGGTACTTGTAGGAGCTGTCCAGCAGCGCCTTGGACGGAATGCAACCCACGTTCAGGCAGGTACCGCCCAGGGCGATCTTGCCTTCCTTGCCCTTGTAGCGCTCGACACAGGCCGTCTTCAGACCCAGCTGCGCGGCGCGGATGGCGGCCACGTAGCCACCAGGGCCGGCGCCGATCACCACTACGTCGAATTTGTCGCTCATACACTAATCCCCTTGGAGCAGCTTCAGGCATGAAAACTTGAGCGGTGCGTGGCCCCTGCCCTGCACCGCGAGAGCCGGATCAGATGTCCAGCAGCAGACGCGCCGGATCTTCCAGCAGGTCCTTCATGGTGACCAGGAAGGTCACGGCTTCCTTGCCATCGATCAGACGATGGTCGTAGGACAGCGCAAGATACATCATCGGCAGGATCACTACCTGGCCGTTCACCGCCATCGGGCGCTCCTGGATCTTGTGCATGCCCAGGATCGCGGTCTGCGGCGGGTTGACGATGGGGGTGGACAGCAGCGAACCGAAGACACCACCGTTGGAGATGGTGAAGGTACCACCCTGCATGTCTTCCAGGGTCAGCTTGCCGGCCTTGGCCTTCTTGCCGAACTCGGCGATGGTGCCTTCCACTTCCGCCAGGCTCATGAACTCGGCGTTGCGCAGGACCGGAACGACCAGGCCACGGTCGCTGGACACGGCGACGCCGATGTCCTGGTAGCCGTGATAGACGATGTCGTTGCCATCGATGGACGCATTGACGCCCGGCTGACGCTTGAGCGCCTCGGTGGCGGCCTTGACGAAGAAGGACATGAAGCCCAGGCGCACGCCATTGTGCTTCTTCTCGAACAGGTCCTTGTACTTGGAACGCAGGTCCATGATCGGCTTCATGTTGACCTCGTTGAAGGTCGTCAGCATGGCCATGCTGGACTGGGCTTCGACCAGGCGCTCGGCGACCTTGGCCCGCAGGCGGGTCATGGGCACGCGCTTCTCGGTACGGTCGCCAGCGGCGGTCACCACCGGAGCGGCGGCAGCGGCCGGCTTGGCAGCCGGAGCAGCGGCGCCGGATTTCTTGGCTTCGACGGCAGCGACGGCGTCTTCCTTGGTGACGCGACCGCCCTTGCCGGTCCCGACCAGGGTAGCCGGATCGATACCGTTCTCTTCGGCGATCTTGCGTGCGGCGGGAGCCAGGATCGGGTCCTCGTCACTACCGGCGGCAGCGGGCGCAGCGGCCGGGGCACTGGCAGCAGCCGGCTGGGCAGCCGGTGCGGCAGCGGTGGCGCCCTCTTCCACGCGAGCGATGACTTCTTCGCTCAGCACGGTGTCGCCTTCGTTCTTGATGACCTCGGCCAGGACGCCGTCGGCAGGTGCCACGACTTCCAGCACGACCTTGTCGGTTTCGATGTCGACCAGCAGTTCGTCACGCTTGACCGCTTCACCGGGCTTCTTGTGCCAGGTGGCGACGGTGCCGTCAGCGACCGATTCCGGGAAGGTAGGGGCTTTGATCTCGATAGCCATTCTATGAATTTCCTTAGTGATCTCTAGTAGTCGCGTGGCGAATCAAACGGAGAACGCATCTTGCAGCAGTTTTTCCTGCTGCTCGGCGTGCATGGAGGCATAGCCGCAGGCCGGAGCGGCGGACGCATCGCGACCGGCGTATTCCAGACCCAGGCCCTGCTTGTAGCCGGACACGGCGCGGCGCATGTGATGCTGGCTGCAGTACCAGGCGCCCTGGTTCATCGGCTCTTCCTGGCACCAGACCACACGCTCCAGATTCGGGTAGCCGGCCAGCACCTCGGCCAGGTCGTCTTCCGGGAACGGATAGAGCTGCTCCAGACGGACGATGGCGATGTCCTGGCGATTCTCGCTGCGGCGCTTCTCCAGGAGATCGTAGTAGACCTTGCCGCTGCACAGCACCAGGCGCTTGACCTGCTGGGCATCGATGGGGTCCAGCTCGTTGATCACGGTCTGGAAGGAGCCATGGGCCAGGTCTTCCAGGGTCGAGATGGCCAGCTTGTGGCGCAGCAGCGACTTGGGCGTGAGCACCACCAGCGGCTTGCGCAGGGGGCGGATCACCTGGCGACGCAGCAGATGGTAGATCTGCGCCGGGGTGGTCGGTACGCAGACCTGGATGTTCTGCTCGGCGCACAGCTGCAGGTAACGCTCCAGACGGGCCGAGGAATGCTCAGGACCCTGGCCTTCGTAGCCATGGGGCAACAGCATGGTCAGGCCGCAGAGACGACCCCACTTGATCTCGCCACTGGTGATGAACTGGTCGATGACGACCTGGGCACCGTTGGCGAAGTCACCGAACTGGGCCTCCCAGACCACCAGCGCGTTGGGCGTGGTGGTGGCGTAGCCGTATTCGAAGCCGAGCACCGCCTCCTCGGAGAGGAAGGAGTCGTAGATCTCGAACGACGGCTGGTTTTCCGCCAGATGCTGCAGGGGCACGTAGGGCACGGCATCCTTCTGGTTGTGCAGCACCGCATGGCGGTGGGAGAAGGTGCCACGACCGACATCCTGACCGGTGATGCGGATCGGATGGCCTTCGTGCAGCAGGGTGGCATAGGCCATGGTTTCGGCGAAGCCCCAGTTCAACGGCAGGCCGCCGGCGGTCATCTTCTGCCGGTCTTCGTAGATCTTGCCAACCTGGCGCTGGATAACGAAGCCCTCGGGAGTCTCCAGCAGCTTGTTCGCAAGCTCCTGCAGCGTCTTGAGATCGAAGCCGGTGTCGTGCCGCGCGGTCCAGGCATGGCCCAGGTAAGGCTTCCAGTCGACGAACAGGTCGCGATTGGGTTCCTTGACCAGGCTGGCCACCACGTGGCGGCCCTCGTCGAGGGCGCTGCGGTAGGCTTCGAACTGCGCCTGGACCTGCTCGGCGTTGACCACGCCGGCCTGGGTCAGGGCATCGGCGTAGAGGTCGCGGGTGGTGCGCTGCTTGGCGATCTGCTGGTACATCAGCGGCTGGGTGCCGCTCGGCTCGTCGGCCTCGTTGTGGCCGCGACGACGGTAGCAGACCAGGTCGATGACGATGTCACGCTTGAACTGCATGCGGTAATCGACCGCCAGCTGAGTGACGAACAGCACCGCCTCGGGATCATCGCCGTTCACATGGAAGATCGGCGCCTGGATCATCTTGGCGACGTCGGTGGCGTACTCGGTGGAGCGAGCATCTTCCTGGCGGTTGGTGGTGAAGCCCACCTGATTGTTGATGACGATATGCAGGGTGCCACCGGTCTTGTAGGCCCGGGTCTGCGACATCTGGAAGGTTTCCATGACCACGCCCTGCCCGGCGAAGGCAGCATCGCCATGGATGGCTACGGGTATGACCTTGTCGCCGGAGCGGTCGCCGCGGCGATCCTGGCGGGCACGGACCGACCCTTCGACCACCGGGGAGACGATCTCCAGGTGCGAGGGGTTGAACGCCAGCGCCAGGTGGACTTCGCCACCCTGAGTCATGACGTTGGACGAGAAGCCCTGGTGGTACTTCACGTCACCAGAGCCCAGCTCGACCAGCTTCTTGCCTTCGAACTCGTCGAACAGGTCGCGCGGGTTCTTGCCCAGGGTGTTGACCAGGACGTTCAGGCGGCCGCGGTGGGCCATACCGATCACCAGCTCCTTGACGCCGTAGGAGCCGGAACGCTGGATGATCTCGTCGATCAGCGGGATCAGGCTCTCGCCGCCTTCCAGACCGAACCTCTTGGTGCCCGGGTACTTGGTGCCCAGGTACTTCTCCAGGCCCTCGGCGGCGGTCAGACGCTCCAGCAGATGGGTGCGGACTTCGGCGGAATATTGCGGGCGGCCACGGACGCTTTCCAAACGCTGGAGGAACCAGCGGCGCTCTTCGGAATCGACGATGTGCATGAACTCTGCACCGACCGTGCGGCAATATGTCTCTTGCAGCGCATCCCGGATTTCGCGGAGAGTTGCCTCCTCTTTGCCGATGAACAATTCACCGGTACGGAAGGTTGTATCCAGGTCAGCGTCGGTCAAGCCGTAGTGGTTGAGCAGCAGATCGGCAGGCGGTTGACGCTTCCACAGGCCCAGCGGATCGAGCTGGGCGGCCTGATGGCCCTGCAGACGGAACGCCTGGATCAGCCGCAGCACTTCGACCTGCTTCTTTTCGTGTTCGGAGCTTACGGTACCGGCCGATACCGGTTGCGCCCGCCGCTGGTTCTTGCCCAGCAGGACGAAATGATCACGGATCGCGGAGTGCGCGACGTCCGGTGAATTGCCGGTTACCGCGGGCAGCTTCTGGAAGTAGGTACGCCATTCTTCCGGCACTGCGTTGGCATCGTGCAGAAACAGCTCATAGAGCTCTTCCACGTAGGCAGCGTTGCCGCCGGACAGGTGAGCGCTGTCCCACAGTTGCTGCATCTGACTTTCGTGCATCTAGTTCACCCCTTCGGCAGAGATAGCATCAGCCGATGACCCAACCCATCTCTGGGGCCTGGTCGCTTTGCGGCTGCGCCGACGCCCGGATGGAATTCCGGGTATCCCTGAATGGACGTTGGTTGAATCAAGCTATCAAGGTCACTAACGAACCCGCCCGGCACAACTGGCCGGGCGGGACGTGGATCAGGTACCGCTCTGCAGCAGCATCGCCCGAACGTGGCCGATGGCCTTGGTCGGGTTCAGCCCCTTGGGACAGACCGCCACGCAGTTCATGATCGAACGGCAGCGGAACACGCTGAACGGATCGTCCATGGCAGCCAGACGCTCCTCGGTCTTGGTGTCGCGGCTGTCGGCCAGGAAACGATAGGCTTGCAGCAGCGCCGCCGGACCAAGGAACTTGTCGGGGTTCCACCAGAAGGACGGGCAGGACGTCGAGCAGCAGGCGCACAGGATGCACTCGTAGAGGCCGTCGATCTTCTCGCGATCTTCCGGGCTCTGCAGACGCTCGATGGCAGGTGCCGGCGTCTCGTTCTGCAGGAAGGGTTTCACCTTCTCGTACTGCTTGTAGAAGATGCTCATGTCCACGACCAGATCGCGGATGACCGGCAGACCGGGCAGCGGGCGCACCACCAGCTTGTCGTTCTTGACCACGGCCGACAGCGGCGTGATGCACGCCAGGCCGTTCTTGCCGTTGATGTTCATGCCGTCGGAGCCGCACACGCCTTCGCGGCAGGAACGACGGTAGGAGAAGCCTTCATCCTGCTCTTTGATCAGAGCCAGGACGTCCAGCACCATGAGGTCCTTCCCACCGGTATCGACCTGGAACTCCTGCATGGACGGCAGGCCGTCCTGATCCGGGTTGTAACGATATACGCTGACTTTCAACATGGTGGTCACCTTTAGTAAGTCCGAACCTTGGGTTCGAACATCGGTACGGTCTTGGGCGCGAAATTGACTCCACGCTTGGAGACCCGCTTTTCACCGGGGAAATAGAGGGTGTGGCACAGCCAGTTCTCGTCGTCACGCTCTTCGAAGTCTTCGCGAGCATGGGCGCCACGGGACTCCTTGCGGTTCTCGGCGGCGATGGCGGTCGCCTCGGCCACTTCGAGCAGGTTCTGCAGCTCGAGGGCTTCGATGCGGGCGGTGTTGAAGCCCTGGCTCTTGTCGTTGATCTTGACCTTGGCGATGCGCTCACGCAGGTCGGCCAGCTCAGCGATACCCTTCTGCATGTACTCGCCGGTACGGAACACCCCGAAGTAGTTCTGCATGCAGGTCTGCAATTGCTTGCGCAGCGTGGCGACGTCTTCACCGGTGGTGCGCTCGTTGACGCCGGACAGGCGCTGCAGCGAAGCTTCCAGGTCGCTTTCCGAAGCACCGCGATGCTCGATGCCGTCCTTGAGCGCCTTCTCCAGGTGCAGGCCGGCCGCGCGACCGAAGACCACCAGGTCGAGCAGCGAGTTGCCACCCAGGCGGTTGGCACCGTGCACGGACACGCAGGCCACTTCGCCCACGGCGAACAGGCCCTCGATGATCTTGTCGTTGCCGTTGGCGTCCTGAGTGATGGCCTGGCCATGAATGTTGGTGGCGATGCCGCCCATCATATAGTGGCAGGTGGGGATCACGGGGACCGGTGCGACGACCGGGTCGACGTGGGCGAAGGTCTTGGACAATTCGCAGATGCCGGGCAGGCGGCTATGCAGCACCTCTTCGCCCAGGTGGTCCAGCTTCAGCAGCACGTGGTCGCCATCGGGACCGCAGCCATTGCCGGCCAGCACTTCCTTGACCATGGAGCGGGCGACCACGTCGCGGCCGGCCAGGTCCTTGGCGTTGGGCGCATAGCGCTCCATGAAACGCTCGCCGTGCTTGTTGATCAGGTAACCACCCTCACCACGGCAACCTTCGGTGACCAATACCCCAGCGCCGGCGATGCCGGTCGGGTGGAACTGCCACATCTCGATGTCCTGCACCGGTACGCCAGCGCGCAGGGCCATGCCGACGCCGTCACCGGTATTGATTAGGGCGTTGGTGGTGGAGGCATAGATACGGCCCGCACCGCCGGTGGCCAGCACGGTGGCCTTGGCCTTGACGTAGACGGTCTCGCCGGTTTCGATGCAGATGGCGATGACGCCGACGACGACGCCATCCTGGTTCTTCACCAGGTCCACGGCGTACCACTCGTTCAGGAACACCGTGTTGTTCTTCAGGTTGCCCTGATAAAGAGTGTGCAGCAGGGCATGACCGGTACGGTCGGCAGCGGCGCAGGTACGCGCGGCCTGGCCACCCTTGCCGTAGTCCTTGGACTGACCACCGAAGGGGCGCTGATAGATGCGGCCCTGTTCGGTACGGGAGAACGGCAGCCCCATGTGCTCGAGTTCGAACACCGCTTCCGGACCCACGGAGCACATGTATTCGATGGCGTCCTGGTCACCGATGTAATCGGAGCCCTTGACGGTGTCGTACATGTGCCAGCGCCAATCGTCGTTCGGGTCGGCCGAGGCGATGGCGCAGGTGATGCCGCCCTGGGCGGACACAGTGTGGGAACGAGTCGGGAAGACCTTGGTGATCACCGCGGTCTTGTGACCGGACTGGGCCAGCTGCAGGGCAGCGCGCATACCGGCGCCGCCGCCACCTACGATGATGGCATCAAACGAAATATGACGAATTGTGGACATTGATCAAACACCCCAGAAGATCTGCACGCCCCAGACGAAGAACGCGAACATCGCGAACCCGCATACCGCCTGGAAGAGGAAACGCACGGCGGTGGCACCCTTGCCGATCGCCATGGTGGTCAGGTAGTCGGTGGAAATGGTCCACATACCGACCCACGCATGGACGCAGATGGACACCAACGCCAGCAGGCTGAAGATGCGCATCAGGGTGTGGGAGAACAGCCCGTGCCATTGCTCGTAGGTGAGCCCTGGGTGAAGGATCAGAAAGCCGATGAGAAACAGAAAGTAGACCGCGAGGACGACTGCCGAGACCCGTTGCGCCATCCAGTCGTAGAGACCGGAACGCGAAAGATTGGTGACGTTGGTTACCATACCCAAACCCCTGCCAGAATGATCAGAACTGCGGAAATGACCAGCACTAGCTGCGCGCCCAGCTTGCCACCCTGCAGGGTTTCACCGGCACCACCATCCATGATCAGGTGCCGAATGCCGGCGACCAGGTGGTAGAGCAACGCGGACAGCAGACCCCAAATCACGAGCTTGACCAGCGGATGCGCCAGAAAAGCCTTCACCTGGCCGAAGCCTTCCTCGCTACCCAGCGACAGGTGCAGCCCATAGAGCATTACCGCGATGCCGAGGAACAGGATGACGCCGGAGATACGGTGAAGGATCGAGGTATAAGCTGTGATAGGAAGTTTGATGGTCCTGAGATCTAGGTTTACAGGTCGTTTGCTATTCACGGCTTCTTTCACACTGAGGGCCCAATTGCGATCAGGCTAGTTATAGGAGATCCCACATCTGCTACACGCTTCCTGTTGGAAGCGTCTCGACCGCTCGGCGTCAGCTCACCGACCCGGTACGGTCGGGCGAGAATTATAGACAGTTAGCCTACTCATGACAAACGCGGATGCCCGATTCCGACGTCGTCAGCTGATATTCAGAAGCCTGCGTGTTAAGGTCTTTTCGCCGCACAATCCGGCCATAAAGCCCCTCTAGGCAGATATTTTCGTAAATTGACTTTCAAATTTATCCCTCTATAGTGGGCGAGGCCCTGAGTGGAGGGTTTATTGATGATTTCAAAGCAAAATAAGGAGGCCTAATGGCTGACAAGAAAGCGCAGTTGATCATCTCGGGAGCGGATCCGGTTGACCTGCCCGTTATGTCCGGCACCCTTGGCCCGGACGTGATCGATGTTCGCAACCTCACCTCCACTGGTGTGTTCACCTTCGACCCGGGCTTCATGTCCACCGCGTCCTGCGAGTCCAAGATCACCTACATCGATGGTGACAAGGGCATCCTGCTGCACCGCGGCTATCCCATCGAGCAATTGGCGGAGAAATCCGACTACCTCGAGACCTGTTACCTGCTGCTCAAGGGTGAATTGCCGAACACGCAAGAAAAAGCGGCGTTCGTCGATACCATCAAGAACCACACCATGGTTCACGAGCAACTGAAGAACTTCTTCAACGGCTTCCGTCGCGACGCGCACCCCATGGCCATCATGTGCGGCGTGGTCGGCGCTCTCTCGGCCTTCTACCACGACTCCCTGGACATCACCGATCCGCAGCACCGCGAGATTTCGGCGATGCGCCTGATCGCCAAGATGCCAACCCTGGCCGCCATGGTGCACAAGTACTCCATGGGCCAACCGATGATGTACCCCCGCAACAACCTGGGGTATTCGGAAAACTTCCTGCACATGATGTTCAACACCCCGTGCGAGGAAAAGCCGATCAGCCCGGTGCTCGCGCGCGCCATGGATCGCATCTTCATCCTGCACGCCGATCACGAGCAGAATGCATCCACCTCTACTGTCCGCCTGGCCGGCTCCTCGGGCGCCAACCCCTTCGCCTGCATCGCCGCAGGCATCGCCGCCCTCTGGGGCCCGGCGCACGGTGGTGCCAATGAGGCGGTACTGAAGATGCTGGACGAGATCGGTGATGTCGCCAACATCGACAAGTTCGTCGCCAAGGCCAAGGACAAGAACGATCCGTTCAAGCTGATGGGTTTTGGCCATCGCGTTTACAAGAACTTCGATCCGCGCGCTACGGTGATGAAGCAAACCTGTGACGAGGTCCTGGCCGAGCTGGGCATCAACGATCCGCAGCTGGAACTGGCCATGCGCCTGGAAGAGCTGGCCCGGAAGGATTCCTACTTCGTCGAGCGCAACCTCTACCCGAACGTGGACTTCTACTCCGGCATCATCCTCAAGGCGATCGGTATCCCGACCAGCATGTTCACCGTGATCTTCGCCATGGCCCGCACCGTCGGCTGGATCTCGCATTGGCAGGAAATGCTGTCCGGTCCGTACAAGATCGGCCGGCCACGCCAGCTGTACACCGGCGTGACCCAACGCGACATCCCGGACGATCGCGGCTGATCGATCCGCCAGGAATAACCCCGCCTCGGCGGGGTTTTTTTATGCCTGCGGCACCTCGACCGAAGGCTGGCGCCAAGAACGCCAGGTATAAAAAAGCCCGCACTAGGCGGGCTTTTTTGAGTCTGGATCAGGCAGATTACTTGGCCTGAGCTTCGACTTCGGCTTCTACGCGACGGTTAACAGCGCGACCGGCTTCGGTGGCGTTGTCAGCAACCGGGCGGGATTCGCCGTAACCAACAGCGTTCACGCGGCTGCCTTGCACGCCGTACTGGTTGACCAGGACGTTACGCACGGCATTGGCACGACGCTCGGACAGCTTCTGGTTGTAGGCGTCGGTGCCGACGGAGTCGGTGTGGCCTTCAACGGTGGTGCTGGTCTGCGGGTACTGCTGCATGAAGTCAGCCAGGTTCTTGATGTCGGCGTAGCTGTTGGGCTTGACCACGGCCTTGTCGAAATCGAACTTCACGTCCAGCTCGACGCGAACGGTTTCGGCAGCAGCCGGGCAGCCGGTAGCGTCAACGGTGACGTTGGCCGGGGTGTTCGGGCACTTGTCGACGTTGTCGCAGACGCCGTCGTTGTCGGAGTCGGTGCAGACGTCGGCAACGGGAGCCGGGGCCGGAGCCGGGGCAACGGCTTTCTTGGTGGAACCACCGAAGTTCAGACCAACACCTACAGCAGCGCTCCACTCGGTGTCGCCGTAGTCGATGTTGTAGTTGGCTTGCACGCCGGTACGGGCGTACAGGTTCTCGGTGAAGTAGTACTTCAGACCGGCGCCGACGTTGGCGTAGGTAGAACGGTCACGACCACCTTCGTTGATGTCGCGGTTGCTGATGGACTGGTGAGCGAAGCCACCGGACACGTAGGGACGCAGACCTACACCCGGCTGACCGAAGTGGTAGTAGGCGTCCAGAGCGGCCAGGCTGCCCTTGATGTTCTTGTGGCCCAGGTCATGGTCGCCACGGGCGTTGTGGTACTCACCGTAGGACAGCGCCAGCTCGACGTCGTCGGTCAGGAAGTAGCCAACGGAGCCACCGTAGAGGTCAGCGTTGGTCATGTTGCGCTGGCTGTCGGTGAACAGACGGCTGCCAAACAGCTCGGTCTCGACGGCGCCTTGACCTTGTGCCAGGGCGCTCAGCGAGGCGCTTGCCAGCAGGGAGCCGATCACGACGCCCAAGGTGCTCTTAAGTTTCATCCTTTGTATCCCCATTCTAGTGGTACTAATTCCGGCAATCTCCGGAGGCTTCGACAACAAGTTTTCGTGAAGTTCAAAAACTTACGGCAGACTCATCCCGTCAGCTCTCAACTTCCGCTGCGAACTTGTCACGCAGTTTGTCGAGTGCCCGCTTGTATCGCATCTTGGTGGCACTGAGGCCCATGTGCATGATATCGGCGATCTCCTGGAACTCCAGTTCGGCGACGAAGCGCAGCACCAGAATCTCCCGATCGACCTGCCCCACATGGACCAGCCAGCGATCCATCCCTCCCTTTTCTTCCAGCTTCGGCGCCCGTTCTTCCGAGGCTTCTTCCATCGGATCCAGGCTTAATGCCTCCACCAGTCGCCGCTTGCGGCGCTCCTTGCGGTACTGAGTGATGCACTCGTTGTAGGTAATGCTGTACAGCCAGGTCTTGAATTTCGATTTCCCCTCGAAATTCTTCAAACCGTAAAGCACCTTCAGCATGATCTCCTGGCAGACATCGTCCGCGTCCCGGTCGTTCCCCAGGTAGCGGGCGCAGACGTTGAACAGGGTGCGCTGGTAACGGCGCATGAGTTCTTCGTAGGCTCGCGTCACGTGGAAGAGTTCACCATGCGCACGCTGCACCAGCTCTTCGTCGCTGAGCGTGGTCGGGTCGTAGGCATGGGGGGCGGACTTGTTCAAGACGGGAGATGACTACCAAAAATTGGCGGGCATGATAGCCATCTCCGCAGCGCCTGTCAGCGGCTGCGCACCTGAGCCTCCAGTAATAGACGGTTCGGCAGCGAAACGATGTCGCCCTCCCCGGTCAGGATGAGGGTTTTCGCGGTACCTATCTCCTCGATCTCGCCTTCGACGTCCGCCAGGGTCACCCACTGCCCCACTTCATAGAGTTCGCGTACGTAGATGCCCGCCAGAATCTGCGAGACTAACCCCCGGCTACCGAGTCCCAACGCCAGGGCCGCGGCCAGGGCGAAGGCGGTGAGCACGATGGCGATGACCATGTTCAACAGTTCGGTCTTGATCTCCAGCTGGCCGACGGCGACGGAGATCGAGATGATGATCACCAGGCCCTGGGCCAGACGCCCCAGGCCCGCGGCGTAGTCCAGGCCGACGCCCTCGGCCGCGCCATGGACCAGGCCGCTGACCAGTTGCGCCAGCAGCACGCCGACGATGAGCACCAGGGCGGCGCCGAAGATCTTCGGCACGTAGAGCGCCATGACGTCCAGGGTGGAGGAGACGCGCTGCAGACCCAGGGACTCGGCGGCCGAGACCAGGAACACCAGCAGCACGAACCAGTAGACGATGCGGCCGATCAGGGTGGTGACCGGCATGCGGATGCCGATCTTGGCCAGTTGCTTGGTGACCCCGGCGCCGGCGAGCACCCGGTCCAGGCCGAGTTTGGCCAGCACCTTGGAAAGCACGGTATCGAGGATCTTGGCGACGGCGAAGCCGGCCAGGATCACCACCAGGGCGCCGAACACGTTCGGGATGAAGCCCGCCACCTTGCTCCACAGGGTGGTCATGGCGGACAGCAGGCTTTGGGTCCAGATATCGAATTCCATCTACTTCAGGATCTCCGCGAAGAAGGATCGGTCCGCCCGGTGCGACGGGACCGCGGCTTCAGATGAGGGGCGCCGTTGCCCAGCGCCATCAGCAGCGCCGACACCCAGTGGCGGCCGATCAGATCGAAGAGCGCGCCGGCGCCGACCTGGCGGTTGGCGGTCTTGAGCACCCGATGCAACCGGGCCTGGTCATCGCCCTCCTCGTCCTGGGCTTGCGCCGGGGTATTGAGGAGCGCCTTGAGGGACGCTTCGAAGGGATCGTGCATAGGCACCTCGCTGGTCGTGTTCTCTTGACGCAACGAGGTGCATGCGGGTCACAGCCAACGCAGTCGCCGGAACAGCCAGACCTGGAAGACCGACACCGCGGCGATCAGCAGGCAAGCGGCCACGAAGCCGAAGGGTGACGACGATCCCGGCAAGCCTCCCATGTTCATCCCCAGCAGGCCGGTGATGAAGCTGATGGGCAGGAAGAAGCCGGTGATGATGGCAAGCAGATAGAGGGTGCGATTGGTTCTTTCGGTGGTCGCCCGCTGTTCGGCGTCCTGTAGCAGCGCGACCCGTTCACGCATGACCTCGAGCTCTTCCAGATTGCGCACCAGGCTGTTATGCAGTTCGCTCCAGTAGCCTTGGCTGGCCGCCTCGACGAACCAGGCGGGCTTGCCGCGGGCGAGATCGGCGTAGATGTCGCGTTGCGGGGCCAGGTAGCGCCGCAGTCCGGTCGCGCGGCGCCTGAGGGTCAGCACCTGGGCGTGATCGGGCAGGCTGTTCTCGTCCTGATCGACCTGCTCTTCGAGGCCATCGAGCTGATCGGAGAGACCACGAACCAGATCATCGACCCGACTGGTCATGTAGCTGGCGAGGTAGAGCACCAAGTCCTCGGCGCTCTGGGCACCGATGCCCGCCTCCAGGTCTTCCTGGACCTCGGCAGCGGCCTTCATGGGCCTCATGCGCAGGGAGATCACCCGGCGTCTGTCGACGAACACCCGTAGCGAGACCATGTCTTCGGGGACGGCACCGGGATTGAGGTTCACCCCGCGCAGGAACAGCAGCAGGCTGTCGTCGGGCTGATTGACCAGGCGTGGACGGGTAGCCTCCTCGAGCAACAGGTCGCAGGCGAATTCGCTCAGGCCGCTGGACTGGCGCAGCCAGGCCTGGGCCTCGGGGACGCTGCGGTCCCAGTGCAGCCACAGGACTTCATTGGGTGTGGGTTCGACGTCGGCCAGTTCGCGCCGGCTCAGGCGGCGACCGCCGCCACGGCCGTCGAGGAGATAGCCGTAGATCAGGCCCTGTTCCACATCGCTGTCGTACTGCTGCATCTAGTGTCTCTTGCAGGGATCGCGACCGTTCCGGTCAGGCGATCCGGCGAACGCGGCCCGGTGAGTGCAGCGGCGCGTTCGGGGGAAATGAATGGCTTGATCCCGGGAGAGGTCACCCCACCCTTGGCCGGCGGGGTGACCTTGGGGATCAGGCGCTGCCTTCGGCCAGGAAGAACCAGGTGTCGAGCACGGAATCGGGGTTCAGCGAGACGCTCTCGATGCCCTGCTCCATCAGCCACTTGGCCAGGTCGGGGTGGTCCGAGGGACCTTGACCGCAGATGCCGATGTACTTGCCAGCCCGGTTGCAGGCGGCGATGGCGTTGGCCAATAGCTTCTTGACCGCCGGATTCCGCTCGTCGAACAGGTGGGCGATGATGCCGGAGTCGCGATCCAGGCCCAGGGTGAGCTGGGTCAGGTCGTTGGAGCCGATGGAGAAGCCGTCGAAGTGCTCGAGGAACTCATCCGCCAGCAGGGCATTGGAAGGCAGCTCGCACATCATGATGACGCGCAGGTCGTTCTCGCCGCGCTTGAGGCCGTTCTCGCCGAGCAGTTCGACCACCCGCGCCGCCTCGTCCAGGGTACGGACGAAGGGCACCATGAGTTCGACGTTGGTCAGGCCCATCTCCTCGCGCACCTTCTTCATGGCGCGGCATTCCAGCTCGAAGCAATCGCGGAAGTTCTCGCTGATGTAGCGGGAGGCGCCGCGGAAGCCCAGCATGGGGTTCTCTTCCTCGGGTTCGTAGAGCTTGCCGCCGATGAGGTTGGCGTACTCGTTGGACTTGAAGTCCGACAGGCGCACGATGACCTTCTTCGGCCAGAAGGCCGCGGCCAGGGTGGATACCCCTTCCACCAGCTTCTCGACATAGAAGCCGACCGGATCCGAGTAGCCGGCGATGCGTTTGTCGACGCTTTCCTTCACCTCGAAGGGCAGGCTGTCGTAGTTGAGCAGCGCCTTGGGGTGGACGCCGATCATACGGTTGATGATGAATTCGAGGCGGGCCAGGCCCACGCCAGCATTGGGCAGCTGAGCGAAGTCGAAGGCGCGGTCGGGGTTGCCGACGTTCATCATGATCTTGAACGGCAGCTCCGGCATGGCATCGACCGAACTCTTGCGGATGTCGAAATCCAGTTCGCCTTCGTAGATCAGGCCGGTGTCACCCTCGGCGCAGGAGACGGTGACGGTCTGGCCGTCCTTGAGCAGGCTGGTGGCGTTACCGCAACCGACCACCGCCGGGATGCCCAACTCGCGGGCGATGATGGCGGCGTGACAGGTCCGGCCGCCCCGGTTGGTGACGATGGCACTGGCGCGCTTCATCACCGGCTCCCAGTCGGGATCGGTCATGTCGGAGACCAGCACGTCGCCAGGCTGGACGCGATCCATCTCGCTGACATCGCGAATGATCTTGACCTTGCCGGCACCGATGCGCTGGCCGATGGCCCGGCCTTCCACCAGTACCTGGCCCTTGTCCTTGAGCAGGTAGCGCTCCATGACGGTGGCGCTGGCGCGGCTCTTCACGGTCTCGGGGCGGGCCTGGACGATGTAGAGCTTGCCGTCGTCACCGTCCTTGGCCCACTCGATGTCCATGGGGCGGCCGTAGTGACGCTCGATGATCAGCGCCTGCTTGGCCAGCTCGGTGACCTCGGCATCGGTGATGGAGAAGCGGGCACGGTCCGCGGGCTCGACGTCGACGGTACGCACGGAGCGACCGGCCTTGGCTTCTTCGCCATAGACCATCTTGATGGCCTTGCTGCCCAGGTTGCGTCTGAGGATGGCCGGGCGACCGGCTTTCAGGGTGGGCTTGTGGACATAGAATTCGTCGGGGTTGACCGCACCCTGCACCACGGTCTCGCCCAGGCCATAGGCGGCGGTGACGAAGACCGCATCGCGGAAGCCGGACTCGGTGTCCAGGGTGAAGAGCACGCCGGCGGCGCCGGTCTCGGAACGCACCATGCGCTGCACGCCGGCGGACAGGGCGACCAGCTTGTGATCGAAGCCCTGGTGCACGCGGTAGGCGATGGCGCGGTCATTGAAGAGGGAGGCGAAGACTTCCTTGGCCGCGCGGATGACGTTGTCGACGCCGCGGATGTTGAGGAAGGTTTCCTGCTGGCCGGCGAAGGAGGCGTCGGGCAGGTCTTCGGCGGTGGCCGAGGAGCGCACGGCGACGGCCAGGTTGGGGTTGCCGGCGGAGATCTCGGCGAAGGCCTTGCGGATCTCGGCGTCCAGGCGCTCCGGGAAGGGGGCGTCCATCACCCACTGGCGGATCTGGGCGCCGGTCTTGGCCAGGGCGACGACGTCGTCGACGTCGAGGGCGTCGAGGGCGGCGTGGATGCGCTCGTTCAAGCCGCTCTGTTCGAGGAAATCGCGGTAGGCCTGGGCCGTGGTGGCGAACCCGCCAGGAACGGAGACGCCCGCGCCGGCCAGGTTGGCGATCATCTCGCCGAGGGATGCGTTCTTGCCGCCCACACGCTCGACGTCATGCACGCCGAGCTGCTCCAGTGAAATCACATACTCGTCCAAGGTCTTCTCTCCATCTTGTGTCTTTGTGGGAAAGCAGTACGCCTCGGCGCTCGTCCCATGGACAGTGGACGGCGGTAGGTTACAGTGCAGCGATCCCTGCCCCGCACGCCACCTGGACGTCCATCCCATGCAACGAACCGCCTTCTTCATCTCCGACGGTACCGGCATCACGGCCGAAACCCTCGGGCAGAGCCTCCTGGCCCAGTTCGGGGACATCACCTTCAGGAAGGTCACGCGTCCCTACGTGGATACGCTGGACAAGGCCAGGGCCATGGTACAGCAGATCAATGCCGCCGCCGCCCAGGACGGCGCGCGCCCCATCATCTTCGATACCATCGTCAACCGTGACATCCGGGCCATCCTGGACCAGTCGAACGGGTTCATGATCGACATCTTCTCGACCTTTTTATCCCCACTCGAACGGGAACTTTCCGCCGAATCTTCGTATTCGGTAGGGAAGTCACATTCGATCATGCACAACAGCCACTACATGGAGCGCATCGAGGCCGTCAATTTCGCACTCGAAAACGACGACGGTGCCCGCACCACTCACTATGCGCAGGCCGATCTCATCCTGGTCGGGGTCTCACGCTGCGGCAAGACGCCCACCTGTCTCTACATGGCACTGCAATACGGCATCCGTGCGGCAAACTATCCGCTGACCGAAGAGGACATGGAGCGTCTGCAGCTGCCCGCCTCGCTCAAGACCTACAAGGACAAGCTGTTCGGCCTGACCATCGATGCCGAGCGCCTGGCGGCGATCCGCCACGAGCGCCGGCCGAACAGTCGCTATGCGAGCTTCGCCCAGTGCGAGTTCGAATTGCGTGAGGTGGAGAGTCTGTTCCGCCGCGAGAACATCCCCTTCATCAACACCACGCATTTTTCCGTGGAGGAAATCTCGGCGAAGATTCTGGTGGAGAAAGGCGTGGAAAGGCGGTTTAAATAGCGCACCACCCTCCTCTTCCGCGCCTGCATGGCGCACCAGGCGACCGCCATGAACCTCGTCGATGCCCTGCTGTTCTTTCCGGTCGCCCTGCTCATCGCCCTGACGCCCGGCCCGAACAATTTCTGCTCGCTGAGCAACGGCATCCGCCATGGCGCCGTCACCGCGGGGCTGGCGGCCCTCGGGCGCGACGTGGCCTTCGTGGTGTTCCTGGTGATCTCGGCGGTAGGGCTGGGCGCCATGCTGCTGGCCTCGGAGATGGCCTTCACGGTGATCAAGTGGATCGGCGCGCTCTATCTGCTCTACCTGGGCGTGAAGAGCTGGCGCAGCCGGGCCTTCGACGGCCTGGACCTGGACGAGACGGGCAATGCGCAGCCGCGCCCGCTGCACCGGCTGATGCTGCAGGAGTTCCTCATCGGCATCAGCAACCCCAAGGCGATCCTGCTGTTCGCCGCGGTTTTCCCGCAGTTCATCGATCCCGACCAGCCCACTACCCAGCAGTTCGTCTACCTGGGCGGAACCCATCTGTTCGCGGAGCTGGTCGCAGCTTTCGTCTATGGGCTGTTCGGGCGGCAGATCCGCCGCTTCATCCGCGGCCCCCGGGGCGTCCGTCGCCTCAACCAGGCCACCGGGGCTTTCTTCGCCAGCGCGGGTGGGCTGCTGCTGACGGCCCACCGCTAGCGGGTTCGCCGTCCTCAGTGAGAGGCGAGTCCGGCCTGGGCGCCCAGTTTCGCCAGGGCCGCCTCTATCGCTGACCAGCTTCTGTCCTCGTTGCCCGCCACTGCCACCTTGGCTTCGGCAGCTGTGCGGGCAGCCCGGACCAGCTCTCCGAATGCCGCTTCCGCCGTCGTCGACCACGCCTGGTCGGGTGCCAGCCAGAAGCGCTCCTTGAGACGCTCGCCGGCCTGGCGCGCGAACTGCAACCGGCGTTCCCGTGCACTGCCATCCGCGCCGTCCTGCTCGATCAGGCCGAGGGACAGCGTCTTGTAGGCCGGGAGACGGTCGAGGAGGCCTTGCTGGACCTGGACGGTCGCGGGCCAGTCGACATGCAGGCCCTCGACCGGCAAGCCGGTCGCCAGTCCCAGGTTGTCGCTCAGTTCACCCCCACGCACGGCCAGGAGCTTCTTGAGCGGCTCACGCTGCAGCAGGTTGTAGGCCCGCTCGAAGGCGGTCCGCCAGGCGAGCGGCAGCTCCAGGCTGAGGATGGGTTCGTCGATCTGGACCCATTCCACGCCCTGGGTGGCCAGGCGGGCGAAGATTTCACCGTAGACCGGCAGCAGCCGCTCGAGCAGCTCCAACCGGTCGAAGGCGGTATCGCGGGCGCGACCGAGCCAAAGGTAGCTCAGGGGCCCCAGGATCACCGGCTTGACGGCGAGACCCAAGGCACGGGCCTCGGCCACCTCAACGAAGAGTTGATCCCAACCAAGCGCAAAGGCTTGGTCACGACTGAATTCGGGAACCCGGTAGGTCAGCTCGCCCGAGAACCAGGGCGCCCGAGCCTGCCGGATCTGGTTAGCCTCTTCGAGCGCTTCGCCCCCGGCCGCCTGGCCGACCAGGTAGGAATGGGCGAGGACGCGATCGCCCCAGCCGACGTCAGCGATGCCGATCAGCTCGATGCCCGCCGCCTGCTGGGCGCGCCAGGCCCGCTGACGTTGTTGGCCGCCGTCGGTGACAAGCTCAGCCACGGAGCGGCCGGAATGCGGCCTGGTCGCCAAGGGGCCTTCGCCATCGCGCTCGAGCCAAGCGGAACCTTGGGAATGAAGCCTGACCATCGCACACCTCCAACTGACGAGGTGCCCATTGTCCTATCCCGGGATGCATGAGACAAACTCAGGTTTCTTGTATAGAACTCAAGTTTTTCTCATATAGCGCTTCGTCAGGATTTGAAGCGCGCCATGCTGTAGCAATCGACGAAGACGCCATCGCGCAACGCATAGCGGCGCAGCAGGCCCTCCTCCTCGAAACCGAACTTGCGGTACAGCGCCAGGGCCGGCTCGTTGTCGCTGAAGACGGTCAGCTCCACTCGCTGCAGGTTCATCCAGTTGTCGGCGAGGTCGAGCAGCGCGGTCAGCAACTGGCTACCTATGCCCTGCCCCTGGCAATCCCGGGCGACCCCCATCCCAAGGGCGCCACAATGCTGGCGCCGGATGCGTGGCTGCTGTTCGAGACTGGCACTGCCCACTACCCGTTCCCGTTGCAAGGCGACCAGCGCTACCCGCCCCTCGCGTTCACCGCTCTGGCGTTGCCGCCATTGCTCGGCGGTCTGGTAGGGCAGTTGCAGCACCTGGCGGGCCACGGCGGGATCACCATAGAGCGCGGCCAAGCCCTCGGCATGGCGGTCGGCATAGCGTTCGAGGTGGATGGCAGGGCTGGACACGGGCGACACTCCTTCGCGGAAGTCCGCAGCTTCGCCCAGGTCCGGGGGCGTGGACAAGGGCGAGTCGAGAGTTGCCTAGGTCGGCAGCGGGGTCAGAGGGTCCACTTCAGACTGAGCATGACGTTGCGGGGATCGCCGTAGACGCCCTGGCCGGTGCCTTCCGGAATGCCCTGCCAATACCTCTCGTCGAAGACGTTGTTGAGGTTGACGCGACCATCCCAATGCTCGTTGAAGCGGTAGCCCGCCATCAGCCCCACCAGCGCGTAGCTGTCCTGCTTGGCTTCGCCATTGCCGACCCGCTGGAAGGTTTCACTCTGGGCCAGAACGTCGGCGCCGATGCGCCACTTGTTCAGGACACCGGTCAGCTGGTAGCTGGTGGCGGCCTTGAACAGGTGCTTGGGCTGATCAGGCGCGAAACGGCGGTCTTCGTAGGTGACGTCCTTGGTGTATTCGCTCAGTAGCAGGGTGTACGCGGCAGAGGCCTGCCAATTGGGCGCGAGCTGACCGGAGATCTCGGCATCAATACCACGGCTGCGGACTTCGCCGGCCGCGCTGTAGCAGCTCTTTGCGGGATAGCCAGGGCAGAAGGTGGCCTGGTTGGCCGGTAGGTAGGCACGGTTTTCCTGGAGGGTCTCGAACAGCGCCACGGATGCGTTCAGCGCGCCGTCGAAATAGGCGCCCTTGAGGCCGATCTCGTAGCTTTTGCCGGTCATGGGTGCCAGGACCGAGCCACCCGCATTCTGCTCGCTTTGCGGCTTGAAGATCTCGGTATAGCTGGCATAGACCGAGTAGGTGTCGTTCAGGTCGTAGATGATGCCCGCATAAGGAGTGACTTCACGCGTGGCCTTGTAGTCGGCGTCGCTGTAGAGATTGTCGAAGTCGTACCAACTGACGCGGCCGCCGACGATCACATGCAGCGGATCGATGGGGTTGAAGCGTGCCGCCGCGTATAGGGCTTCCTCGGTGGTGGTGTTCTTGCTGGCATAGGGCGACAGGCTGTCCTTGGCCGGCTTGGGGATGCTGCTGGGACGGAAGTTGTAGATATCGACCGGAGTCGCGCCGGAGTAGCCACCACGCTGGTAGAACTTCTCCTGACGGCGGCTGATCCCGGCCATCAACTCATGCTCTCTACCCAGCAACTGGAAGGGGCCGCTGACCGAGGCGTCGAGGTTGAGCTGGTCGGAATCGGTGCGATAGGCGCCGGAAGCGGTAGCCAGATCGCTGACGGAGGAGTAGCTGAAGTCCGGCGCCGTGGAGGTCAGGTAGTTGGAATAGGTATCGGAATTAGCCCAGACCTGCTGCGCCGCCAGCTTGGCCTTCCAGCCATTGTCGAAGGTGTGGGTTATGTCCGAGAACAGGGTGTAGGTGTCCTGATCCCAGTAGGCCCAGTCGCCGCTCAGGAAGGTGGAGCGCGACAGGTGCAGGTCTTCGCCGTTGGGGCCGCTGGGCAGGCTGCCCCAGTCGGAGGTCTTGTCCTCGCGCTGCTTGGACGCGCCGATGGTCCAGGTGGTGGTATCGGAGAGATCGGCTTCGAGCACGCCGTAGAAGGTCTGCCGCTGGCGCTCGCGGACGTCCTGGAAGCTGTGGCCGTCCTCGTAGGCCGCGACGGCCCGGCCGCGCAGGGTACCGGCTTCGTTCAGCTTGTTGGAGGCATCGACCTCGGTGCGGTAGCGATCCCAGCTGCCGGCGCTGGTGGTGACGCTGACCTGCGGGAAGGCGGTCGGCCGCTTGCGCACCAGGTTCAGGGTGGCCGAGGGATCGCCCGCGCCGGTCATCAGTCCGGTGGCACCACGCACCACCTCGACACGGTCGTAGAGAGCCAGGTCGGCCGAGGACAGGGTGTCCAGGGTGAAGGTCCCCGCCGTGGTGGGCAGGCCGTCGTACATGACGTTGTCGATGCGGAAGCCGCGGGAGAGGAATTCCTGGCGATCGCCGCCGAACTTGTTCAGGGTGACGCCCGGGGCGTACTTCACGACATCGTTGAGGTCGGTCATGCCCTGGTCTTCCATGCGCTGCCGGGTGATGACGCTCACCGACTGGGGCGTCTCGCGGATGGACAGCGGCAGGCCAGTGGAGGTGCTCATGGCCCCGGTGGTGTAGGAATGGGTGCCTTCGGTGGTCGCACGGCCACTGAGCGAGCCGTCGTCGGCGGTGATGGTGGTGGCGTCGAGGGCCACGCTCCCCGTCGCCGCCTGGTTGGCCACCGGGGCGACGGTGGCGACGTTGCCCGTGACCGAAGCGGCCAGGCCGCTGCCGGCCAGCAGGCGCTGCAGGGCGAGTTCCGGCTCCAGCCGACCCGACAGTGCCGGCGCACGCTTGCCCGCCAGGGCGGCAGGATCGTAGTTCACCTTCAGGCCACTGGTGCGCGCGAAGCCCTGCAAGGCATCAGCGAGCGGCTGCGCGGGTTGCGACAACGAAACGGGGGCCGCCTGGGCGAGCGCTGCCACGCCGAGCGAAACGGAAAGCGCCAGGATGCGCACGGAAAAGAGCTGCATGTCGTTGGTCGTCCTATCGAGAGACTACCGACCCGTCCGTACCCCACGTAAGGACTCGCTGGAGGCTTTCCAGGGACCGGCAGCCGATGCCGTCTTGCGCGGCGGACGCAGGCTAAGCAACTCCAATGCGGATGTAAATGCAAATTAATATCATAAGTGACATCATACACTTACTTGCCCGGCGCCACCCGCTCAAGAACGCGACTTTCCCGCCAGCTGCCTTCCGGCAAAATTTTCAGAGTATTTTCAAGTAGATGTTGCGAAAGGCCGGCAGCGAGGTGCGAGCTAACGGCGGCCACGCGAGTGGTGACAGGACCGGCCATCGGGGGGCCGTGTAGGCAATGGACAGACCTTTGAGCCCTGCCTGTCCGCCTAACGTGCGACTGCCTGCCGCTCTGACCGCACGGAACGCACGACCAGACCCCGAAAGGCCAGCGCTGAATAAAGCGGCTAGGCGGCAGAGCGGAGACAGGAGCCCTGGATGTGTATCTCGTCTCGGCCGCCCTTGTTGCCGGGATGCAGCGCAACTGGGCCCAAGCACGAGGATCCGCGGATTTTCTTCGCCTGCATGCCCGGCGCGGCTAGGTTGAGCGCGCGCGTGGCAAGACGAGATAGCCCACGACCGCCAGCAGTACGAAGGTACCGCCGATAAGAGCCGGGGTGCCGGGTTCTTCGGCGAAGACCAGCCACACCCAGAGCGGTCCCAGAATGACGTCAAGCAAGGCGATCAGGCCCGCTTCCGCCGAGGGCACATGGCGGCTACCCAGCAGGAAGAACAGATAGCTGAGGCTTTGGGTAGCCAGACTGAATAGAAAAAGGATCACGATTTGCGGCAGGGTTGGAATCGGCACCGCCGGGAGTACGACCAGGGCCACGGCAAGGCAGGCCAGCCCGCAGAGCCCGCTGGACAACCCCGTCACCAGCACGGCGTCGTAGTCGGCCCAGCGCCGGGCGATCACGACGGAGGCGGCGAACCCCATCGTCATCAGTAGCGCGAAGGCGTTGCCGGCAAGATCAGCCATCGCGGTGGCCGAGCCGGCCATGATCAGCACGCCGAGCAAGGCCACCCCTGCGGCCCAGAGTGCGCTCCGGCCGGGCCGTTCGTTCAGCAACAGGAAGGCCAGGCCCGCAGCAACGAAGGGCAAGGTGGCGTAGATGATCATGACATTGGCCACGCTGGTCAGCTTCAGCGCCGCGACGTAGCTGAACATGGCCACGGCCATCACCGGTATGGCCAACGTCCCGCCGAGCCCTAGGCTCCGTCGTAGCCGGAATGGCGCCACGCCGCCCAGCATGAACGCCAAGGGCACCAGGCACAGGCAGGCGAACAGCGAGCGCCAGGCAACCAGGCTCCAGAGATCGAGGTCGAGCGCTCGCACGAAGAAGCCGGCACTGCTCCACATCAGGGTGGCGGCCGTAATCAGCAATACCCCGTATAGCCAGCGCGCCTGGTACTGCTGCGGCGCTGCGCGCGCGGCTAGCCGGCCCTCGCTCCCCCTGGTGTCCATGCCAACCTCCTGCCATTCGATCCGCTCTTGATTCTACTAGACGACCGGTCTACTCTGAACATATGGCAGAAAACGAAACTCGTAAAGCGTTGATCAAGGTGGGACTGAAGGCCTTGTTGGCGAATGGCTACGATGGCGTGGGCCTCGGTCCGATCCTGGCCGAGGCCGGCGTGCCCAAGGGCTCCTTCTATCACTTCTTCCCCAGCAAGGAAGCTTTCACCTGCGCCGTTCTGGAGGCCTATTCCACGCACTACCGCGAGAATCTGGTTGCGCTGCTGAACGCCCCAGGGCAGCCGCCTCTGCAGCGCCTGGAAAACTACTTCGCTGCGCTGGAGCAGGAGTTGCGCGGCGAGCAGCCGCTCGGCGGCTGCCTCTATGGCGTCATGGCGCAAACCCTTGCCAGCCGCAGCCCAGCACTTCGCGCGACACTGCAGCGCTGCTTCGCACTCTGGCAGGCCAATCTGCGCGCCGTGTTGCGGGAGGCCGAGGACGCCGCTGCCCTGGCTCCGGGAGTCACGGCCGACGCCGCCGCTGCCTTCCTGATCGAGGCCTACGAAGGTGCCCTGCTCCGCATGAAAGTGGAGGACAGCTTCGTCCCTTATGAGCGATTCAAGGACTATGGTCTGCGCCGGTTGTTTCGGTAGCCGATCGCCTTGCGCCGCCGCGCGTCCTGAGATCGATCACGTAGAACGGAAACACGCCAGTCACCTTGGATGACGGTGAGGCTTGGATTTACCTAACGGACCGATCGCTGCGCCAAGGACATCGGGATGGAAAGGCGAAAGCCTGGGCCGCGTCGCAAGCGGGAGGCCTGCATCAACCCGTGGCGCTGCAGAAGCTCGCTCAAGAACCGGCGAGGGAGGCTTGGCGGATTCGGTTCTCCGACTGGAGCAAGGGCCACCTGCCGTCGAAACCCAGGATTCAGCAGCCCGGTGAGGCGCGCTCAGAGCAGGCGGCGGGTGCCGCTGCTTTCGTCGCGGAAACGCTTGGCGATGGCCAGGATCTGCGGCTCGATGGCCAGGAAGGCATCCAGTATCCGCGGCTCGAAGGTACTGCCCCTTAGCCCACGCATGAGTTCCAGGGAGTGCTCGTGGCTGAAGGGCTCCTTGTAGCAACGCCGGCTAATCAGGGCGTCGTAGATGTCAGCCACCGCCATGATGCGCCCGGACAGGGGGATGTCGGTGCCGGCCAGCCCGTTGGGATAACCCGTGCCATCCCACTTTTCATGATGGGTACCGGCGATGTCGGCGGCGAGGGCGAGAAAGTTGTCGTCCTCCAGGTGGCTGGCGGTATTGAGGATGATCTGGCGACCGAACTCGGCGTGCTTCTGCATCACCGTCATTTCTTCCGCGGTGAGTCGACCAGGCTTCAGCAGGATGGCATCGGGTACCCCGACCTTGCCGATGTCGTGCAAGGGCGCGGAGAGGAACAGCAGCTGGATGTATTCCGGCGTCAGGAGGTCAGGGTCCTGCCCCGTGCGGCGCAGCTCCTCGGCGATGGCGCGCACATAGTATTGGGTGCGCTTGATGTGGGCGCCGGTTTCGGGATCGCGGGTCTCGGCCACCGCGGCCATGGACTCGATGGTGACCTGGCGCGAGCGCTCCAGGCGCTTGCGCCAGCGTTGTTCGTGGCGCTGGGCAACCACGATCCGCGTCACCATGGCCAGCCCGGAGAGCACCACCACCAGCAGCAGGGGCCCCGCCAGGGGCATGAAGATGCCGTACGCGCCGAAGAGCCAGGTGCCGACCAGCAGGGGCGCGACGATCAGGATGGTGGCCAGCAGCGCGAAGCGGCCCTGGCTGCGATTGACGAAGAAGCCGAACGACAGCAGCAGGCCGCAGAGTAGGCAGAGCGCCAGCTGCAACGGACCGGCGAACTGCGGGACCCGCACCAGGGTGGCGTCCAGCAGATCCTGGGCCAGGGCCGCCTGCAAGCGGGCGCCGGAAAAGACCTGCCCAAGTGCAGTGGTATGAAAATCGTTGAAGCCCGCCGCCGAGACGCCCACCAGCACGATCTTCCCACGGAGCGCGCCGTCCGGCAGGGCACCGCTGAGCACATCCAGCGCGGAAGAGCGCGGATAGCGCTCGGCATCGGCATTCAACCGCAGCAAGGCCTGGCCCTGATCGTCGATGGGCAGGCGCAGACTGCCGAGCAGCAGGGTTGGTCCGACGAAGCCGGACTCGATCACGCCATGGGTCAAGCCGAGCGCCCGCATGGTGGCCGCCAGCGCCAGGCTCGGATGGACGATGCCCTGATGGCTCATGAGCAGGGGGACCCGGCGCACGACGCCGTCGCTGTCGCGTTGGCTGTTGATGAAGCCGCTGAACCGCGTCTGGCTGGCGATGGCGGGGATGCTGTCCAGCACGCCACTGGCCTCGGGCAAATGGAGGGCATCGAGTGCCCCCTCGAAGCCGACGCCGGTACGCAGACCGCTGGTGACGGAGAAGCTTTTGTCCAGGGCGAAAAAGCGCGCGCCGACCGCCCCCACCTGGTCCATGACGTGCCCGAGGTAGCCGTCGTTGTCCTGCAGGTCCGCGGGCACGCCGGAAAAGCTCAGCTGCACGCCGAAATCGTCCTGGAAGGTCTGCTGCAACGCCTTGAGCGAAGTCCGGTCGGGCTCGCTGAAGAGGATGTCGACGGCAATCGCCGCCGGCTGGGCTTCGGCAACCCGGCTCAACAGTTCGGCTACCCGATAGCGCGGCCAGGGCCACTGGCCAAGGGCCGCGAGGCTGGCCTCATCGATGCTGACCACCTGGACCCGGGTAGCGTCCCGGTCCAGCGTGAAGAACCGGCTGAGCTGGTCGTAGGAGAGACGATTGAGATGCTGCAGCGGAGCGACGTCGAGCAAGGCACCCACGCCGAAGACCAGAGACAGCCCGAGACTAAGGGCGAACATCCAGGGTGCCCGGCGACGCAGCACGGAGGCGACGGAATTCATGCATCGGCCTCTAGAGGATCAGGATCTCGACCCGTCGATTGCGCGGTTCGGACTTACCAGGGCGAGCGGGCACCAGCGGAACCTTGTCGCCAAAGAATTCGACGTTGATGGGCAACTTGGGGTCGAGGCGCTGGAGCAAACCGGCGACCTTGCGCGCACGCTGGGCGGACAGGTCGAGGTTGTAGGCGGCGGTGCCGGACGCATCGGCATGACCGAACACCGATATCTCGGTGGGCATCCGCTGGCGCGCTGTCTCCAGCACCTCGGGCAGCAGCGCCTTGGATTGCGCGGTGAGCTCCATGCTGTCGGACAGGAAATTGAGGACGAACGTCCGGGGTGGCGAGGGCTCGGCGGCGAGGACGGTGCGATGCTGCTGTTCGAAGGTCGCCCGTTCCACTGCACGGGATGGCGCCGGCGCCGCTCCCGGCCCGTTGACGGTGACCTCGGCGAACCCCTGGTCCAGCGCCTGCTGCCCGGCGGCATTGGCGATCGAGACCGCACCGACGTGGCCGTCGGCGTCAGGCAGCAGGATCACGCGGGTCTGGGGCTGACTGGCGCAACCGGCCGTCAGCAGGGCCAGCAGGAGGACGCCGGCCAGGCGGCCACGGGATGACGGCCCGGCTGAGAAAACCTTCATTGCGCCTGGACCAGGAAACGGGTGCCGCGCACACCGATGGTGGCGGTGGGCGTCTCGATCTTCACCGACTCCGGAGCAACCTTGCCGATCTTGCCGGAGGAGTAGATCGCCGATCCCTTGTGCAGATAGAGCGAAAAGCCATAGCGGCTGCTGCGCGGCTCGAAGACGTAATCGCGCAGCTGGATATCGGCGCCGCTGCCCAGGGTGAGCAGGGTGCCGTCGACGAAGACGATGGCCGCGGTAGCCTCGGGCCCGGCCAGCAGGCGATCCGAGACCTGCAGGGTGTCGCCGGCATGGGCGTCGAGGGTCGTCGCCTGACGTACTACCCTGACGCTGCCGGACACGCTCTTGATCAGCGCCACATGGCCGTCTTCTGCAGCGAACGAAGGGCTTGCCAACATCCACAGCACGAGCAACAACGAGGCGAACGAAGGTCTTCTCATGGCGTCCTTGTCCCAAGACAGAGGGGCTCGGCGCGGGTCGCAGGCGGATGCCCGGACCGGCCAAGAGCCGGAGAGTCTGGCTGGGACAGCGATCCGTAGACAGTCTCTGTGCAGCCATTTTCGTGATACGTATCACTTTTTACAGTTAAAAAAGCCAAGCGGCAGGCCGAAGGGCACGAGTGGCTTCTTGCCATCATCGCCCCTGTTGGCAGCAGCGCGCGACGAAAGGAGATGGCTGCGGTCTAGAGTCCATCTTTTCCCAAGGCAGGCGTCATGCACATCATCCTGGTCCGTCACGGCAAACCCGACCTCTCCAGCAAGGCCCCCTGCACGCCCCGGGAGATGAAGGAGTGGGTAGCCCGCTATCAGCGGGCCCCGGTACCCGGCGACCGGGTGCCTGCCGAGACACGCCGACTGGCGCAGCAGGCGGGCCAGGTCTTGAGCAGCCCGATCAGTCGTTGCGTGCGTTCGCTGGAGTATCTGATGGACCATGCTAACAGTCCGACCGATGAGGTCTATGCGGAAGCGCACCTGCCCTATCTGGAACTGGACGCACCCCGGCTACCGGTAAAGGCCTGGCGCCTGCTGTTTCGCTCGGCGTGGTTCCTGGGCTTCGCCGCTCACACCGAGTCCATCGGCAGGTCGTCCGTGCGGGCGAGTCAGGCGGCCGAGCGACTGGTCGAATTGGCCGAGCGGCATGGCTCGGTACTGCTGATGGGCCACGGGATCATGAACGTGCTGATCGCCTGGCAACTGCGTAAGCGCGGCTGGCGTGGGCCCCTGCATCTGCTGCTGAAGGACTATTGGCAGCCGAGCATCTATCGCCAGGACCGGCGCTGAAGCCGTTCAGCGCTGCAGCTCGGCACGCGCGTCCTCCAGTTCACGGCGAGCGTCACTGAGCTTGTCGGTGCGCTTCTGGATCTTGTCGGCGTCGCCCTCGGCGCGTGCGTCCTGCAACTCCCGCTCGCGCTCGCCGACCTGGCGGAGTTTGTCCTGGATGTCGTCGAGGCGCTGCTGACGCAGGCCCTCGTCGGTGCAGGTCGCCTGCACCTGGCTCAGCGCCCGGCGCAACCCCGCCACGCGCCCGCCGTTGCCTTGGGCCTCGGCCGCGGCGATCTGGCGTTCCAGGTCGAACCGTTTCGCGGCGCATCCCTTGGCCTCGGCCGCGTGGGCCGCGCCAGGCAACACCAACGCGGTAGCCAACAGCGTACCCATCAGCCTGGCGTTCATCTTCGTCTCCCATTGCCCTGTTCCAGGCTTGGACCTGCCCCCGTAGCGATCGTCCTGCAAACGGCAGCAGGTGGCCGGCGCGTTCAGCCGTCCAGCGAGGGACCGACCAGGGCGGCGAGCTGGTCGTAGACGCCCGGCGCCGCGACCAGCAGCGGATTGCCGTTGACCAGGCCGTCGTTGCGCAGGAAGGCATTGTGACGGCCGCCCGCCTCCTGGATGAGGACCAGACCGGCCAGGCAATCCCAGCCATGGATCAGGGTTTCGTAGTAGCCGATCAAGCGTCCGGCCGCTACGTAGGCGGTCATCAGCGCCCCCGAACCGTTGCGGAAGAACTGACCGCCTTCGGCCAGCAGGCCGGTGACGAAGGGCAGGAAGTGTTCCTTGCCGCGGCGGTGGGTGGTACCCAGGCCGGTGAGTCCCTGGCGGATGTCGGTGGCGGCGTGGACGCGCAGTGGCTGGTCGTTGACGAAGGCGCCGTGGCCGCGCAGGCCATGGAAGAGTTCGCCGTGATTGGGGTCGGCGATGGCCCCGAGCAATGGCTCGCCGTCACGCATCAGACCGATGGAGACGCACCAGTTGTGCAGGCCGTTGAGAAAGGGTGCGGTACCGTCGATGGGGTCTATGACCCACAGATAAGGCGCAGCGAGATCCGTGGCACCGCCCTCCTCGCCCAGCAGGCCGTCTTCGGGGAAACGCTCGCTCAGGCGCTGGCGGATCAGGTCTTCCAGGGTCTTGTCGGCGATGCTGACCACGTCCTGCAGGTCGTCGCCCTTGTGGTCCACCTGGAGGACGCCGCGCTGATGATAGAAGTCGAGGCCGCGCTGAGCCGCCTCCCGGGCGATGTCCTGGACGGCGAGGTAGCGGGCGGCGATGGCGGGATCGAGGGTGGTCATGGGCGCTCCTGTGGCCTAAAGCGGCCAGGGTGCCAGCTCGACGCGGGGAAAAGAATACCTCGCCGGCCGAGATGCCGTGCAACGGGACGGTCCAACTGGCCGCAGCCCTGAAGTCGGACTCAAGGGTGTGGTCACTCCGGTGTCATCTCCCTGTTGCAGTCTGTCGGTTAGTAGCAGTCGATACGGTGAAATGCGTCGGTGGATAGCACCAAATCCGCTGGCAGCCGGTCAGAATCCTTGAGCGCTCGATGTACCCGGAGGACGCCATGACCGCCCAAACTTCGCTTTTCCAAGGCAATGGTCAGCTGCAACAACTGCGGCGACTGATTCCCAGACAACATTTCGAATGCCTGGAACGGCACCTCGAGCTGCTGGCGCAGGAGTTTCCGCTGTTCGACCATCCTCCACTGGTCATCGACTGCCCGGTGGCCGAGGGGCTGGAAAACCTCGGTATCCGCGCCTTCCAATGGCAGGGCGTGTGTGACATGCCGCAGCGGATGGCCTTGGGCAGCGCCCTGATGGGCGAAGGTTTCAGAGCCCAATCCAGCACGCCGGAGTACACCCTCTATCTGAACCCGCAGGGCGAGAAGGTGCTGTTGCGCCAGGAGTCCCAGGCCGGTCAGACGCTGCTGAGTCTGGTGTCCGACAGCCAGGAGCTGTTTGCCTACCTGGCCACCAAGCACAGCGCAGCCAGTCCGGTTTGCTGAGCCTTCGGCACCTCCCGCGCACCGGATCGCCAGCGGCGTGACGCCCTCGCGACCTGGAGCGGGAAGCCAGTCACATTTGCGTCATAAGGTCTAACTATTCGGGAACCAAATCCCTATGGGAATGGTAGATTCAGGCTTCGGATCTACCAGGAGACCCAAGGAATGGGAATTCGTACGCTGGTCACCCCCCTCGTCTTGCTGGCCTCCTTCAGTGTCCAGGCCGCTTCCCTCCCCATGCTGCCGCCGCCCAAGCTCGCGGATCTCAGCCTGAAGGTCACCACCCCCACCCATCCTCTTGCTCCCGCTACCGATTCGCGTACGGCAAGCGACAGATCCGGCGGCGCAGATGCGCGCTGGCTCAACGAACGCCAGCCGCTCGCCCAGGAGCAACGCTGGGTCTTTTGATGCCTATGCGAGGTGCGCCACCCAAGCGCCGACGAATGACACGGCGCTTGCCTGCCTTTTCGTGCGCCTCCGGGAATGAATCCGCTTTTCGCAGGTCCGTCTGGTTCTACAGGCAGCTTATTCGACTGCCTTTTTGACGTGTCCCTCCGGAGCTGCCATGAAACGCCTCTCTCTCGTTCTGATGCTCGCCGTGCTGTCGGGCTGCAGCTCGACGCCACCCTCGCCATCGGCCGACCCCTCCCAGTTCGGCGGTCGTACCCAGGCGCAGCTCCGGCAGAGTTTCGGCACGCCCCAGCATGTCTCCCAACTGGACTCCCTGGTGGTCTACGAGTATCGCAACCTGCGCGCACCGGGCAGCCCCTCGAACGTCTATTCCTTCCTCCTCGAGAACGAACGGGTGATCGAATCGACGCCCGGCACCCTGCAGCTGTATCGCGAAGACGGCATCACCAAGGTCAAGGCCGAGAGTCTCTGACGCGAGCGGGGACGACCAGGTTCCGGCATCGTGTCCCTCAGATGGTAGGTGCAAAAAAGTATTGTTTTTGGTGTCTTCGAGCATTTGTTTCCCGCACTGCATCGGGCTGTAATCCATTCATGGCTTCCGCTGCAAAGACCGTCACCACGGGCTGCGCGGTGGGTTACAACAACAAGAAAGACGTCCGCCGCTTTTGCACAGGACGCGGAGTGCACGATGAAAACAACACCAAAAGCGCTTTTGTTGTCCGCGGTCACCCTCTCTGCCGGCCTCACCGTCTCGTTTTCGCTGCAGGCCGCCGAGACGGTCACTATCGCCACGGTCAACAACAGCGACATGATTCGCATGCAGCGGCTGTCGAAGACCTTCGAAGAACAGCACCCCGACATCAAGCTCAACTGGGTGGTGCTCGAAGAGAACGTGCTGCGCCAACGCCTGACCACCGATATCGCTACCCAGGGCGGTCAGTTCGATGTCCTCACCATCGGCATGTACGAGACTGGCCTCTGGGGCGCCCAGAACTGGCTGGAGCCGATGAAGGACCTGCCGGCCAACTACGACCTGGAAGACCTCTTCCCCTCCGTGCGTGAAGGCCTGTCGGTCAAGGGTACCCTCTATGCTCTGCCCTTCTACGCCGAAAGCTCCATCACCTATTACCGCAAGGATCTGTTCCAGCAGGCCGGCCTGACCATGCCCGCCCAGCCCACCTGGACGCAGATCGCCGAATTCGCCGGCAAGCTGCACCAGCCGGACAAGGACCAGTACGGTCTCTGCCTGAGAGGCAAGGCCGGCTGGGGCGAGAACATGGCGCTGGTCACCACCATGGCCAATGCCTTCGGCGCGCGCTGGTTCGACGAGAAGTGGCAGCCGGAATTCACCGGTCCGGAGTGGACCGCGGCGGCCAACTACTACGTATCCAACATGAAGAAGTACGGCCCACCCGGCGCGTCCAGCAATGGCTTCAACGAGAACCTGGCGCTGTTCAACAGCGGCAAGTGCGCCATCTGGGTCGATGCCAGCGTGGCCGGCTCCTTCACCATGGACAAGAGCCAGAGCAAGGTCGCCGACAGCGTCGGCTTCGCCGCCTCGCCGCGGGAGGTCACCGACAAGGGCTCTTCCTGGTTGTACGCCTGGTCGCTGGGCATCCCGGCGACGTCCAAGCACAAGGACGCCGCCAAGACCTTCGTGACCTGGGCCACCTCCAAGGACTACGCCAAGCTGGTGGCGGACAAGGACGGCATCGCCAACGTGCCACCGGGCACCCGCAAATCCACCTATAGCCAGGCCTACCTGGATGCGGCGCCCTTCGCCAAGGTCTCCCTGGAGATGCTGCAGCATGCCGATCCGGCGCATCCCTCGGCCAAGCCGGTGCCGTACGTGGGCATCCAGTACGTGACCATTCCCGAGTTCCAGGCCATCGGCACCTCGGTGGGCAAGCTGTTCGCCGCCGCCCTTACCGGGCAGATGGGCGTCGACCAGGCCCTGCAGGCCGCGCAGCAGTCCACCGCCCGGGAAATGAAGCGCGCCGGCTATCCCAAGTAGTCTTCGTCGCCGGGTACCGCCGCGCGCGGTCACCCGGCTTCGCGGCCTTCCCCGCCTGACCCGCCCCTGGCTTCACGAGACGCCAGGGACCCGCCTCGGCCCCTGCCTTGCGGAGCATCGCCATGCAGACTTCCACGCTCAAGACGCCCGTCGTCGATACCCCCACCGCCCCCGTGCGCCGTCAACGCCGCCGCACCAGCCCAGGCTGGTTCCTGATCAGCCCCTCGGTCGCCCTGCTACTGGTGTGGATGCTGGTGCCCCTGGGCATGACCATCTGGTTCTCGCTGATCCGCTACAACCTGCTGTACCCCGGCGAGCACGCCTTCGTCGGCCTGGAAAACTTCGAGTATTTCGTCACCGATGCCGGCTTCTGGCCCGGCATGACCAACACCCTGTTGCTAGTGGGCAGCGTGCTGGCGATCAGCGTGGTGTTCGGCGTGCTGATCTCGGCGCTGCTGGAGGCCAGCGAATTCTTCGGCCGCGGCATCGTGCGGGTCCTGCTGATCTCGCCCTTCTTCATCATGCCCACGGTCAGCGCCCTGATCTGGAAGAACCTGATCTTCCACCCGGTCTCCGGCATCCTCGCCGCGGTGTGGAAGCTGTTCGGCGCCACCCCGGTGGATTGGCTGGCCACCCATCCGCTGCTGTCGATCATCCTGATCGTCTCCTGGCAATGGCTGCCCTTCGCCATTCTCATCCTGATGACCGCCATGCAGTCGCTGGACCAGGAACAGAAGGAAGCCGCCCGCCTGGACGGCGCCGGTCCCCTGGCCATCTTCTGGCACCTGACCCTGCCGCACCTGGCGCGCCCCATCGCCGTGGTGGTGATGATCGAGACCATCTTCCTGCTGTCGGTATTCGCCGAGATCTATACCACCACCAGTGGCGGCCCAGGATTCGCCTCCACCAACCTGGCCTACCTGATCTATAACCAGGCCCTGTTGCAGTTCGACGTCGGCCTGGCCTCCGCCGGCGGCCTGATCGCCGTACTCATCGCCAACATCGCCGCCATCATCCTGGTGCGGATGCTTGGCAAGAACCTGACCCAACAGTGAGGACCTGATCATGCTGACGCTCAAGCAATCCCGGCGCCTGCAGAGCCTGCTGCTGGGCCTGCTCGCCTGGCTGGTGGCGCTGCTGCTGTTCTTCCCGATCTTCTGGATGGTGCTGACCAGCTTCAAGACCGAGATCGACGCCTTCGCCACCCCGCCGCAATTCTTCTTCATGCCCACGCTGGAGAACTACCTGACCATCCAGGCGCGCAGCGACTATTTCCACTTCGCCCTGAACTCGGTGGTGATCTCCTTTGGCGCTACCTTCATCAGCCTGTTGCTGGCCCTGCCGGCCGCCTACTCCATGGCCTTCCACGAGACCCGCCACACCCAGCGCCTGCTGCTGTGGATGCTCTCCACCAAGATGCTGCCGGCAGTAGGGGTGCTGGTGCCCATCTACCTGCTGGCCAAGCAATTCGAGGTGCTGGACAGCAAGCTGCTGCTGATCGCCGTCTACACCCTGATCAACCTGCCCATCGTGGTCTGGATGGTCTACACCTACTTCAAGGACATCCCCAAGGACATCCTCGAGGCGGCGCGCCTGGATGGCGCCACCACCTACCAGGAAATCGTCCGGGTGCTGCTGCCAATCGCCAAGGGCGGCATCGCCTCGACCATGCTGCTGTCGCTGATCCTGTGCTGGAACGAGGCGTTCTGGTCGCTGAACCTGACCTCCTCCAACGCAGCGCCCCTCACCGCCCTGATCGCCTCCTACTCCAGTCCCCAGGGACTGTTCTGGGCCAAGCTTTCCGCCGTCTCGACCCTGGCCTGCGCGCCCATCCTGATCTTCGGCTGGATCAGCCAGAAGCAGTTGGTACGCGGCCTGTCCTTCGGCGCCGTCAAATGAGCCGTCGCTACGCTACTGCGCTTGCCGATCTGGCGTCGGAAGGTCGCTCGAAATGCTCATTTACACTCGTAAACTGCGCTTTCTCGCGACCTTCCTCCTTGTCTCGCCTTCGCTCGCGACGCGCAGCGACGGCTCATACAACAAGAGGATTCCTGTCATGGCCAATCTGAAAATCCGCAGCCTACGCAAGGGCTTCGATGCCATCGAAATCATCAAGGGCGTCGACCTGGACATCAACGACCGCGAATTCGTGGTCTTCGTCGGCCCGTCCGGCTGCGGCAAGTCCACCCTGCTGCGGCTCATCGCCGGCCTGGAAGAGGTCAGCAGCGGCACCCTGGAACTGGACGGTCGCGACATCACCGAGGTGTCGCCGGCCAAGCGCGACCTGGCCATGGTGTTCCAGACCTATGCCCTCTATCCGCACATGAGCGTGCGCAAGAACCTGTCCTTCGCCCTCGATCTGGCCAAGATCGACAAGCAGGAAGTGGAGCGCAAGGTCAGCGATGCCGCCCGCATCCTCGAACTGACGCCCCTGCTTGAGCGCAAACCGCGCCAGCTCTCTGGCGGCCAGCGCCAGCGAGTGGCCATCGGCCGCGCCATCGTCCGCCAGCCGAAGATCTTCCTGTTCGACGAACCCCTGTCCAACCTGGACGCCGCCCTGCGCGTGCAGATGCGCCTGGAACTGGCGCGCCTGCACCAGGAACTGCAGGCCACCATGATCTACGTGACCCACGACCAGGTGGAAGCCATGACTCTGGCGACCAAGGTAGTGGTGCTCAACGGCGGCCGCATCGAACAGGTCGGTTCGCCCTTGGAGCTCTATCACCATCCGGCCAACCTCTTCGTCGCCGGCTTCCTGGGTACGCCGAAGATGGCCTTCTTCAAGGGCAAGGTGGTGGGCACCGACGCCCAGGGCGTGGAGGTGGAGCTGGCAGCCGGTCCGCGCCTGCACCTGCCACGCCGTGGTGACGACCTCGCGATCGGCAGCCCGGTGACCCTGGGCATTCGCCCGGAACACCTGCGCCTGGCCGCCGATGGCCAGCTGCCGGTCATCAGCGACGTGGCCGAACGCCTGGGCAGCGACACCTATTGCCACATGGTCACCGAGGCCGAGGAACCGCTCACCGTGCGCGTTCCTGGCGACTGCGCCGTGGCCTACGGCGAACGCCAGCGCCTGGCGCTGGATGTGGAGTTCTGCCACCTGTTCGACGACCAGGGCCGTGCCGTGGAGCCCCTGCTGCGCCAAGCCGCCTGATCGTCCCTTTTCCCCTGGTCATGGCCGACCGTGGCCAGGGATGCCTTCTGCCAGGATCATCTCCATGAAACTTAATCGCCAGCATCTCGACCAGCTTCCCGACTACATCGCCAAGCCCAGCTACGCCGCCTGCCAGCTGCGCCAGGGCATCGTCCATATCGGCGTCGGCGGCTTCCACCGTGCGCACCAGGCCATCTACACCGAGGCCCTGCTCAACCAGGGCCGTGATCTGGACTGGAGCATCTGCGGCGTCGGCCTGCGCGCCGAGGACCGCGCCATGCGCGACGCTCTGGCCGGCCAGGACTATCTCTACACCCAGGTGGTGCTGGCCGACGAGCCGGACACCGAGGTACGTGTGGTGGGCGCCATCAGCGGCATGCTGCTGGCCGAGGATGGTACCCAGACGCTGATCGACAAGCTGGCCCATCCCAGCACCCGCATCGTCTCCCTCACCATCACCGAGGGCGGCTACTGCATGGATGACAGCACTGGCGAATTCAACTTCAAGCTGCCGCAGATCCAACACGACCTGCAGCATCCGGGCGATCCGCGCAGCGTCTTCGGCTTCCTGCTGGCAGCCCTGGCCAAACGCCGCGCCGAAGGCACCAAGCCCTTCACCGTGATGTCCTGCGACAACCTTCCGCACAATGGCCAGGTCACCCGCAAGGCCTTGCTGGCCTACGCCGCCCTGGTGGACGAAGATCTGCACGGCTGGATTGCCGAGCACGTCAGCTTCCCCAATGCCATGGTCGATCGCATCACCCCGATGACCAGCGCGGCCCACCGCCAGGCGCTGCTGGCCGAGCACGGTATCGAGGACGCCTGGCCGGTGGTCTGCGAGCCCTTCCTGCAATGGGTACTGGAAGACAAGTTCGTCGCCGGCCGTCCGGCCTGGCAGGACGTCGGCGTGCAGTTCACCGACGACGTCACCCCCTACGAGGAGATGAAGATCAAGCTGCTCAACGGCAGCCACCTGGCCCTTACCTACCTGGGCTTCCTCAAGGGCTACCGATTCGTCCACGAGACCCTGGCCGATCCGCTGTTCGTGCGCTACATCCGCACCTACATGGACGAAGACGTGACGCCCCAGCTGGCGCCGGTGCCCGGTATCGACCTCAACGACTACAAGGACACCCTGATCGAGCGCTTCTCCAACCGCGCCATCGCCGATCAGCTGGAGCGGGTCTGCTCCGATGGCTCCTCCAAGTTTCCCAAGTTCACGGTGCCGACCATCAATCGGCTGATCGAGGACGGCAAGGACCTGGATCGCGCCGCCCTGGTGGTGGCCGCCTGGGCGGTCTACCTGCGCGGCGTGGACGAGACCGGGGCGACCTATCGCATCCCTGATCCGCGCGCCAACTACTGCGAAGAGCTGGTGCAGGATCAGAAGAACCTCACCGAGCGCCTGCTGGGCGCCGAGGAAATCTTCGGCAAGCACATCCCGAAATCCGCCGCCTTCGTTGCCGCCTTCGAGCGGCAGCTGTACAACTTGCGTACCCATGGGGTCAGCACGACACTACAGACCCTGATAGGCGACTAAGAACAATAAAGGAGCGGCCAGGCATGAAGTTTCTCGGGATAGACTGCGGCACCCAGGGCACCAAGGCGGTGATCCTGGATGCCGAGCGTGGTGTGGTCCTGGGCGAAGGCAGCGCGCCTCACCCCTTGACCGAGGGCGCCAATGGCCGCCGTGAACAGAATCCGGCGGACTGGATCAGGGCACTGGTGGCTGCCACCCGCGCCGCCCTGGCCCAGGCCGGCAGCGATGGCCAGGACATCCTCGGCGTCGGCGTCTCCGGCCAGCAGCACGGCCTGGTGTTGCTGGACGACAGCGGCAAGGTGCTGCGGCCGGCCAAGCTCTGGTGCGACACCGAATCCACCCCGGAAAACCAGCGGCTGCTGGAATACCTCGGCGGTGTGGAAGGCTCTATCGACCGCCTGGGCCTGGCCATCGCCCCGGGCTATACCGTCTCCAAGCTGCTCTGGACCCGGGAGCAGCACCCGGAGGTATTCTCCCAGATCGCCCAGGTGCTGCTGCCCCACGACTACCTGAATTTCTGGCTGACCGGTCGCGCCGTGGCCGAATATGGCGATGCCTCGGGCACCGGCTATTTCAACGTCCGTACCCGCCAGTACGACCTGGAGCTGCTGCGCCACATCGACCCCAGCGGTCGCCTGGAGCGCGCCCTGCCGGCGCTGATCGAAGCCGACCAGCCGGTTGGCCGCCTGCGCGCGGAAGTCGCCAGCCAGTTGGGCATCAACCCCCAGGCGCTGGTGTCCAGCGGCGGTGGCGACAACATGATGGGTGCCCTGGGCACCGGCAACAGCCGCGCCGGCCAGATCACCCTGAGCCTGGGCACCTCGGGCACCCTCTATGGTTACTCGGACGAGCCGCGCGTCAGCGAGCATCCTGCCGTGGCCGGCTTCTGCTCGTCCAATGGCGGCTGGCTCCCGCTGATCTGCACCATGAACCTGACCAACGCCAGCGGCCAGATTCGCGAACTGCTCGGCCTGGACCTCACGGAATTCAATCGCCTGGTGGCGGAATCACCCATCGGTGCCGAAGGGGTGCTGATGCTGCCCTTCCTCAATGGCGAACGGGTACCGGCGCTGCCGACCGCCACCGCCAGCCTGCATGGCCTCACCGCCACCAACCTGACCCACGCCAACCTCTGCCGGGCGGTGGTCGAGGGAGTGAGCTTCGCCCTGAGATACGGTTTCGACCTGCTACGCGACCTGGGCATGCCCGGCGACACCCTGAGGCTCATCGGCGGTGGCGCCAAGAGCCCGGTGTGGCGCCAGCTGATCGCCGACCTGATGAATACACCGGTGGTCTGCCCGGTCCACGGCGAAGCCGCGGCCCTGGGCGGCGCGCTACAGGCCGCCTGGTGCTGGAGTCGGGAACAGGGCCGACCGGAATCGCTGGACAGCCTCACCGAGCGCTGCGTGCAACTGGATCCGACCAGCCGCGCGGAACCGGATCCCGCACGGGTCGCCCAGTACGAGGCGGCCTACCAGCGCTATCGGCAGCAGTTGCGCACCAGCTACGGGGTAGCCTGACGCCCGCACGGGGTGGAAAACGCTGCGCGGTTTGCCACGCTACCCGATGCAACAGGCGCTCAGGCCTTGCCGATGGGTACGAAGGGCGCGTCCAGCAGGCGCGCCAGATCCGTTGGCGCCAGGGCCACTTCCAGGCCCCGACGACCCGCGCTGACATGGATACTCGGCAACTCCGCCGCAGACTCATCGATGAAGGTCCGCAGCCGTTTCTTCTGCCCCAGCGGGCTGATGCCACCCACCAGGTAGCCCGTACTGCGCTGGGCCTGGTCGGGCTTGGCCATCTCCAGCTTCTTCACCCCGGCGGCCTGGGCCAGGGCCTTGAGGTCCAGGGTGCCGGCGACGGGGACGATAGCCACCAGCAACTCCAGCTTCTCGCTGGCAGCGAGTAGGGTCTTGAACACCGTCGCGGGCGCCAGGCCGAGTTTCTCGGCGGCTTCCAGGCCGTAGGAGGCGGCCTTGGGATCATGGTGGTAACTCAGCACCTCGTGGGGCACCTTGCCCTTCTTGAGCAGTTCTATCGCCGGGGTCATGCCAGCACTCCTTGGGAATCGGCCACCTCCGCCCGACCACGCCCCTGGGCCTTGGCGCGGTAGAGCGCGAAGTCGGCGGCCTGCAGCCAGTGGGCGACGTCATCGTAGACCCGTTCGAAGCCGGCGATGCCGCAGCTCAGGCCCACGCGCACCTTCTGCCGATCACCTGGCCCGCCCGCCTGCATGTCGTGCAGTCGCTCCTGCAGCCGCCGAACCAGTTCGAGGGCCTGCTCGGGGGAGGTATCGGGCAACAGGATACCGAATTCGTCGCCGCCGAAACGACCGGCGAGGTCGCTGGTACGGATGGTTCGCGCCAGCAGACCGGAGAACTGGCGGAGCATCTCGTCTCCGGCCTGGTGGCCGAAGCGGTCGTTGATCGCCTTGAAGTTGTCCAGGTCGATCATCACCAGGCTGGCCGCTGCGCCACTCCGCTTGCAGCGAGCGAATTCCCGTTGCAGCAGCAGATCCCAGTGCGTGCGGTTGTGCAGCCCGGTCATGCCGTCCTGCTTGTTGAGCAGCTCCAGTTCCTGCTTGCGGCGGGACAGCTCCTGCGCCAGCCGGTAGCTCACCCAACCCAGTGCCCAGGGATAGCCGACGATCATCGGCAGGCAGGCGTAGATCTGCAGGGTGGTGGTCTCGGTGGCCACGGGATGCCGCAGCACTACCAGACCCACCAGGATGCCCGCGAGTTGTGCCAGCACACCGCGGCGCCAAAAGCGCACGCCACCCGCCCCCAGCATGTTCAGCGCGGTCATGGCGAGAAGGGTCACGCTGGGTAGCAGATTGAAGCCCATGCTGGCCGCCCAGAATCCCGCCGACCCGCAGTCCAGCAGCAGGTTGCGCATCTCCGCGCGGTAGGGATCCTTCGAGCGTATCGCCCAGAGATAGGCCAGGGGTGACCACAGCAGGCCGTTGGCCAGCAACAGCAGCCAAAGCCAGGCGGAGACATGCTGGGTGACCTGGACCGACAGGATGCAGATGACACTCAGGACCAGGCCGACAGCACGGGGCAGCCAGAGTCGTCGAGCGAAGCTGCGGCCACGGGCGAGCACATCCGGCATTCAGGAAACCCCACTGCAACAGGCGATATCAAGCCGCGCATTATCGGGGGACGGCAGCAAATTGCCAGCACCCCGCGGCCCAAACGCCGTTTTTCACTAAGTACGACGTAAATGAACAGTGCCAGATGGACACACGCCGTGACACGTCCTCCGGACGAACAGCCTTGAACCTCGGCTCTACCGGCCTCATCCAAATAGCAGGCCCGTCATACAGAGGAAGCCTCATGCAAGTCCAAGTCAACAGCAATCACCACATCGAAAGCAGTGCCGGCATGCAGAATTGGGTAGCGTCGGTGGTGGAAGACCGCCTCGACCGCTTCGACGAACTCCTCACCCGGGTCGAGGTGCATCTCAGCGACGAGAACGCCGCCAAGGCCGGTGCCCAGGACAAGCGCTGCCAGATGGAAGCCCGCATCAAGGGCCATCAGCCGCTGTCGGTGACGCACAAGGCCGAGTCGCTGGACCAGGCGGTGGACGGCGCGGCCGACAAGCTGCTGCGGGCCATCAGCAACCTTTCCGGCAAGTTGGAGAAAAAGCGCCTGTCCGGTGGTGAGCTCAACGACCCCATCGCCTTGGAGGACTCCGACGAGTTCAAGGATTCTTTGCTCCAGGACGAATTCCTCGAACGTGAGCAACTGGCCCAGGAGCATCAGCTGAAGTGATGCTGCGCTAAGCTTGTTCCTTTCACCGAGGCCGCTCACCGAGCGGCCTCGGTCTTTTTCCCGTCGGCAGAAGGATCACCGCATGTCCGCCTCCCTCCGCGTCGCCCTGATCGGCTATGGCTTCGTCGGCCAGACCTTCCATGGCCCGCTGTTGAGTTCGATTCCTGGCCTGCGCCTGGACCTGGTCGCCTCGCGCGATGCCGCCCGCGTCCGGGCCGATCTGCCCGACGTCCGGGTAACGGCGGACTATGCGGCGGCCGTGCGCGATCCGGCCGTCGACCTGGTGGTCATCGCCTCGCCCAACCAGACCCACGCTCCGCTCGCCAGCGCCGCCCTGGCTACCGGCAAGCACGTGGTGGTCGACAAGCCCTTCACCGTGACTCTCGCCGAAGCCCGCCAGCTGGCCCAGGAAGCCGAAGCGGCTGGCCGACTGCTGTCGGTGTTCCAGAACCGGCGTTGGGACAGCGATTTCCTCGGGCTGCAGGCAGTGCTCGCCAGTGGTGCCCTGGGCGACGTCACCAGCCTGGAATCGCGCATCGAGCGTTTCCGCCCCCAGGTAAGGGATCGCTGGCGTGAAGCCGACCTGCCCAGTAGCGGCCTCTGGTTCGACCTGGGTCCGCACCTGCTGGACCAGGCGCTTTGCCTGTTCGGCCTGCCGCAGCGTCTGCAGGCCAACCTGGTCCGCCAGCGCCCTGGCGCCCGCACCGACGACTGGTTCCAGGTGCAGCTGGACTATGGGGCACGCCAGGTCACCCTGAGAGCCGGCATGCTGGCCTCCGGAGGCGTCCCGCGCTTCCTCGCGCAAGGCACCGCTGCCAGCTGGCTGAAGCTGGGAGCCGATCACCAGGAAGACGCCCTCAAGGCGGGCGTCCGCCCGGGTGGTTCCGACTGGGGTCAGGACCCCGATCCGGGCTGGCTCATCGCCGCCGACGGCGAACGCCAGGCACTACCGACTCCGGCGGGTGATCATCGACGTTACTACCTTGCCCTGGTCGAGGCCCTCGCCGGCCGCGCTGCCAATCCTGTCCCGCCGGCCCAGGCCTGCGCCCTCATGGCCTTGCTGGAGACGGCCCAGCGTTCGTCGAGGGAAGGCCGCGCCCTGGAGCCCGAACTCACCGCCACCGAACGCGCGGCCTACTGACTGCTCGCCCACTGCGGACGCTTGACCAGCAGGCGTTCGCCGAGCTGGCGCAGGGTCCGCGATAGCCGCCGCTCGATCCATTCGTAGCTGGCCCAGGCCAGCAGCAGGATCACCGGCAGGCACACGGCCAGGGTTTGGTAAGGCGTCAGGCCCCATTGCTGATGCAGCCAGTAGTCGCCCAGCCAGAGCACGATGACGTGCACCAGGTAGACCGAGTAGGACCAGTCCCCCAGGGCCTTGCACAGACGCGATCCCGCGAACCAGGGTTCGAGGATGACGCAGGCACCGACCAGCACGGCGCTGGGCACGCCCCAGGTCAGCAAGCGCCACGGATGATCGGCTGGGAAAGCGACCAGGCAGGCCAGCGCCAGCAGTGCAGCCAGCAACGCCCAAGACTTGGAACCCTGCAACGCGCCGCGCCTGTAGAGCACCGCCAGGCCCACGCCCAGCAGGAATTCGAAGATGATCGGATTGCGGTAGAAGTTACTGACGAAGGATTCGCGCGTCAGCACCAGGCTGACTAGGATCACCAGCAGGCTGACCACCCCTATCCGCCAGCGCTCGGCCACTCCGAAGGACAGCGCGAAGAGCAGGTAGAACAACATCTCGAAGTTGAGCGTCCAGCCCACCGGCAGGATCGGGTAGTGGCCAAAACCCGCGGGATTCTCGCTGGGGATGAAGAACAAGGAGAGCAGCAACTCGCGCGCCGCCAGGCCATAGACCGGCATCACGTCGCTGGCGAGGTAGAGGATCAGCGCCGTCACCGCCGTGTACAGCCAATAGGCCGGGGCGATACGGGCGATGCGTTGCCAGAGGAAGGTACTGCGCCGGATCGGACGACCTGCCGTGGACAGCTGGATCACGAAGCCGCTGAGCACGAAGAAGATGTCGACCCCAACCTGCCCGCGGGTGGAGAGCAGATGACCGCCGAGGCTGTCGGCGTGGAAATCGAAGAACACCTGCATGAAGTGATGGAAGACCACCAGCCAGGCGGCCAGGGCCCTGAGTGCCTGCAAGGAAACCAGCATGGAAAAACGCACCCCTCCTGTCGTCCGCTCGAACACGGCCAAGCGCCGCGCCGTCATTCTGGACGGCACGGGCAGGTCGCGCGGCTACCGTGGCAGGTTGGGTTGCGCCTGGTCACACCCTGGGCCAGTGGATGCCGACCCCGTTCAGCGCCAGTTCAGCCGCTGGGCGTCACTGCAGGGTGAGGCGCCAGGCTCTATGGATTTTCGGATTGCGGGCGAAATCCGGGTCCAGGGTGCTGGCAGTGATCTCCTCGACGCGATAGCGCTGGGTCAGGCCTTCGTCGAGTTCGAACTTGCGGAAGTTGTTGGAGAAGTACAGCACCCCGTTGCGACTCAGGTGCGCCATGGCCGAGTCGATCAGCCCGACGTGGTCACGCTGGACGTCGAACACCCCTTCCAGGCGCTTGGAATTGGAGAAGGTCGGCGGATCGACGAAGATGAGATCGTATTCGCCGCGGTCGTTCTCCAGCCAGTGCAGTACGTCGCCCTGCTCCAGGCGATGCCGCTCGGAGAAACCATTGAGCGCGAGATTGCGCCGTGCCCAGTCCAGGTAGGTCCGCGAGAGATCCACGCTGGTGGTACTGCGCGCCCCGCCCACCGCGGCCTGTACCGTGGCGGCGCCGGTGTAGCAGAACAGGTTGAGGAAGCGCTTGCCCTGCGCCTCCTGGCGCAGCCGCAGGCGTAGCGGGCGATGATCCAGGAACAGACCGGTGTCCAGGTAGTCGGTGAGGTTGACCAGCAGCTTGGCACCCGCCTCCTCCACCTGCAGGAATTCACCCTGGGCGGCCTGGCGCTCGTACTGCTTGGTGCCGCTCTGCCGCTCGCGTCGCTTGACCACCACCAGGGAGGGATCGATGCCCAGCGCCTGGGGAATGGCCGCCAGGGCGTCCAGCAGGCGCGCCTGGGCCTTCTCCGGATCGATGGAGCGCGGCGGCGCATACTCCTGCACATGGACGCGGTCACCATAGAGGTCCACAGCCACGGCGTACTCGGGCATGTCGGCATCATAGAGCCGATAGCACTGCACGTCCTGGTTGCGCGCCCATTTGCCCAGTTGCTTGAGATTCTTCTGCAGGCGATTGGCGAACATCTGTCCACCTTCGCTGAGTTTCGCCGGCTCGGCGGCCTGGGTCGTCGCCGACCGCTCGCCACTGCGGCTACCGGTGACGAACTGCCGCGATTCCACCTCGAACATCAGCAACTTGCAGGGCAAGGCGCCGTTCCAGAAGGCGTACTGCTTGTGACTGCGGATGCCCATGCGCTTGCCCAACTCCGGCGCGCCGGTGAACACCCCCGCACGCCAGCCCAGGCAGGCCTGGCGCAGTCGTTCACCCAGGTTCTGGTAGAGGTACAGCAGACTGGCTTCATCGCCCAGCCGCTCGCCGTAGGGCGGGTTGCAGATCACCAGGCCGGTCTGGCCCTTGTCCGGGCGCGGCTCGAAGCTGGCCACTTCACCCTGGTAGACCTTGATCCACTCGGAAAGCCCGGCCCGCTCGATGTTGTTGCGTGCCGGCTGGATCAACCGCGGATCGGCTTCGTAGCCGCGGATCCAGGCCGGTGTCTTGGCCAGACCCGCAGCGGCTCGCGCTTCCGCCTCCTGGTGCAGTTGCTGCCAGAGCGCCGGTACATGACCCAGCCAGGCGGAAAAGCCCCAGCGCTCGCGGCGCAGGTTGGGAGCGATGTCCGCCGCCATGAGGCCGGCCTCGACCAGGAAGGTCCCCACCCCGCACATGGGATCGGCGAGCGCGCCACCGGCCGCCGCCAGAGCTGGCCAGCCGGCACGGATCAGCACCGCGGCCGCCAGGTTCTCCTTGAGCGGCGCCGCACCCTGCTGCAGGCGATAGCCGCGCTGGTGCAGGCTCTGGCCGGAGAGATCCAGTGACAGGATGGCCTGGCCGCGCTCCAGGTGCAGGTGCACCCGCAGGTCGGGGGCGATCTTGTCCACCGTCGGGCGCTGCCCGGTGCGCTCGCGCAGACGGTCGACGATGGCGTCCTTGACCTTGAGCGCGCCGAAGTGAGTGTTGTCGATACCGGCGCCCTGGCCGCTGAAACCCACGGCGAGGGTGCCATTGGGCGCCAGGTGCTCTTCCCACTCCACAGCGTGCACGCCCAGGTAGAGTCCCTGGGGATCTTCCACCGGGAAACGCGCCAGCACCAGCAGGACCCGGTTGGCCAGCCGCGACCAGAGGCACAGGCGATAGGCATCCGCGAGACTCGCTTCGCCGCGCACCGCCGCGGTCTGGCTACGCGCCTCCTGCAGGCCGAGGCCCTGGGCCTCTTCCAGCAGCAGGGTCTCGAGGCCCTTGGGACAGGTGAGGATGAGTGAGTGCGTTGCGGACATCGTTGAATCCATAGGTAGGAGGACGGGACTTTTCTGCCTTTGGTCGGATTACCGGGCGAAAAATACTCCCTTGAAGAAAGTTTGACTGCGTCTCAACAAGCCGCAGTGGCGGCATTTCGGCGGCGACATATCGCCTTTTCATTTCGATCTGGTTACGGCTTATAGCTAAATGGTCGTTCCCAGGTCACGTTCCATTGGTTAGTAATTGATCACCCGCGCTGCTCAGGCACGGGGCGGGTGCCAGAAAGCCGGCTCTGGCATCCAGGCCTGCAACGGGCCATGGACAATCTGCAAGTCAACCGATGAGGGCACTACCCTATGAGAAGACTCAAGCGTGATCCAATGGAACGAGCTTTCCAACGTGGTTATCAGCACGGCATTGTGGGCAAATCCCGGGACCTTTGTCCCTTCACTCAGGACGCCGTTCGGCAGGCCTGGCTCAACGGCTGGCGCGAGGGCCGTAGCGACCAATGGGACGGCTACGTGGGCACCGCCGGTCTTCAACGCATGAATCAACTGCAGGCCGCAGGCTAATTCGATTTCACTAGGGCAAGCCCCAGGGCTTCCATGACAGTCTGGTTTTCCAGTTAGATCCCTCTCCAGGATCTGGGACTAGGTCCCGCGGGGGCTCGTGAAGAGCCCCCTTCCCCTCAGGACCGGGTCGCCGCGATGGCGTCCACCGCCTCGCGAATCAGCGCCGGGCCACGGTAGATGAAACCACTGTAGATCTGCACCAGGCTGGCCCCTGCGGCGATCTTCTCCGCCGCATCCTCGCCCGAGAGAATGCCGCCGGCCGCGATGATCGGCAGGCGCCCACCCAGCTCACCCGCCAGCACCCGGACCACGTGGGTGCTCTTCTCTCGCACTGGGGCACCCGACAGCCCTCCCGCCTCGGCCGCATAGGGCAGGTTCTCCACGCCCTCGCGGCCCAAGGTGGTGTTGGTGGCGATGATGGCGTCCATCCCCGCATCGCGGATCGCCTGGGCGGTGAGCACGATCTCTTCGTCGCTCATGTCCGGGGCGATCTTGATGGCGATGGGCACCCGTCGGCCCTGTTGCACGGCCAAGTCTTCCTGGCGCTGACGCAGCGCCTCCAGCAGGCTCTTCAGCGCATCGCCGAACTGCAGGCTGCGCAGGCCAGGCGTGTTGGGCGAACTGACGTTCACCGTGATGTAGCTGGCGTGGGCATAGACCTTGTCCAGGCCGATCAGGTAGTCGTCCACCGCCCGCTCCACCGGGGTGTCGGCATTCTTGCCGATGTTGATCCCCAGCACGCCCTTGAAGCGCGCCGCCCGGACGCGTTCGATCAGGGCATCCACGCCCGCATTGTTGAACCCCATGCGGTTGATGATGGCGTCGGCCTGTTCCAGGCGGAACAGCCGTGGCTTGGGATTGCCCGGTTGCGGACGCGGCGTCACCGTACCGATCTCGACGAAGCCGAAGCCCATGCCGGCGAAGCCGTCGATGGCAGTGCCGTTCTTGTCGAGTCCGGCGGCCAGGCCCACCGGGTTGGGAAACTCCAGCCCCATGACCTGCACCGGCAGGCGGCCCGGTTGCCGCCCAAGCCCGGTCAGGCCCAGGCGACCGGCAGCGCCAATCAGATCCAGCGCGAGTTCGTGGGAGCCTTCCGGAGACAATTTGAACAGCAAAGGACGGAGCGCGTCGTACATGGCGGACTCACAGGCGATTCGGAAACCGCGCATTATACAGGCTTGCCACCCGCCATACGTCGCTCGCCATCAAGCTGTCTGGTCGCTCATGCAAAAGATCGTACCTTTCGGGAATCATTTGACGATAATGCGGTCTCTGCCACGCTAGTCTGATGTTGTGCCCTCGCATTGATTCCCTGGCCAAGGCCAGGCGCCACGACGAGGCATGGCCGGGCCAGGGGTGGCGAGCTACCCGGATCGAAAAATCGCCGCCTGGCGCTGGCAGCCAGTACCAGCAACACCGCTCCTGTATCGGTCATGCAGTTCCCTTTCGCCCCGGAGACCCCATGAGCAACAACGCCAACCTCCTGGGCGGCCCCTGGTCTTCGCTGGCATTGCATCTGCATCCGTCGCTCGCGAGCCGACGCATCCAGCGCTGCCTCGAGCGTCTGGCCGATGCCTTCACCCCCCTGCCCCCACCCCGGGAGAGCCTTTGGTGGGATGACGGACATCCACTTCAGCTGCTCCTCGGCCTGCCCCGTGCGGCCCTGTCCGGCCCTACCCAGGAAATCAAGAGCGCAGCCCATGCTCTGCTGAGCCAGCTGGTGGTCGCCGAGACCCTGCAGTCACCCTCCTTCGACCTGCGCGCCCTGAATGGCCTTTGCCACCGCCCCCAGGAGCAGGTCCCGGACGACGCGGTTCACCTCGAGGAGCTGGCGGCTCTGCCGGCGGCCCGCGAGCAGGTCCGCATCATCGGTTACCGCGATTTCCAGGCGGCGCTCTATCGCACCCTGCCCACCCTGTCCGCCGAGCAGCCATTGAAGCTGCGCCAGGCCAACTGGCGCGGCCAGCGCTTCTTCCTCGACAACGATGCGGCCAATACCCTCGCCTTCGCCAGCATAGTGGCCTACGCGCGGATTCGCGGCATCGCCGTGGAAGTCCCCGTGCAGGTACAACAGTTGCGGCTCGATGCGGCGGCCATCGAGCGCCTGCACGAGGCCTTCACCCTCTATGCGCTGCCCAACGCCGTGTGGAATCACCCGGACTTCATTCAGGTCCTGCTGGGCTTGAAGCTCGACTACGCCCGCCTGTCCATGGCCGCGCCGGGACAGGACCTGGAATGGCTGCTGTTGCCCAACGCCGTGGCCAGCACCCGGATACTCGCGGAAACCCTGGAGCGGCTGGGTGCCGCCGAGGTCATCGGCTACCTGAGAGGCTTCTGAGCGGCCTCAGGACAGGGGCGCCGTGCCCGGCGCATAGCGCTGCCCTGCCGCCAGGAAGACCGCGAAGGCCAGGCGTTGCCCGGCGAGCATCGCCGGATGCAGCGCCGGATCGCCACCGGCATCGTCCAGTCGCTCGAGGAAGGCCGGCCAGGCACCCTTGGGGGGCACATGACCGAGGTAGGCGCGTGCTTCGCGCACGCCTTCGTCAGGACTCTCTCCCGCATGGCGATCCAGCAGTCGCGAACCCAGCCGCGAACCCTCCAGCACATAGGCCACCCCCCAGCACTCGCCTTCATCGAGGGTCCGCTCGAAGACCTCGGCTTGCGGAGACGCGACCTGTAGGCGCTGCAGATCGGCGCCCAGGGCCTGGGTACGCCGACGCTCCGCCCAATCGGGCAGCAACCGCTCGATACCGGATCGCTCCAGCAGGGCTTCCAGGCCGAACAGCGCCTGGGCGTGGGCTTGCAGGAAGGCGGTGTAGTCGGAACGACGGTGCAACGCATAGCGACCGAAGGCCGCATCGACCTGCCCGTGCAGGGCACCGCCTTCGGCACGCAACATTTCACGGATGGACACGCAAATACCTCGTCAGGCCGGCGACGGCTGGGGCTTCTCGCCCCGCAGCGCGGCCTGCAGGCGCGCTGCCAGGTCCGCTTCACGGAAGGGCTTGGGAACGATGAAGGACTGTTCGGGATCGAGCTCGCCCAGCTCGGCGTACCCGGTGATGAAGACCACCGGCAGCTGCGGCAGCCGCTTGCGCACCTGGCGCGCCAGCTCGGCGCCGTTCATGCCGGGCATGGCGAAGTCGGCCAGCAGCAGGTCGATCTGCGGGTCGCGCTCCAGAGCGCTCAGGGCGGCGAAGCCGTTGCTGGCTTCCACCACCTGGTAGCCCAGATCGGCCAGCAGCGCCGCGGTCACGTTGCGTACCGCGTTGTCGTCGTCGACCAGCAGGATGCGGCGCTCGGCGGCTTGCTCGTCGCGCCCCGGGGTTGGCAGCCCCACCGGGTCCTGGGCCTCGTCGGCCTCGGTCCGCGGCAGGTAGACCAACACCGTGGTGCCCGACCCCATCCGCGTCTCGATGCGTACCCCGCCCCCGGACTGCTTGGCGAAGCCGAAGACCTGGGCCAGCCCCAGGCCCGAGCCCTTGCCGACTTCCTTGGTGGTGAAGAAGGGTTCGAAGGCCTTCGCCAGCACCTCCTCGCTCATGCCGGTGCCGGAATCCTGCACGGCCAGCAGCACGTACTCGCCAGGCTCCGGTTCTTCGGGCCGTTGTGGCGCGTCGGTGATGACTTGGTTCGAGGTACTCAGGCGCAGCGTGCCACCCACCGCCATGGCATCCCGAGCATTGATCGCCAGGTTGAGGATGATCAGCTCGATCTGGGTCGGGTCGACCAGGGCGTGCCAGCAGTCGGCGCGCAGGTGGGTCTCGATCCAGACGCTGCCGCCCATGGTGCTGCGCAGCAGTTCGAGCATGCCCTCGACCGTCTCGTTGAGCTTGACCGGCTTGGGCGCCAAGCGCTGGCGCCGGGAAAAGGCCAGTAGCTGGGCAGTGAGCTTGGCGCCCCGCTCGCCCGCTTCGCGGATGTTCTGCACCCGCCCCTGGGTCTTGTCGCTGGCGCCCAGGCGGGTCAGGTCGCGCTCGAGGAAACTGGCGCTGCTGAGAATGACGGTGAGCAGGTTGTTGAAGTCGTGGGCCACCCCGGCGGTGAGCTGGCCAACGGCTTCCAGGCGCTGCATCTGCTGCAGGGTCGCCTCCACCCGCTCGCGCTCGTCGATCTGCTCGCGCAACTGGCGGTTGGCCGCGGCCAGCTCCTCCATCGCCAGGACCTCGGAGGAGATGTCCCGGCCGGAACAGTAGGTCATGCCGGCATCCGGCACGGCGGTCCAGGAAATCCAGCGATAGCTACCATCGAAATGGCGGATCCGGTTGACGAAGCGCTGGCTGGCCGCCCGCGTGGCCAGTTGCTTGAGTTCGTTGTCGGTGAGGCTGCGCTCGTCCGGATGCACCAGGTCGAGCAGGGACGAGTCGAGCAGTTGCATCCGCGACCAGCCGAGGTTTTCTTCCCAGGCCGGGTTGAGCGCGACCAGGGTGCCGTCCGGCCGGCACACCAGCAGCAGGTCGCGGGTGAGATCCCAGGTCCGGTCACGTTCGCGCGTCCGCTCCTCGACGCGCTCGCCAAGGCTGACGTTCAGGCGCTCGAGCTTTTCCGCCGCATCGCGCTGCTGGGTGATGTCGAGCATCACGCCGAGGAAACGGGTGCAGACCCCGGCATCGAAGAACGGCTGGCCGCGGGTCTCGACCCAGCGCTGGGCACCGTTATCGAGGCGGATGCGGTACTCGCTGCGGTAGTCGTCGTCACGCTCGTCGGCACTGGCCTGGCGGACCGTGTCGAGGAAGCGTTCGAGCCCGTCGACGCCGCATAGCCGGGCGAACACCTTCAGATCTACCACGGCATCCGCCGGCAGGCCGAACATGGCCTTGCAGCGTTCGTCCCAGACCAGGGTCTGGCTGGCCGGCAGGTACTCCCACATGCCCAGCCGCGAGGCGTCCATGGCCAGTCGCGAGCGAACCTCGAGGCTGTGCAAGGCCTCCTCCGCACGGCGCCGCTCGCGGCGCTCGTGCACCACCAGCAGGGCGCGCTCAACCGCCTTGGCCAGCAATTCCATGCTCTGCTTGAGCACGTAGTCGTTGGCCCCCAGCCGCATCATCTCCACGGCGTGGACTTCGCCGAAGATCCCCGAGACGAAGATGAAGGGCGTACCCGGCGCCAGGGCCCGCGCCACGCGCAGCGCCTCGGCGCCGGAGAAGCCGGGCAGGATGATGTCGGAGAGGATGATGTCGTAGGTCTGCTGACTCAGGGCCAGCGTCAGCCCGGTGCGCTCGTAGACGATCTTGGACTGGAGTTCGAAGCCGTGCCGTTCCAGCTCGATCAGGATCAGCTCCGCATCGAGCTTGCTGTCTTCCACCAGCAGGATCTTGATCTTCTTGGAGAGAGGCATAAACGGGCGTCGGCCTTGCAGCTGTTCGCTCAGGGGAGCCGGATCGCGAGCGTCCCCCTGGCACGAAGAATGGGCTGGAGGTAGATCTATCTTGCTCACTCGCTAGCGACCGATACGGCGCGCCACGCGTCGCGAACCGGGGGGCGGCTCGTTGAGCACGGCCCAGAATACGCCGAGATCGCTGATCGCGGCGACGAAGTCGCGAAACTCCACCGGCTTGACCACATAGGCATTCACGCCGAGCCCGTAGGCCTTCTCGAGATCCGGCTCTTCGCGCGACGAAGTGAGCATCACCACCGGGATGCTACAGAGTTCCGGCGTTTCGCGGACCAGCTGCAGCACTTCCAGGCCATCGACCTTAGGCAGCTTGAGATCCAGCAGCATCACCGCCGGATTGCCCGGTTCACGGTCGACGTGGGACTCGCGGCGCAGCAGGTAGTCGACCGCCTCGGCGCCATCGCGGAGCACCACCACGTCGTTGGCGAGCTGGCTGCGCTCCAGGGCCACCAGGGTAAGTTCCAGGTCGTGCGGATTGTCTTCGACCAGCACTATGGGCTTGAGCATGAACAGGACTACCTTTTGTGTACCGGCGACGGCCGTTGTTTGGGTAATGCGAAATAGAAGGTGGCGCCCTCGCCTACTGCGCCCTCGGCCCAGACCCGGCCATCGTGGCGCTCGATGATGCGCCTGACACTGGCCAGACCGATACCGACACCCTCGAACTCGTCGGCATGGTGGAGGCGCTGGAATACGCCGAACAGCTTGTTCACGTAATCCATGTTGAAGCCGACGCCGTTGTCGCGCACGAAGACCACATCCTCGGACTCGCTCGGCAGCGTACCGATCTCGATCACCGCCGGGTCCGCATAGCGGCTGTACTTGATGGCATTGGCCAGCAGGTTGCGCAAGGCCAGGTGGACGAAGGCCGCGTCGGCGATGACCACGGGCAGCGGGCCGATCCGCCATTCCACCCGCCGGTCGGCATAGTCCGGCGCCATTTCCTCGCGGATGGCTTCCACCAGCGCGGTCAGGTTGACGTCGGAATAGCGGATCGCCGCCCGGCCCATCTGCGAGAAGCTCAGCAGGTTGTCCACCAGGCTGCCGGCGAAGCGGGCCGAGGTACCGATGTTCTCCAGGAAGCGGCGACCACGATCGGAGAGCTTGCCGCCCTCGATGTCGCCCAGCAGCTCGGCATAGCCGGCGATATGGCGCAGCGGCGCGCGCAGGTCGTGGGACACGCTGTAGGAGAAGGCGGCCAGTTCCTTGTTGCTGCGCTGCAACTCCTCGGCCAGTTCAGCCATCTCCTCGGCCTTGCGCAGCACGATGCCGCGCACGGCGTTGCGCAGTTCCAGGGCGCTTTCCACTTCCAGCGCGGACCAGGGCAGGGACAGCCCCCGTACCGTCTCCTGCCAGAGCGCGAAGCTCTGGCGCGGCGACAGACGACCGTCCCCTTGATCCACCTTGGTGGGGCGACCCGCCCAGTTCACCACCTGCACCAGCTCGGCCCGGAACCAGACCAGGTAATGGGAATGCAGCTCGGAGATCGGCACGGCGAGGATGCCCGCCGCATACTGCGCCAGCTTCGGCAGCTCGGCGATGTCCTTGGCCAGGTTGTCGGTGAAGAAGTGGTCCTTGACGTTGGCCGACAGCCACTCGACCAGTTCGTCCACCTGCTCGCGCGGCGGTACCTGGCCGATCAGTTCGGTCCCGTCGGAGGAGATGATCGCCGCGCCCTGGGCGCGGGCGAAGTCGAGGTATACCTGCGGCAGGTCGAGCAGACCCTGGCAGACGCTGTCGCGGTCGGCCATGGTCGAGAGCATCTGCACCATGGACTGGCGCAGGGCGAGGCGTCGGTCGGCCTCGGCGTGGGTCTCGGCCGCATCGATCTGCAGGGACAGCACCCGACCGAACAGCTCGCAGGCCGTGCGCGTCTGGAAGGAGACCCGCTGCGGTTGGCGGTCATGGCAGAGCACCAGGCCCCAGAGCCGGTCGCCGACCACGATGGAGACGGACATGGAGGCCAAGGTGCCCATGTTCCTCATGTACTGCAGGTGCACCGGCGAGACACTGCGCAGTTGGGCGAAGCTCAGGTCCAGCGGTTCGCCGGTCAGCGGGTTGACCTGCGGCTGCAGGGGCGACGGCTGATAGTAGGCGTTGCCGATCACTCGGATACGGTTCGCCAGGTACAGCCGCCGAGCCTGGGCGGGAATGTCCGAGGCCGGGAATCTCAGGCCAAGGTAGCTGGGCACACCCGGATCGCGCTCCTCGGCCAGGACCTGGCCGTGACCGTCCTCGTCGAAGCGGTAGATCATGATGTGGTCGAAGCCGGAGATCCGCTTTGCCTCGCGCACGGCGAGCTGGGCGATGGCGTCGACGGTCTCGGCCTGGTGCAGCTGTTCGATGAACACCCGCACCATGGGGTAGAGGGTGTTGAGGCCGAGGCGGGTATCCACCATGGCCTCGAACTCGACGATCAGCACCCCGGCGAAGCGATGCATGAACAGGGCGAAGGTCTGCCGAGCCGGGCCGAGCGTCACCTCGCCCTGGTAGGAGGGATTCTGCTCTTCCTGGTCCAAGGCTGCGAGCATCGCCGGCAAGTCCATCCCTGGCAGCAATTCGCCAAGGGTCCGGCCCAGTACCTCGTCCGCCCCCAGGCCCAGGTGCTCGCGCACGTTGGCGCTGGCCTGCACGATACGCAGCCCCGGTTCTTCCACGGCGAACAGGAAGCCATGCTCCTGGATACTGCCGGGAATATGGATCGGCTCATTGGCACAATCGGCCAAGGCATCGGGCTGCATCTGGGGCTGGGACTCGAGCGCCAAACCGGGGACCTCTCGTGATCGGAAAAAGCGCAGGAACGAGGTGCGCACGAACGAAACAAACGATGTTCCAGATTATCAGACCCTGGCCTGGAGGCGAAGCAAATCGGTGCGGACGGCAGCCTCGACACCTGGGGCATCCGATCATCTGACCTCGGGAGGAATCTTGGTCCGGCACCATCGGTCGGAACTCCTTTAACCCCCAAGGACTTTGACCATGCACCTGCGCCTCGTCCTCCCCTTGACCGCCATGCTGCTCAGCCCCGTTGTCATGGCGGATGCCGTTTACGGCGAACGCCTGGAGGGCTTCGACTATGCCTATCCCGTCCGGCAATTCGCCTTCACGTCACAGCGCCAACCCCTGGAGATGGCCTATCTGGACGTGGCCCCGACCGGCAAGGCGAATGGGCGCACCCTGGTCCTGCTGCACGGCAAGAACTTCTGCGCCGGCACCTGGGCGGACAGCATCCGGGTGCTCGCCGCCGCCGGCTATCGGGTGGTCGCCCCCGACCAGATAGGCTTCTGCAAGTCCACCAAGCCGGCCCACTATCAATACAGCTTCCAGCAACTGGCCGCCAACACCCGCGCCCTGCTCGACCACCTTGGCATCGCCCGCGCGACCCTGATCGGTCATTCCACAGGCGGTATGCTGGCGACCCGTTACGCCCTCCTCTATCCCGAGGCCACCGAACAGCTGGTGCTGGTCAATCCCATCGGCCTGGAAGACTGGCAGGCCAAGGGCGTGCCCTATCGCAGCGTGGACCAGTGGTACGAGCGCGAATTGAAGACCACCGCGGACGGCATTCGCGACTACGAACGCAGCACCTACTACGCCGGCCAGTGGGCGCCGCGCTACGAACGCTGGGTCGGGATGCTCGCCGGCCTCAATGCGGGACCGGGCAAGCAGCGCGTGGCCTGGAACTCGGCTCTGATCTACGACATGATCCAGAACCAGCCGGTGGTGTACGAGTTGCCGCAGCTGCGCATGCCCACCCTGCTGCTGATCGGCCAGCGGGATACCACCGCCATCGGCAAGGACGCCGCGCCAGCGGAGGTCAAGGCGCGTCTGGGCCACTATCCCGAATTGGGCAAGGCAGCGGCGAAGCTGATTCCCAAGGCGACCCTGGTGGAATTCGCCGACCTCGGCCACGCCCCACAGATGCAGGCGCCGGAGCGTTTCCACCAGGCCCTGCTGCAGGGCCTGGCGAAACCTGGAACCGAACGCTCGACCAGTCCCACGCCATGAATGAAGAAGGCGGCGCCCCTCGGGGTACGCCGCCTTAGAGCCTGTCCAGAGTCTCGCGAGCTACAGCCAAACAGGGCCTAGGCGGCCCCGCGAAAAATAGCTGAGGAAGCGAATCGGACTCGCGCTCGAGTTTACGAGTAGTAAATGAGCATTGCGACGGGGCCGCCTAGGTGGGGCTGGCCTTCCAGGGCATTTTCAACGCGGTTTGGCCGACGCGCGGCAGACTTTGAATAGGCTCCTCGCGCTGAACCGCCAGACCGGGGGCGTCATCGGCACCTGGCCGATGACGCCCCAGCCTCAGGCGCTGCTGCTGGCCAGGTCCGCCAGTTCCCGACTGGCCACGCTGTACATCGCGTAGTCCTGGCCGCTGGCGTTGCGCAGGTCCACCAGCAGACCGCGCCAGCGCTCCACCGCCGCCCTGTGCTGCTCCAGCCACAACGACAGTCGCGCCTCCGGATCGCTGGACGCCTCGGCGAGATTGAGCATGCCGACGGTAATGGCGCGCTGCTGCACGTCCACCTCATCCCGGAAGGCTTCCCGCGCCAGGGCCTGCCAGGCATTGGCGACCGGCAGCTGGTTGAGCTGCTGCTGGTACCAGGTCAGATCCAGCACGTCGCCCGCCGCGAACCAGGTAGCCGCCACTTCCAGCGGATCCTGGGCGGTGACGTCTGCCGCCTGGATCACCGGCAGCAGGGTATAGATGTGGTTGGTCCCCGCCACGACCCGTGCCAGCAATTCGGGAACGCCCGCCTCGGTGTAGGCGCGGAAGCGCTCTTCCCAGTCCTGGCGCGGCTCGCCCTGCAGCAGCTCGTCCAGGCGCACCCCCAGGGCAGCGATGCGCGGCCCGAAGAAGGCCGCCGCGGCACCGGCATCCAGGCCGCTGCGATGGCTGCGCAGGAACCAGCGCGTCGCCCGCCGACCCAGGCGCATCAGCTCACTCATCAAGCGTAGCTGCAGCTCGGCCGGCACCTGATGGTCCAGGGCCTCCACCTGACGCCACCAGTGCGGCAGGTGCAGGACGTCGCGCATGACCACATAGGCCCGGGCCACGTCCGCTGCGCTCATGCCGGTGGACTCGCGCAGCCGCTGCACGAAGGTGATGCCCATGTGGTTGATCAGGTCGTTGGCGATCTGGTTGGCGACGATTTCGCGCTTGAGGCGATGGCGCGCCATGGCTTCGGGGAACTGCTCGGTCAGACGTTTCGGGAAGGCGCCCTGCATGTCCCGGGCGAGGTACTCGTCGTCCGGCACCGAAGAGGCCAGCAGTTGCTCCTTGAGGTCGATCTTGCTGTAGGAGATCAGCACCGACAACTCGGCGCGGGTCAGCCCCTGCTCCTTGGCGGCGCGTTCGGCCAGGACCTCATCGCTGGGCAGGAACTCCAGGGTGCGGTCCAGCTTGCCGCGGCTTTCCAGGTCGACGATCAGACGCTGGTACTCGGCCAGGTGGGTCCGGGCACGGTACTCGGCGAGGGACAGGGCGCCGGTCTGCATGTAGTTGTTGGCGACCACCAGCTCGCCGACCTCATCAGTCATCTCGCCCATCAGGGTGTTGCGCTGCTTGACGGTCATGTCGCCTGCGGAGACCACGTCACCCAGCAGGATCTTGATGTTGACCTCGTGGTCGGAGCAGTCCACCCCGCCGGCGTTGTCGATGAAGTCGGTGTTGCAGGCCCCGCCCTGCAGTCCGAACTCCACCCGCGCCAACTGGCTCATGCCCAGGTTGCCACCCTCGCCGATCACCTTGGCGCGCAGGTCGCAGCCATCCACCCGCAAGCCGTCGTTGGCCTTGTCGCCGATGTCGGCATGGCTCTCGAAGCTGGCCTTGACGTAGGTGCCGATGCCACCGTTCCAGATCAGGTCCACCGGTGCCTTGAGCAGTGCATGGATGAGTTCGGTTGGGGTCAGCTGGTCGGCCTGCAGGTCGAAGCGCGCCTTCATCTCGGGAGTGATGGCGATACGCTTGGCGCTGCGCGGGAAGATGCCACCGCCCTGGGAGATCAGGCTGGCGTCATAGTCGGTCCAGCTCGATCGCGGCAGGTTGAACAGCCGTTCGCGCTCGGCGTAGCTGCGCTCGGCGTCCGGGTTGGGGTCGATGAAGATGTGCAGGTGGTTGAAGGCCGCCACCAGCTGCAGGCTGCGCGAACGCAGCAGGCCGTTGCCGAAGACGTCGCCGGCCATGTCGCCGATGCCCAGCACCGTCACCGGATCGCGCTGGACATCGATGCCACGCTCGCGGAAATGCCGCTGGACGCTGACCCAGGCACCGCGGGAGGTGATGCCCATCTTCTTGTGGTCGTAGCCGGCCGAGCCGCCGGAGGCGAAGGCATCGTCAAGCCAGAAGCCATAGTCGCGGGCGATGCCGTTGGCGATGTCGGAGAAGGTCGCAGTGCCCTTGTCGGCCGCTACCACCAGGTAGGGATCGTCGCCGTCGTAGCGCACTACCGCCGTCGGCGGCACGATCTCGCCGTCCTTGAGGTTGTCGGTGATGTCCAGCAAGCCGCTGATGAAGATCCGGTAGCAGGCGATGGCCTCGGCCTGGATCTCGTCGCGGGAGCCGCCCAGGGGCAGGCGCCGCGGCACGAAGCCGCCCTTGGCCCCGACCGGCACGATCACCGAGTTCTTCACCTGCTGCGCCTTGACCAGGCCCAGCACCTCGGTGCGGTAGTCCTCCTCGCGATCCGACCAGCGCAGGCCACCGCGGGCGACGTTGCCGAAACGCAGGTGCACGCCCTCGACCCGCGGGCTGTAGACGAAGATCTCGTAGCGCGGCACCGGGCGGGGCAGCTCGGGGATGGCCTTGGGGTCGAGCTTGAAGCTGAAGTAGGCCTTGGCCTTGCCGGCGGCATCGCTCTGGAAGACGTTGGTGCGCAAAGTCGCCTTGATCAGGTCCAGATAACGCCGCAGGATGCGGTCTTCGTTGAGCACCGCGACGTCGTCGAGGGCACTGAGGATGGCCTGTTCCAGACGCTGCTGCTTGTCGTCCAGGTCATCGCTGGTCATGCGCCGCGCCAGGTAGAACTTCATGCGGAACAGTCGCACCAGTTCCCGGGCGATGTCGACATGGGCGTTGAGGGTGGCGGCGATGTAGCCGATGTCGAAGCCGATGCGGATCTGCTTGAGGTAGCGGGCGTAGGCGCGCAGCACCGCCACGTCGCGCCAGGGCAAGCCGGCAGTGAGTACCAGCCGGTTGAAGCTGTCGTTTTCCGCCTGCCCTTCCACCACCTGGACGAAGGCGTCCTGGAAGGTGTCGTTGAGCTGCTGCAGGTCCAGCTCCAGGCCGGCCACGGTGGTGAAGGCGAAGTCGTGGATCCAGTAGCGGCGGCCGTTGCGATGGCGCAGTTCGTAGGGGAACTCACCGAGCACGCGCAGGCCGAGGTTTTCCAGGATCGGCAGGACGTCCGACAGCGCCAGGGGCGTATCGGCGTGGTAGAGCTTGCAGTGCAGGATGTTGTCGCCGGTCTGGGTCAGCGGCTGGTAGAAGCCCATGGCCAGGCGGCGATCATCGTTCAGGGCCAGCAGGTGACGCATGTCCACCACGGCCAGGTGCGGCGCGAAGCGCTCGCGATAGCCGGCGGGGAAACCCAGCGGGTAGTCGGCCAGGATGGAGGTGCCCTGGGCCTCGCCGAAGCTGTCCACCATCAGGCTGGCGAAGTCGTCCTTCCAGCTGCGGCAGGCCTGCACCATCTCCTGTTCCAGCCGGGCCGGGTCGACGTCCTGCGGCTGCAGCGGATCGACGCGCAGGATGAACTGCACCCGCGCCAGCACCGACTCGGAGAAGAAGGTCCAGAATTCGCAGTCGGTGCCATGCAGGCGATCCATGAGGATCTGCTGCATGCGCTGGCGGACTTCGGTGGAATAGATGTCGCGCGGCACGTAGGCGAGGCAATAGAAGAACTGGCCGTAGGGATCGCGACGCAGGAACACGCGTACCTTGCTGCGCTCCTGGATCTGCACGATGGCCATGGCGGTGCTGGACAGCTCGTCCACCGGCGTCTGGAACAGATCGTCGCGGGGCAGGCCCTCGAGGACCTGGGCCAGTTCCTTGCCCAGGTGCGCACTGCTGTCGAAATCGGCGCGGCGCCTTACCTCGTCGACCTTGCGGCGGATGTAGGGAATCTCGCGCACGCTGTCGTTGTAGACGCTGGAGGTGTAGAGACCCATGAAGCGGTGCTCGCGCACCACCCGGCCGCTGGCGTCCACCTCACGCAGGGAAACGAAGTCGGGATAGGCCGGACGATGCACCCGACTCGGATCGGCGGCCTTGGCGAAGGACAGCAGCACCGGCTCGCGCAGATAGCGCAGCGGCTCGCCGGAAAGCGCCACCGCAGCGGTCTCCGGACTGCCTCTCAGCCGTCGCGACAGACCCAGCAGGGACTCGGGCGCGTAGCGCTGCACGGCATTCTCGCCCTCGCCTTCCACGGTGAATTCCTCGTAACCGAGGAAGGTGAAACGGTCGTTGCGCAGCCAGTCGAGGAAGGCCTTGACCTCAGCCAGCTCCCCTTCCTCGACGCCCGCCGGACGCTGCTCCAGCCAGTCCAGCAGCTCGCCGACCCTGGCCTTCATGGCGGCGAAGTCGCCCACCGCCAGGCGCACCTCGCCGAGGATCTCCTGCAGCGACGCTTCCAGGGCCCGCAATTCGCTGGTGGCCGCACAGCGATTGATCTCGAGGAACATCAAGGCTTCGCGGGTCACGCCCTCGCCTTGCTGGCCCTTGGGCAGCAGTTCGAGCAGCCGGCCCTGGGCATCGCGGCGGACGCTGAGCACGCTGTTCTGCAGGGTATGGACGCTATAGCCCTGGCGATTGAGCTCCATACGGATCGAATCGACCAGGAACGGCGAGTCGGCGTGCAGCACCTCGACCACGGTATGGCTCGATTGCCAGCCGTGGCGTTCGTAATCGGGGTTGAAGACCTGGACCCGGGGCTCGGCCGGGTCGAAGACGTCCAGCAGGCGCCAGGCCGAGAGCACGCAGCCGACCAGATCGGAAAGACGGCGCTGGGTCAGCTCTTCCAGCGGGACGATGCCGAAGAACTGGGCGGTGAAGCGCTCCAGCTGTTCGAGGGTGGCCCCTTCGACATGGGCCGCAAGGGCATTCCTGAGTTGTTGTTGGAAATCCGCTTGGCTGGCAGCGGTGAAAAACGCCATAACCGTACTCCGTCCTGAAGGTGCTGTGGGCTTCGCTCCGCAGAGGACAGGCCTCTCCCGGAGCGAGTTCCACGAAGGACGAGGCCGGACTGCACCAAAAAAGTGCAACAGTGCAGTACGGCTAGAGTAGCCCTCTAATCCGTCAACGCACGTATGTCAGGGCGACAACAAGATTCAGCTGCGGAACGGGTCTCAATAGTGGGGCGGCGGCGCCTCGTCCGGCAGGCCGCCGCCACCGGCGGTCTGCAGCTCCGCCTGGCGCTCGGCCAGCAGGCGGATCTGCGCCGCGCAGCGGTCGAGCGCCTTCTGCTGCTCGATGATGATGTCGTTGAGGGTCTGGATGGTGTCGTCCTGGAAGGCCTGGCGCACTTCCAGTTCGGCGATGCGTTCTTCGAGCGTCATGACTTGGCCTCCTGTTCGAGCAATGTTCGCCAGAGCGTCAGTGCCGTGCGCCCCTCCTCTTCGCCATAGGGCTCGCGCGGCGAATGCCCCCAGACCGGCCCAGGCCAGGCCGGATCGGCCGCGTGGCGCAACACCAGATGCACATGCAACTGACTGACTACGTTGCCCAGGGCACCGATGTTCAGTTTCAGATCGGGCTGTGCCCGGCGCAACACCTGAGCGACAAGTGTCACCTCTCGCCACAGTTGCGCCTGATCTGCCACGGACAGATCGAGAATCTCGGTAACACCTGCCTGGCGTGGCACCAGAATCAGCCAGTGGTAGCGGTGGTCGTTGAACAGCATTACCTGGCAGAGCGTCAAGGACGCCACTTCCAGCGTATCGCCGGCCAGTCGTGAATCGAGTTGGAACATCTCATCTCCTGCCAGATTAGGTCAGCACTAAAAGTGTGCATAACGACCGGTAAGTGAAACCTTTGGTGTCACAAAGGTGCAACCAGTGCTTCCGACACTGTGGCCATGCGCCGTTGAAAGCGAGCAACAGCCCGGATTGCCAACCGTTTCGCTTATTGTGCATGCTTCTTGCTAGCGGAAATCACGCGCGACGAACGGCGAGGAACTCTTAAGGCAAATTCTCAAGAGGACCGGTTAACTCACCGCCCGCAGACGCAAATTTTTGCCAAGGCCTATCGCCCCTCCTGGAGAGGTGCTATATGTGCCGCCATTAGAACAAACAGCCACGGCTGACACGATGGCTGATCCTCAAAACCCAAAGGAGCATTTCTGATGCAAGCGATGAAGTGGAGCGTTATCGCCCTGGCTGTAGCTGCAGGGACCACTCAACTGGCTTTCGCCGACCAGCAGTCCGAATCCAAGGGCTTCGTCGAAGACAGCAAGCTGACCCTGTTGAACCGCAACTACTACTTCAACCGGGACCGCAACAACAGAGCTAATGACCGCATCGACTGGAGCCATGGCTTCCTGATGAACTATGCATCGGGCTTCACCCAAGGCACTGTGGGTGTAGGCGTGGATGCCTTTGGTTACCTAGGTATCAAGCTGGACGGCGGCAAGGGTCATGCTGGCACTGGCAACCTGCCGATCGGCAGCGATGGCCGTCCGCAGGACGAGTACTCCACTGCTGGAGCAGCAGTCAAACTGCGTATCTCCAATACCGTACTGAAGTACGGCAACCTGCAGCCTACCTCTCCCGTCTTCGCTCTGGGTGGCAGCCGCCTGTTCCCCCAGACCGGCACCGGCTTCATGCTGACCAGCGAAGAGATCGAGAATCTGTTCTTGGAAGCCGGCCACTTCACGGCTGCGCGTGACAATATCAATACCTATCACGACGGCAACCTTGGCGCGCAGCTCACCGGTGGTCCGACTGGGGTTACCAGCAAGTCCGGTGACTATGCCGGCGGCAAGTACAAAATCAGCGACCAGTTGAGTGCCTCGCTGTACTACGGGCGACTGGAGGATCTCTGGAACCAGTACTATGCCAACGTCAACTTCGTTCAACCGCTGAGCGCTAATCAGTCGCTGACCTTCGACGCCAACTACTACTACACCAAGGATTCTGGCAGCTCCAAACTGGGTGATATCAGCAACAATACCTTCTCGTTAGCAGCTGCTTACAGTATCGATGCTCATACCTTCACCCTAGGCTTCCAAAAAGTGAATGGTGATACGCCCTTCGACTATGTCGGTGCAGGCGGTAAGGGCACTGCGCTGGGAAGCGGTGGCGATAGCATCTTCTTGGCTAACTCCGTACAGTTCTCCGACTTCAACGCACCTGGCGAGAAATCCTGGCAGGCTCGCTACGACCTGAACATGGCCACCCTCGGCGTTCCCGGCCTGAGCTTCATGGCCCGCTACGTTCGTGGTACAGGCATCGACGCTCCAAGCACTGCCACCGCCTATAGTGGCTTCTACCAAGATGGCGACTCGGAACGCGAAACCAACGTCGAAGCCAAGTACGTGCTGCAAAGCGGCCCGGCTAAGGACCTTTCTTTCCGTATCCGTCAATCCTGGCACCGTGGCAGTGACAGCACCGGTACCGGCGGCAGCGGCAACGTCAACGAGTTCCGCCTGATCACCGAGTACCCGCTGAGCATCCTGTAAGGAACAGCGTACCTCGTACGATCCAACAGCCCGGCCTCCGCCGGGCTGTTGCTTTTCCGGCTTCCGCCCGCCCCCGCCCGCGTCCCTGTACGCCCTGCCCCACCCCACCGTACAATGCCGGTCCCGTCTCGATGCCGACAGACCGCCCAGCCATGCGTACCAGTCAGTTCCTGCTGTCCACCCTCAAAGAAACCCCTTCCGATGCCGTGGTGATCAGCCACCAGTTGCTGCTGCGCGCCGGCATGATCCGCAAGCTGGCCTCCGGTCTCTACACCTGGTTGCCGCTGGGCCTGCGCGTGCTGCGCAAGGTGGAAGCCGTGGTCCGCGAGGAAATGAATGCCACCGGCGCCCTGGAAGTGCTGATGCCAGCCATCCAGCCCGCCGAGCTGTGGCAGGAATCCGGCCGCTGGGAGCAATACGGCCCCGAGCTGCTGCGCCTGAAGGACCGTCATCAGCGCGATTTCTGCGTGGGCCCGACCCATGAGGAAGTCATCACCGACCTGATGCGCAACGAACTGAACAGCTACAAGCAACTGCCGATCAACCTGTACCAGATCCAGACCAAGTTCCGCGACGAGATTCGTCCGCGCTTCGGCCTGATGCGTGGCCGCGAGTTCGTGATGAAGGACGCTTACTCCTTCCACCTGAACCAGGCCTCGCTGCAGCAAACCTACGACGCCATGTACCAGGCGTACTGCAACGTCTTCAGCCGCCTGGGCCTGGACTTCCGCCCGGTACAGGCGGACAACGGCTCCATCGGTGGCAGCGGCTCCCATGAATTCCATGTGCTGGCCAGCTCCGGCGAAGACGACATCGTCTTCAGCGACAGCTCCGACTATGCGGCCAACATCGAGAAGGCCGAAGCCCTGCCGCGGGAAACCGCACGTGGCGCCGCCACCGAGGAATTGCGCCTGGTCGATACTCCCGAGACCAAGACCATCGCCGACCTGGTGGAAAAATTCGGCCTGGCCATCGAGAAGACCGTGAAGACCCTGGTGGTCCGCGGTGCCGAGGAAGGTACCCTGGTCGCCCTGGTGGTGCGCGGCGATCACGAGCTTAACGAGATCAAGGCCGCCAACCTGCCCGAGGTCGCGAGCCCCCTGGTATTCGCCACCGAGCCCGAGATCCGTGCCGCCATCGGCGCCAGCCCTGGCTCCCTGGGCCCGATGAACTTGCCGATTCCCTGCATCGTCGATCGCTCGGTGGCCTTGATGAGCGATTTCGGCATCGGTGCCAACCAGGAAGACAAGCACTATTTCGGCGTGAACTGGGAGCGCGACCTGCCGCTGCCGCAGGTCGCCGACCTGCGCAATGTGGTAGCCGGCGATCCGAGTCCGGATGGCCAGGGCACCCTGGTGATCAAGCGCGGCATCGAGGTGGGTCACATCTTCCAGCTGGGCACCAAGTACAGCGACGCCATGAAGCTGTCGGTGCTGGGCGAGGAAGGCAAGCCCACCAACCTGACCATGGGCTGCTACGGCATCGGCGTATCCCGCGTGGTCGCCGCGGCCATCGAGCAGAACCACGACGAGCGCGGCATCCGCTGGCCGGCCGCCCTGGCGCCCTTCCAGATCGCCCTGGTGCCGATGAAGTACGAGAACGCCGCGGTGAAGGAAGCGACCGATCGTCTCTACATCGAGCTGAAAGCGGCGGGTTTCAATGTGCTGCTGGATGACCGGGACAAGAAGACCAGCCCCGGCGTGAAGTTCGCCGACATGGAGCTGATCGGCATCCCCCATCGCCTGGTGGTGGGCGAGCGCGGCCTCAACGAGGGCGTGGTCGAGTACAAGGGTCGTACCGACAGCGACAGCCAGAATGTCGCGCTGGCCGAGATCGTCGGCTTCCTCAAGGCCCGCTAAGGGCTACCGCTCCAGGTCAGGCGTCCGCGCGCCTGACCTGGAAGTCGATCAGGCCTTCGCAGGCCACCTCTTCCAGCATCACCTCGGTCACCTGGGCCACTGTCGGTCCCTGCCAGAGCCAGCGCTCCATATGGGTGAGTGCCTCGAGCGAACCTTCCAGGTGGCACTCCACCCGGCCATCCGCCAGATTCCGCACCCAGCCGGTGACGCCCAGTCGCTGCGCCTGCTGCCGGGTACTCTCGCGATAGTAGACGCCCTGGACGCGCCCGCTAATCAGTCCACGCCGCGCCGCTCTATCCATCATCGCGGAGCGCTCCGTTCTTCCAGCAACGGCGCGACCTTGAGCCACTGGGCCACGCTACCCGCGAGAATCTGGGAACGCTCCACCTGCAGCCGCTCGAAGGCCTCCTGCAACCGCGGATACCAGGCACCGGGAAAGCGTTCGGCGGGTGGCCAGCAATCTGGCGCGGGCGGTGCCCAGGGCGCGCGATCCAGCAGGTCCAGCAGGGCGTAGCCGTGCAGATCGCGACAGAGCACCCAGTGACCGCTGCCGTTCTGGCACACCAGCCGCTCCTGTTGCAGGAAGGCCAGCACCGCGTGCCATTCCTGCTCAGGCAGTTTCCACCCGGCATCGTGCAACCGGCCCAGATGCAGACTGGAACCGCTCTGCTGTCGCTCCAGAAAGGCGCGCAGCACCGCGAGCAGGACGAAGAACGCCGGCAACGGCGCCCGGCGCCAGTGATGGGTGGTGGACAGGCTGCAGACTACCTCGGCGCCCAGCAACACGATCAGCCAGCAGACATAGATCCAGACCAGGAACAGCGGCACCGTAGCGAAGGCGCCGTAGATCAGCTGGTAGCCGGGAAAGTAGAAGACATAGAGGCCGAAAATGCTCTTGGCCGCCTCGAACAGCACGCCGGTCAGGGCGCCGCCGATCAGCGCATGGCGCAGCGGCACCCGGGTGTTGGGCACGGCGGCGTACATCAGGGTGAAGGCGGCGATGCTGAACAGCAGGGGGGTGATCTTGAGTAAGACCTGGGCACCGGACATGCCGTAGGAACCGAACACCAGGGCCACCGAGGCCAGATAGGTGCTCATGGCGAAGCCGGCGCCGAGCAGCAACGGGCCCAGGCTGAGTACCGCCCAATACAGCAGGAAGCTGGATACCCCACGCCGCGGGATGCGCACCCGCCAGATGTCGTTGAAGGTCTTTTCCACCGTCACCAGCATGAAGAAGGAAGTGACCGCCAGCAGGGCCACGCCGAGCCAGGTCAGGTGCCGCGCCTGCTCGATGAAGTTACGCAGGTACTCCTCCAGCGTCGCCCCGGTAGAGGGCACGAAGTTACGGAAGATGAAGGCCTGGATCTGGGTCTCGGTGCCCTGGAAGGCCGGGATCGCCGAAAGCATGGCGAAGGTCACGGTCATCACCGGGACCACGGCGAACAGGGTGGTATAGGTCAGGGCCGCGGCGTTGTTGGGCGCCCGGTCTTCAACGAAGCGGTCGGCGAGATAGCGCACGAAGGACCAGAGTTCACGCAAGCGGGCCGGCATTGGCGGTTCCTCGAAAGGCACGGTCAAGGGCTGGCGCGGCGCTCCCCGCCAACCCGCTACAATGGGCATCTTACCTTCTATGGATCAGCCCATGAGTGAAATCGTCCTCTATCACAATCCGCGCTGTTCGAAATCCCGCGCGGCCCTGGAGCTGCTGCAAAACCGCGAGCTAGCCGTGTCCGTCGTGCCCTACCTGGAGACTCCGCCAGACGCCGAGCAGCTGCGCGCGCTGCTCGCCAAGCTGGGCATCGACGCACGCCAACTGCTGCGCACCAGCGAGGACGCCTATCGCGAACTGAACCTGGCCGACCCGGCGCTGGACGACACCGCCCTGATCGCGGCCATGGTCGCCCAACCCCGCCTCATCGAGAGACCCATCGCCGTGCGAGGCGAACGTGCCGTCATCGGCCGCCCCCCCGAGCGTGTCCTGGAGATCCTGCAATGACTGCCGAAGCCTATGTCCTGGTCCTTTATTACAGCCGCCACGGCGCCACCGCCGAGATGGCCCGCCAGGTAGCACGCGGGGTGGAAATGGGTGGCATGACCGCCCGCCTGCGGACAGTGCCGGCGGTATCCGCCGAGTGCGCCGCCGTGGCGCCCGCGGTGCCCGAGCAGGGCGCCGTCTACGCGACCCTCGACGACCTGCGCGACTGCGCGGCGCTGGCCCTGGGCAGCCCGACGCGCTATGGCAACATGGCGGCGGCCATGAAGTATTTCCTCGACGGCACCAACAGCCTCTGGCTGACCGGCGCGCTGGTGGACAAGCCCGCGGGCGTCTTCACCTCCACCGCCAGCCTGCACGGTGGCCAGGAGAGCACCCTGCTGTCCATGGCGCTGCCGTTGCTGCACCACGGCATGCTCATCACCGGTCTGCCCTACAGCGAGAGCGCCTTGCTGGAAACCAAGGGGGGCGGCACGCCCTATGGGCCGAGCCATTTCGCCGGTGCCGATGGCAAGCGCGCGCTGGATGAGCAGGAAATCACCCTGTGCCGGGCCCTGGGCAAGCGCCTGGCCACCCTGGCGGCCAAGTTGCAGAAATAGCCGCAGAAGGCGCGGCTACCAGCCCATGATTTCCTTGACGAAGGGAATGGTGAGCTTGCGCCGCGCCTGCAGCGACGCCTGATCCAGCCGTTCGAGCATGTCGAACAGGGCGTCCATGCTGCGGGTGTTGCGCGAAAGGATGAAGCGCCCCACCTCGTCGGTCAGGTGCAAGCCGCGACGGGAGGCGCGCAGTTGCAGGGCACGCAGCTTGTCTTCGTCGGACAGCGGACGCAGCTGGAAGACCAGCGCCAGGGTCAGCCGCGACTTGAGGTCGGGGAGCTGCACCGGCAATTGTCGTGGCGCGGCGGTACTGGAAATGAGCAGGCGCTTGCCGGCATCGCGCAGGCGATTGAACAGGTGGAAGAGGGCCTCTTCCCAGCGGCGCTGACCCGCCAGGGCGTCGAGATCGTCCAGGCAGACCAGCTCGCACTGCTCGAGGTTGTCGAACAGTTCCACGCCATAGTCGGCCAGTTCGCCCATGGGCAGGTAGATGGCCCGCTCGCCCAGTTCTTCCAGGCGGTGACAGGCGGCCTGCATCAGGTGGCTACGTCCGGCGCCCGCGCCACCCCAGAGATAGATCAGGCTTTCCGTCCAGCCGGCATCGGCGTCGCACAGACGCTCGACATAGCCGAGCGCCGCGGCATTGGCGCCAGGGTAATAGTTGACGAAGGTGGCGTCGTCACGCAGACGAATGCCCAGGGGCAGCTGTAGAGGCATCATGCCGGCTGGAACGGCTCTTGGCAGTTACGCGAGGGCGCCAAGTCTAACCAAAACCCGGCCCCCTCGCAGCAGCCACTTCAGTCGCAGCCGCTCGCCTTCATGGCCAGCGGAAATACAGGGTCGTCCGTGCGGGCAGGGCAGTCGGGGCCGGCTGGGTCGCGGGCGCGCCCGGGGCGGCGTTGGCGTCTACCGGTGCGCCGGGGGTAGCCGGCGCAGCAGCGGCCGGTGCAGACGCGGGCTGCAGGCCCGCGAGGCCGAGTTGCGCCTGCAGTTGATCGGGGTTGGCGGTGAGGTCGTAGGTCAGCTGGGTACCCTCGACCTTCACCAGCCGACTCGACAGGGGTTCGAGCACCTTCTGCAGCTGGGCATAGCGCTCGAAGGTGGAGTTGTCGGCCACCAGGGTCAGCGGCTGGGTGGTGCCCGGGCGGGAGACGAATTTCTTCGACAGTCGCGAACCGACGTCCTGCAGGACGGCCGCCGCCAGGGCGTCCTGGTCGGCCGCCTGGCTGCTGCCCTGCTCGGCGGCGCCGCCGTTCCACAGGCGCCACTGAGCCTGCCAACCATTGCCCTGGGGCTTGGCATGCACGGCCAGCAAGGCGTTGGCGCCATAGCGCTCGGAGGCCTGGCGCAAGGCGGTGGGATCGTTGGCGTCGATGTTGGCGGCGGTGCCGGCCAGTTGCTCGGTCAGGTCAGCGATGGGCAGACGGATTGGCAAGCCGGCACGCTGGGCACCGCGCTGCACGCTGGCGCTGGCGGGCTGGCCGTCGCCCACCAGGGTCGCGCCGCCGTCGCTGTCGTTGAGCCACCAGATCATCACCACCGGGCGATTGGCGCCCCAGACGGACAAGCCGGCCTGGCCCAGCGCACGCTCGGCAGCGGCCGGATCGAAGTTGACCACCAGCACCTCCGGCGGACCGGCGTCATAGCCATACTGGGTGATCAGGGCTTCGGGCGCGGCCAAGGCGCTGGCCAGGCCAGGGTTCTGACCGGCCTGGGGATTGCCGGTCAACCGTGCGGCGAGGACCTGAAAGGCGCGCTTGAGCGCGGCATTACGCTCGTCCGGCTGTTGCGAGGTCACCGGCTCGCGAACCTGATAGAGGTTGTCCACCACCTCGGCGCGGGCCAGCGGACTCAGGACCAGCAGCGAGGCGAACAACGAAAGCACGAGACGGCGCATGGCGATTCCATAGAGAGGGCAAGGGGCATACCTTAAAAGCCGCCTGTCTCGCGGGCAAGGTGCCCGCGTGGATAGCGCGAAGTCGACCCGGCCGAGCAGGCGCTTGGCAAGCAGCCCAGTTGTGACCACGCCACGGTGGCCGGGTGCCATCCCATCCCATCCCGGACCGGAGGCCACGGCTGGCCGCGTGCTTTGGCACGGCTTCTGGTAAAATCGCCCGCCTCATCGCCGGCTGGCGCCAGCCGGCTCGTTTCGCCATTCGCTAAAGGCCAGGATTCATGAGCAAACAACCCCAGCTGAGCTACAAGGACGCCGGTGTAGACATCGACGCCGGTGAGGCTCTGGTAGAACGCATCAAGGGCGTCGCCAAGCGCACCGCCCGCCCGGAAGTCATGGGCGGCCTGGGGGGCTTCGGTGCCCTGTGCGAGATCCCGGCCGGCTATCGCCAGCCGGTCCTGGTCTCCGGCACCGATGGCGTCGGCACCAAGCTGCGCCTGGCCATGAACCTGGCCAAGCACGACAGCATCGGCATCGACCTGGTGGCCATGTGCGTCAATGACCTGGTGGTCTGCGGTGCCGAACCGCTGTTCTTCCTCGACTACTATGCCACTGGCAAGCTCAACGTCGACGTCGCCGCCCAGGTGGTGACCGGCATCGGCACCGGTTGCGAACAGGCCGGCTGCTCCCTGGTAGGTGGCGAGACCGCCGAGATGCCCGGCATGTACGAAGGCGAAGACTACGACCTGGCCGGCTTCTGCGTCGGCGTGGTGGAGAAGTCCGAGATCATCGACGGTTCCAAGGTGGCCACCGGCGACGCCCTGATCGCCCTGCCCTCCTCCGGCCCGCACTCCAATGGCTATTCGCTGATCCGCAAGATCATCGAGGTGGCCGGCGCTGACATCGAGAACATCCAGCTCGACGGCCAGCCACTGACCGACCTGCTGATGGCGCCCACCCGCATCTACGTGAAGCCCCTGCTCAAGCTGATCAAGGACACCGGTGCGGTCAAGGCCATGGCCCACATCACCGGCGGTGGTCTGCTGGACAACATCCCGCGCGTACTGCCCGAGGGTGCCCAGGCGGTGCTGGACGTGGCCAGCTGGCAGCGTCCGGTGGTATTCGACTGGCTGCAGCAGCAGGGCAACGTCGACGAGACCGAGATGCACCGCGTGCTGAACTGCGGCGTGGGCATGGTCATCTGCGTAGCCCAGGACCAGGTCGAAGGCGCCCTGAGCGTACTGCGCGCCGAGGGTGAGCAGCCCTGGGTGATCGGCCGTATCGACAAGGCCGCCGCCGGTGCCGACCAGGTCGTGCTGAACAATCTGAAACAGCACGGATGAGTTCTGCCGACTGTGCCGTGGTGGTGCTCATCTCCGGCCACGGCAGCAACCTGCAAGCCCTGATCGACGCCGCGAGGCCGCCTGTGCGGATCGCGGCGGTGATCGCCAACCGCGCCGAGGCCTATGGCCTGGAGCGGGCCCGCCAGGCCGGGATCGCCACGGCGGTGATCGATCACCGCGAGCATGACGACCGCGAGAGTTTCGATGCGGCCCTGGCGGCCGCCATCGATGCCCAGGGCGCCGATCTGGTGGTACTGGCCGGTTTCATGCGCATCCTCACGCCGACCTTCGTGCGGCGCTACCAAGGTCGCCTGCTCAATATCCATCCTTCGTTGCTGCCGCTGTACAAGGGCCTGCACACCCATCAACGTGCACTCGAAGCCGGGGATGCCTGGCATGGTTGCAGCGTGCACTTTGTCACCGAGGAGCTGGATGGCGGACCGGTCGCCCTGCAGTCCCGGGTGCCGGTACGGATCGACGATACGCCGGAAAGCCTGGCGACACGGGTACACGCCGCCGAGCACCTCCTTTATCCTGTGGCTGTGCGGCTCTATGCCGAAGGTCGTCTACGGCTGGGCACCGCGGGTGCCGAGTTCGACGGCCAGGCCGTGCCGCCGACCGGGGCCAACCTGCCTGAACTGGCCAAGGCCTCCCTTTCCTGAACCAAGGAGAACTCGATGCGACGTCTGTTGTTCCTACTGGCCGCCTTCTGCAGTGCGTCGGCTTTCGCCTTCGATCTGCAACCCTTCACGGCCAGCTACACCGCCGACTGGAAGCAGATGCCGGTCAGCGGCTCTGCCGAACGCTCGCTGCAGAAAGAGGCCGATGGCCGCTGGGAGCTGAAGTTCGAAGCCTCCATGCTGGTGGCGGGACTCAACGAGTCCAGCACCTTTCGCCACGAGGGCGAGGCCTTCCTGCCGGATACCTACCAATACAAGCGCAGTGGCCTGGGCAAGAGCCGCGAGAGCGAGCTGACCTTCGACTGGGCCGGCAAGAAGGTCACCGGCAAGGACAAGGACGACGCGGTCAGCCTGCCCCTGGATCGTGGTCTGCTGGATAAGTCGACCTACCAGCTCAAGCTGCAGCAGGACGTGGCCGACGGCAAGAAGAGCATGAGCTACCAGATCGTCGATGGCGACAGCATCGACACCTATGACTTCCGGGTCATCGGCCCCGAGCGCATCCGCACCCCGCTGGGCCTGTTCGATGCCATCAAGGTCGAGCGTGTGCGCGATCCCACCAAGAGCAGTCGCAAGACCGAACTGTGGTTCGCCAAGGACTGGGACTATCTGCTGGTGCGTCTCTACCAGCAGGAGAGCGACGGCAAGGAATACCAGACCAGCCTCAAGGAAGGCACGGTCAATGGGCGCACGGTGAAGGGCGCCAACTGATCCGGGTCTTGACCGCTGACGCCCTCTTCGGAGGGCGTTTTTCTTTCCGGCGTGGTACCGCCCGGATCGTTCTTCAGGCGATGTCGCGGGCGTCCCGTTCGAGGGGACGACGCTTCTCGTAGCGGACATCGGTGCCTTCCAACTGGGCTACCTGCTGCCAGCCCCGCGCCCGGTAGAAGGCATTGGCCCCAACCGAGGGGGCACCATCGGTGACCAACCAGATCAGGGCATGGCGGCGAAACAGGACCGTCTCGGCGGCGGCCAGCAGCCGGCTACCGATGCCCTGGCCCTGGCAAGCGGGTCGGACGAACAGGGCGAAGACCTCCCCGGCCGCCAGATCCACCATGCTGAAGCCCACCACCTCCCCGCTCCGTTCCAGCACCCAGGCGCAGGGTTCGGTGGCAAGGGCCGTGGCGATAGCGTCGGGGGTGATGCCCAGGTCGGCAAGCTGCTCCTGGGTCAAGGCGTTGTCCGCCACCGCGGTGCGGATGGCGAAGAGAGCATCCACGTCGGCCAGGGTAGCGAGACGCAGGAGGCCTCTGGGTGGCTGAACGGTCACGGGTTGGAACTCGAAGGTGAAGGAAATCGGAGGCGTGGAGCCGGTTTCGCCACTGGCGATGAGGTATGGCTATCCTCCACGACCGCAGAAACTGCGGCGGATTGTCGCAGAAGTTGTAACGGCTTGTTGCTGAGACGTGCCTTGGTCCCCAAGCGGAACGCTCTAGTATGGGGACCAAGCCCAGCCGTAGCGCGGGCTCGATCAAGGAGATACAGCATGACCATTACCGTAACTGAACGTGACGAAGACCATATGTCCCGCGAAGCCCGTGGCTTGGGCCTGCATCTCTGGGACGTGAAGCAAGAAGGTGAACTGGTCGGCGTCTACCAGAGCGAGGCCGCTGCCCTCGAATACAAGGAGCAGATCGAGCACGAAGGCGCGCCGCACGCCGAGTGAGTCGACTGGTTTCTTGATTGACTGCCTGAAAAAGGCCCGTCTCTTGGAGGTGGGCCTTTTTCGTTTCAGGGTGGGGTAAGGACGACAAGCCCAAGGCCCTTTGTTCAGCACTGCACCGATCTACCCTCACCCCAGCCCTCTCCCAGAGGGAGAGGGCGTGGTCTGGTGCAGGTGGGTGTTGCTTGGGTTTGGCCGAGAAGGCTCCATTACCGAAGCCCCAAGGCCTACCTTTCTAGTGCAGCAGCTCGTCGGCGAAGACCTTGTCCAGGGTGATGGGCAGGTCGCGAACCCGCTTGCCGGTGGCGTGGAAGATGGCATTGGCGATGGCCGCGGCCACCCCGACGATGCCGATCTCGCCAATGCCCTTGGCGCCCAGCGGATTGACGATCTCGTCGTGCTCCTCGACGAAGATCACCTCCAATTGCTGGATGTCGGCCTGCACCGGGAAGTGATACTCCGCCAGGCTGTGGTTCATCCAGCGCCCCTCGGTGGTATCCATCATCCCCTCTTCCTGCAGACCCATGCCGATGCCCCAGACGATACCGCCGGCCACCTGGTTCTCCCCGGTCTTGAGGTTGAGGATGCGGCCGGCGGCCACCGCGGTGACCACGCGACTGACCCGGACGGTGCCGAAGTCCTCGTCCACCTTGACCTCGACGAACACCGCCGAATGGGTACCGGTGGCGTAGTCGTCACGGCCCTCGGCGGGCTCGGCACTGGCCAGGGTTTCCATGGACGGCGAACCCGAGGCCTTGAGAATGGCGGTGAAATCGACGCACTGGGCCGGATCGGTCTTGAGGCTGATGCCGCCATCGGCGAAGACCACCTGGTCCAGTTCGGCCTTGGCCAGCGGCGAGTCGTCCATTTCCTTGGCGGCATCCAGCAGCTGCTGGCGCAGCTGGTCGCAGGCCAGCTTCACCGCCGTCCCCACCGAAGACACGGTGAAGGAGCCGCCTTCCAGTGGCGCCTTGGGCAGGGTGGAGTCGCCCAGCTTGAAGGTGACCTTGTCCAGCGGCAGGCCGAGGTTCTCGGCGGCGATCTGGGTCATTACCGTATAGGTGCCGGTACCAATGTCCGACGTGGCACTGGCCACCACCAGGCTGCCGTCGATATTCATCACCGCCTTGGCCGTGGCCGGTTGCTGCATCGCCTCCCAGACACCGGTGGCCATGCCCCAGCCCACCAGCTGGTTGCCGTCACGCATGGAACGCGGCGCCATGCTGCGTTGTTGCCAGCCGAAGCGCTCGGCGGCCTGGCGATAGCAGGCCAGCAGTTCCTTGCTGGAATAGGGCTTGCCCTTGGCCGGATCGACGTCGGTGAAGTTGCGGATGCGCAACTCCAGCGGATCGATGTCGGCGGCATAGGCCAGCTCGTCCAGGGCGCTTTCCAATGCATAGACGCCCAGTACGGCCCCCGGCGCGCGCATGTCCAGCGGGGTATAGACGTCCAGTGCCGCCAACTGGTAGGCCAGCTTGACGTTGGGGCAGGCGTAGAGCGAGGCGGACCAGACCAGCACCATCTCGGTGAAGTCTTCGAAGCGCGAGGTGATGCCCAGGGCGCTGTGGTCGATGGCCTGCAGCTTGCCGTCCGTATCACAGGCCAGCTTGACCTGCTGGTAGGTCTCGGGCCGGTAGCCGAAGGTGAACATCTGCTGGCGGGTCAGGGTTACCCGCACCGAACGCTTGAGCTGCAGCGCCGCCATGGTCGCCAGCACCAATTGGTACTGGGGGCGCAGACCGGAGCCGAAGGCGCCGCCGACAAAGGGTGAGATGACCTTCACGTCGCCCTCGCTCAAGCCGAAGATATTGCTGACGAATTGGGCGCTGTTCTGCACGCCCTGGGTCTTGTCGTGCACCGTCAGCTTGCCGTCCTTGTGGTAGATGACGGTAGAGGCATGCATCTCCATGGGATTGTGGAATTCCGCGGCGGAGTGGAACTCGGCTTCGATGCGGGTGGGCGCAGCAGCCCAGGCCGCCGCGGCGTCGCCGCGATTCTCCGGCAATTCCATCGGCGCTTCATGGGCCTGGTCGCGCGCTTGGGCCAGATCGGTAGCGTGCTCCTCCTCGCTGTACTGGGCACGGATCAGCGCGGCGGCGTGGCGCGCAGCTTCGAAGGTCTCGGCCACTACCAGGGCGATGGGCTGGCCGCTGTAGAGGATGCGATCGTTGTACAGCGGCCGGAAGGGCTTGCCATCGGCCGCGTCCATGTCGGTGTAGCTTTCATCGTAGCTGGCCATCTTGGGTCGATTGAGATGGCTGAGCACCTCGATCACCCCCGGCTGGGCCAGGGCCTCGCGGACGTCCAGGTCGAGCAGACGACCCTTGGCGATGGTGGCGTTCACCACGAAACCGAAAGCCAGATCCGGCACGCTGAATTCGCCGGCATAGAGCGCCTGGCCGGTGACCTTGAGCGGACCGTCGACACGGGGAACGGCTTTTTGCAGATGGACGACGGTCATTGCAGGGTACCTCCGGCGGCTTCGGTGAGGGCACGCACGATGGCGCGCCGGGCCAGTTCGATCTTGAAGGCGTTGTGGGCGAAGCCCTGGGCGCCTTGCAGCAGACGGTCGGCCAACTGGCCGAAGCTGGCCTTGTCCGCCACCTGGCCGACCAGGGACTGTTCGGCTTCGGGCAGGCGCCAGGGCTTATGGGCCACGCCGCCCAAGGCGACGCGAACCTGCTTGATCCGGTCGCCGTCCAGTTCCAGCGCGGCTGCCACCGAGACCAGGGCGAAGGCATAGGAGGCCCGGTCGCGGATCTTCAGGTAGGCACTATGGGCGGCCAGATTGTCGGCCGGCAGGGTCACGGCGGTGATGAGTTCGTCGGCGGCGAGGTTGGTATCGCGCTCGGGGGTGTCGCCCGGCAGGCGATGGAAGTCGGCGAAATCGATGACGCGATCCCCCTGGGGTCCGCTCACCTCGACCCGCGCCGTCAAGGCGGCCAAGGCTACGCACATGTCCGAGGGATGGGTAGCGATGCACTGCTCGCTGTGGCCGAGGATGGCGTGAATACGATTCTGCCCCTCGCGGGCGCCGCAGCCGGAGCCGGGCTCGCGCTTGTTGCAGGGCGTGCCCACGTCATAGAAGTAGTAGCAGCGGGTGCGCTGCAGCAGGTTGCCGCCGGTGGAGGCCATGTTGCGCAACTGGGGCGAGGCCCCGGCGAGGATGGCCTTGGCCAGCAGCGGATAACGACGCTGCACCTCGGGGTGATAGGCCACCTCGGCATTCTTGACCAGGGCTCCAATGCGCAGGCCGCCTTCGGCGGTGGTCTCCACCTCACGCAGGGGCAGGCCGTTGACGTCGATCAGCTGCTCGGGGCGCTCGACGTTTTCCTTCATCAGGTCCAGCAGGTTGGTACCGCCGGCGATGAAATGGGTCTGGGGACCGTGCTGGCGGATGGCGTCGGGCACGGCGTTGGGCTTGGCGTAACCGAAGCGGTTCATTCGCGGCCCTCCCCTTGCTGGCAATCCGGACGCGCCCGCTCGATGGCGGCACGGATGTTGCGGTAGGCCCCACAACGGCAGAGGTTGCCGCTCATCTGCTCGGCCACCTCGGCTTCGCTGTGGGCGTGACCTTCCTTGAGCATGCCAATGGCCGAACAGATCTGTCCGGGTGTGCAGTAGCCGCACTGGAAGGCATCTTCGGCGACGAAGGCCGCCTGCATGGGGTGCAACTGGTCACCCTGGGCCAGGCCTTCGATGGTGGTGACCTCGGCGCCGTCCTGCATCACCGCCAGGGCCAGGCAACTATTGATACGGGTGCCATTGACCAGCACGGTGCAGGCACCGCACTGACCATGGTCGCAGCCCTTCTTGGTGCCGGTCAGGTCGAGGTGATCGCGCAATAGGTCCAGCAAGGTGGTCCAGGGCTCCACGGCCAGTTGCAGTTGCTTGCCGTTGAGGGTCAGGGCGATGGTATGGGACTCGGGTTCGGCCAGCGGCTGGAGCTGGCGCGCGGGGGTGGCGTTCATGGCGGACCTCACGGTTAAAGCCGCGGGGTGCAGGTTGCCCCCGTGGTCGGAATAGGCGGTGGCAGCGAAGGGCCACCTCAGGTAAGGGACAGACGCCGACAGGAACCGGTTCAGCACCCCTGCCCAGCGGTATTCAACGTTACGTTGAGTGCCGCTCAGTGAAGCGGTGAAAGCCCCGCGTTAGAGCCGTTGCGCGGAGAGTGGACATATCCAGCAAAGGGCCCTGGTCCGTTAGCGCAAGGGGCGCCTGAACCCCGGCCGTAGCAGGACAGTCATCAGAACTCCCGTGATGTGCCCCTAACGATGAGAATCCGACCATGGCTTCCGACTCCGATGCACGCTGGCGCCTGTCGCGGCGGCAGTTCCTCGGCACCTCCGCGGTGCTGGTGGCGACCAGCGCCATTCCCGGCTACGCCTTCGCCCAGGCCAGCGGTGGCGCGCCCCTGACGCCCCAGGCCATCGCCGCCCGCTTGCCGCAGCTGTTGCCCTTGACCCTGCAGATCAATGGCGAGGCACGCCGGTTCCGGGTCGATAGCCGCACCACCCTGCTCGATGCGCTGCGCGAGAATCTGCACCTGACCGGCACCAAGAAGGGCTGTGACCATGGCCAGTGCGGCGCCTGCACGGTGCTGGTGAACGGCCAACGCATCAACAGTTGCCTGAGCCTGGCGGCCATGCACGAAGGCGACGCCATCACCACCATCGAGGGACTGGGCCAGGCCGAGCGCCTGCATCCCATGCAGGCGGCCTTCCTGGCCAAGGACGGCTTCCAGTGCGGCTATTGCACGCCCGGGCAGATCTGCTCGGCGGTGGCCTTGCTGGAAGAGGTCAAGGCCGGCATGCCCAGCCATGTCTCGGCGCGCCTCGACGGGCCGATGCGCCTGAGCGAGGAAGAGATCCGTGAACGCATGAGCGGCAACCTCTGCCGCTGCAGTGCCTATCCCAACATTGTCGCGGCCATCCAGATGGCGGGGGGCCAGGCATGAGGGTCTTCGACTATCAACGCATGCAGAACGAAGCCGACGCCAGCCGCCAGGGGGCCCAGGCCGGCAGCCGTTTCATCGCCGGGGGTACCAATCTGCTGGACCTGATGAAGCTGGAGATCGAGACGCCCAGCCAGGTGCTGGACATCAATCGCCTGGCGCTGGATCGCATCAGTCCTACCGCGGACGGCGGCCTGCGTATCGGTACCCTGGTGCGTAACGCCACCCTGGCCGCCGATGCCCGGGTCCGCGAGCGTTATCCGGTGCTGTCCCGTGCGCTGCTGGCCGGTGCCTCGGCGCAGTTGCGTAACAAGGCCACCACTGGTGGCAATCTCTTGCAGCGCACCCGCTGCTCCTACTTCTACAACACCGCCATGCCCTGCAATAAACGTCAGCCCGGCAGTGGTTGCGCGGCCCTGGGCGGCTTCAACCGGATGAACGCCGTCATCGGCACCAGCGACCAGTGCATCGCCGTGCATCCGTCCGACATGGCGGTGGCCATGCGGGTCCTCGATGCCACGGTGGAAACCCGCGAGCCCGATGGCCGCACCCGACGCATCCCTATCGCCGACTTCCATCGCCTGCCCGGCGATACCCCGCAGATAGAAACGGTGCTGCAACCCGGCGAACTCATCACCGCGGTGACCTTGCCGCCGCCGCCGCCGGGCATCCAGGTCTATCGCAAGGTGCGTGACCGTGCCTCCTACGCCTTCGCCCTGGTGTCCATGGCGGCCATCGTCGAGCTGGACGGCAGCCACATCCGCAGCGGTCGCGCGGCCTTCGGTGGCCTGGCGCACAAGCCCTGGCGGGTGGCGGCAGCCGACCGGGCCTTTGCCGGCCAGCCCCTGGACAGCGATCTGGCGGCCGTGGGCGATGCCCTGCTCGCCGGAGCCCGTGGCCATGGCCACAACGATTTCAAACTCGAGCTGACCCGTCGCATCCTGCGCGCCGGGGTGGCCGACGCTCGCCAACAGGCCTGAGGACAGCAGCATGGAAATGAATGAACCCGCTGGCCGCAACCTGATCGACGAGAATCGCGGCGGTCTGATCGGCAAGCCCATCGACCGCGTCGACGGCCTGCTCAAGGTCACCGGCCAGGCGCCCTACAGCTTCGAATTCCGCAACGACCGCGTCGCCTACGGCTTCATCGTCGGCGCCACCATCGCCAAGGGCCGCATCCGCCGCCTGGACACCTCCGCCGCGGAGAGCGCGCCGGGCGTGCTCAGTGTGCTGACCTATCGCAATGCGCCGCGCCAGGCCGCCCGCGAGCCGGACAACAGCGGCCGTTTCACCCGGCCCAAGCCCTACCTGGACAGCGACCAGGTGCGTTACTTCGGCGAGCCGGTGGCCTTCGTGGTCGCCGAGAGTTTCGAAGAGGCCCGCCTGGCGGCGGCCCTGGTGGAGATCGACTACGCCGCCGAACCGGGCGTCTTCGACCTGGCGGCCAACCTCGGCCAGGCGGTGAAGCCGCCGGATGCCGATCAGCCCACCGACACCGCCTCGGGCGACGTCGACGCCGCCTTTGACCGCGCGCCGGTCAAGCTCGACGAGCGCTACACCACGCCCTACCACATCCATGCGCAGATGGAGCCCCACGCCAGCCTGGCGCAGTGGGACGGCGACCGGGTGACCATCTATTGTTCCACCCAATTCGTCGAGCAGGCACAGAGTTGCGTGGCCAATACCCTGCAACTGCCGAAGGACAACGTCCGCATCGTGGCGCGCTACATTGGCGGCGGCTTCGGCGGCAAGCTGCCGATCTATGCCGACGCCCTCATCGGCGCCATGGCCGCCCGGGCCGTCGGCCGCCCGGTCAAGGTCACCCTCACCCGCCAGCAGATGTTCCAGATCACCGACCACCGCTCTGCCACGGTGCAGCGCATCCGCCTGGGTGCCGACAACAACGGGCGGCTGCTGGCCATGGCCCACGAAGGCTGGTCCCACTCTGCCCGCGGCCTTACCTACTACGAGCCCACCGGGCTCTCGTCGCGCACCCTCTATGCCGGCGGCGACCGCCTGGTGGCGCACCGCATGGTCGAGTTGGACCTGCCCGAGTCCGGCTCCTGCCGGGCGCCCGGCGAAGCCGTGGGGATGCTCGCCAGCGAAAGCGCCATGGACGAACTGGCGGTCATGCTCGCGCTCGATCCCATCGAGCTGCGCATCCGCAACGAACCCAGCCAGGACCCGGAAAAGCACATCCCCTTCTCCTCCCGCAAGCTGGTGGAGTGCATGCAGGACGGCGCCCGCCGCTTCGGCTGGACCAAACGCAATGCCACGCCCGGTCAGGTGCGCGACGGCGACTGGCTGATCGGCATGGGCATGGCCGCGGCCAGTCGCGCCAACATGCTCAGGCCGTCCCAGGCCGGGGTACGCCTGGAGGCCGATGGCACGGCCACGGTGAAGACCTCGATGACCGATATCGGCACCGGGACCTACACCATCCTGGCGCAGATCGCCGGCGAGTCGCTCGGCTTGCCGGTGGAACGGGTCAAGGTGCTGCTGGGCGACAGCGACGACCCGGCCGGGGCCGGCTCCGGCGGGTCCTTTGGCGCCGCCAGTTCCGGCTCCTCGGTCTATGTCGCCTGCGAGAATCTGCGCCTGAAGGCGGCGCAAGCGGCGGGCCTCGATCCGGCCAGCGCCCGCTTCGTCGGTGGCCGGCTGCTCGCCGACAACGGCAGTCGCGACCTCGCCGAACTGGCGCACGAGCACGATCTCCAGGCCATCGGCGAGATCAAGCCGGGGCAGACGCTCAAGGACTATTCGCAGCAGGGCTACGGGGCCTTCTTCGCGGAGGTGGGGGTGCATGCCCTCACCGGCGAGATCCGCCTGAGGCGCATGCTCGGGGTCTTCGCCGCCGGGCGCATCCTCAACGAGAAGACTGCCCATTCGCAGATGCTCGGCGGGATGATCTGGGGCGTCGGCAGTGCCCTGCACGAAGACGGAGTGATCGACACCCGCCACGGCCACTTCGTCAATCACGACCTGGCCGACTACCACTACCCCAGCCATCTGGACATCCCCGCCATCGAGGCCTACTTCCTGCCGGAGCTGGACGACAAGGCCAATCCGCTGAAGATCAAAGGCGTCGGCGAACTGGGAATCTGCGGCGCCGGGGCGTCGCTCACCAACGCAGTCTACAACGCCTGTGGGGTGCGCATTCGTGACTATCCGCTGACGGTGGACAAGGTGCTGGCGGGGCTGAAGACGGCCTGATGCCGGGCGGTCAGGGCTGCGGTCCGCTCTCGACCTCAGGCAGCAAGGCCGCCAGGTCCACCGCCGCGGCCAGGGCGCGATTGCCGGCGTCGCCTGGGTGCAGATGGTCACCGGAGTCGTAGTCGGGCGCGAGCCGCGTCGGTTGGCGAGGATCGCGCAGCGCGGCGTCGGCATCCAGCAGCGCATCGAAGGCGCCGGCCGTGCGGATCCAGGCATTGAGGCGCTGGCGCAGCTCTTCCTTGGCGGGCTGGTAGTAGTCGGCCAGCGGTGTATCCGGCAGCGCGCCGGCGAAGGGTGTCAGGGTCGCACCCATGACCCGGAGACCCCGGGCATGAGCGCGCTGGACCAGCTGTCGATAGCCGGCAATGAGTTCCTCCAGGGTCGGTCGCGAAGCCGTACGGGCGAAGGCGGTCCCCGGCCAGGCGATGTCGTTGATGCCCAGCAGCACGATGACGCTGGCCACCCCGGGCTGTGCCAGGACGTCACGGTCCAGGCGGTCCAGCGCCTTGACGCCCATGCCGTCGTTCAGCAGCCGTGCCCCGGAGATACCGGCATTGACCACCGCCACGCCCTGGGGAGCGAGGCGCTCGGCGAGGACGTCTGGCCAGCGTTGGTCTCGATCCAGGCTGGCCGTCGCCCCATCGGTGATGGAGTCGCCGATGACCACGACACTGCGCCGAGGCGTGGCCGTCGCTACCTGGACACCCGCCAGCAGCGGCCGGGCGGTGGTCTCGAGCGCCTGGCCGCCAGTGGCCAGGCGGAGGGTGCGGGTTTGGTCGCCCGGTACGATCCAGCCGGTCTGCCGACCATCCCAGTGGAAGGTGGTCATGGGCGTAGGCCGTGGCAGGTAGAAGCTGACGACGACCTGGGCCAAGTCCGCGACTGGCAGGGAGACGGGATCGCTGAGCAACTCGCCACCCGCAGGAATGACCGAGGTGGGCTGGCCGCTGAAGGTCACCGTCTTGAGACTGTCCGCCGCGATACTGCCTGCCGTCGCCGTCGCCGTCGGCAGCGCCAGGGTCACCGGCCCGAGGGTGACGGGCTGCCGGCCATAGGCATTGGAAAACAGCAGCCGCACCCGGTCGCCGCCGAGGCTCAGCCGCGCGACTTGGCGTACCGTCTGGTCGTGCAGGCCGGACGGCAGCTGGGTGGGAAACAGGAAATCATCCCCCCAGACCGGCTGGGGACTGGCCTGCCAAGTCGCCACCCAGTGGGTAGGACGCACGGCTTCGCCGGCTCGGGCAGCCTCGCCAGCCAACAGACCCAACGCCAGGGTGCACAGCAGCGAGCCGGCTTTCGCCAGGCGCGGGGAAACGGGAGGAACGGCCATCGTCAGGCTCCGGGGTGGGAAAGCCCTATCCTGCCGTTGACCATCAAAGGCGAATAGACTGCCTCCTGGAATAGCATTGATGAACCAGATTCACAGGAGCACGCGGATGAGTGTCAATCGCTTCGGCGAGCTGGAGGTCTTCGTGCGGGTAGTCGAGACCGGTGGCTTCTCCAGTGCCGCCCGGGCCAGTGGCCTGACGCCCTCCGCGGTCAGCAAACTGGTCACCCGGCTCGAGCAGCGCCTGGGCACCCGCCTGCTCAATCGCTCCACCCGCCAGTTGCGCCTCACCGCCGAGGGCTGTGCCTTCTACGAGCGCGGCGTTCGTCTGCTTGCTGACCTGGAAGAAGCCGAGCGCTGTGGTAGCGCGGGTAGCGCGCCGCGCGGACGCTTGCGCATCAACGCCAATGTTCCCTTCGGCCACCATGTGCTCTTGCCCCTGCTGCCCGACTTCATCGCCCGCTATCCCGAGGTGACCCTGGACCTGGTACTCACCGACGAGGTGGTCGACCTGCTGGAGCAGCGCACCGACGTGGCCATCCGCGCCGGACGGCTGAAGGATTCCCAACTGGTCGCGCGGCGCCTCGGGGCGACTCCCATGCTGATCGTCGGTGCCCCCCGCTATCTGGCACGCCAGGGCACGCCGACCACGCCCGACGAATTGCGCGGGCATAACCGGCTGGGCGCGAATTACGCACGGGCGCAGCCCGGTTGGCCGCTGCGCCAGGGCGCCGAGCTCCTGACCCTGCCGCTCTCGGGCACGGTCCAGGCCAGTGACGGCGAGGCCTTGCGGCATCTGGCGCTGGCCGGCGTCGGCCTGGCGCGCCTGGCGGCCTTCCAGGTCGCCGACGATCTCGCCGCGGGTCGCTTGCAGGCGGTGCTGCAGGACTGCAATCCCGGCGACCGCGAGGAGATCCACGCCGTCTACCTGGGCCAGGGCGGCGCCATGCCCCAACGGATACGGGTGTTTCTCGATTTCCTCGCCGAGCGAGTGGTGCTGGCTGAACCCAGCTAGCCCACCTTTCGTCCGGTACGAGTCGCCAGCAGCACCCCACCGATGGCGATCGCCATGGCGACCCAGGCCAGCGGGGGCAGGGTCTCGCCCAGCAGCAACCAGGCGGTCAGGGCCGCGCCCGGTGGGACGCAAAAGAACAGCGCACTGACCCGCGCCGCCTCGCCGGCGCGGATCATCCACACCAGCAGGCTGATGGCCAAGAGCGAATTGGCCAGGACCAGGTAGGCCAGGGCGCCGATGAAGGCCGGCGCCCAGTGCACCGGGGTGTGCTCGAACAGCAGCGCTACCGGCGCGCAGCAGACCAGGCCGACGCTGTATTGCACCAGGTTGTTGGTCACCGGATGCTGGGCCACGCCCAGGCGTTTCTCGTAGAGCACCGCACTGGTCATGCCCAGCAGCGCGCCCACCGCCAGCAAGATGCCCAGGCCGGACTCCACGGCGACGCTGGCCCGCGCCAGGATCACCCCGATGGCACCGAGCAGCCCCAGGGCCAGGCCCAGCCACTGCAGCGGCGCCACCCGCTCGCCCACCAGCAGCGGCGCGCCCAGGGCCACCAGGATCGGCTGCAACGAGGCGACCATGGCCACCACGTTGGCCGAGGCGCCCAGCACCAGCGCCCCGTAGCTCATGCCGAAATAGACGCCCTGGATCAGGAACCCCACCACGGCGAGATTCGCCCATTCCCGCCGCGTGCGCGGCAGCGGCGGTCGCAGGATCAGGAAGGCCACCAGCAGCACGCTGAAGGCCAGCGCATAGCGCATCGTCAACAGGGTGAAGGGTGGCGCGTAGGCCAGGCCCACCTTGGAGACGGCGAAACCGGCGGACCAGAGGGCGAGGAACACCAGGGGGATGAGACGCAACAGCCACGGATTCAGCGGGGTGGACGACATCGGGTTCTCGAAGCCAGGCGAATCAGCAGGACGCCACTCGCGAGCGGGAAGGATAGCTGACGATCAGCAAACCGCTGAGCACCAAGGCCGCACCGGCGAGAAATCCCGGTCCCGGTGTTTCGTTCAGCAACCAGACGCCCATCAGCACGCCGAACAGTGGCGTCATCAGGGTCAGCACACCCAGGGGTGCGGCGCGATAGCGGCTGAGCAGCACGAACCAGCCCAGCAGGCTGATGCCGGCGACGATGAATACCTGGAACGCCAGACTCGACCAGGCCAGGGAATCCAGCGCGGCCAGCTCCAGCCGCTTGCCGAGCGGCAGGGCCAGCGCCAGCAGCACCACGCCAGTCACCCCGAGCTGATAGAACAGGGTGCGCAGCGGCGGCGCCTCGGCCAGGGCGCTGCGGCGGATCAGCACCGTGGTGGCGCCCCAGCAGGCGCCGCCGAGCAGGCCGATGAGATCACCCTGCCAACTTGCCCCGTCACTCGGCTTGCCGATGAGGAAAGCACAGACCACGCCACTTCCCGCCAGCGCGATGCCCAGCCACTGGCGTGGCGACAACCGCTCGCCCGGCACCAGCCAGTGCAGGCCGCAGGCGGCGAATAGCGGGGCGGTATAGATGAACACCACCATGTGCGCGGCGCTGGTGTACTTCAGGCCTACCGCCATGCAGAGGAATTCCAGAGCGAACAGCGAGCCGGCGAGCAGCCCGGGAATCAGCGTCTGGTCCCGGCCCAGGCAGCGGATGCCACGCCAGCGCGCCAGCCCATAGAGCAAACCGGCCGCCAGCAGCGAGCGCCAGCCGATCTGCAGCAGCGGGTCCACCTGCTCGGCGATGGCCTTGATCGCCGTCTGCTGAAGTCCCCAGACCAGGCAGAGCGCCAACATGACCAGCACCGCCGTGGCATCCAGCTCCTTGCGCATGATCGTCTTTCCGCGAAAAAGTGAGCCTGCATGGTGACGGTGGCTGAATAGGTCGGACAAACGATGTTTAATGGGCGTCAGGCTCAGGAAAACTAAGGCTTGCCTGAAAAGTCGCCGAGCGAAGATCAGGCAAGGCGCAACGACCAAGGGGAGTAACAGCCAAAGGCTGGCCCGAAGGGTGAGCGCGAGCGAATCAAATCGGCGAGGAAGCGGAGTTTACGAGTGGTAGATGAGCATTCCGAGCGGGCTGGCGATCCAGCCGGTTTTTAACGCAGCATGACCGAGCGCAGGCACTTTTCAGACAAGCCGAGGCTGCCGTGACGACCGCCCTTCCCCTCAACGCCCTGCGCGCTTTCGCCGCGGCAGCCCGGCATCAGCACTTCGCCAAGGCCGCGGACGAACTGCACGTCACCGCCGGCGCCATCAGCCGGCAGATCCGCCTGCTGGAAGAGGAGCTGGGGCAGACCCTGTTCGAGCGGCTGCCGCAGGGGGTGCGCCTTACCGTGCAGGGTCGCGCCCTGGCCGCCGAGATCGCGCCCCATCTCGACGGGTTGAGCCGCGCCGTCGCCCGGGCGCGGCTCAAGAGCAGCGTCCTGACCGTCAGTGCGCCGCCCACCTTTGGCCAGGAATGGCTGCTGCCACGCCTGGAAGACTTCCAGCGGCAGCACCCCGACATCGAGGTCTTTCTCGACGCCTCGTCCGCCATCGTGCCGCTCGGCACTGAGGGCGGCGCCCAGGCGGCAATCCGCTATGGCCGGGGTGACTGGCAGGATGGCGAGACCCGGCTGCTGCTGCGCGAATGGATCTTCCCGGTCTGCAGCCCGACCCTGATCCCGGCGCCCCTGGCGGAGCCCGCGGCCTTGCTGGACTATCCGCTGCTGCATGCCGAATGGCCCGGCGGCTGGCGCGCGGGTCGCCCCAGCAGTCGCTTCAACGCCTGGCAGGACTGGTTCGCCAGCCAGGACGTCAGCCTTGGCGACAGCCTGCGCGGACCACGCTATTCGCTCAGCGGCATGGCCCTGCAACAGGCGGCGGCGGGCAAGGGGGTCGCCCTAGGCGGCTGCGTGCTGGCCCAGCGCCTGCTGGCCAGTGGCGCCCTGGTCCGCCCGCTGCCGGATCAATTCAATCAGCTCTCGCCCCAGGCCTATTTCCTGGTGTTGCCCAAGGGGCCGGTGGAAGCGCCGGTCCAGCGCTGGATCGCCTGGCTGCTGGAGCAGGTCCGCCACTTTCGCGACACCCACGGCCAGCGGCAGGAGACCGATGGTGCCTGGTGAGAACCTGGCAATTAGGTCAGTCTAGGCGGACTGCCATCGACCCAGCCTTCCTGCATGATCGCCGCTCGCCGCTTCTGCCTGCTCCTCGTCCTCCTGCTCGCGACCTCGGTGCACGCCGCGGAAACGCCACCGGCCGACTGTGATCGCCAGGGCGATGAGCGCCAACTGGCCGCCTGCGCCGCCCAGGATCTGGCGGCGGCCGAGACCCGGCTGGGCGACGTCTACCAGCGGTTGCTGGCAGCCACCACCCCGGCCCAGCGCCCCAATCTCGAACGCCTGCAACGCCTCTGGCAAGACGACCGGGCGCCGCGCTGCACCACCGCCACCCGGGGTTTCAGCGGCGCCATGCAGCAGCTGCAGTATCTGAGCTGTCTGAAGTCCATGACCCTGCTGCGCCTGGACGACCTGCAGCGCCAGGCACCGCGTCACGACTGACCCTTCGTCGTCGTCGCTGCCGCCTCGCGCCAGAACTCACTATCATGGCGCCCCGCTGTTGGAGTTCACGATGTACGAGCGTTACCTGCCCCTGCTGGTCCTGGCCGGACTGCTGCTGTTGGGGGCATCCTGGTGGTGGCAGCGTCGTCGCCAAGCCGCCTTTCCCTATCGCCAGGTCGAAGCCCTGTTCACCCCCGCCGAACAAGCCTTCCTCAGCGTGCTCGACGAAGCCGTGGGTGACGACTACCGGGTGTTCGGCAAGGTACGCATCGCCGATGTGGTCCAGACCCTGCCCTTACGCGACCGGCGGCGCTATCTCATCGCCCAGAACCGGATCAACGCCAAGCACTTCGACTTCGCCATCTGCCGCCGCGACGACCTCGCCGTGCACGCCGTGGTGGAACTCAACGACCGCTCCCACTTGCAACGTCACCGGCAGCAGCGTGATCGCTTCGTGCGGTCGGTGTGCGAAGCGGCCCAGTTGCGCCTGGTGGAGATCCCGGCCGCGGCGCGCTATTCCGCCGGCGCCGTGCGCGAAGCCGTGTTCGGCGGTCGTCGCCCACGCCAGCGCGCGGTCGAAGCCAGCCAAGCCCTGGCACCGGAATGCCCGGACTGCCAGGCACCCATGGTGCGGCGGCGTGCCCGCAGCGGCCGCCATCAGGGCCGGGAATTCTGGGCCTGCTCGAATTACCCGGACTGCCGCGCCCTGCTCGACATAGACGACTGACCCGAGGACTGCCATGCGCTACCCCATCACTCCGGACGGTCGCTACTTCGTGGTCAGGGGCCGGCTCTGGCGCTGTACCGATCCGCACCTGACGGAGGAACGCCGCGAGACCCTGACCCGCGAATTGATGGATGCCCGCCGCCAGGTCGGCAGCGCCAAGCGCCAGGACGACGAGGCAGCCCTGCGCAATGCCCGCGCCGCGGTGGACGAGGCCAAGCGCGCCCTGGGCGAACGCGGTCCGGTCTGGTGGACGGATGGCGCACCCGACTACAACCGGCACCTGGCCAAGAACACGCCCTACGCCGACTGGTATCGCCAGCTCGACGCGGACGCCAAGGCTTCCTGACCTGCGTGCCTGGGCGTAAGGTGGACAGTTAATTCCCGTTGCGAGCATCGCTCTTGCGTATCCGCCCTGCCGTCGTCACCGATCTCGCCGCCCTCTGCAGGCTGGCCGAACAACTCGCCGAGCACCACCACGAACAGGCGCCGGAAACCTTCGCCGCCCCCTCCGGGGGCTGGCGCGACCAGGATTACTGGGCGGCGCAGCTGGAACCCGACGACGGCGTGCTGTTCGTCGCCGAGCAGCGCAGCGAACTGGTGGGCTTCGTCACCGCGCGGCTGTCCGATACCCGCTCGATTTCCTTCCTGCAGCCGCTGATCCTTTGTCGGATCGGCACTCTGGTGGTGGCAGCCAGCCATAGACGCCACGGCGTGGGCGCCCGGCTGCTGGCCCAGGTGGAAGCCTGGGCCAGGAACAACGACGTCGACGAATTGCGCCTGGAAGTCATGGAGTTCAACCAGGACGCCCAGGCCTTCTATGCCCGCCAGGATTTCCAGGGCCAGTCGCGGATATTGGCCAAGCCGTTGCGGTAGCCGGAGGTGATCGCGGCCATGGGCCGCTCCTACGAAAGCATCCATCCCCGTAGGAGCGGCCCATGGCCGCGATAATCCAACGCTAGCTACTAGCCCTACACACTCTCCCGGCTCACCAATTCGAACCCCAGATCCACGCAACTCGGCTGGCTGCGGCCATCGAGCAGTCCCAGCAGCAGGGTCGCCGCCTGGCGCCCCACCGCGGCCCGCGGTGTCTGGATGGACGACAGCCGCGGCACCGTGTGCGCCGAGCCGGGCAGATCGTTGAAGCCGATCACCGATATCTGTCCGGGAATGGCGATGCCCAGCCGTTGCGCTTCGAACAGGGCGCCCTGGGCTAGGTCGTCGTTGCAGAAGAAAAGGCCATCGACATCCGGGCGCCGCGCCAGCAACTCGCGAAATTGCTGGGCACCCAGGCCCACGGACGAGGGCTGCGGGTCCAGCACGTCCAAGGCCGGGTCGTAGCAGCCCGCCTCGCGCAGCACCTCACGAAAGCCGTCGCCCCGGGCGAGGGCCCGGGGATCGAGCTGGGCGGCGACATAGCCGAGGCGCTTGCGCCCGCTGGCCAGCAGGTGGCGCGCCGCCGCGGCACCCGCGGCGCGCTGGGAAAAGCCGACGCTGGGCACCGTACCGGCGGAGTCCAGCTCCATCATGTGCACCCGGGGTACCCCACTGGCCGCCAGCAGCTGGCGGGCCGTCTCGGTGCGGTCGAAACCGGTCAGCAACAGGCCCCTGGGCTGGTAGGCCAGGTAGTTGCGGATCAACTTCTCCTCTTCCTCGGGATCGTAGTGATAGTTGCCGATCAGCACCTCCAGGCCCCGCGGTCGCAAGACCTCGTGGATGGCCTCCAGCGGCTCGATGAACAGGTGGTTGGAGAGCGACGGCACCAGCACCACCACCGAATGTCCCTGGGCCGAGGCCAGGGCGCGGGCGGCTGGATTGGTGACGTAGCCGAGCCGCGCGGCGGCGTCCTGGACGCGGGTCGCCAGCTCGGGCGCGACGGTGGCGACGCCGCGCAGAACGCGCGAGGCGGTGATGGGGGAAACACCGGCTTGCTGGGCCACCTCGGTCAGGGTGGGCCGACCGGAACTACGAGAACCCGTTCGCTTCATTGTTAGGATGTCAGGCTTGTCAGAGACGGAGAACGCGCCTAAGGTAGCGCTGTCTCACCAGACACTACAAGCCTGACGTGCGCTCCTGGAGCACGCGGGCATTCGGCCTAACAAGATCGACAAGACCTGGGAGCCGCTACCTTTTCGCCATTTTGGGGTAGCGCTATCTCAGACCGGAGGTGACGATGAACACTCCCATTCCCGCGCTGGTGGTCATGGGCGTCGCAGGCTGCGGCAAGAGCAGCGTCGGCGCTGCCATCGCCGAGCACGACGGTGGCCGCCTGATCGAAGGCGATGCCTTCCACCCCCCGACCAACATCGCCAAGATGAGCGCCGGCATCCCCCTCGACGACGCAGACCGTGCCGGCTGGCTGACCCGCCTGGGTGAAGAGCTGGCCGCCGCCGTGGCCGCCGGCGAACGCCCGGTGCTGACCTGTTCCGCGCTCAAGCGCCGCTATCGCGACCAACTGCGCCAAGCGGTACCGGGCCTCGGCTTCGTCTTCCTCGAACTGACCCGCGAAACCGCCGCCCAGCGCGTCGCCAATCGCCCGGGGCACTTCATGCCCGCCAGCCTGATCGACAGCCAGTTCGCCGCCCTCGAGGCACCGCACGGTGAAGCGACTACGCTGGTAGTGGACGCCCGCGATCCGCTGGCCGCCATCGGCGAACAGGTCTCGGCCTGGTGGAACACCTCGATCCGACTGGCTCAGCCGGCCTGACGAGACAGCGCTACCCAAGCAATTTCTCTAGCCCGCCCACAACAACAATAGGAGAGGCGCCATGTTCGGCATGGACCACAACAGCTTCCTTTTGCTCGACGCCCTGGTGACCATCATTGGCCTGGTGCTCCTGATCACCAAGTTCAAGGTCCATCCCTTCATCGCCCTGACCATCGCCTCCGGCTTTCTCGGCCTGACCTCCGGGATGCCGGTGGAAAAGGTCATGAAATCCTTCCAGGACGGCTTCGGCGGCGTACTCGGCTTCGTCGGCATCCTGCTCGGCCTGGGCACCATGCTCGGCAAGCTGATGGCCGACTCCGGCGGCGCCGACCAGATCGCCCAGACGCTGATCCGCGCCTTCGGCATCAAGCGCGTGCACTGGGCGATGATGTTCGCCGCCTTCCTGGTCGGCATCCCGCTGTTCTTCGAGATCGGCTTCGTGCTGCTGGCGCCCCTGGTGTTCATCGTCGCCCGCCGCACCGGGCTGTCACTGGTCAAGCTGGGCATCCCGCTGCTGGCCGGCCTCTCCGCCGTGCACGGCCTAGTGCCACCGCACCCGGGTCCGCTGCTGGCGGTCGGGGTATTCGGCGCCGACATCGGCAAGACCATCTTCTACGGCCTGATCGTCGGCCTGCCCACCGCCATGATCGCCGGACCGATCTTCGGCGCCTGGATCTCCCAGCGCATCCCCGGCTCGGCCAATCCCGAGCTGGTCGCCCAGATCGCCCAGGAGACCGACAACCGCAACCTGCCTGGCTTCGGCATTACCGTCTTCACCGTGCTGCTGCCGGTGATCCTGATGCTGCTCAAGGCCTTCGCCGACATCTTCTTCGCCGCCGACAATCACTTCCGCATCTGGATGGACTTCATCGGCCACCCCATCACCGCCCTGCTCGCCGCCCTGCTGCTGAGTTTCTACAGCTTCGGCACCGCCTGCGGCTTCTCCCGCGAAAAGATCGTCAAGCTGCTCGACCAGAGCCTGGCACCGGTGGCGGCCATCGTGCTGATCGTCGGTGCCGGCGGTGGCTTCAAGCAGATGCTGGTGGCCAGCGGCGTGGGTGACGTGATCGGCAACCTGGCGGTACAGACCCAGATCTCGCCAATCCTGCTGACCTGGCTGGTGGCGGCGGTGATCCGCGTGGCTACTGGCTCCGCCACCGTGGCGACCATTACCGGCGCCGGTATCGTCGCCCCCGTGGTGGCGCTGATTCCTGGCGTCAACAAGGAACTGCTGGTGCTGGCCGCCGGCGCCGGCTCGGTGATCCTTTCCCACGTCAACGACGCCGGCTTCTGGCTGGTGAAGCAGTACTTCAACATGACCGTGGCCGAGACCTTCAAGACCTGGTCGATGATGGAAACCATCCTCTCGGTGGTGGCCCTGGCCTTCATCATGCTGTTGTCGCTGTTCGTCTAAGTCCCGCCTGGAGCCTCAGGCAGGGACGGCCCCTGGCCGTCCCGCCTCCACCACGAAGCTCGCCTGGGTGCCACGTCCGGCATCCGGTCGCGTTCGATCACTGATGGTGCGCAGGTCCACCTGCAACCGCTCCCGCGTCAGCTCCAGGGCCAGGTAGCCGCGCTGCCGGCTGTCGAAGAAGCGCACCTGGGGATTCTCCGGCAACAGCGCCTGGAAGCGCCGGTAATCCGGTCCATCCGAGGTGATGGAAGTGCCGACGAATTCGCTAGCCACCACCGGGCTGGCCTCGTTCTCCGGCTCGCGGTGCAGATCCGTCACCCAGAACGAATGGATGTCCCCACCCAGGGTCACCGGATTGGCCAGGCGACTGTCGGCCATGGCCGCGAGCAGACGCTCGCGGGTGGCCGGATAGCCATCCCAGCCATCGGTCCAGCGTGCGGGATCGCCACTGGGCAGGCGTTGCCGCAGTGGCGCCAGCAGCAGGTCCTGCGCGATCAGGTTCCATTGGGTGGTGTTATGGCGAAAGCCGTCCATCAACCAGTCTTCCTGCGCCTGGCCGAGCATGCTGCGCGCGGCATCGCGCAGGCCCGGGCAGTCCGGCGCGACCAGATGGCCACCGCGGGTCCGGGGCGTCGCGCAGGCCGGCTGGCTGCGGTACTGGCGGCCATCGAGCAGGTGGATCTCGGCCAGATCGCCGAAGCGCCAGCGGTCGTAGAGGCGCGTTGCCGTGCCCTGGGTCCGCCAGGCCCGCAGCGGCGCATGCTCGCGAAAGGCCTGGTAGGCCCCCTGCCGCCGTGCGGCGAAGCCCGCCAGACTGACCTTGGGATCGGCCGACCAGGGACCGGAATAGTCGTTCTGCACCTCGTGATCGTCCCAGGTCAGCAGGCTGGTGACGTTGGCGTGCAGGTACTGCAGATCGGGATCGGTACGATACAGGGCATAGCGCCGCCGGTAGCTGGCCAGGTCGCGGGCCTCTGGCAGGCCATGTCGACGAGCTGCCGGCAGCAGCGGGGGCACGTTCGACTCATAGATATAGTCGCCGAGGAACAGCGCCAGATCCGGTTGTTCGTCGGCCATGTGCCGATAGGCACTGAAAAAGCCCTTCTCGTAGTGTGAGCAGGATGCGGCCACCAGCTTCAAGCGTTGCGGCGTACTGGCAGGCGCCGGCAGGGTGGTGGCACGGCCGATCCGGCTCTGGTGGCCCAGGGCGGTGAAGCGGTACCAGTAGGGCCGCCCCGCCGCCAGGCCCCTGAGGGTGACCGGCAGGCTGAACGCCGTGTGCGGGTGCGCCACCGCCGTCCCACGCTGCACCATCTGACGCAGGCCCGGGTCCAGGGCCACTTCCCACAGGGCCTCGACTGGACTGCGCAGGCCGCCCAGGCCGTCGACCGCCAGGGGATCGGGCGCCAGGCGGGTCCAGATCACGAAGCCATCGGCGCTCGGATCACCACTGGCGACGCCCAGGGTGAAGGGGTCCGGCAGTGACTCGCGGGCGCTGCAACCCGCGAACCAGGGAGCGCTCAGCCCCATGCCGAGCAGGCCGAGCGCCTGACGTCTCGAGGTATTCATCCAGGACTCCGGGCAAAGAGCCCCAGCATGGCGCAGGCGGGTGACAGGCGGATGTCGCTCGACTCAGGCCAGCGGCAGTTCTTCCAGGATCATGATCTGCGGCGGCTCGGTGAGCAGGCCGTCAAGATCGGCCAGCAGCTGCTTGAAGTGCGCGGTCTGCTCATGCTCAGCCAGGGCTTCGCGGCTGGCCCAGCGCTCGATGAAGACATAGCGACCGGGATGGCTGGGATCCTGGTGGGGGGTGTAGAAGTGGCAAGCCGCTTCGGCTCGCGAGGGGGCGACAATGGCGCGCAAGGCGCGCTCGACGGCCTCGGCCTGGCCCGGCTGAGCCTGCAGGATGGCGACTACGCGGATCTCGGTGGTCATGCTGTAACTCCTGATGGGTGCTTCAGCATGACGCCTTGGTACGATGAATGCCAGGGGTCGGGACTCGACACCTGGCTACCAGACTCAGGGCTTGGCCTTGACGATCTTGTCGATCACCGCGTTGCTGCGCTTGATCAGGACATAGTCCGCACCGATCTTCACCCACTGGCTGTCTTCGCCCGGTTGTTCGAGGCCGTGTTTCTTCCAATCCTTGAGCTCGTAGTCGTCGCGGACGTACTTGCGCGGCGCCCGGCCGCCCTCTTCCAACTCGAAGGTAGGATGGTCGGGGTCATGGGTCACCGCCTTGTCGCCCTGGTTGGCCTCCTTCTTGTTGACCTTGTTCTGGTACTGCGAGCTGGTGGGCTCCGAGGCTTCCTTGTTGGCATCGGGCTTTACCGGCGTGGTGGATTCAGCGGCCTGCACCTGCAAGGCGCCACCCAGCACGACGGTACCCAGCACCAGGGAGAGCAGCGATTGTTTGATCATGGGGGTGTTTCTCCTCTGCGTTCGAGGTTTTGACCCCGGGGTCAGGGGAAAAGCTCCACAGATACATACGGCCGCTGCGCCTTAGCGTCTGTTCAAAGTCTCGCGAGCCAGAGACAAACAAGGCGAGAATGGCTGAGGAAGCGAGTTTACGAGTGGTAAATGAGCATTCCGATCGGACTGGCGACCCAGCGGATTTTCAACGCAGCATGGCCGAGCGCAGGCCCTTTTCAGACAAGCCCTAGCTCACCTGGCAGTCCTCCTAGGTCCTCACCAGGGTGAGTACCAGGGGGCGCTGACGCGAGCGATGGGTGGAGAAGGCGTCCAGCGAACAGCTCAGGCGATAGGCCTGCTGAGTCAGACGCGAGGTCTCCTGGCGCAGAGTCAGGAAATTGAGTAGATAACGCTGGTGCTGCCGCTTGGCCTGGCTGCCGCGTTCGAGGAGGCGCCTGGCCTCCGCCATCACCATGATATGGCGGTCTATCAAGTCCTTCATGCAACGGCTCCCTCGTAACGATCACGACAATCGAACCTGATCCTCCTTCGACTGTAGCAGTTGGTCGAACAGGTGCTGGAAATTCACTGGTGTCATCCTGCCCCACCGGACTGGCGCGGTCGGTCATGCCTCAGGCAGAGTAACCCACCGCCCCAGGCCAAAGAAAAAGACTCATGGAACGCTGGAAGATTCTCGCCTGCCTGGTGAGCTTCACCTTCTTCATGGAAAACCTCGATGCCACCGTGATCGCCACGGCCTTGCCGCAGATGGCTCTGTCCTTCGGTCGTGATCCCGTGGACCTCAACCTCGGCATCAGCGCCTACCTGCTGGCCATCGCCGTGGGTATTCCGGTGAGCGGCTGGATCGCCGAGCGCTTCGGCCCCAGGCCGGTCTTTACCCTGGCTATTGGCCTCTTCACCCTGGCTTCCCTGCTCTGCGGGATGGCCCAGTCCCTGGAGCAGTTCATCGCCGCGCGCATCCTCCAGGGCATCGGTGGCGCCCTGATGGTGCCCGTGGGGCGTCTAGTGGTGCTGCAGGTGACGGAGAAGCACGAACTGGTGCGGGCCATCGCCCTCATCACCTGGCCCGGTCTGGTAGCGCCCGTGCTCGGCCCGCCCCTGGGCGGTCTGATCACCACCTATGCCGACTGGCGCTGGATCTTCTATCTCAATCTGCCGCTGGGCTTGATCGCCCTGCTGCTGGCCTGGCGCCTGGTACCGGCCGACATCCCTACCCAGCGCCATCCGCTGGACTGGCGCGGCTTCCTGCTGCTGGGTGGCGCCTGCATTGCCTTCATGTGGGGCGTAGAGCGCCTCGGCCAGAATCAGGGCAACCTGGGCAGCAACCTGGCCTGGATGGGGATCGGATTGATTCTTGGCACCAAAGCGGTGCGCCACATGGCCCGCATCGAACGCCCGCTGATCGATTTTGGCACACTACGCATCGCGACCTATCGCGCCTCCATCCTTGGCGGCGGACTGTTCCGCATCACCATTGCCACCGCGCCCTTCCTGCTGCCGCTGATGTTCCAGCTCTCTTTCGGCCTGGACGCCTTCCAGGCGGGCCTGCTGCTGCTGGCGCTGTTCGTCGGCAACCTGGCGGCCAAGCCCTTCACCACCGCCGCCATGCGCCGTTTCGGCCTGCGCCGCATCCTCACGGTGAACGGCCTGCTCAGTGCGCTCAGCCTGCTGGCCTGTGGCCTGCTCACCCCTGCCTGGCCGCTGCCGCTGATCATGCTCCTGCTGTTCGCCAGCGGGGTGTTCCGCTCGCTGCAGTTCACTGCCAGCAACGCCCTGGCCTTCGCCGATATCCCCAAGCCGCAAATGAGCCATGCCTCCACTCTCTTCAGCACCAATTTCCAGCTCGCCATGGGCCTCGGCGTGGCCGTTGCAGCCCTGCTGCTGCGCGCCTCGATGGAGTGGCACGGGCACCTCGATCCGCAGCTGACGGACTTTCGGCTAGCCTTTTGCATAGTGGCCGTGCTCGGCATCCTGAGCACCCTGGATGCCTTCCGCCTGGCCCGCAACGCAGGCGATTCGGTCAGCGGCCATGCCCCTGAAAGTTGACCAACCGGTCAGTGCTCGATCTGATGCCGATTTGGGGGTAGGACCTAGGTCTTACCCGTGTTAACCGAACTGTTATGATGCGCGCCGTTTTTTCCGATCAGACCGGCGCGTACGAGGCATCCCATGCTGGAAAGACTCTTCCAACTCAAGGCTCACAACACCTCTGTCCGCACCGAACTGCTGGCCGGGGTCACCACCTTCCTGGCCATGGCCTACATCCTGTTCGTCAACCCGAGCATCCTCGGCGCGACCGGCATGGACAAGGGTGCGATCTTCGTCGCCACCTGCCTGGCCGCGGCCATCGGCTCGGCGCTCATGGGCCTCATCGCCAACTATCCCATCGCCCTCGCCCCGGGCATGGGCCTCAACGCCTTCTTCACCTACACCGTGGTGCTGCACCTGGGGCATACCTGGCAGGTGGCCCTGGGCGCGGTGTTCCTCTCGGCGCTGATGTTCTTCCTGCTGTCGATCTTCCGCATCCGCGAATGGATCATCAACAGCATCCCCCTGCCACTGCGCTCCGGTATCGCCGCCGGCATCGGCCTGTTCCTGGCGTTGATCGCCCTGCAGACCGCCGGCATCGTGATAGGCAATCCGGCCACCCTGGTCGGCCTGGGCGACCTGTCTAAACCCGGTCCGCTGCTGGCCATCCTCGGCTTCTTCCTGATCGTGGTGCTGGAAGCCCGCAAGGTCACCGGCGCGGTGCTGATCGGCATCCTGGCAGTCACCGTCATCGCCATCGCCCTGGGCGTCACCGCCTTCGGTGGCCTGGTGTCCATGCCGCCGTCGCTGGCGCCGACCTTCCTGCAACTGGACATCAAGGGCGCCCTGGACGTCGGCCTGATCAGTGTCATCTTCGCCTTCCTGTTCGTCGACCTGTTCGACAACTCCGGCACCCTCATCGGCGTGGCCAAACGCGCCGGCCTGATGGGCAAGGACGGCCACCTGCCGAAGATGGGCCGCGCCCTGATCGCCGACAGCTCCGCCGCCATGTTCGGCTCGCTGCTGGGCACCTCCACCACCACCAGCTACATCGAGTCCGCCGCGGGTGTCTCCGCCGGTGGCCGGACCGGGCTCACCGCCGTGGTGGTCGCCGTGCTGTTCCTGCTGGCGCTGTTCTTCGCCCCCCTGGCTGGTAGCGTGCCGGCTTTCGCCACCGCCCCGGCGCTGTTCTTCATCGCCGTGCTGATGACCTCGGGCCTGGCCGAGATCGAATGGGACGACCTGACCACCGCCGCACCGGTACTGGTCACCGCCCTGGCCATGCCGCTGACCTATTCCATCGCCAACGGCATCGCCTTCGGTTTCATCACCTGGACCGTCATCAAGCTGCTCTCCGGCCGCACCCGCGAGCTGAATTCGGCGCTGATCGTGCTGTCGATCCTGTTCGTCATCAAGCTGGGCTGGTTCAACGCCTGACCCCATCCCCTCGGGACTTCGGCCCCGAGGTCTCCCCCGCCTTAGTGCCTGCGCAACGTCTGCCACGCGTTGGCCAAACGGCGTGGAAAAGGGCCGGGATGGCCAGCCCGGCCCAGGCGGTCCCGACGCAATGCTCATTCATTACTTGTAAACTCGCCCGCGTGCCCGCTCCTCTCGCTTTTTTTTGCGAGGCCGCCCAGGCCTTGTTTGTCTCTGGCTCGCGAGACGTCGAAAAGCCTCTTACCCCCTGCTTCGGATCTACCCATGTCCCAACCCTCCTTCGTTCCCGCCGACTACCAGGCTCAACTCGACGCCAAGGCCAATCGCCTGCGCGAACTGCTGGCGCCCTTCCAGGCTCCCGAGCCGGAAGTCTTCGCCTCGCCGCTGCAGCACTACCGGCTACGCGCCGAATTCCGCCTGTGGCGGGAAAACGAGGAGCGTCATTACGCCATGTTCGCCCCGGGCGACAAACACACGCCGATCCTCATCGAAGCCTTTCCCATCGCCAGCCAGCGCATCAACGACCTGATGCCCCGCCTCAAGGCCGGCTGGCAGGCCGACGTGGCGCTGTCGTTCAAGCTGTTCCAGGTGGAATTCCTCACCACCCTGGCCGGCGATGCCCTGATCACCCTAGCCTACCACCGCCCGCTGGACACCGCCTGGCAAGCCGCCGCCGAGCACCTGGCGGCCGACCTCGGCGTCAGCCTGATCGGCCGCTCCCGCGGCCAGCGCCTGGTGATCGGTCGCGACCATGTGATCGAAGAGCTGCAGGTGGCAGGGAAGACCTATAGCTATCTGCAACCGGAAGGTGGTTTTACCCAGCCCAATGGCACGGTCAACCAGAAGATGCTGACCTGGGCGCATACCGCCCTGGGCGAGCGCGAGGACGACCTGCTGGAGCTGTATTGCGGCAACGGCAACTTCACCCTGCCGCTGGCCAGCCGGGTGCGCCAGGTGCTGGCCACCGAAGTGAGCAAGACCTCGGTCAATGCCGCCCTGCACAACCTGGCCAGCAATGGCGTGGACAACGTCACCCTGGCCCGGCTCTCCGCCGAGGAACTGACCCAGGCACTCAACGAGGTCCGTCCCTTCCGCCGCCTGGCCGGCGTGGATCTGAAGAGCTACGGCTTCGGTACCGTCTTCGTCGACCCGCCTCGCGCCGGCATGGACCCGGATACCTGCGAGCTGACCCGTCGGTTCGAACGCATCCTCTACATCTCCTGCAACCCGGAGACCCTGGCCGAGAACATCGCCCAGTTGCACGACACCCACCGCATCACCCGCTGCGCCCTGTTCGACCAGTTCCCCTGGACGCACCACATGGAGAGCGGGGTGTTGCTGGAACGGCGGTGAAGCTGGGCTTGAAGTCCCCTCTCCCCCTGGGAGAGGGCTAGGGTGAGGGAGGCCGCGACTCCGCGTGGAAAAGGCTGCGCCGTTTTCCACCCTACACCGGAGCTGAGCGCCCCCTCTCTCTCCGGGAGAGGGGCGGGGTGAAGGTCGCCCTACTCGTGAAACTCCGCCACCGTCTCGCGCCGGCCATAGAGGAAGGCGTCGGCCACGTGACGCAGCGGTGCCACGTCCACGTCGGAGCGATTCCCGGCCACCAGCTCGGCGAAGCGGGCGTAGAGGCCGGCGTATTCCTGGTCTGGTCCCTGGTGGGTCAGCTGGCCGTCCAGGTACAGCTCGCTACCGCCCTTGCTCAGGGTCAGGCGACCGGCGTCGGTATCGACGTGGATGTCCCAGGTCTGGGGCCCGGTCTGCAGGAAGTCGAAGTCGGCGGCGATGGGCACCCCGGCGCTATCGACGAAGGCCAGTTGCGCCGCCACCGGGGTCTGGCAGTTGGCCGGCACCTGCAGACTCGCCTCCTTGAGGAAGAACGGCCGCGGCAGGATAGCGGTCGCGATGGACAGGGCATTGATGCCCGGATCGAAGACGCCCATGCCGCCCGGCTCCCAGATCCAGGCCTGGCCGGGATGCCAGACGCGTACGTCTTCCTTCCACTCGATACGCACCGCCTGGATGCGCTTGCCTTCCAGCCATTCCCGCGCCGGCTGCACGCCCTGGGCATGGCGCGAATGCCAGGTGGCGAACAGCGACAGCCCCGCCGCCTCGGCCTGGCGCGCCAGGGCCTCCACCTCGCTCAGAGTCGCGCCCGGCGGCTTTTCCAGCATCACGTGCTTGCCTGCGGCCAGGGCCTCGCGGGCCTGTTCGTAGCGCACGGCGGCCGGGGCACAGAGGGATACGGCATCGATGGCCGGACCCTCTTCGAGCAGGGCGCTCAGGCTGGGATAGTGGGCGACGCCGTCGAGCTGGGCGTTGCGGCTGGCCACGGCAACCAGCTCGTAGTCGGGATTGCTCTGGAGCGCCGGCAGATGCTGGTCACGGGCGATCTTGCCCAAACCGACGATGGCTATTCTTATCATGATCGTCCTCGGTAGACGTTAGGAGTCCGCCGCCTAGGATCAGGCAATCATCACACCAAAGCAACAGCTTCGCGGGCAGTCTGCAGGCTCTCGTGCAACGCCAGCCAACTGCGCAGATTGGCGCCTTCGCGGCCCTTGCGCCACATCAGCCAGGTGGTGGCCCGGGTGAAACGCGCCTCGATCTCGTGACGCTGCACCCGCTCGCGGCCGGGCAGGCTGTCGAGCATGGACTCCGGCATCAGCGCCACGCCGCCGGTGATCACGCAGGCCAGCATGCTGTGGTAGGACTCGATCTCCATCACCGGTCCGCTGGGCACCCCGGCGGCGGCGTACCAGGTATCCAGGTAGCGGCGATAGGAACAGCCGGCGCGAAAGCCGAAGACCGGCCGCCCCGCCACGTCGGCCGGCGAGCGTACCGGACCGTGTTCCAGCCCGGTGATCAGCACCAGGTGCTCCTCGAACCAGGGCTGGCCCTCCAGCGCCGCATCGGGCGCCGGGCCGTCCACCAGGGCGGCGTCCAGGCGACCGGCCAGCAGGCCCTCCACCAGCTCCCCGCTGGGTCCGCTGTGCACCTGCAGATTCACCTTGGGATGACGCTGGTGATAGCGCGCCAGCAGCCCTGGCAGATGGATGGCTGCGGTGCTGAACATGGAGCCGAGCACGAAGGTACCGGCCGGCTCGCCATCCTGCACCGCGCTGCGCGCCTCGTCGGCGAGCGCGAACAGCCGGTGGGCGTAGTCCAACAGGCGGTGGCCAGCGGCCGTCAGGTGCAGCCGCTGACGCTCGCGCAGGAACAGTTCTACACCGAGCTTTTCTTCCAGCTGGCGCAGGCGCGTGGAGAGATTGGACGGTACCCGGTTGAGGCGCTCGGCGGCCCGTACCAGGGAACCTTCCTCGGCCACCGCCTGGAAGATGCGTAGCTCGGCGAACTCCATGACTACCACCCTTTCTGTTTGGCTGAACATCTATTTCTTTATTATTCGTTTTTATTGATTAACTTCAAGGCCTAGGCTGTACTCATCCGCTCGCTACTGGAGTCTTGCGATGACCGCCACTACTCGCCTGCTGGCCTGCCTGCTGGCCCTGGCCACCGCCATGGGCATCGGCCGCTTCGCCCTCACCCCCGCCCTGCCCCACCTGATCGCCGAGGGCCAGATCGACCTCACCGGCGCCAGCCTGTTGGCCGCGGCCAACTACCTGGGCTATCTGCTCGGCGCCCTGGACGCCCTCTTCGCCCGCCGTACCCATGCGCGCCTGGTCGGGGGACTCTGGCTTTGCGCCGGTCTGACCCTGGCCTCGCTGCTGGCCGATGGCCTGGCCGCCCAGGCGCTGCTGCGCTTCGGCACCGGCCTGGCCAGTGCCTGGGTACTGGTCATGGTGACTGGCCTGAGCCAGCCCCTGGCCGCCGAGGCCGGTCGACCACGCCTTGGCGCCCTGATCTTCACAGGTCCCGGCGTCGGTATCCTCGTCAGTGGCCTCATGGCCCTGGTCAGCAATCGCCTGGGCGGTGGCTCCAGCCAGCTGTGGCTGAGCTATGGCCTGCTCGCCACCGTCGCCACCCTGGCGCTGCTGCCCCTGCTACCCCGGCGCGGTCCGGCCACCCCGCTGCCTACCAGTGCCGCGCCCGCCAAGCCTTCCCCGGCGTTCAACCGCTTGATCCTGGCCTATGGCCTGGTCGGGGTCGGCTACATCCTGCCGGCTACCTTCCTGTCGCAGATGGCCGCCAGCCGCTTCCATGGCCAGTGGCAGGCCGATCTCTTCTGGCCGGGCTACGGTCTGGCGGCAGCCCTCGGCGTGGTGCTGGTGAGTCTGAGGCGCCCGGGCACCGATACCCGCCGCTGGTTGATCGCCACCCTCTGGCTGCAGGCCACCGGGGTGCTGCTCTGCCTGCTGCCGGGTAGCCTGGCGCTGTTCCTCGGCGTGCTGCTCTGCGGGGGGCCCTTCCTCGCCTGCATGCAGCTGGTGATGCAACACGGCCGCGAACTGGCGCCGACGACTCCACAGCGGAATGCCGGGGTCCTCACCGCCAGCTTCGCCACCGGCCAGTTGCTCGGTCCGCTGCTTGGCGCGGTCAGCAGTCACTTCGCCGGCAATCTACAACCGGCCCTGGTCGTGGCCGCCTTCGGCCTGCTGCTCGCCGGCGTCCAACTGCTGCGGCCCAGCGCGACGCTCCAACGCTGCGCTGCGTGAATCGTTTCCGCTGTGACCATTCGTCACAGTTGCGGAAGCTGGCTGCGCCTTGTTTTGAAATATTTCGTCATTCCTGAGTACAGTTGCGGCTGCGCCTCACGAGGAGGCGCTTCAGGCGCTCGCCACCCACCCTTACAAGGAATACAAGACTCATGATGAAGGCCTCCGACCTGGTCGTTCGCTGCCTGGAAAACGAGGGTGTGGAATACATCTTCGGCATTCCCGGTGAAGAGAACCTGGACCTGCTCGAATCCCTGCGCCGCTCCTCGCAGATCAAGCTGATCCTGACTCGCCACGAGCAGTCCGCCGGCTTCATGGCCGCCACCTACGGCCGCTTCACCGGCAAGACCGGCGTCTGCCTCTCCACCCTCGGCCCAGGCGCCACCAACCTGGTCACCGCCGGCGCCTACGCCTACCTGGGCGGCATGCCGATGCTGATGCTGACCGGCCAGAAGCCGATCAAGAAATCCAAGCAAGGACGTTTCCAGATCCTGGACGTGTGCCGCATGATGGCGCCGCTCACCAAGTACACCCATCAATTCGCCTCCGCCGACAACATCCCGTCGCGCATCCGCGAAGCCTTCCGCCTCGCCGAGGAAGAAAAGCCCGGCTCCGTGCACCTGGAACTGCCGGAAGACATCGCCGACGAGCACACCGAGAGCCTGCCGGTGCCGCCGAGCCTGAGCCGCCGTCCGGTGGCCGAGGCCAAGGCCATCGCCGCCGCCGTCTCCAAGCTGGAGAACGCCCGCAGCCCGGTGCTGGTGCTGGGCGCCGGCACCAATCGCAAGATGACCGCACGTGTGCTGCGCCAGCTGATCGAGAAGACCGGCATCCCCTTCGTCACCACCCAACTGGGCAAGGGCGTGGTCGACGAGCGCCATCCGCGCTTCCTGGGCAACGCCGCTCTCTCCGCCGGCGACTTCGTGCACCGCGCCCTGGAGTCGGCTGACCTCATCGTCAACATCGGCCACGACGTCATCGAGAAGCCGCCGTTCTTCATGACCCGTGGCGGCACCGAGGTCATCCACATCAACTTCCGCTCCGCCGAAGTCGATCCGGTGTACTTCCCCCAGGTCGAGGTGATCGGTGACATCGCCAACGCCATCTGGGAGATCAAGGAGCGCATCGAGGTCCAGCCCACCTGGGACTTCGACCGCCTGCTGAGCATCCGCGAAGCCAACGAGGCCCATGTCGCCGAAGGCGCCACCGACGATCGCTTCCCGGTCTATCCGCAGCGCCTGGTGGCCGATCTGCGTAACGTGCTGCCCTCCGATGGCATCGTTGCCCTGGACAACGGCATCTACAAGATCTGGTTCGCCCGCAACTACAAGGCCTACATGCCCAACACGGTGCTCTTGGACAATGCCCTGGCCACCATGGGCGCCGGCCTGCCGTCGGCCATGGCCGCACGCCTGGTGCACCCCAACACCCCCATCGTGGCGGTGTGCGGCGACGGCGGCTTCATGATGAACAGCCAGGAACTGGAAACCGCGGTGCGCCTGAAGATGAACCTGGTGGTCATCATCCTGCGCGACGACGGCTACGGCATGATCCGCTGGAAGCAGGCGCAGATGGGCTTCGAGGACTTCGGCCTGGACTACGGCAATCCGGACTTCGTCCGCTACGCCGAAAGCTACGGCGCCCAGGGCCACCGCGTGGAAAGCGCCGCCGCCTTCGCCCCGCTGGTGCGGGAGTGCCTGGACACCCCCGGCGTCCACGTCATCGACTGCCCGGTGGACTACTCCGAGAACGACCGCATCCTGCACCAGGACATCAAGGAACGCAGCGCGGCAGTCTGAGCGGGTAGTTTGGCTAGATAGAGGAACGCCCCGGCCGTGAGGTCGGGGCGTTCTTTATTGCCACGCGTTTATAGGTAGCCATTAAAAATAGAAAGACCTAAAGCAGCCCGATTGAAATTCAACAACAATCGAATATTACAAATACAGTTGCTCACTTAAATTATTTCACAACCTCCGATTTTTCAATTTCACTTTAAAGACTCAAGACACAATCCTTGTTTCCATTTTATCTGCTCTAGCCGTGTGCTTTTACCTGTATCTCAAGCGCTACCCTTTTTAGGGTCGCTTTAGGCGTAGTGAAAGGTACTTGGGGAGATCCATACGACTACAGATATATTTCGATACGCCAAACGGCTACCCCGGAGCCCATCATGCTCGTTCGCGCCTCTCTTTGAACCTAGATGGAAGATCAGGACGCCAGTCGCGCACAGGAAGCGCTGAGCGCCTTTGCCGCCGAGTACATTACCCGCATCGGCTGATGCTTCTTCCTGGCGTCGGTTGTGGATGGAGTTGATCGAGGGACGTCAGCCATCCATTGCCTCCCTGCTCCGGTTGCAAGCCACCCTATTCATTCAGAAGCGGGACAAACCCATCGTTCGGCCTCGGTGACCACAGCAGGCATTGGACACGTAGCGCGACGAAGCTCTACCTGCCACTGGCATTGGCGACTGCCAAGAGGTCGTCCAACTCACGGGGTGGGCGGTAGCTCGCAAACCGCCATCACGGCCCAACGCTATGTGTGCCAGCAGACAGACGCCGCACATCCAGACTTCCACACTGAATGGGCACTCCCTCAAGGTGTCGTGCCCGCGGCAATAGCGTGAAAGGCATCTCCGCGTCGTTGTCTACGTTTCGCGTTGAATGCTAAGGAAAACATGGATAGGCAATGGCTTCGAGCAATCCGCCGGTTGTGGCATCCCGCGCCGCGCACCTTCCAGTACGAGCCGGCCTTGCGCGCGGAACTGTTCAGTCTGGAGCAGATGGCCGCCCACGGCGCTCATCTCGCCCGACAACATCAACTGAGTTCCCATACCACCTCGGACGCTCTGCTTCACCGCCTTGCCGAGAATGCCGCGGTACTGGCCAGCAGTGGCCAGGCGATGGCCGTGGCGGCGCTGTCCAAGCAACGCGCCACGCCCGCGGCCGCCTGGCTACTCGACAATTTCTATCTGGTCGAAGAGCAGATACGCACCGCCCAGAAACACCTGCCCAAAGGCTACTGCCGTGAGCTGCCCGGTCTGGAAGACGGGCCCTCGCGCACCTTTCCACGGGTGTATGACATCGCGCTGGAAACCATCGCTCACGGCGACGGCCGCGTCGATAGCGATAATCTGAGCCGTTTCGTCACCGCTTATCAGGCGGTGACGCCCCTGACCCTGGGCGAGCTGTGGGCCATTCCCATCATGTTGCGCCTGGCGTTGATCGAAAATCTTCGGCGTGTCGCGTCACAGGTGATGGCTAGCTGGACCGATCGTAATCTCGCCAACGACTGGGCCGACCGTTTCATTTCCACCGCCGAGCACGACGCCAAGAGCGTAGTGCTGCTGGTGGCCGACCTCGCACGCTCTGCGCCGCCGATGACCAGCGCCTTCGTTGCGGAGCTCTCGCGACGTTTGCAGGGCCAGAGTACCTCACTCGTTCTGCCGATGACCTGGGTCGAACAGGTCCTGGCGGAGTCCGGCCAAAGTGTCGAACGCCTTATTCATCTCGATGGCCAACTGCAGGCCACGGAGCAGGTGTCGATCAGTAACAGCATCAACAGCTTGCGGCTGCTATCGGCGGCGGACTGGCGCGAGTTCGTCGAGCGCCTGAGCGGCGTCGAACAGGCGCTGGCCAAGGACCCGGCTGACATCTACCGCCGCATGGATTTCGCCACTCGCGATCACTACCGCCACGCCATCGAGCGCCTGGCGCGCAGCTGCTCGCATTCCGAGATCGACATCGCGCAGGCGGCCATCGGTCTCTGCGACGCCGCGGCGGAACAGGACCCGTTGAAGAGGCACGTCGGTTTTTACCTGGTGGGAGCGGGACTGGCCACACTGGAAATACAGCTGGGTGCCCGGCGCTCCCTGGTGGAGCGCTGCCGGCGAATCCTGCGCGGCGCGCCCCTGGCGTTCTTTATCGTGCCCGTCATGGCGCTCAGCCTGCTGTTGGCCTGGCCCTTCTTCACCTGGTCGACAGCGGACGGCTGGGGACTCTGGACGATGGTGCTGCTTGGCGGGCCGATAATGGTAATGACCAGCCAGCTGGCCATCGCGCTGGTCAACCGCCTGGTGACCCTGACGCTGCGGCCGGATATTCTGCCTCGCCTGGATTTCAGCGCCGGTATTCCCTCCGATGCACGCACACTGGTCGTGGTGCCAACCCTGATCGGTAGCGTTCAGGATGTGGAAGAGCTGATCGATGGCATGGAGGTACGCTTTCTCGCCAACCGTGACGCCAACCTGCATTTCGCCCTGCTCACCGATTTCATGGATGCCCAGAGCGAAGTCATCGAGAGTGACGCGGCGGTGCTGCACTACGCGAGCCAGGCTATCGAAGCCCTGAACCTGAAGTACCCGGAAACCGGCGCGGCGCGGTTCTTCCTGCTGCATCGCCCGCGACGCTGGAATCCTACCGAACAGCGCTGGATAGGCCACGAGCGCAAGCGCGGCAAGCTAGCGGACCTCAATGCGCTGCTACGCGGGCATGGCGCTGGACGTTTCTCTCTGGTGGTCGGCAATATCTCGGCGCTGCCCAGGATCAGCTACGTCATCACGCTGGATACCGACACCCAATTGCCGCGCGACGTGGCGAGTCAGCTCTTGGGTGCGATCTGCCACCCGCTCAACCAACCGCGCTTCGATGGGCGCCAGAAACGCATCACCAGCGGCTACGCGATCCTGCAACCTCGTGTCGGCATCAGCCTGCCGAGCATCACCCGTTCCACGTACGCTCAGCTGTTCGGCAGCGACGCTGGCGTGGACCCCTATACGCGCTCCGTCTCCGACGTCTACCAGGACTTGTTCGGCAACGGCTCATTCATCGGCAAAGGGATCTATGCCGTGGATGCCTTCGAGCATGCCCTGAAGGACCGCTTTCCCGAGAACCGTATTCTCAGCCACGACTTGATCGAAGGCTGTTACGCCCACTCCGGCCTGATCAGTGACGTACAGCTCTATGAAGAGCATCCGGCGCGCTACAGCGCCGACGCCAAGCGCCGTCATCGCTGGATCCGCGGCGACTGGCAGTTGCTGCCGTGGCTAATGCCCTGGACCCCGAAATCCGATGGTGGTCTGGAGCCGAATCGCCTGACGCACCTGGCCTATTGGAAGATCATCGACAACCTGCGTCGTAGCCTGGAGCCGGCCGCCTTTCTCGGGGTACTGCTATGGGGGTGGTTGGCCAGCGCTCACCCACTGGCGTGGAGCCTGGGCGTATTGCTGCTGGTGATCACCCACCCCCTGATCAGCGCCTCGCTGGAGCTGCTGCACAAGGCCCCGGACATCCAGCTCGGTCAGCACCTGAAGGTGGTCCTTCGCAGTGCGACCCAGCAGTTCACGCGGGCGCTGCTGAGCCTGGTGTGGCTACCCTTCGAAGCCTTCAGCAGCCTGGACGCCATCGGTCGCACACTGTGGCGCCTGGCCATCAGCCACCGCCATCTGCTGCAATGGAATTCGTCCCGCGAAGTGGAGCGCAGCAGCCACAACGACCTGTCCGGCCTGTATCGGCTGATGTGGGTGGCGCCACTGCTGGCCAGCGGCGTGGCCGCCCTGCTGCTGGATGACCCCTGGGCCTTGGCAAGCGCCGCGCCCTTCCTGCTGGCCTGGCTGCTGGCACCCGCCGTCGCCTATCGGTTGAGCCAGCCAAGCGGCCAATCGGTATTCACACCTTCACCCGTGGAGCAGCAATTTCTGCGCTGCCTGACGCGCAAGACCTGGGCCTTCTTCGATGACCAGGTGGGCCCCGGCGATAACTGGCTGCCACCGGACAACATTCAGGAGCAGCCAACGGCAGTGACCGCGCACCGAACCTCGCCGACCAACATGGGCATGGCACTGCTGTCCCACCTGGCGGCCCATGACTTCGCCTACCTGAGCGGGGGCCGCCTGCTCACACGACTGGACAAGACCCTGGCCAGCATGTCGCGGCTGGAGCGTCATCGCCGCCACTTCTACAACTGGTACGACACCCAGACCCTGCAACCGCTGCCACCGCGCTACGTGTCGACAGTGGACAGCGGCAATCTGGCGGGCCTGTTACTGACCCTGAGATCCGGGCTTTATGAATTGCCGCACGCGCCAGTGCTCAACGCTCACTGGTGCGGCGGCCTGGCGGACTGCCTTGCCGTGCTGCGGGAAGCAATAGTGGCCAGTGGACTGGATGAGCACCTGCTCGACGGTGCGCACAGCGAATTGGCGTCAGCCCATACGCTTGAAGGTCTGCACGAGATCAGTACCGTCCTGCAGCGCCTGATCGTTTGGGCCGACGCTCTGAAACCCGCACTGGAAGCGGCTCCCGAAGCCGACTACTGGCGCCAGGCACTGTTTGCACAATGCCAGGATCTCCATGGCGAGGTGGCCAGCCTCATCCTCCCTGGATCCCCCCTGGCATCAGCCAGTTGGCATGAGCTGGCGCAACTGGAGGTCACCCAGTGGCCCCTTGCCGAACAGCCTCGGGTACGGGCGGTGATCGCCCAGGCCAGCGAGCGCATCGCCACCGCGCTGCGCCTGGCAGATGTCACTGCCGACCTGGCCGACATGGACTTCACCTTTCTCTACAACCCGCAACGCGAGCTGCTGACCATTGGCTACAACGTCGAGGAACAACGCCTGGATGGCGGCTACTACGATCTCCTGGCATCGGAAGCGCGCCTGACCGTTTTCCTGGCCATCGCGCAGGGACAACTGCCGCAGGAAAGCTGGTTCACCCTCGGCCGGCTGTTGACGAGCAACGGCAGGAATCCCGTGTTGCTGTCCTGGACCGGTTCGATGTTCGAATATCTGATGCCGATGCTGGTCATGCCCACCTATGCCGGCACCCTGCTCGACCAAACCTGCCGCGCGGCCGTGGCGAGGCAGATCGAATACGGCCAGCAGCTGGACCTGCCGTGGGGCGTATCCGAGTCCGGCTACTGCACTCTGGACGCACAACTGAACTATCAGTACCGGGCCTTTGGCGTACCCGGCCTGGGTCTCAAGCGCGGGCTTGGCGAAGACCTGGTGATGGCACCCTATGCGTCGGTACTGGCGCTGATGGTAGCGCCAGAAGCCGCCTGCAAGAATCTCCAACGCCTGGCCGGCATGGGCATGACTGGCCGCTATGGCCTGTATGAAGCCATCGACTTCACCAGCGCTCGCCTCCCGCCAGGGCAGCACGCCGGACTCATCCAGTCGTTCATGGCGCACCACCAGGGCATGAGCCTGCTGTCGCTGACCCAGGTATTGCTCGAACGGCCCATGCAGCGCCGCTTCGAAGCCAATCCGCAGTTTCAGGCCACGTCCTTGCTGCTGCAGGAACGGGCGCCGAAAAGTGCCACGCAGTACCTGCACACCGCCAATGCCTCGCTGGAGGACCAGGTCTCACGTGCCAGTGAGAACAAGCTGCGGGTCTACACCGACCCTTGCCGTCGGCACCCGGCGGTGCAGTTACTTTCCAACGGCTGCTACCATGTAATGATCAGCAATGCCGGCGGCGGTTACAGCCGCCGCGATAACCTCGCCGTCACTCGCTGGCAGGAAGACATCACCTGCGATAACACCGGCACCTTCTGTTACCTCCGCGAGGTGGACAGCGGCTATTTCTGGTCCTCGGCGCACCAGCCCACCTTACGCAAGACAGAGGGCTTCGAGGCGATCTTCACCGATGCCAGGGCCGAGTTTCGGGTCCGCGAACGTGATTTCGACGTCCATACCGAAATCGTCGTCTCTCCGGAAGACGACATCGAATTGCGGCGCCTGCACATCAGCAATCGCAGTGGACGGCGCCGAACACTGGAGCTTACCAGCTACGCCGAAGTGGTCCTGGCCCCCGCGTTGAGTGACGCCTTGCACCCGGCATTCAGCAAGCTGTTCGTGCAAAGCGAGCTGCTCCTCCCTCTGCAGGCCATTCTGTGCAGCCGGCGGCCGCGCTCCAGTGACGAAAAGGTGCCGTGGTTGTGTCACCTCCTGGCCGTCCACGATGCGGACATCGTGGCGATCTCCTACGAGACCGACCGAGCCCGCTTCATCGGTCGCGGGCGCAACCTGACGCACCCCGCCGCCATGGATGCCGAGGCACTTTCCGGTACCGCCGGCGCAGTGCTCGATCCCATCGTGGCCATCCGCTGCCGGATCACCTTCGACCCAGGCCAGATCGCCACCATCGACCTGGTGACCGGCGTGAGCGACAACCGTGAGGGTTGCCTCCAGCTGATCAACAAGTACCGCGACCGCCGCCTCGCTGATCGCGTCTTTGACCTGAGCTGGACCCACAGCCAGGTACTGCTGCGCCAGCTCAACACCTCCCACGCCGAGGCGCGGCTGTTCGAGCAGATGGCTGCATCCATTATCTATACCAACCCCTCCCTGCGTGCCGCGCCGAATATCCTGGCCGCCAATCAGCGCAATCAAAGCGGCCTATGGGGCCAGGCGATCTCGGGCGACCGTCCCATCGTACTCCTGCAGATTTCCACGGCTATCCATATCGATCTGGTGCGCAAGCTGGTACAGGCTCACGCCTACTGGCGACACAAAGGGCTCAGTGTCGACCTGGTGATCTGGAACGAAGACCAAGCGGGCTATCGGCAGGATCTCCAGGACTCGATCATGGAGCTGGTCACCTCGGGCAGCGAGGCGCACTTGATCGATCGGCCAGGTGGCATCTTCGTGCGTCCGGCGCAACAGCTCTCCCATGAGGATCGCGTGCTGATGCTGGCGGTCGCGCACCTGGTGCTCAGCGATGAGCGCGGCAGTCTCTCCGAGCAGGTCCATCGGCGCCGCGCGGAACCGAAGCTACCTGCTTTCGCGGCGGAGCTGTTGCCCAGCGTCGTTGTAACCGCTGCGATTCCATGGGCCGATGCCTCCCTGATCCTCGGCAACCCCCATGGCGGCTTCAGCGCCGATGGCAAGGAATACGTCATTCACTCGCATGCCGGACAGCGCACACCAGCGCCCTGGGTGAACGTGCTGGCAAACCCCAACTTCGGCAGCGTGATTTCGGAAAGCGGCAACGCCTACACCTGGTACGAAAATGCCCACGAGTTCCGCCTGACCCCGTGGCGCAACGATCCGGTCAGCGATCCAGGCGACGAGACCCTCTACCTCCGTGACGAGGACAGCGGCCACTACTGGTCGGCCACGCCCTTGCCCCGTCCTGGCAAGGGTACCTACGTGACCCGGCACGGCTTCGGCTACAGCGTCTTCGAACACGAAGAAGACGGTATCCGCAGCGAATTGTGGGTCTACGTATCGCTACAGGATCCGGTCAAGTTCTCGCACCTGAAAATCCATAACACCTCGGCTCGACCCCGGCGGCTGTCGATCACTGGCTACGTGGCCTGGGTACTCGGGGATCTTCGCGAGAAAGCCTGCATGCACGTGGTCAGCGAGACCGACCCGAACAGCGGCGCGCTCTTCGCACGTAACAGCTACTCCATCGAGTTTCCGGGCCGCGTGGCCTTCTATGACGTCGATATGCCGATCGCCAGCAGTACCGCCGGCCGTGGTGACTTCATCGGTCGCAATGGGCATCTCGGTGCGCCTGCCGCGATGGCGCAGCCCCACCTGTCCGGGCGCAGCGGCCCCGGTCTCGATCCTTGCGCCGCCCTGCGGGTGGATATGCAACTGGCGCCTGACGAGAAGCGTAGCGTCACCTTCCGGCTCGGCGCCGCGCAGAATGCCACCTCCGCGTCGCGTCTGGTGCTGCGCATGCGGGGTAACGTCACCGCAGAAGCGGAATTGCAAGGCGTACGCACGCACTGGCAAGACACGCTGGGCAAGCTGCAGATCACTACGCCGGAGCCGGCCGTGGACGTGCTGGTCAACGGCTGGCTGATGTATCAGGTGATCGCCTGTCGCTTCTGGGCCCGCAGTGGCTATTACCAATCCGGCGGGGCGTTCGGTTTCCGCGATCAGTTGCAGGACAGCATGGCCATGCTGCATGCCGACCCGGCCGCGGTTCGCCAGCACCTGCTGCTGTGCGCTGCCCATCAATTCATCGAAGGCGACGTGCAGCATTGGTGGCACCCGCCCCTGGATCGGGGTGTGCGTACCCGCTGCTCCGACGACTATCTCTGGCTGGCATGGGCGACCAGCCGCTACGTCAAGGTCACCGGTGATGCCAGTGTCCTCTCGGAAAGCGTGGGTTACCTGGAAGGACGCGCGCTCAACAGTGGTGAACAGTCCTATTACGACCTGCCGACCCACTCCTCCTTACGAGAGACGCTGTACCAGCATTGCGTGAGGGCCATCGAGCACAGCCTGGCGCGTGGCGCTCACGGCTTGCCGCTGATGGGTGACGGCGACTGGAACGATGGCATGAATCGCGTCGGCGAAGGGGGCAAGGGTGAAAGCGTCTGGCTCGGTTTCTTTGGCTACGACGTGCTCCGCCGCTTCGCCACCACCGCCCTGCTCCATGACGATGCCGCCTTTGCCAGGCGCTGCGAGGAAGAGGCCGAGACCTTGCGCCTCAGCCTCGATGCGCACGCGTGGGACGGAGACTGGTATCGCCGCGCCTACTTCGACGATGGTACGCCCCTGGGCTCTACCAGCAATGATGAATGCCGCATCGACTCCATCGCCCAGAGCTGGTCGGTGCTGTCGGGCGCGGCGCCGGAGCCACGCCAACGCGTGGCCATGGCGTCTCTGGAGCAGCACCTCATGCGTCGTGATATCGGCCTGGTGCAGTTGCTGGATCCGCCCTTCGACCAGGGTGTACTCGATCCTGGCTACATCAAGGGCTATGTACCCGGCGTTCGCGAGAACGGTGGGCAGTACACCCATGCGGCGGTGTGGGCGGGCATGGCGTTTGCCGAGTTGGGAGACAGTGCCCGGGCATGGGAGCTACTGCGGATGATCAATCCAGTCGGCCACGGCAACGATGCCACCGCCACCTACAAGGTCGAGCCCTATGTCGTGGCTGCCGATGTCTATGGCATGCCGCCCCACGAAGGACGGGGCGGTTGGAGCTGGTACACCGGCTCGGCCGGCTGGATGTATCAGCTGATCGTCGAGTCGCTGCTCGGCGTGCAACGCAGCGGCACCCAGTTGCGCATCCGCCCGGTGCTGCCGGCGGAGTGGACGACCTTCAGCCTGGACTACCGTTTCGGCACCACCCTTTACCGCATCGCGCTCTCCCGCGGCGACCTGCCCCAGCCGACCATCCTACTGGACGGCACGATGGTGCAAGGTGACAGCTTCGGTTTGATCGACGATGGCCTGGAGCATCAGGTCGAGGTGCGCTGGCCGGACAACTAGAGCGGCGCAATGACAGAGCGCTCCGAGCACTTCGCAGGGGCGCGCGAGGCGGAGGGACAGGACTTGACGACGAAGGGCCGGTAAACAGCCGCATCGTGCAAAGGTATCAACGATATTCACGACTGAGGTGGGGGCCATCCGAACGAACGGCTGGTCTTCGGACACAAGCACGGCGACCAGCTTCGCGAACTCCCCGGAGCGCGCCACACCGCAAGATCGCTCAGACAGCCAAGAGGAAGTCGTCATGCTCGCCTATTTCGTCGTTTCACAGGGTTCGGGCAACATCATCCGGGTCACCAGGCGCGACGTCCGCCCGCCGGATTCCGCAACCGTCACCTTCGTCGAGGCTTCGCCCAGCGAGCTGGCCCGCTACGAGTCTGCGCGCGCCCGCGGTCAGGACCTGATCAACATCGTCGATACCGCGAGCCAATCCAGCAGCACCTGACGCCAAGGGAGCATTCGCGGGTGACGCCAGGCGTATAGTGACGGGTCGATCCGACCGCACCGCCGAAGAGAAGCCATGCCCGAAGACTCCAAGCTGCAGCGCAATAGCCTGTTGGCTGCGCTACCTGGCGACGTCCAACAACGGCTCTCTTAGCATCTGGAGCTCGTCCAGCTGTCGCTGGGTCAGGTGCTCTATGAATCTGGCGAGCCCGTACGCCACGTGTACTTCCCCACCGACGCGATCGTTTCGCTGCTCAATGTGATGGAAAACGGCGCCTCTGCGGAAATCGCCGTGGTGGGTAACGAAGGGCTGGTAGGTATCTCGCTGTTCATGGGCGGCGAGAGCACACCTAGCCGTGCCGTAGTGCAAAGCGGTGGCTATGCGTATCGGCTGCAAGGTCAGCGCCTGACGGAAGAATTCGATCGACATGGCGACATGCTGGTGCTGATGCTGCGATATACCCAGGCACTGATCACCCAGATGTCGCAGACCGCCGTTTGCAACCGCCACCATTCGATCGACCAGCAGCTGTGTCGTTGGCTGTTGTTGTCGCTGGATCGTCTGCCTGGGAATCAGCTGAACATGACCCAGGAATTGATCGCCAACATGCTCGGCGTGCGTCGCGAAGGGGTTACCGAGGCGGCGGGCAAACTGCAGCGCAAGGGCGCGATCGAATACAGCCGCGGCCACATCACGGTGCTCAACCGTAAGCACCTCGAACAGTTGAGTTGTGAATGCTATGCCGTGGTGAAAAAGGAAACCGATCGTTTGCTGTCGTATCTGCCGATACGCCGCTAAGACGCGTGCGGCCCTTGAGGCGTGGAGGGATCGTCAACCTATCCGTAGGCCAAAGGCGCATCGAACATCCAGCTTACTTTTCCGAGCCAATGCCACGACCCTAGGCATCCTGCAAGGCGCCCTATCAGGGAAACTAGCCGGTAGTCAGGCGCTGCTGGCTAAGGAAACAGGGCATATCCATGGCTTCCAAGGGTTTACTAAAGAAAAAGCCTTGCGCCTGATCGCATCCGCCATTAATAAAAAACTCTGCCTCAGCCGAGGTCTCTATACCTTCAGCTATCACCGTGAGGCCGAGACTTTTTGCCATCGAGAGCATGGCACCCACCACCGCCACCCTCCCGCTATCCAACTCGATATCATGAACAAACGATCTGTCTATCTTTAAAAAATCAAAGGGCATACTGGTCAAGTATGAAAAGCTCGAATAACCGGTACCAAAGTCATCGAGCGCCAGTGAAACACCTGCTTTCTTCAGAGCTTCCAACCTCATCAAGCACTTGCTGAAATCCTTTATGAACACCGTCTCAGTCACTTCCAACTGCAGCAGGCCCGGATCCAGCTTACAGTCGCTCAACACCGTGAAGACATAGTCTGCATAGGCGTCGTCCTCCAACTCCAAGGCCGACACATTGACGGCGATTTTGATCTCCCCCAAACCAAGCGACCTCCACTGCCCTATTTGAGTACAGGCTTCCTTTATGGCCCATCGACCTAGCGCCACCACCAGTCTCGTCGCCTCAGCGACGGGAATGAAGCTATTCGGCGCCACCTCTCCCAGGACGTGGTTGGTCCATCGCATCAATGCCTCAACCCCCACTACCGCACCACTCGAAAGATCAATTTTCGGCTGATAAACGAGCCTGACCTCGTCAAGATCGATACATTGACGAAGGCCCTCCTCGATTCTCTGACGCTCCTGGGCCTGAGCACCTATCTCATTGCTAAAGAAGGTATAGCCGTTTCGGCCATTCTGCTTCGTCCGGTACATGGCCGTGTCAGCCTGAGCAATAAGCGAATCTATATCGACATGCTCTTGCGGAGAAAACCCTACACCCATGCTGATCGTAATATGAATTTCTTGGTCATCTATGAAATGAGGTTCATTGCAACTGGATATAATTTTTTTCGCGACTTTTTCGGCAGCTTCGCGACTCTTGAGTCCTGCGAGCAACACTAAAAACTCATCGCCTCCCTGCCTGCTCACCGTATCCTCCTCCCGAACACATCCCGACAGACGAGCTGCAACGGAAACCAGAAGCTTGTCGCCCACCGAATGTCCAAAGGAATCGTTTATCCCCTTGAAATTATCCAGATCAAGAAAGAGTATCGCGACGCTTGAACGACTCCTGATCCCGGATCGCAATGATTGCGCCGCCCTGTCGCGGAACAATAGGCGATTGGGCAGATGGGTCAATTGATCATGTTCTGCCAGATAAGTCATCTTGGCTTTCATGGCGCGCTCCATCGAGACATCATGGAATACGATGACCGCCCCCGTTACTGCCCCCTTTTCATCGATCATCGGCGCGGTGGAGTCCTCGATGTCTATTGCTCCGCCATTGCGCCTCAAGAGCACGGCGCCCGCACTCAATCCCGTAGGTGCGCGCTTGCTCAGCGCCAGCTCTACCGGATGAGGGATGTCGCCAAATGCCCCATCGAGCTTGACTTTCATGACATCGCCGACCGGCTTTCCTTTCGCCAATTCCTTCGACCAACCGGTCAGCTTCTCGGCGGCGGGATTGATGTATTCAACCTTTCCCGCGTCATCGGTACCTATCACCCCGTCGCTGATGGAGTCCAGGGTGATCTGGGCTCTCGACAGAGCGCTATTGCGTACGCGGTATCCTTCAGACCCGGTCCAGACGTCCTGTAGGGCTTGTACCAAGACGTGGGGATCGGAATCCTCGTCGCTTAGGTAAATGTGCGCGCCTTGTTGAATGGCGACCTTTGCTTTCGCTCGAAGTGACTCCGCCCCTACCAGCACAACGGGGATGGGAGGAATGTTTGCAGCGGCAACACTCAAGAGGTCCGGGATCTCGGCAGTCTTCAGAACGCCCCTTGTCAACACTAGAACGATGACATCGGGTGCCCCTTGCCCCTTGAGCGCCGCTAATGCGGAGCTCACGCCAGTGAAATGAGAAACGCCAAATACCTTGGACGTCGAACCAATATGTTTTATGAATCCAAAGGCTCGCGCCTTCGTAGCAACCACCATCAGATTAACGTCCATCACCACCTCTGCCCAGCCCATGTCAACTGTGGCTATCACGAAATGGCATCATGGACCCGTAGCGCTTTCCCCCAGCATCCACGTATCAAATAATAGCCATCAGATTATGGCAACAATCAAACCAGGCCTTCGCGATTTGCATTGTATTCCAGGCCCTATCAACACCACGCTGTTGCGCAAAGAGCACTCTCGGGTCGAATACCTCTTCAAACCAAGCACCCCGCTTATTTCAAAATCGAGGGACCCGTAAGATCAAAGGCACCACTACCAGTCGACCAACCCCTATCCTCGCGTGCGCGACTCACCGTCTTCAAGGCACCGCCCCCACCCTAGACAGCGGGGCAGTCAAAACGGGATATAACCTGAGCGCTTCCCAAACATGACATTCACTCACAAATTCAAAAGCCTTCAATCACCACCAACAGGGGGAAATCCATTCTCTTCCTGGGAGGCGTATAAGCAGGCCGCCCAAAATGATCACTTACCAAGAATCGAAAACCAGACTGGACAGCAACACCAACAAGACCACGCCGATCAGCAAGAAATACAACAGACCTTCTATAAACGCTGAGTCTTTTAGCATGGCACCTCCAAACACCTATGCGTGTGCCACCAGCACAGCAGGTAGGCACAAAACACGAAATCCGAAAAGGCCGCACTACGACATGGCCTTCACAATCCACTCAGGACCGCGTAACCCTCAGGCAACCACGACGACTAAACCATGGCATCCAAAGCAACGCCATTGACACCGGCCATTTGCGAGCAAAAGCACACTCTTGCGGGTAAGCCCCCACGAACCCAATCAGGCTCAGGTAAAAAGCATCAAGGGCTCCAGGCGAACGATATGTCGATACCCACATCCCGACCAATCAACCTGGCTATTGATCCCCTCTGTTCATGAGCAAATAAGCATTTCCAAACTTCGTATTCGCCACACGTCGCCAGCGATACATTCAGGCTTGATGGAGACAGTCTCCATATTCTTGCCAACGGCATCGAATATTGACCGACAAAAGTTCCCCATCGAACGCCATGCCAGTTTTAACATCCGCGCCATCGCACTGGTTTCAGCCTGGCCAGAATGGATTCCGCGACCTATGGATATACACTCGCGGTATTTTTGAGCTGCTTTATAAACGCAGAAAAGGAGAGGTTGCGCTATGCGTATTTCCCTGCGATCAGTGACGTAAGCGGCAATTCCGGATGCAGCGTCCAGCGCCCGGATCGTTGGCATTGGTAGTCGGTTCGCCAGGCGAGGTCATTACGACAGGCGGCGGAATGCGCGCCCTCACAACGAAGCGCCTCGGCAAGTGGTCAAGCGCCAGACGGAGCTGGATTGCCGACCTGCTCCATCCTCGGCGATCGCCGTCTCGACCAAACTCAAGGGGACCGAAACGATTGGAAAGCGCCAGGCGCCGGTGCTGAGCGGATCAATTACCTTCGCCTATAGGTATAGGGCGAGTCGGGTAAAAGAGCCGTTCACTGGAAAATCAAAGCCATAGTGAAAAAGATGAACAGCAAAGCAGAGCAACTCCTCAGCACCCATGATGAGCCCTACGTGCAGGGGCGCATCACCGGTAAAGAAGCGGCTGATCCAGGGCAATCGTGAGATCAGGGAACCAACTTATCGTTCCTGTCCGCTGTTATCGAAAGATCCGAACGTTCCCGCTGGCGCTGTTTTGCCATTTTTTCTAAACGGAGCTCTGCATTCCTGGCCTGCGTTTCTTCCAGCGTAGGCGGCAGATCTTCCCGCCGCGCTCCTGCATCTATCCGGGTTTTAGCTTCGTCAGACATCTGTGCTCTCCTGTAAATGACATTCGCCTAATGTCAGAAGCGCTACGACGGCCTCCGTTCAATGGCCACTATTACCAGCGATCTAAAACACGGCGGGACGGGCGACCGGATATCTTCCTGGACACCCTCCTGGGCTCGGGACCTGCACATGATCAAGCCCTGGCAAGCGCCACGCGCTACCTGGGCGGCCAACTGGGATTCACGGGATACGGTACTTCCGCAGCGCCTTCGCCGGCGAACGTCCCCTCGCGAGAGCGCTGCAGGGGGCTCGGTCCAAGATCCGCTGGCAGGCCGGGACGGCCGGGAAGGCGGCCGATCAAGGGTAAAACGGATCCGGAACGCGCTGTTCCGTCGCTTGTGAAAGCGCACCGACTCGCTCGGTAGCGCGTTCACCCCGACCCTGGCGGCAGCGGCTTCTGTCGTCTTTCTGAAGAACGGGAACGAGATGATGGCAACGCCCTCAGGATGGCCTATCGCTCAGGAGCCTCGATCCCCGTGTTGGCGTCGGACCTGACGCTTTCCAGGTAAGAACTGCGGGCGTCGCAGCCTTGTCACCCCTACGAATTGCCAGGCCCTGGCTTGTCCGAGTCGGTCGACGATGCGGGGACGGATAGCCTGCTCGGCGTTTATCCGCTCGCGACTGGGCACCTGAGCGCATCCTGTTCCCGCTGCAGGCGATGGGTCATCCAACCGCTTGGAATGGCAGGCGCCGGCTAAACCGCGTGCAAACTCGCCAATCTTACGGTTTCGGCACTGAACGCTGTCGGATGGCGATTCACGATAGCTTCGAAGATACCCCGCAGCACCGCATCGGACTCACAATCGGTGCGGCACCGTAGCAGACCGCAATGGGAGACGCTGCGCTGCACCGCGGCGATGAGCCCGCCAGCGCATAGGCTCTTGACGATGTCGTGTGGTAAGCAACCCGAGCGCCGCAACGTCGTTACGGCTTCCGCAAGGACATCGAGAATTTCTTTTTCCATGGCCGAGAAGGGACCCGCACCCAGCCCGCCCTTCTTCATCAGGTAGCGGCGTGCCAGGTTGAGCGCATGGTGGCCGCCAGCTGCCTTAGGGGAACGGCAGCTTTGGGTCGAAGTGAGACCGTCGCTAACCGGCCAAAGCGGCCGTTGAGGCACTGCGCGAGTCCAATCCGCTGCAACTGCCGCGCCTGATCGACGACCAATAAGGGGTTTCACAGATGGCGGCGTCCTGATTTGACGCCGCCTCAGGTCATTACACGACCACGTTCAACAGCAACACTACAATCAAACCGACCACAGCGACGATCGATTGCACCACCGAAATAGTCTTGGTGGCTTCGCCCATCGTCATGCCGAAGGATTCCTTCACCATCCAGAAACCTGCATGGTTGGCGTAGTTGAAGAACAGCGAGCCGCAGCCAATGGACAAGGCCAGCAGCGGCAGGTTGAGGCTGGGATCAGCACCGGCAAGCGGCGCCAGCAAGCCGGCAGCCCCCACGATACCTACCGTGGCGGAACCGGTAGAGACCGAAAGCAACATGGCGATCAACCAACCGAGGATCAGCGGAGGGAACGCCGACTGCTGAGTCAGGTGGACAATCGCATCGCCCACCTTGGCACTGGTCAGCAGTTCCTGAAAGGCACCTCCGCCGGCGATGATCATGATGATCGAGGCGATTGGCTTGAGGCTCTTGCCCAGCGATTCGCGCAATTGCCCCGCATCGCCGCCGCGCGCGAGTACCAGACTGGCCCCGGCGAACAGCACGCCCAGCAGCATCGCTATCAGCGGATTGCCGAGGAAGCCGGCCATTTTCAGCAGCGCATTGTCCTTGGCCAATACCATCTCGGCGACGGCATGGATCAGCATCAGGATCGCCGGCAGCAAGGCTGCCAGCACGCCGAGGTATACGCTGGGGCCTGGTTTATCGTCGGCTTTTTCAGCCAGGGTGAACTGATCCAGCAACACCTGATCGGGCCGGGTGCTCATGCGCGGGGAAATGAAAGCGCCATACAGTGGGCCGCCTAAAATCATGGCCGGGATAGCCGCCAGGAAACCATAGAGCATGGTCGGCCCGACCGAGGTTTTCAGCGCGGCGATGGCCGTCAAAGGGCCAGGGTGCGGCGGGACCATACCGTGCATGGCGGCCAGTGCGGCAATCACCGGAACGCCCACATAGACATAGGCTGAACCCCTGAAGCGCGCCTGACTTTCCAGCTTGCGCGCCACGCTGAAGATCAGCGGCAGCATGATCACCAGGCCGACCTCGAAAAACATCGGAATGCCAATCACAAACGCGACCATCATCATCGCCCACGGAATCATCCGATCCGATGTGCGCTTGAGGATGACCGCAGCAATCTGCTCGGTGACGCCGGCGTCCGCCAGTATTTTGCCGAGCATCGCCCCCAGCGCGATGACCACCCCCACTGCCCCCAGTGTCTTGCCGGCGCCGGTGACCAAGTGGGAGACGATGCGATCCGGCTCCATACCGGTTGCAAAGCCTACGCCGACGGAAACTACCAGCAAAGCCAGCAGCGGGTGCATTTTGAGGCGCGAGACGATCAGCGCTACCAGCACCACGACGCTGATCAATGCAGTCAGTAACAGTTCTATATCTAAGGGAGTCATGAAAGGTTCTCGGTTGGGCTGGTGCCAAACTCTTGTAAGTGGGTGAGATGAATGGCATCTGCAACGGCTAGGTTGCAGCGTTCGTCTTTCTAGGTTCTGTACGAAAAATGCCTGCGCTCGGTGATGCTTCGTTGAAAAAGGCCTGGATCGCCAGCCCGGTCGCAATGCTCATTTACCGCTCGTAAACTCCGCTTCCTCAGCCTTTTTCGCCTCGCCTGACCTTCGCTCGGCGACTTTTCGTACAGAACCTAAAAACCAAATAACCTGCGAGGCGCTTGCACCAGCAGCGAGGCACTGGCTTGCGCCGAAAGCTCCAGGGCTTGCAGCTGGTCGACGACGGTGGCGAAACCGATGCTTTGCTCATGCTGCGTATGCGGCCAGTCGCTGCCCCATACCAACTGATGCAGGCCAACGCTTTGTTCCAGCGCCGGTAATGCCCTTCGAGCGAAATCAATGTTCTGTTGTGGCGTACCTCCCAGACGATAGATTCCCGATACCTTGATCCAGATCGAACCTTTCGCTCCGGCCTCAAGCAACTCGCCAAACCCGGGCTGATCGAGACCCGCATTCGCGTTCGGCCGCCCAAAGTGATCGATCACCAATTTCACGCCGAACGGCGTCAATTGCCGGATCAAGCCCGGCAGATCCTTGACTTCCCGGTGCAACTCGACATGCCAGTCGAGATCAGCGATATCACTGAAAAACCCTTGCCAGGCACTGTCACGAAAATCAGGTAACGCCTTGCCAATCAGGTTCAGGCGCACGCCGACCACGCCCAGTCGAGCCATGTCATTCAAGGTAGAACGACTGATGCCTGGCTCCAGCACTACCACACCGCGCAACTGCTGAGGCGCTTGCTTCAACGCCGCCAACAGGTAGCTATTGTCGGTGCCAAGGAAACTTGGTTGCACCAATACACCGTGACTCAGCCCATGGGTTTGCAAATGCTCGAGGTACTGCTCAAGCGTGGCGTCGTACTCAGGACTGTAGCGCGGTGCACCGATCAGCTGCAGATCACGGCTGAACACATGGGCATGGGAGTCAATGCCGGTGATCGACTTGAGGCGGGGAGCTGACATGGGTTTTATCTACTGAAGGTTGGGATCATCACGCCCGAGCGCGCTGATTGCCGTTGATATCGGCCGGAACGGCGGTGGCATTGGCTTCAAGGTCCCTGCCCCGGGTTTCAGGCAGGCAAAGTGCGGCAAGCACCCCCACGCCGTAGGCGATTCCGGCATCGATACCAATCGCCGAACCCAGCGACATGGAGTCACTCATGTGCCCGACCAGGAATGGAAATACAGCGGACAGCACCCGGCCAAAGTTGTAGCAAAAGCCAACGCCGGCGCCGCGTACATCGGCAGGGTAAAGTTCGTTGAAGAAAGCTCCCAGACTGGCCGGAATACCGGCGGCGAAGAACCCCAACGGGAACCCCAGGAACAGCATCTGCGTATTGGTCAGCGGCAAAAATACGTAGCACTGCACCGTGACCACGCAGCACAAGGCAAACAGCACAATATTTTTACGACGGCCAATGCGATCGATCAAATAGCCGCTGGCCACACAACCACACCAGAAGGCGAAGATGATCACCGCCAGATAGCCGCCCGAGTTCAGCACAGACAGATTGCGCTCGGTCTTGAGGAAGGTCGGTAACCAGGTCATGACCGCGTGATAGCCACCGTGCGCGCCCAGTCCCAGCAGGCCGCCAAACAGGGTCACGCGAATCAGTTCCGGGCGAAAAATGCCGGCGAGCGACGTGAAGAAACTCTGCGGGATGGCGTTGTCTTTTTGCAGACGCCGGAAGCTGTCCGGCTCCTCAACGTTACGACGCACCCAGATGATCAGGAACGACGGCAGCAACCCGACAAGGAACATCACACGCCAGGCCATGTCCTGTGGCACAGAGGTATAGATCAGCGTGAACACCCCGACCGCCAGGCCCCAACCCACCGCCCAGGCACTTTGTACAGTGCCCATGACCTTGCCGCGATAATGCGGATTGATCGTCTCGGCCATCAGCACCGCGCCGGCCGCCCACTCCCCGCCAAGCCCGAAACCCTGCAGCGCCTTGACCACCAACAGCTGATTGAAGCCCGTGACGAAAGCCGAGAGAAAGGTGAAGAACGAGAACCACAAAATCATCAACTGCAACGTGCGCACACGGCCATAGCGGTCAGACAACGTCCCACCCACCCAGCCACCGAGTGCCGAGGTGACGAGGGTAACGCCGCTGATCAATCCGGCATCACCCTTGGTCAGCGCGAAAGCGGCGATCAGCGCCGGAATCGCCAGACCGAACATCTGTACTTCCAAGGCATCGAGCGACCATCCGCCGAAGCAGGCCCAAAACGTTTTGCGTTCCCGAGGAGTGACTTGGCGATACCAGCTGAACATGATTCTTATCCTTATAGGTGTTACGCAAGGCAGCCAACAGCCAACCCCACCGCGACAGGGTCGACGTTGGCAAACAAACAGCAATCGGGCGGCGATCTAGCCGCCGTAGAACACTTCGCTACGCAGACAGGCGTCAGCGAATATCCACGCTGTAGCGGAAGTGCTCCGCGTGGCCGCGCGAGCGACGCCATTCCAGCGGGCTACCCGCATAATCGCGGGCCAAACGCTCGATCACGATCACTGGACTGTTGACCGCTACCTGGAGCAAGCGGGCATGCACGTCATTCACCGATTCAGCGGTCAGCGTTTCTTCGGCCGATGCGACAACCTGTCCGCACACTTCTTCGTAGATCGGATACAGCAGCGGCCCTTCGCGACTGAGGTCGATCTCCAGCAGCGCCTGAAACCGCTGGCGGGGCAACCAGATTTCTTCGGCGAGCACCGGCTTAACATCGAGCAGACGCACACGGACAATACGAATGACCGGTGCATCGGCGGGCAACCCCAGCGCTTGCGCCACGGCCGAGGGTGCTGCAATGGGCTCGATCGAGAGGATGCGACTCTCCGGGACCTGGCGCTCACCGGAAACAGTCTGGAATCGGAAGAAACGGAACAAGGAGGATTGAAACTGCGCCCGGCGAATGAACGTCCCTCGCCCTTGCTGACGCTCCAGAATGCCCTCACTGACCAGCGCATCAATCGCTTTGCGCACCGTGCCGGTGGACAGTTGGTATTCCGCAGACAGCGCCGCTTCTGTAGGGATCGCCTCCCCCGGACGCCAGCGATTATTGGCGATCTGCTCAGCCAATTGGTCACGCAGGCGTTGGTACAGCGGCAGTCGGGCATCACTGGATAAGGAATTCATCGACTTTATTCGCCTTGTTATCTAGTCATCTATATGAATCTTGCGGCGAGTATTTGTCCAGATACCTTGCCTGTCAAGGAGGGGCTTTTCGTTCTGCTGACGAATGGCTGCGCTACTGCTCTTCTCATCGACATGCGGATTTTCGCCGGCAATGCCAGATTCGGCACAATTTTTGTCGCGAACTGAGGGCAGCTATGTGTCGTTCATCGACCGCCCCCATCGGTGATGAAGTAGGTCGCCCGGTCGGAGGTTCGCGGTAGCTGATCGAGTTCCTGGGTGATGAGCCCGAGACTCTTGGCGGCCGGGTAGTCCAGGCGCCGCCGGTTGCTTTCGGAGGAGAGCAGCGTGCTGATGTCGTTCGCGGGCAGCTTGAGACAGTCCTTGTAGATGTCGCTGAACTTGAGATTTTCCTGCTCGGCATCCTCGAACGCCTGCTTGGCCTGGTCGGGCTTGAGGTAGCCACTCATGGCAATGCCGACCGCGGCGGGATGCAGGAGAAAGCGCGAGAGTGGCTCGGCATAGCGGTCGGCGGTGGCGCAATAGAGCATCGTCGCGGCGGAGTCCGTAGTCGCCGCATTGATGGCGTTCACCTTGAACGGATAGCGGCGGAGGAATTCATAGGCAACGTAGCCCGCCTCCATGCTCCCACCCGAGCTGTTGATATAGAGATTGACGTTCTGGGTGCCGGGGTACTTCGCGGAGATGTCGCTCAGGGCCGCCAGCAACGAACTGATCGAGCGATCGTTCACCCCCGCATTGAAGTATACCGACGTGGAGGTAGTGGTCGCTGCGCTGCCTTCCGCCCGAATGACCGTCATCTCGGCGAAGGCGTTGCTCATGCAGGAGCTGACCGCCAAGGCCAAGGCCGCTCGCCTCAGCCAGGGCCTCGTCTTCGAAGGTCCGATGCTCATGCGCGTCTCGCAGGCTGCAGGCCGTCGAACCGGCCCGATTCCAGCAGCCTAGGGCGCGAGGCTTAACATCTTCTTAAGCCGAAGCTCGGTTGCCAGAGCAAGCTGGCAACCGAGCAGCGCATGGGGATAAGTGCCACCGCTCAGGGCCTGAACCGCCAGGACCCAACCTCGTTCAACCCCGCCCACCATACATCGCGGCCATGGGCCGCTCCTACAGGTGATGAGGCTTTTGTAGGAGCGGCCCATGGCCGCGATAGTCCAAGCCAGAGCGGCTGCATCGGCGGACCACCATGGCTGCGATGAATAGCTGCTAACTGGTTGAAATCGGGCTAAACCCAACCTTCGCTCGGGATTAGTCCTTCCTCAACAACCCCTCCAGCCCCGCGAAGGGATTGTGGGTGGCCTGGACCACCTTGGGAGTGCTCAGGGAGCTGTCGCAGAAGTACCGCTGGTCGGTGTAGCGGCTGTGCTCGTTGTCGTGGCAGTAGAGGCAGAGCAATTCCCAGGTGGAACCGTCCCGCGGATTGTCGTCGTGGTTGGTCACGATGGTGTACGGTCAGCTCGCTCAGGCGCTTGCCGGAAAATTCCCGGGCGCAGCGACCGCAGAGTGGGGAGGTCTAGCCCCATGCGGTTTGTCTGGCAAGGTCGGTGGGTACTCGCCGACAGCCCGGGCGTACGGCAAACCACAGCTGCTAGCCCGATGCCTCGGGCTGAGGATCCTTCAACAACGGGCAATTGCTGCAGAGGTCCTCGTCCGGCAACCGGTAGCGGATGCAGCAGACACGCCGCTGTCGCCACTGCCAGGACGACCGTGTGGCGTCACCCGCCAGGGGTAGCTCGACGTAGATCACCGGTTTGAACAACGGATTGCGTACACCCTGAGCGTCATATGGCTGCTCGAGCCAGTGATCGAAGGGCGGCAAGCTACTGGCGGGAAACCCTGCCTTACGCAACTCACCGACAAACCATTCCAGATAGTTGCCAGCGTTGCTCCAGAGGACCTTGGGCGACAGCTTCACTTGCGCACAAACCCCTTCGATGAAAGGCCGAAGATTTTCAAGCACCAGCGGCTGCAGCACATCCAGGGAATCTTCCGCGAAAGCTTCGCCACCGTGAGATAACACGAAGGCTTCCGGTACCCAGGCATCATTCAGGACCAGCCCCAACTGATCGACAGCGACCGGCAAACGCCAGCGCCGCAACAGCGAGGCCGCTGCGACCGGAGGAATCAGCCGGGAGAAGTAGTACTTGGACCATACCGAGAGCAGCGCCCGCTGATCGAGGTCGGGGTCACCGCCATAGTTCTGCAATACCTCTGTCAGCCCGCCAGCCAACACGCTACTGAGGGGTACTACCTCCTCTCCTGCCTTGGGCAAGCGCAACAGGGTGGAGAAAGGTTGAAGCGGCCCGCTGAACAGGGGCGCCAAGGCAGGAATCATCGATTGAGCGATCCTATGAAGATTAGATCAGGTGTCATCCACCCTACCTTAGAGAACCCGTTCAAAGTCTGCTACGCGTCGGCCAAACGGCGTTGACAATGCCCTGGGTCGCCAGCCCTACCTAGGCGGCCCCGTCGCAATGCTCATTTACCACTCGTAACCCTTAGCGCGGGTCCGATCCGCTTCCTCAGCTATTTCGCGGGGCCACCTGGGCCTTGTCTGGCTCTGGCTCGCGAAACGTTGAACAGGCTCTTGGGCAACCGGCCTGCTGGGGCCAGACACGCCGGCCCCATCAAACTCCTGGCAGCGTCAATAATCGAAGAGGCCCCCATCGCCAGGGAAGACGCAGAAATGTTCCACGCTCGCGTTGTCCTTGGCTGGCAGGTCAGCAAGGGGCATGCGCCACTTTCCCCGCGCCTCTGCGCAACAGGGCCCATACGCCAGGACCCGTCGCCACGAGAAAGCTTTGGGTTGGACATGAAAACTCCACCGGCATACAGACGGCAATGGGCGCCCCAAGGATAAGCGGCGTGGCCGCAATAGCTCATGACTTGGCCCTGTAGAGCAACAGCCCCGTAAGCCCGCTCCCTTAAAGGACGAACGAGGCACGCGGCTGTTTAGAGTGGCTAACAAAATATCGCGAGCGGCTGTCAGCCGGGTGCGCGCAAGTGTACGAGCGGTACATGAGAATTCCGAGCGCTGCACGCGCCCGTCTGGCGGACGCGCAGCCGCCAGGCAATCGGCGCAACGGGTGACTATCTAGTCTGGTGTTTCAGACGTTCGCGCAAGAATGGGCGAGTGATTTTTAGCGGTTCGGCGCTCCGACTGGGCCAGGCGCCGCGACCAGTCATAGCAGGGCTATGGCGAGGAGTGGCAACGCCGCCTGGGGAGGTCCGCCTCTGCGGCAAAAAGCGCCGCCAACATTGTGTAGATAAATTCTGAAACACCACACTAGCTGCCCGAGTCGACTGATAGACGGGATACGCGCCTGGCACACCGAGGACGCGAGGCCGCCGACCGCAAGTCTGTCACCACCCGCAGCGGCAACATTGATAAGCATTCTCGCTTGTTTTAGGCTGCCGGCTCGATCTTCCTCTGCGGCTGTCTCCATGTTCGAACTCCAAGGCGCCTCCTTCATCCTCGGTGACCGTGCTCTGTTGCAGCCGCTCGACTTGCATCTGCCGGACGGTCAGGTCGTCGGTCTCATTGGTCACAACGGCTCGGGCAAGTCGACGCTCATCAAGCTGCTTGCCCGCCAGCAAGGACTGAGTGCCGGCGAAATCACCTTCGACGGACGGCCTCTGGCGCAGTGGAATAACCGGGACTTCGCACGCCGCGTAGCCTACTTACCGCAGCAACTACCAGCGGCCGATGGCCTGACCGTAAGGGAACTGGTCAGCTTTGGCCGTTACCCCTGGCATGGTGCCCTGGGTCGCTTTGGTGCCGCAGATCGCCAGTCCATCGAGCGGGCGCTGCAGCTCACCCATACCGAGGTGTACGCCGGGCGACTGGTGGACAGCCTGTCCGGTGGCGAGCGTCAACGCGTCTGGCTGGCCATGCTGCTGGCTCAGGATACGAATTACTTGCTGCTGGACGAACCGACCTCGGCACTGGACATCGCCCATCAGGTCGAGGTCCTGCAGCTGATCCGCGAACTCAGCCACCGTCTTCGGTTAGGCGTGGTGGTAGTCCTTCATGAGATCAACATGGCGGCACGCTACTGCGACCACCTAGTGGCCTTGCACGGCGGTCGTCTGCTGGTCCAGGGCAGTCCAGAAGAACTCATGGACGGCGCAACGCTGGAATCCATCTACGGCATTCCCATGGGCGTGATTCCGCACCCCGTGAATGGTCGCCCGCTCAGCTTTCATCTCTAAGAAGCTGTACACGATCTCGCGAGCTAGAGACAAACAAGGCGCAACGACCAACGGGAGTAACAGCCAACGGCTGGCCCGTAGGGTGAGCGCCAGCGAATCAAATGCTTGAGAAAGCGCAGTTTACGAGTGGTAAATGAGCATTTCGAAAGCATTTTCAACGCCGTTTGGCCGAGGCGCAGCAGATTGTGAACAGCTTCCAAGGCCTGCCTCCGCGCACCGTCAGGCGTGGCCTCAGGCCAGCACGCAACGGTCGAAGAAGCGCTCGCGCTCCAGCAGCATCAGCGCGGCTCTCTTGTGCGGAAAATCGAAGTCCTTCTGTCGATAGAAACCCTGACGTTGCAGATGGGCGATCATGCGCTCGTTGTCCGCCCGTGGCTCACAGACCAGGCGCTGCGTACGCGGCTCGTCCAGGAACAACCAGTGCGCCACCGCGGGCAGCCAACAAGCGACCTTATGTGCCCCCCGATGACCTTCCTCGCCAACCAACATGTGCAGGCCGCGGTCGTGATCGCCGACGCCATAGTAGGGTCCGATGCGATCCTCCTTGGCCCAGTAGGCCTCGAAGTAGGCGAAGGGTTCGTCGTCGAAGCAGCCGATCAACGTCTGGACGTGGGGATCCTCGGCGAGGCGCTGGAGATAGGCGCGGTGCTGCTCCAGGCTGCCCTCCTCTTGCCAGAAGGCGGCGACTCGCGGCGAATTCTGCCAGCGATGGAAACTCGGCAGGTCGACCGTCAGATCCAGTGTGCGCAGAGAGATCCAGCTGCCCAGGCGCGTGTCGAAGCGCCGATAGACCTCTCCTTCCGGCTTGGGAGGCCGGCGCAGATGGCGGATCGCGCCACTCCAGGCCCAGGTCTGCGGCCAGGGCGTCGTGGCGGGCTGTCGCAGCCAGGGGGTTGGCAATTGCCAGAACGCCGTACGCTCGGTGACCAAGGCGCCATCGGCACGGCGAAGCACCAATCCACTGCGATTTGCCAAGTCCGGCGACAAGCCCTGCCATTTGAGATGGTCGGCGACGCTGCGCACCAGCAGCCAATAGGCCAGGCACCAGAGACTCGACTCTTGATCGGCAGCCAGCTCCCTGACCTGCCAAAGATCATCCACGCCGGTCGCAGTCGCCAGATGACGACCGTTCAAGCTCAAGGTCAGTACAGCCTCACTCCAGTGGCCATGGAGTTCCTGGCCGGAAGGAAGCAACAGGGTAGTCGGGACGGTCATGGCAGCTTTTCCGAAAGGCATCAGCTGGATAGACGAAGCACGACCGCCAGGAATTACTGCCCCACCCTACCTAGTGGCGTTCAGGGTCGAGCAGGTTCTGACGCGTCGCCAGCATGCAGGCCGCAGCCGCCGCCTGGGTATGTATCTGCAGACCATCCAACCCCGACGGAAGGCGCTCATCCACGTCCAGCAGCCGAACCGGGGCGCCACGCGCCCTGAAAGCCTGGAAGGCGCTGCGCGCATTACGAAACTCGACCACGGTATCGCGCGAAGCACCACACAGCAGTGTCGGAGTCCGTGGCGTCCAGTCCAGCAGGTCGTTGCGCCGCAGCGCCACGCGGAACGGCTGTTCCGGGTTTTCCATGAACTCCCGGGTGAAAGCCGGTTGCCGCAAGCGGTCGAGATGATTCGACGCCGGTAGCGCCTGCTCGCGTAGAAGCTTGAAGACGTTGTCCGGACCCGGCAGCAGCCGCTCCACACGAGTCGCCCAGGGCTGCCGCAGCAGTTCATCGGGTCGTTGATAGAGATTCCCATAGACTCGCTGCATGGCCACCAGGGTATAGCTGAATAGATAGGGCGCGAGGACATTGGCGCCTGCCGGCGTGCGCCCCGGCCAGTTATCCAGAAAGGTCTGACTCAGCGCATAGGGTCCGGACATGGGCGCACTGGCGACGAGATTGAATTCCTTGGCATAGCGCTGCTCCAGCGTCCGTTGCGCGGCCAGGGTGGCATGGCCGCCCTGAGAATAGCCGGCCAACATGACCTGGCCAGACAGTGCCACTCCCTCGCGCGCCATGACTCGACGTGCCGCACGCAAGGAATCGATCACGGCGGTGGCCTCGGTGGCAGCATGCAGATAGGGATGGAAGGGATAACTCGAATGGCCCAGCCCCAGATAGTCGGTAGCGGCCACTGCATAGCCCTGGGCAGCATAGAGTTCGATCAAGGGACTGCTGCCGGCCCGAGCCACAGCCTCCGCCTGAGCGGAGGCTCTGCGGGTCTCGGTCCCCCGTGCCCAGCCGAGTAGCGCCTTGGGCTCCTGGCAGTGAGGACCTTCGGGCAACAGGAGCATGGCCGAGGCATCGGCCGGTTCGTCGTGGACGCCACGGGTGCGATAGGTGATCTCGATCAGGCGAACGTCGCAGCGGGGCTGACCGACACTGCGCACACGGTCGCCCAGTTTGGCTGCCAAGGCATCAGCCTTGAATACGCGCAGGGTGCGCTCGCTCAGCACCTCGCCAGCTAGGGGGTCTGCCCGTACCCAGACGGGTACGGCCAGGCAGATAGACAGCGAAAGACGACACAACCAACGAAAAACAGGCACTCGCTCTCCTAAAAAACCAAGGGGGACGGCAGGTGGCAACGCCTGAGCGTTGCCACTGTAGATCAGACATCTGCCAGCTCGGCTCGCTCAGCCCGTAGCCGCGCGGATTCGAGCGTCGAGTGGAGCGCCTCGGCGATCTCACCGGCCCGCGCCGGCAGTACCGACAGCAAGGTGTCGCTGAGGCCATGGCTGTGCTGACAGAAGCCCTGCAGGTAGATCGGTGCCTGCAGACGTTCGTCGGTCTGCAGGCGATAGCTACGATCCACCGCGAAGTCCTGCAACAGCGGCGCCAGGGGTTCGAGTAGCTGTCGATGGGAGGTACGCTCATAGCCAGTCGCCAGGATCACCGCATCGTAGCGATGGTTCTCCACCGTAGCGGTGGCCACATCCCGCAGGCGCAACTCCACTTTCCCGTCGACCAGTTGCGCCGACTCTATGCTGCGGCGGCACAGGAAACCGTGGCGCTGGTTCCTGGCAACCTTCTGCCGATAGAGAATGCCGTAGATGCGCTCGATGAGATCAAGGTCCACCACCGAATAATTGGTGTTGTGATACTCGTTGATCAGCCTTTCACGCTCCTCGGGCGGCTGGTTGAACACCAGATCGGTGTACTCAGGAGCGAAGATCTCGTTGACGAAAGGACTGTCGTCGGCGGGCTTGAGCACCGCACCGCGGAGCACCATGTCGACCCTGACCTGGGGATAGCTGTCATTGAGATCGATGAAAGCCTCGGCCGCGCTCTGGCCACCGCCGACTACCGCGATGCGCATCGGCTGGCCCTGGGCGCAGGGTAGCGCAGCCAAACGCTCCAGGTACTGCGCATGGTGGAACACCTGCGGATACTGGCGGAGTGCGCGGAAAACCTGAGGAATGCGCGGCGTACCGCCAGTACTGAGCGCCAGGGAGCGGGTTCGATAGCGCCGCTCCTGTCCTGCCGCATCGCATGCCACGACGTCCAGCTGGCGAAGAGAGCCGTCGGCTTCCTGCGGACCGGGCTCGACCCGAACCACCGCTTCACCGTAGCGGCTTTGGCTGGCGAAGTGCTCCGCCACCCAGCGCAGGTAGTCGTTGAATTCCAATCGACAGGGATAGAAGGTCCCCAGGTTGATGAAGTCGACCAGGCGCCCTTGGCTATGCAGGTAATTGACGAAGCTGAAGGGACTGGTGGGATTACGCAGCGTCACCAGATCCTTGAGGAAGGAAATCTGCAGCTCGCTCTGGGTAACCAGGGTATTACCGTGCCAGCGGTAGTCAGCCTGGCGATCGATGAACAGCGAGCGCAGGGGTCGACCATCACGCTCGCTCTGCTCACGCAAGGCGATGGCCAAGGCCAGATTGGAAGGTCCGAAACCGACCCCGAGCAGGTCGTAGGGTGTGCTCGATGCACTGTCGTGCTGTGCCATGAGTGCCGTCCTCTGGAAAGCGGAAGACCCGAGGCGCCGGAGGCGTTCGGGGGTGCACTAGGAGGGACGACAGGAAAAGGCCGGGATTTACCTAAAATGAACAACCACGGTGCGCCTGCTTACGGCAATGCACCTCATTCAGGCATTGTGGATGCGGGTAAGGATCAGGCGTTCCAGTCCAGCAGACGTAGGCGGCAGTGGCGCATGGCGTTGACGATGTGCTTTTCCACGGAAGCCTTGGATAGCCCCAGTTGCTCCGCGATCTGGCCATGGCTCAACCCCTCGAGCTTACGCAACAGAAACGCCTCGCGACAGGCTGGCGGCAGCTCTTCCAGCGCGCGCTGCAGCAGGGCAAGCTGCTGATCGCGCGCCAGACCTTCGTGGGGACAGTCGGCGGTCGGTACCTCTTCGGCCTCGAGACCGGTAGCCAGCTCATCCTGGCGCACCCGCTCGCGACGCCGTAGATCGATGGACAGGTTGATGGCCGTGCGATACAGCAACGCCCGCGGCTCCTGGATTTCGACTGCGGACGAACGGTCGAGAAGGCGAAGATAGGCGGCCTGAACGAGGTCGGCCGCAGTCTGGCGATCACCCGTCGCGCGCGTCAGGAACTTGAGTAATTCCTGGTAGTAGCCTATCAATTCGTGCCTCCCGTGCCGATGAGTGGCGCCCATATTGCAGATCGCCACTATGCTTTACTCTGACGGTGCCAGCAATGTAGGTTGCCGGCCCCTTGCATTTTCGCCGATGGATGTCCGCCCGTGACCTGGTCTGCCGAACAACAGCGCCTGAGCGAAGAAGCTGCTACCTGGCATCTACGCCTCCAGGCGGATGACTGTTCCGCAGCCGAGCGCGACGCCTTCACCGCCTGGTGTGCCCAGGACCCACGCCATCTAGCCGAATACCAGGCGATCGAAACTCTCTGGGGCTTGGCCGGCCATTTGCCGCCCACTTCTGTCCAGCCCCGACCACGGCTGCGGCGCCGACGGCTGCTACGCCTGGGCTGCGTGATGGCGACCTGCTGCGGGCTGTGGTTGGCCGGCTGGTATGGTGGGCTGCTACCCAGTAGCGTCCGCTACTACGGTGCCACGGCAGGAATGCAGCAGATCAGCCTGCCCGACGGCTCTCAGGTGAGCCTCAATACCCATACATCGCTGTTCTACGGCGCGTTCATCGACCGCCGGGATCTTTATCTGCCCGCGGGTCAGGCCTTCTTCGAGGTTCATCACGACCGCTTCCACCCGTTCACCGTCAAGACGCGCCAAGGCGAGATCAGGGTCACCGGCACGCGCTTCGATATCTGGAATACCCGCAATGACCTTATCGTCACCGTCGCCGAAGGCCGGGTGCGGGTGACCCCGGAAGGCCGGACCCAGGTCGTCGAGCTGACGGCTGGCATGCAGGCCCGCTACCTGGCCGGGCATGGACCGGAAATCCGCCACACCGATGTCCAGGCGCTGCTGGCCTGGCGCCAGGGCCAGCTGGTGCTCGATGGCCAGCCGCTGGGCGAGATCCTGCCGTTGATCGGTCGCTATCTGGAGCGTGACGTGAGAGTGGCCGATGCCCAGGCCGCCGCCATGCGCCCGGGCGGCATCTACAGCGTCGCAGCCTTGGAAAAGCTGCTGTACCAGCTACCGAAGATCCTGCCGGTGGAGGTGACCACCCAGCAGGATGGCAGCGTGCTCGTCGCGAGTCGCTACAAGGCCTTGTGATCGGCCAGCCACCGCGGACGGAGCCGCCTACCGCCGCGCGTCCTCGGTAATTTCCCACGCCCGCCATTCGTCACCTCCTGAGCCGTCCGTGACCAGGTTCAGCCTGGCCCCTCACTACAGGAATTCTTCATGCGCGCAAAATCCTCCACGGCCCTCGTCGAGCTCTTGGGACTGTTGCGGCCATTCTGGCCAATCCTCCTGTTGTCCGTGCTGCTGGGCATTGTCGGCGGCCTGAGCATCACCGCGCTGCTGGCCACCATCAATCGCAGCCTGCACGCCGAGGGCCTGGTGCCCAGTACCCTGCTGCTCGCCTTCGGCGGTTTCTGCCTGCTGGCGTTGACAGGTTCCATCCTCTCCGACATCGGCACCAACTATGTGGGCCAGCACGTCATCGCCAGGCTGCGCAAAGAACTGGGCCGCAAGATCATCAGCGCGCCCATGGACCAACTGGAACGCTATCGCAGCCACCGGCTGATCCCGGTACTGACGCACGACGTGGACACCATCAGTGACTTCGCCTTCGCCTTCGCGCCTTTGGCGGTGTCCTTCACCATCTCCCTCAGTTGCCTGCTGTACATGGCCTTCCTGTCGTGGAGCATGTTCCTGGTCACCGCCGTGGCCATCATCATCGGCAGTGCCATCCAATACTTCGCTCGCAGCCGCGGTATCCGCGGCTTTTTCGCCGCTCGCGAGCAGGAAGACGAATTGCAGAAGCACTACCAGGCACTGATGGAAGGCGCCAAGGAACTGCGCATCAACCGCCAGCGGCGGGAACGCCACTACGATGGGCGCCTCAAGGGAACCGCCGAGCGGATTTGCGCCATCCAGCTGAGCGCCATCAATCTGTTCGTCATCGCCAAGGGCTTCGGCTCCACGCTGTTCTTCATCGTCATCGGCGTCGCCCTCACCTACGAGTCGCTCTGGCCGAGCACCGACAAGGGCACCTTGAGCGGCTTCATACTGGTATTGCTGTACATGAAGGGCCCACTGGAAAGCCTGATCGGCAACCTGCCCATCGTCAGCCGAGCCCAGGTGGCCTTCGGCCGCATCGCGGAGCTATCCGCGGACTTCTCCACCCCGGAACCCTCCCTGCCACTCAACGCCGCCGACGCCCCCCCTGCGGTCCTGCGCCAGGGCATCGAGCTACGTGGCCTGGCCTACCGCTATCCCGCCGCCGAGGGCACGGGCTTCGCGCTCGGCCCTATCGACCTACACCTCCGCCGGGGCGAAATCCTGTTCATCGCCGGCGAGAACGGCTGCGGCAAGACCACCCTGATCAAGGTATTGCTGGGGCTGTACGAGGCACGTGACGGCGAGTTGCTGCACGATGGCGTACCGGTCACCGCGGCGAATCGCGATGCCTACCGCCAGTTGTTCACGACGGTGTTCACCGATTACTACCTGTTCGACGACGTCCTGCAGGACTCCGCGACCCTACCCGAGCAGGCCTTGCAATACCTGGCGCGCCTCGAGATCGGCCACAAGGTGGACATTCGGGATCAGCGCTTCTCCACCACCGATCTATCCACCGGCCAGCGTAAGCGCCTCGCCCTGCTGCAGGCCTGGCTGGAAGGGCGCCCGGTCCTGGTGTTCGACGAGTGGGCGGCAGACCAGGACCCTGCCTTCCGGCGCATCTTCTATCGCGAGCTGCTGCCCGAATTCCAGCGTCTGGGCAAGACCATCGTGGTCATCTCGCACGATGACCGCTACTTCGAGGTAGCCGACCGCGTGTTGCATCTGGAGAAGGGACACATCGTCGCCCAGACCGTCAACGCGCCGGTCGAGCCGACGCTCTTCGACTGAAAAGGCTCTATCCCGCCCTCTAACGAATTTTTTTCTTCCGGTTTTCCCGAGGTGATGCGTCTTATAAGCGAATAATTCACATTAACGATTGTCGTTTTGCACGGAGCACTTGCAACATGGGCTTTTCACCTCGCGTCTTTCGTCCCCATCGACTCGCCATGAGCATCACCTTGGCCACGCTCGGCGCCCTGACCGGGAATGCCTGGGCGGTTCAGCTCGATATCCGTCCGCAGCCCCTGGCGCAGGCGCTGACCGACCTGGGTCGCCAAGCCAAGGTGCAGGTGCTCTTCGATGCCACCCAGGTCCGCGGTCTGCGCGCCCCTGCCGTACGCGGCGATCTGACGCCGCGCCAGGCCCTTGACCGCCTGCTGGGTGGGACCGGCATCCGTTACGAGCTCGACGGCGACCGCGTCACGCTGCTTGCCAACGCCAAAACGGCGAGCGACACCACCGCCCTGCCCGCCACCACCATCGCCACCACGATTCAGGACGAACCCACGGGTTTCGTGGCCAATAGCAGTCAGGCCGGCAGCAAGACCGGCGCTCCGCTGTTGGAAACACCCCAGTCCATCTCGGTGATCACCCGGCAGCAAATGGACGTGCAGAACGTGCAAAGCGTGACCCAGGCGCTGCGCTACGTACCCGGGGTGAAGACCGAGACCTACGGCGTCGACCCCAAGGGCTACGACTGGCTCTACATTCGAGGCTTCAATGCCCAGGGCACCAGTGACTATCGCGATGGTCTGCGTCAGTTGAACAACAGCTACAGCTTCTTCCGCAGCGAGCCCTATGGGCTCGATAGCATCGAGGTGGTGCGCGGTCCATCCTCCAGCCTGTTCGGCCTGGGCGATGCCGGCGGCATCATCAACCGGGTGAGCAAGATGCCGACCGCCGCGGGTATCCATGAGGTGGAACTGGGCTATGGCAGCCACGACCGCACCCAGGCACGCTTCGATATCGGTGACCGGCTGACCGACGACGGCACCCTGCTCTATCGCGTGGTAGGCGTGGTACGTAAAAGCGATACCCAGTTCGAGTATTCCGATGGCCATGAGGTACCCGACGATCGCTTCTACCTCGCGCCCTCCTTCACCTGGGCGCCGGACGACGATACCAGCCTGACCGTCCTCGCGGACTTCCTGAAGGACGACAATGGCGGCACCCTCTCCGCCTACACGCCCTATTACCAGCACGTCGACGAGGACGTGCTGCTTGGCGATCACTCCTTCAACCATTCGTACCAGCGTCAGTTCAGCCTGGGCTACCGCTTCCGCCATCGCTTCAACGACAACGTCGAGTTCCGCCAGAACCTGCGCTATGGCCAGGTGGACTTCGTGCTCAACAACCTGCTCGGCCAGGGTACCGTGGCCAGCGTGGCGCCCCAGCTCCAACTGCCGCCCGCGCAGACCGCGGCCCTGGTCAACGGCCCCCTGGCCAACTACGTGGTACGCCAGCCCCGCCGCTTCGACGAGCACCTCAATGCACTCACCGTCGACAACCAGCTGCAGTTCGACTTCGCCACCGCGGGCATCCAGCACACCCTGTTGACCGGGATCGACTACGCGCGTACCGAATCCGACGTCAAGCGCTACCAGACGCAGCTGACCACGGCCAACCTGGGTACCCTGCTGCCGCTGCTGCTCAATCCGGCCAATCCCGTGTATGGCCTCAACGTTGGCCGGCCGAACGCCCTGGCGGTCGACCAGAACCAGACTCAGGACCAGATCGGTTACTACCTGCAGGACCAGATTCATCTCGACGATCACTGGATCGTGACCGTCGGCGGTCGTTACGACGAGGTACGCACCAGCACCGCCAATCACCTGACCAGCAGCGATGCCCTGGCCAAGGATCAGGACTTCACCGGTCGTGTCGGCCTGACCTACCTGACCGACTTCGGCCTGGCGCCCTATGTCAGCTATGCCGAATCCTTCGTCCCCAACAGCGGGACCGATATCCGCGGTGCCACCTTCGACCCGAGCGAAGCGCGTCAGTGGGAAGCGGGGGTCAAGTACCAGCCCAACGATGGCCTGCTGCTGACCCTGGCGGCCTTCGACATCACCAAGACCAATGTGCTGACCAACGTCCTGCAGAATGGCATACCAACCGGCTTCAGCGAGGCCACGGGTGAGGTGCGTTCCAAGGGCATCGAGGCCGAGGCGAAGGCCCGCCTGGACGCCAATTGGGATCTGCTGGCGTCCTATACCTACACGGACACCGAGATCACCAAGAGCAACAATGGCGACAAGGGTAACGAGTTTTCCAACGTGCCCAGGCACATGGCGTCCGGCTGGCTCAACTACACCTTCCGCGACGGCGCGCTACGCGGCCTGAGCCTGGGTGGCGGCTTGCGCTACGTGGGGTCCTTCTACGGCGACAACGCCAATGTCTACAAGATCGCCCCCCACACCCTGTTCGATGCGGGCGTGAGCTATCCCATCAACCGCAACGTCACCGTCTCGCTCACCGGACAGAATCTGGGGAACAAGCACTACGTGGGTACCTGCGACGGCACCACCAGCTGCTATCCCGGCGAAACCCGTACCTTGCTGGGTACGGTCAAGTACAGCTGGTAAGCGTTGATCGACGATTCACCAGCCGCCTCACCCTCGAAGCCCCTCACGGGGCTTCGTCGTCTGTTTCGAGAACGTATCGTCCATGATCTTTGCCCGTCGTCAGTTGGTAAAAGGGTTGCTCGGAGGCGCGTTGCTCAGCGCGCTGCCACCCTTGTTCGCCGCCCCCGCTCAGCAAGCACGCATCGTCGCCATCAACTGGGCGGCCCTGGAGACGCTACTGGCCCTGGGGGTGATACCCCTCGCCGGCTCGGACACCGGCTATTACCGGCGCCGCATGCCGACCTTTGCCCTGCCTGCACAGGTGCAGGACATAGGCCCCTTCTGGGAACCCAATCTGGAATTGCTGCAGCGCCTGCAGCCCAGCCTGATCCTCAGTGATCCGCTGGCCCCGGTGGTGGATCGGGCGCTGCGCAGCATCGCGCCTACGGAAATCGTCGACCTCTACCCCTCCGCCGATCCCTATACGCGCGCCAGCGCCCTGCTGCTCACGCTGGGCGCCCGTCTCGACCGGCTCCAGGAGGCCCAGGCCTATCTTGCCGAGGTAGACCGGCGGCTCGGTGCCCTGGCTGCCCGCCTGGCCACCAGCCCACGCCCACCGGTACAGGTCGCCCTGGTCAACGCCGACGGGCGCCATGCCACCCTGTATGGGCGTGGCAGCCTGATCCAGGCCGTACTCGAGCGCCTGGGCCTGCGCAACGCCTGGCAGGGCCGCAGCAACGCCATGGGGGTGACCCTGGTGGGGATCGAGCGCCTGGCCGAGGCGCCCGAGGCCCTGCTGGTCTGCGTGGAGTTGCCGACCCGCCTGGCCGAGCTGCAACGCCTGCGCCAGGACGGCACCCTGTGGCAGGCGCTGCCGGCGGTCCGCGCCGGCCACGTGTTGACCTTGCCGCGCTTCTTTCCCTATGGCGGCGTGGCCTCGGCGCTGTTCCTCGCCGAGCAGTTGACCCGCCATCTCGAAGGAGTCCGGCATGCCTGACTCCCGCCGCTCTTCGCCCTGGCCGCTGTTCGCCCTGCTGCTGGCGCTGGCCGCCTTGCTCACGGCCAAGGGTCTCGTGCCGCTATGGCCGGGTGTCAGCGGCGCCGACTCGGCGAACAGCCTGCAGGCGGTGCTGCTGCGCGACAGTTTCGCGCCGCGGGTGGCCATGGCCTGGCTGGCCGGCGCCGCCCTGGGCCTGGCCGGCGCCCTGTTCCAGCAGGTGCTGCGCAATCCGCTGGCCGAACCAGGCACCCTGGGCGTCTCGGCGGGGGCCAACCTGGCCCTGTCGCTATGCCTGCTCTGGGCCCCCGGCCTGCTCGCCCATGGCCTGGAGGGCGTGGCCTTGGCCGGCGCCGCCCTCGCTACCCTGCTGCTGTTCGCCATCGCCTGGCAGCGTACCCTGGTGCCCCTGAACTTCATCCTCGCCGGCATGGTGATCAGTCTCTATTGCGGCGCGCTCAACTCGCTGCTGATCCTGTTCAACCACGACTACCTGAGCGATCTGTTCCTCTGGCAGGCCGGCTCCCTGAGCCAGAACGGCTGGGGCGGGGTGACCTACCTGGCACCGCGCCTGCTGGTCCTCGGCGTGCTGGCGGCGCTGCTGGTCCGCCCGCTGGCGACCCTGGGCCTGGCCGACGAGAGCGCCGCCAGCCTGGGCGTGAATCTGGCGCGCACCCGCGTGCTGGCCCTGGCCATCGCCGTGACCCTCAGCGCCTGCGTGGTCGGCAGCGTCGGCCCGATCGGCTTCATCGGCCTGGCCGCACCGGCCATCGCCCGTCTCAGCGGCGCCCGGCGCCTGCCCCAGCGGCTGTTCTGGGCGCCGCTGTTCGGCGCGGTCCTGCTGTGGCTGGTGGACCAGGGCGCGCGCGAACTCTCGGCCCTGGCCGGCGAGGTCCCCGCCGGTCTGCTGACCTCGGTGCTGAGCGTGCCACTGCTGCTCTGGCTACTGGGCCGCCAACCGCGCGCCGCCCGCCTGCGGCCACCGCCAGCGCCGCCGGCCCGGGCGGCACGCCGCGTCGCCCCCCTGTTGCTGGGCGGTCTGCTGGTCGTGGCCGTGCTGCTGGTGCCGGCCCTGCTGCTGGGTCGCACGCCCCAGGGCTGGAGCCTGGGCGACAGCAGCCAGGTGGTGCTGCACTGGCGTCTGCCGCGGGTGGCCGGCGCCCTGGCCGCCGGGGCCATGCTGGCGCTGGCCGGCGCCTTGGTGCAGCGCCTTACCGGTAATCCCATGGCCAGCCCGGAAGTGCTCGGGGTGAGTTCCGGGGCCGCGCTGGCGGTGATGCTGCTGTTCCTGCTGGTGGCCACCCCTCAGCCCTATCTGCTGCCGGCGGCCCTGCTCGGCGCGCTGCTCGCCCTGGGTGCGCTGCTGGCCATGGGGCGCCGCGACGGCTACGGCAGCGAGCGCATGCTGCTCACCGGTGTCTGCCTGACCACCTTGCTGGGCGCCCTGGGCACCCTGCTGCTGGCCAGTGGCGATCCGCGGGTGACCCAATTGCTCGGTTGGATGACCGGCTCGACCTACGCCGTGGACGGCCCACGCGCCCTGCTCGCCAACCTGGTCATGCTGCTGGGTCTGCTGCTGGCACTGGCCTTGGGCCGGCCCCTGGATCTGCTCGCCCTCGGCGGGCCGACAGCGGCAGCGCTGGGCCTGCGCCTGGGTGCCGCACGGCTGGCCCTGGTGCTGTGCGCGGCCCTGCTCACGGCCACCGCCACCCTGGTCGTCGGACCGCTGAGCTTCGTCGGCCTGATCGCGCCGCACCTGGCGCGTCAGCTGGGCATCCACCGGGCCCGTCCGCAGCTGGCCCTGAGCGCCCTGGCGGGCGCCGGACTGATGCTGGTAGCCGACTGGCTGGGGCGCAACCTGGCCTATCCCTGGCCGGTCTCGGCCGGCCTGCTGGCGGCGTTCATCGGCTGCCCCTACTTTCTCTGGCTGATGCGCAGGGATCAGAAGCCCGCGCGCTCCGCCAGGAAGGCGCCGATCCGTCCATAGTGCTCGGCCACGTCTGGAACCAGGCTGCCGAGGCGCAGGAAGTCGTGGGTGAGCCCGGGGCAGATCGCCCACTCGACTTCCGCCCCGGCCGTCAGCAGGTGCTCGGCATAGGCGCGGCCCTCGTCCAGCAGCGGATCGAACTGCGCCAAGAGCACCAACGCCGGGGCCAGGCCGACCGGGACCGGCCCACGCAGCGGCGAGCAACGCGGATCGGCACGCAGGGCTGGCGCTGGCAGGTACTGGCCGTAGAACCAGTCCAGGGTAGCGCTTTCCAGTAGATAGCCATCGGCGAAGACCTCGCGCGACTCGTAGTCGCCAAGGGCATCGGTGGTGGGATAGCAGAGTACCTGCGCACGTGGCGCTGGCTGTCCCTGGCGGGCGGCCGTGGCGGCCACCACGGTCGCCAGGGTGGCCCCGGCGCTGTCACCGGCCACCACCAGGCGCTGCGGATCCAGGCCGAGATCGGGGGCCTGGGCGACCAACCACGCCCAGGCATCCAGGGCGTCTTCCACCGGGCCTGGGAAGGGATGCTCGGGGGCACGGCGATAGGCGACCGCCAGCACGGCGCTGTCGGTCGCCACGGCCAGGCGCCGACAGAGGGCGTCATGGGTCTCCAGGTCGCCCACGCAGTAGCCGCCACCGTGGAAATACAGGATGGCCGGTGCCGGGCGCGTAGCCCGCGGCAGATAGAGGCGCGCGGCCAGCTGCGCGCCATCCCGGGTAGGCAGGTTCAGGGGCTCGTGGGCCAGGGCGGGGGCGGTCGGATCGAGCTCGCGGGAGGCCTCGGCGAAGCTCGCCCGGGCCGCCGCTATAGCCAGGGCATGCAGGGGCGGTCGCCCCGCCGCACGGCCCTGGTCGACCAGATCGAGAAAGGCTTCCAGGTCGGGATGGATGTTCATCGCGGATAACTCCCAAAACGAATAGCGGACTTCAAGCCGGTAGCTCCTTGGTAATCCGAGCCACCGCCGGTACCTGGCAATGCTCCAGCACCGCCAGCAATTCCTCGTGATAGGCCTGCATCAGGCGCTCCACGGTGCTGCGGCGGAACATGCGGCGGCTGTACAGGCAGCGCAGGCGCAGGCGCCCGCCATACACCTGGCCGACGATCTCCAGCCAGTTGCCGAGGGGCGCCTGGGGGCTGTAGACGTCGCCGGCGCGCTCGGCCAGGGGCCGGAGCGGGGCGTCGGCGGCGAAGCTCTGGTCGAACTGGCCGAGGTAGTTGAAGGTGATACGGGCCTGGGGCTGGTCGCGTAGTTGCGCCTGCACCTCGGGCGGCCCGAGGTAGCGCAGCACGCCGAAGCCCAGGCCGCGGTTGGGAATGGCGGCGAGCTGGTCGCGGATCGCCGGGATGGCGGTCGCCAGGCCGCCGGGGCCAGGGGTCAGGCGCACCGGGAACAACGAGGTGAACCAGCCCAGGGTGCGCGACAGGTCCAGGTCGCCGAAGAGGTCTTCGCGGCCATGGCCCTCCAGGGCGATCAGCACCGACTCGCTGTCCAGCCAGCGGCACAGTACGCGACTCAAGGCCACGAGCAGCAGGTCGTTGATCTGGGTGCCATGGGCCTGGGGCGCGCGCTTGAGCAGCGCCTGGGTCTCTTCGGCGGACAGCTCCAGGCTGACGTTCTCCGCTTCGGCCACGCAGGCGCGACCCCGGGGATTGTCGCGCGGCGGCTCGGCCGGCGCGGCGGCGAGCTGGCCGAGCCAGTAGGGCAACTCCGCCGCCAGTTCGGCCCCTTGCGCCTGGCCGCTCAGGGCCTGCACCCAGTCCCGGTAGCGGCTGGTGGGCGCTGGCAAGCGCGGCATCTCGCCCTGGGCCAGGCCCAGGTAGAGGCGTTGCAGCTCGTCCAGCAGGATGCGCCAGGACACGCCATCCACACCCAGGTGGTGGATGACCAGCAAGAGGCGCTGCTCGCGGCCGAGGCCGTCGATGAGCACGGCGCGCAGCAGTCGCCCGCTGGCCAGGTCGAGGCTGCGCTGCGCCTGGTTGGCGATGGCCAGGGCGGCGTCTTCATCGGCAGCCTGGCGCTGCCAGACCAGGGGGTCTTCGACGATGGCCGGGGCCAACTCGGCCATGCTGCGCTCGCGCTGTACCCATTGGCCCGCGGCGCATTCGCGGAACGCCAGGCGCAGGCTGGCATGGCGTTCGAGCACCAGGCGCAGGGCCTGCTCCAGGCACTCCGCGCGCAGCGGCTCGCGACAGGCCAGCAGGACCGCCTGGTTGTAGTGGTCCGGCTCGACGCGATTGTGCTCGAACAGCCACTGCTGGATCGGCAACAGGCCGAAGTCGCCGCCGGCGAGGCCGGGTTCGGCACCCACCGTCGGGGCCTGGTCGGGTTGCCGGGTCAGCAGGCCAGCGATGGTCTGGTGCTGCAACAGGTCGCGCAGGCGCAGCGGCAGCCGCTCGCCGAGGCTCTCGCGAATGCGCGAGACCAGTTGCAGGCTGAGGATGGAATCACCGCCCAGCTCGAAGAAGTTGTCGGTGATACCCACGCGCTCCACCTGCAGCACCTCTTGCCAGAGCACGGCCAACTGCCGTTCGAGGTCATTGCGTGGGGGCTGGTAGGTGTCCTGCACCCGTTCGGGCTCCGGCAGCGCGCGCCGGTCGACCTTGCCGCCAGGAGTCAGCGGCAGCTGTTCGAGCACCATCAGCTGCGCCGGCACCAGATGCTCGGGCAGGCGCTCGCGCAACCAGCCCTTGAGCGCGCTGGGGTCCACCGCGCCCACGACATAGCCCACCAGTTGCCGGCCGGAAAGACCGGTGCGGGCATCCACCACTGCTTCGCACACCTGCGGGTGCTCCAGCAGGCTGGCCTCGATCTCGCCCAACTCGACGCGGAAGCCACGGATCTTCACCTGGTGGTCCAGCCGGCCGACGTAGTCGATCAGGCCATCCGCTCGGCCACGCACCAGGTCGCCGGTGCGATAGAGCCGTCCGCCCGGCGTGAAGGGATCGGCGACGAAGCGCTCGGCGGTGGCCGCCGGACGGCCCAGGTAGCCACGCGCCAGGCCGCGGCCGCCGATGTAGAGTTCGCCAGCCACCCCCAGGGGCACCGGTTCCAGGCGCTCGTCGAGGATATACAGCCGGCGCTCGCCCACCGCCTGGCCAATGGGGGCATAGGCGGCGCCGCAGGCATCGTCCGGGCCGGCCTTCCACAACAGCGGCGTGACCACGGTTTCGGTGGGACCGTAACCATTGATCAGGTGCGCGGCGCCGAGCAGGCGCTGCGCCTCGCGGAAGCTGGCCTCGGGTACCGCTTCGCCACCGAAGCAATAGATGCGCATGGATGGCGGGTTGCCGGTGCGGGCCACCTGGGCCACCAGTTGCTGCAGATAGACCGGTGGGAAGGCAGCCACGTCGATCTCTTCCCGGGCGAGCATCTCGAGGGTATGCCCGGGCGTCCACAGCTCCTCGCCGCGGATGAACAGTCGACCGCCGTGCATCAGCGGGGCGATCCAGCGCTCGTGGGCGCCATCGAAGGCGAAGGACATGAACAGCAGCTCATGGGTACGCTCGTCGAGGCTGTAGCGCTGGCCGATGGCGCGGCCATGCATGGCCAGGGCGCCATGGGCCACGGCCACGCCCTTGGGGCGGCCGGTGGAGCCGGAGGTATAGATGACGTAGGCCAGGTGCTCGGGGCCCAGCGGCGGCTCCGCCGGGTACGGCGAGCAGGTCGTCAGGTCCAACTGGTCGAGACAGACGCGCAGCGTGCCGGCTACCTCCGGCAGGCGCTCGACCAGGGCGCTCTCGGTGAGCAATAACGCGGCGCCAGCATCCGCCAGCTGATAGCTCAGGCGTTCGGCCGGGTAGCTGGCGTCCAGCGGTACATAGGCGCCGCCGGCGCGCCAGATGGCCAGCAGCGCCACCGGCCAGTCGACGCCCCGGCGCAACGCTACCGCCACCCGGGTTTCCGCGCCGACACCCTGCCCTTGCAGCCAGCTGGCCAGCCGGCCGCTGCGTTCCTCCAGCTCGCCCCAGCTCAGGCGTCGCTCAGGATCGCCCAGCACGGTTGCATCCGGCCGGCGGCGCGCCTGGGCGAGGATCGCCTGGGGCGCCAGGGAGGTCGCCGGGTCCTGCCAGGGCTCTCCTTGCAGCCGCGCCAGGGCGGCCTCCTCGACGGCGCTCAGGCCATCGACCGTGCCCAGCGGCCGATCGGCCCCCGCGGCGAGGGCGAACAGCAGGTGTTCCAGGTTGGCACGGATGCGCTCCACCGCCGCGGCGGCGAAATGGCTGCGCAGGTACTGGTATTCGATCTCCAGGGTCTCGCCCAGGCGTACGGCCAGGTCCATGGGCACGCTGGTCTCGTCCTTGACCTGCAGCGGACCGAAGCTCAGCCCGGCCCCGGTGCGCTGGCGCAGGGCCACGTCCACCGGATAGTTCTCGAACACGATGATGCTGTCGAACAGGGGTTGTCCCCCCTGCCCAGCCCAGCGCTGGATGTCGTACAGCGGGCTGTGCTCGAAGTCGCGCAGCCGGGCGTTCTCCTGCTGCAGCTCGCGTAGCCAGTCGCCCACGCGGCGGCCTTCAGCTACCGTCTGGGCCACCGGCAGGGTGTTGATGAACAGCCCGAGCACCTCCTCCATGCCGGGCAGCTCGGCCGGGCGGCCAGCCACGGTGCTGCCGAAGATCACCTGGGAGCGACCGGTGTAGCGCCGTAACAGCAGCAGCCAGGCACCCTGGATCAGGGTGTTGAGGGTGATGCGCTCGGTCCGGGCGAAACGTTGCAAGGCCTGGGTCGCCTCGGCATCCAGCCGGGTGAAGGTCAGACCGTGACCGGCGCCTCCGGTCGGGCGCGGCAGGCTTTCGGCCAGCAGGGTCGGCGTGGCGCCGGCCAGGCGTTGCTGCCAGAAGGCCTGTGCCACGGCGGCGTCCTGGCGCGCCAGCCAGGCCAGGTAGTCGGCGTAGCGACCGGGAACCTCCGGCAGCGCCTCGCCGGCATAGGCCTGGAGCACCTCGCTGATCAGGCGCGCGGCGCTCCAGCCATCCAGCAGCAGGTGGTGGCTGGTCCAGATCAGTTGCTGGCGCTGGTCGTCCAGGCGGACCAGGGTCAGGCGCTGCAGCGGCGGCCGGCCGAGGTCGAACGGCCGGCCGCGGTCTTCGGCAGCGAGGGCGGCCAGGTCCGGGGCGTGCTGGCGACCGTCGATCTCGCGCAGCGCCAGCCGCGCCTGGCGGCGCACCACCTGGATGGGATCACGCAGGCCCTCCCAGACGAAGGCGGTACGCAACACCGCGTGGCGCGCCACCGCGGCCTGCCAGGCGGCGGCGAAGCGGGCGTTGTCGAGACCCTCGACGCAGACGCTGAGCTGGTTGACGTAGAGTCCCGCTGCCGGTTCGTCGAGGACGTGGAACAGCATGCCGCGTTGCATGGGCGAAAGCGGATAGGCATCGTCCAGCGCGGCGGCGTCCAGGTCCGCCGGCAGCGGCTCCGTCAGCAAGGCGAAGCGCTGGGCCGACGCGGCCGCTGGGGCCTCTTGCGGCAAGGTGGCTGCCGCGGCCAGGGCGGCCAATGTCGGCAGTTCGAAGACCTGGCGCGGCGCGATCTCCAGCCCCGCCTGGCGGGCCTGGTTGACCAGTTGCAGGGACAGGATGGAATCGCCGCCCAGCTCGAAGAAGTTGTCGTCCAGCCCGACCCTGTCCACCCCCAGCAGCCGCTGCCAGATAGGCGCCAGGGTACGCTCGGCGGCGCTGGCCGGGGCGCGGTAGGGCCTGAGGTTCTGGCTGAGGTCCGGCTCCGGCAGGGCCTTGCGATCCAGCTTGCCATTGGCCGACAGCGGCATGGCCTCCAGCACCAGCAGCTGCGCCGGCACCATGACGTCCGGCAGCGCCTCGCGCAGCCAGCCGCGCAGCTCTTCGACCTTGGCCGTGCCGGTGACGTAGCCCACCAGGTGCAGGCCA